>NZ_JBFAYE010000032.1:0-95575 GCF_040681145.1 Actinoplanes sp. NPDC051861
ATACCAGCAGTGCTACCGCCACGAACAGCACACAACGCCGCACAGCCACGAAAGAGGCACCCCGACAAGATCACCTTAAGCTACGCGGCATTGGGATCGCGCCGGTTGTCTGTGTGCAGAACAGTTATGCGCTGGATTTGCGGGCGGATGACGAATTGCTGCGGGTTTGCGGGCAGCGGGGGATTGCTTTTGTTCCGTTCTTCGCAATTGCGGGAGGGCGGCGGGAAGCGGGAGCCGATGCCGGGGCCGGGCGTTTGAACGGCGCTGGGCCTTCGGGCGGGGATGGGCCTTCGGGTGGGGACGGGCGTTTGGGCGGGGACGGGACGGGGCCTGAGATCGGCGCTGGTGGCAGGGGTGCGGCGGTCGCTCGGATCGCTGTGGCGCGTGGGGTGACTGAGCAGCAGGTTCGGCTGGCGTGGACGCTTCATCAGGGTGATCACGTGCTGGCGATTCCGGGGGCCGGCGACGTCGCTCACCTGGAGCAGAACGTCGCGGCCGCCGCGCTGCGGCTGACTCCCTCGGAGCTGGCCGAGCTGTCCTAGGCGCACCGCCGAGTCCGGTCCTTCGCATTTTGTGACAGGCGCCGGCGCCTTTCGCGGATACGTCAAAGAATCGAAAAGACATGGGGCCCGCGTCCGCGCTCCTGGAACGATGAACGCATGCGAAAGCGCGATTTATCGGCTGGTCGTCATGGAGTGACCTGCCAGGCTGAGCGGCGATGGCGGAGAAGATCGGCCACCTCGCGGGCCAGATTCGTCGTCGCCTCGATCTCGGTGCGGCGGATGGAGACGTTCTCGATGTTGAAGCCGTACGGCATGCCCAGGTCCTCGCAGAAGTCGATCAGGTCGCGGGCGATGGCGGCGCACTGGCGATAGGACTCGGTCAGCGGATCGGAGGAGTGGCGCAGGGAGTTCTGCAGCCAGCGGGGCACGTCCACGCCCAGCCAGCTCAGGAACTCCAGGGTCTTGAGGGAGCCGCAGAGGGAGAGGGTGAAAAGGACTGTGCGTGGGGCGACATCGCGGGCCCGGCACTCGTAGAAGTAGTCGCTGATCAGGTTCTTCGTCTCGTTCACGTGGTAGACGACCTGCGAGATGAAGAACGACGTGCCGCTCTCCTGCTTGGCGAGCATGCGGAGGTGCTCGTCGCGGCGGGCGCTGATGGCCACGGCGCCCAGGGGGAGGTCGGGCCGGGTACTGGTGCGCAGATCCTGGGCCTGGCGCAGCGTGGTCCGGACCGGTTTGCCGCCGGAGGAGGGGCCTACGAAGACGGTCAGCACGCGGGGGTCGACGTCGGTCATCCAGTCCCGCAGTTCGTCGCCGGAGTACTTGCCGACGCAGCGATAGATGACGACCGGGTCCTGCCAGCCGGTCAGGTGGTCCGTGTAGTAGCGGGCCGGGTCGAGAGTGGGGAGGTACGGGAAGGGCCGCTCGTCCGGATTGCGGTCGGACTCGTCGTCGATGTCGTAGAGCAGCAGGCCGTCGAGGTCGAGATCGCCGAGACGGGTGAGGGTGGCCTCGGCGATCTCCTTGATGCGCTCCTCGGTGGCGCTCTGCCGTGGTGGCGTCAGGCTGAAGAGCAGGACGCCGCTACGGGTCTCGGCGAGCAGTTGTCGCAGTGGGGTGCGTGCCATGACCCCACCCTAGGAAGCGGCTGTTCAGTGGTCGGCGCAGCAGGGGGTGGGATCCCGCCTTTCGAACGGCACCAGGCGGTCGCCGGCGGCCGGTGTGGTGACCAGGACCAGTTCGCCCGCCTGGAACTGCGGGCGGACGAAGTCACCGGTCTCGACGATGGTGCCGGGGCTCGCCGGGCCGCTACCGAGTACGTCGACGCGGGCGATCGAGCTGCGCTGGAGGATCTCGCTCACCGTCAGTTCGCCGGTGAGACGTTCGACGCCGGGGAAGCGGACCGCTCGGCCGGACTGCCCGGAGGCGGCGGCTGCGGCGGCGTCCTGGAGTTCCGGAGAGGAGGGGATGGGTGCGAGGGCGAGCAGGCTGATCGCCACGTGCGGGAACGGCGACGACAGCAGGTGCGTGCAGGCGAGCACCGGCGGGGGCGACAGCGACTGGATCCAGTGGTCGGCCTCGGCCAGAGTGCGGTGCCCGAGGGTGACACCCACGATGCGCGCGGCCCCGGACACCGGACCCACCGCCGCGACGCCAACGGCCGGGCCGACCGCGACGGCGCCAACGGCCGGGCCGACCGTTGCGGCGCCAACGGCCGCCGGGCCGACCGACGCGGCGCCGACGGCCGGACCGACTGTTGCGGCGCCAACGGCCGCCGGGCCGGTCGACGCGGCGCCAACAGCCGCCGGGCCGGTCGACGCGGCGCCGACGGCCGGGCCGACTGTTGCGGCGCCGACGGCGTGGCCGGCGCCGGGAACGGGAGCCGGCGGGGCGGCGCCGGCCGCGGAAGCGGCCGGCGCGGTTCCCGGGGTCATCGCGGGAGGACCCAGATGGGGTTGGTGTAGAACCAGAGGTCGCCCCACGGGTCGGCGGAGCCCACCACGTCGAGCTTGGGGCCGAAGGGGTCGACCGTCGCGCCGAGGAGGCCGGGCTGGGTGCGGTTGGTGTCGGTGCCGCGTACGCGGAGGTAGAAGGGCTTGTCGAGGCGGCCCAGGTCGTAGGTCAGGGTGACCTTGCCGGAGGTCTGGGAGATCTCGAACGACTTGACCACCCTGGTGTCGGGGGTGGTGAAGGTGTCCTTGTCGGCTACCGGGCCGGTGACCGTGCCGGCGATGACGTCGACGCGCTTCAGGGTGGGGATGAAGCCGGCCCAGTTGGGGATGTCCTGGAGGTCGATCTCGAGGACCAGTTCGGTGCGGGTGCCGCGCTTGGCCTGCAGGACGCCGCCGAGCGGGGTGCCGGTGGAGTAGCGGCGGTCGCCGGTGAGGCGGACTCGGGCGTCCAGGGACTTGATGAGGCGGCCGTGGTCGACCCAGACGCGCCCGGCGCGCAGGCCGTCCATGACCGCGCGGTAGGAGAAGGAGGAGGAGCCTACGTTGGTTCGGCCGTAGTAGCCGGGCCAGAAGTCGCCGGCTGCGGTGTTCACGGTGCCGGTGTAGACCGGGTCGTTGTACTTGCCGTTGGCGTTGAAGTCGCTGCCGGGGCCGCGGTCGGTCTGGTCCAGGTAGTTGACGTGGCTGTCGGAGTTGACGGTGATCCACCACGCCTTGCCCTCGGCGAGGAGGCTGTCCCAGAGGCCGCCTACGGTGGCGGTCATCCAGTCGAAGCCGCCCCAGGTGCGGTAGCTCTCCAGCGGGTAGCCGGCGAAGGAGGCCGCGGACGGGTTGTTGTCGTAGTAGCCGCGGGCGCCGCCGCGGCCGTTGGGGGCCGGGATGCCGGCGGCCTGGTGGCCGGGTGCGCCTTCGAAGCCGATGGCTACGGTCGGGTCGGCGTCGCGCCAGTTGCGGATCTCGTGGGGCGAGTCGATGCCGCGGCGGGCCGGGTGGTTGGCGAGGAAGAGCGCGCCGTCGATCTTGCGCTTGCGGACCTGCTCGCCGAGGAACTTGATGCCGGCGATCGCCATGGCCTCGTTCTGCTCGGCGGTGTTGGTCGCCGGGAGCAGCGAGCCGTCGTACGCGTTCTCGAACTGCTTGAGAACCTCGACCTCGTTCTTGCCCGGGTGCACGAACACCGTGGCGTGCTCGGCCGCCGGGATGTTCCACTCCAGGCCCTGGAAGGTCAGGAGTTCGGGCAGTTCGGAGCGGGTGTGGACGATGTCCGGGTTGACCTTGTCCACACCGATCTTGGCGTGGGTGGCGCTGCCGTGGTCGGTGATGACCACCCAGTCCAGCCCGAAGGCCTGGCCGTGACGCGCCTGGTCGATCACCCGGTACTGGGCGTCCGAGCTGTACTGCGTGTGGATGTGGTGGTCGCCGGCGAGCCAGCGGAAGCCGCCCTTGGCCGAGCCGCCACCGACGTGGTCGTGGGTGTGCTGCAGCCCGGCGGCCTCGGCGGCGCCCGGGCGGGCCAGCACCGAGGCGGCCGCGCCGGCACCGAGCAGGCCCGCGCCGAGCAGGAAGCGGCGACGGGTGCTGTCGCCGGGGGAGAGTTCGCTCTCCGGGATGCTCAGGTCCAGCGCCTCCGGAACGTCGGCGCCGGTCTCGGGGAGATGATGTGAATGATCGTGGCCGTGACCCATAGTGCGTCACCCTCGTCCGAACAGGACAACGGCCGCTGGCGATTCCGTGACGGCCCGGCAAACGATCAACCGACAACCGGCCGGAAAACCCCCAACGCCAAGGAAAGTGTCAAGATCGCTGTGGCGGCGGTCACCGCGCAGGTCAGCAGGGCCGTGTCGGCGGCGGTGAAGTGTTGCCGGCGGGCGTGTGTGCGGGGTGCCGTGGAGTCGAAACCGCGGGCGTCCATCGCCACCGCCAGCCGTCCGCCGCGGCGGAGTGCGGCGACCAGGAGCGCGAACGCGGTGGAGGCGAAGACGACGGGGTTGTGGCCGGCTTCCACGCCGCGGGCGCGGCGGGCCAGCGTGAGCGAGCGCCACTCCTGGCCCAGCAGCGGCAGCAGGCGGAACGCGGCGAGCGCGCCGATCGCGAACCGGGCGGGTGCCTTCGCGTTCTGCACGAGGGCGTCGGCCAGGTCGGTCGGGTCGGTGGTGGCGAACACCACGATGCCGGGCAGGGCGACCGCGAAGATTCGCAGGATCAGGCCGGCCGCGCTGGTCAGGACTCCGGTGGTGATGTCGAACGGCCCGAGCGACACGAGCAGGGTGCCGGACCGCTCGGCAGCGAACAGCGTCAGCGTCACGAGTACCCCGCCCGCGGCCAGCAGCAGCGGCGCGGCGCGGCGGGCGAGCGCCCGGTAGCGCACGCCGAAGAACGGCAGCACCGCGAGTTCCACCAGCAGCGCCAGGGCGGGGGTGAGCGGGTCGACCGTGGCGATCAGCGGCAGCGAGAAGAGCAGGGCGGCACCGAGCTTGGCGACCGGGTTCCGGCGGGCGAGGGGCGCGGCGGGATCGGCGATCGGCGCGAAGGTCAGGGTCACGGCCGCAGTCTCCGGGGCAGCGGTTCCGGCGCCGGCTCACCGAGGGGCACGGTGCGGTCGGCAAGGGTACGCACAAACGCGTCGTCATGGGTCACCGCCACGATCCCGTGTCCCTGGGCGCGCAGGACCGCCAGCAGGTCGACCAGTTCGCGCCAGGTCCGCCGGTCCTGGCCGAATGTCGGCTCGTCGAGGATCAGCAGTTTCGGCGCGGTCGCCAGCGCGGTGGCCACACTCAGCCGCCGGGCCTCACCGCCGGAGAGCGTGTACGGGTTCGCCTCGGCCAGCCTCGTCAGGCGCAGCCGTTCGAGCAGCTCGTCGACGGTCCGGCGGATCTCCTGCGGGCTGCGGCCGACCCGGCGCGGCCCGAGCGCGAGTTCGTCGGCGACCCGGCTCGTGACGAACTGGTGTTCCGGGTTCTGGAAGACCGACCCGATCCGCTGCGTCAGCGTCGCCGCCCGCCACCTGTGCGGAGGCTTGCGGTCGCCGAACGCCTCGATCCGGCCGGAGTCCGGTGCGGTCAGGCCGCCGAGCAACAGGGCGAGTGTGGACTTGCCGGCACCGTTGGGCCCGGTCACCGCCACCACCTCACCCGCGCCCGCCCGGATCGAGACCGGTGCGAGACGTCCCGTGACGGCGATGTGCTCCGCGCGTACAAAATCGGTAGTTGACTTTGAAGTGGCCCTGATCGGCGGCGTGCTGAAACCGGGCACCCAGACGCCGTCCTCCGCCAGTTTGTCGCCGTAGGCGGCGAAGATCACCTCGGGCGCGCCGTCGGCACGGACACCGCCGCCTGCCTCCAGGATGACCACCCGGTCGACCAGCGCGAGTGCCTCCGCCACCCGGTGTTCCACGATGATCAGCGTGGTGTCCGGCCCGGTCGACCGGGAGACAGCCTCCCGGATCAGCTCGGCGCCGGTCGGATCGAGGTTGGCGGTGGGCTCGTCCAGCAGCATCAGCCCAGGTCGCAGGGCGAGGGCCCCGGCCAGAGCGAGACGTTGCGCTTCGCCGCCGGAGAGCGCCGAGGTGGGGCGATTGATGGGGTACGGGAACCCGACGCGATCAAGCACGTCGGACACCCGTGGCCAGATGTCATTAGCGGACACGCCCCGGTTTTCCAGACCGAACGCCACGTCGTCGCCACTGCGGGCCATCACCAGCTGTGTCTGCGGGTCCTGAAAGAGGATCCCGACACTTTCGCGGGCCTTCCGGGGATCCAGCCCGTCGATCTCGATCGTGCCCTCGGACTCGCCGGAGTCCTCCGGCAGCAGACCGGCCAGCGCGGCGAGCAGCGTGCTCTTGCCCGCTCCCGAGGGACCGAGCAGCAGCACCCGCTCGCCGTGCCGGATGTGCAGGTCGACGTCGCGGACCGCCCAGGCGCGGCGACCGGCGTGCCGCCACCCGAAGCCGCGAAGCCGAACCTCGCTCATGTCAGATGAGTGCCCTCTCGCGGCCCGCTCCGAACCGGTCGAGCACACCGGTCGGCGCCAGTGCGCGGACCAGGGCCCAGCTGCCGAGGCCGGCCAGTACCGTACCGCTCACGATCGTGAACAGGGCGTAGGGGATGCGGTAGCTGCCCAGGGCGTACTCGGAGGTCCAGACGATGAAGTCGAAGACTGCCGCGCTCACCCCGGTCAGGGCGCCGGCCAGCAGGGCGGCCGGCAGCTTGAACGAGCGGTATCGCAGCGCCGCGAACGCCAGCTCCGCGCCGAGACCCTGGATCAGGCCCTGCGGGATGACGGTCGCGCCCCAGGCGTTGCCGAGCAGCGCGGAGATGATCGCCGCGACCGCCTCGGTGTAGAGGGCGGCTCCCGGCTTACGGATGATCAGGCCACTGAGTACGGCGGGCATCAGCCAGATGCCGTAGAGCAGGGCCTGAGCCGGGGGGAAGAAGGCGAACGCGCTCTCGGTGACGCTCCAGACCGTGTTCCAGGCCCAGAAGATCACCCCGAACGCGACGGCGATGACCGAGGCGATCACGACGTCTATCGTGCGCCATCTGTTGCTGTTTTTCATGAAACGCCTCCCAGCGGGTACCGGGAGGAGACGCACGCCGCATCGTCGCGGCGCGGCTGGAGAGAACCGATCTTCCTGCGCTGGCATTACCCAGATCAGGTACGAGGGTCTGCGGATGGCCCGCACTCTCAGCGCTGTGCGCTCCCCTGTCGGAAAACATGTGCTTCGATGACGCTAACACCGGTTTAACTGCTGGAACAGGGAGGGTGCGATCACATGGAGGTCAAGGCTCGCGGGCTGACGTTCGACGTGTTCGAGGGCGGCCCTGCGGAGGGGGAACCGGTGTTGCTTCTGCACGGTTTTCCGCAGGATCATCGCGAGTTCGATCTCCTCGCGCCTCGGCTTCAGGCTGCGGGGCTTCGGACATATGCCCTGGATCAGCGGGGGTGCTCGCCGGGCGCTCGCCCTTCTGATGTTTCTGCTTATAAGCTGAAAGAAGTCGTAGCAGACGCTTTATCGGTCCTCGACGCTTTAAATGTGGACAAGGTGCATGTGGTGGGGCACGATTGGGGTGCGCACGTCGCCTGGATGCTCGCCGCCCGCCACCCCGACCGGGTGCGGACGATGACCGCCATCTCGGTGCCGCACCCCCGCGCCCTGCTGCTGGCCCTGCGCGTGCGCCCGTCGCAGCGTGCCCGGTTCGCGTACTTCAAGGTCTTCCAGTCCTCGGCCGCCGAACGCCTCCTGCTCGCCCGCAACGGCACCATGCTGCGCTGGATGCTGCGCCCGCTGCACCACGCCGAGCAGTACGTCGAGGCCATGCAGGAGCCGGGCCGGCTGACCGGCGGGCTGAACTGGTACCGCGCCTTCAGCGAGGACCAGGTCGCCGACGTCGGGGTGGTGAAGGTGCCGACCACGTACGTCTGGAGCGACAAGGACGGTGTGGTCGGGCTTACCGCGGCCCTGCGTACCGCCGACTGGGTGGAGGGCGACTACCAACTGGTGGCTATGCGGGGCGTCAGCCACTGGGTGCCGGAGCAGGCACCTCGGGAGCTCGCCGACGCCGTCCTGGCGCGCATCGGCGTTTGACCATGGGCCGGTTCGGGAACCCAGGCGCGTCATGGCCGTCCAGACACAATCCCCCAATTCCTCCCAGGAGACCGAGAAGCAGCGCTGGGACCGCAACTTCGCGGACCTGCTCCAGGAACTCCGGGTCGCGCAGACCGGTGTCCAGATCCTGTTCGCGTTCCTGCTGACCATCCCGTTCAGCAACGGCTTCCCGAACGCCACGGCCTTCCAGAAGGACGTCTACGTCGTGGCGCTGATCAGCGCGGCGTTCGCCACCGCGCTGATCATCTCGCCGGTCGCCTTCCACCGGGCGCTGTTCCGGCAGGGCCGCAAGCCCGAGCTGGTCCGGTACGCCCACAAGATGGCCTCCAGCGGGCTGGCCTTCATGCTCGTCTCGATGGTCAGCAGCGTCCTGCTGATCACCGACTACGTGCTGGACTGGAAGTGGGCGATCCCGCTGACCGTGGCGACCGGCATCTGGTTCGTCACCTTCTGGGCGGGCCTGCCGTTTCTCCACCGCAACTGGGGGGACGACGAGGACGAGGACGGCTTCATCGACTCCGGCGCAGACCGAGCTGCCTGAGCTCCAGCTCGGCCAGGGCGTCGACGGCTTCCGCGTCACCCGCGCGCCAGCTCTGGGCGATGTCCGGGCCCAGCTTGGCCAGCTGGGTGAGCGGCCGTCCGGCGAGCGCGCGCAGAGCCAGCAGGTCGCGGCCGGCGGGGTCGTCGCGTACCGCCGCGGCGATGCCGGCCCGGCGCATCCAGCGCAGCCGCAGCGGTAGCCACAGGAACAGCACCAGCGCGATCGGCACGGAGATGGCGACCAGCGGCAGGATCAGCGCCAGCTGGTCGACGAAGTCCTGCTGCTGACGGCCGGCGTCGGCGATGGCCCGGGCGGCGTCGGCGGCGCCGGTGAACGGCTTGGTCAGCTCGTCACCCACGACCGGCACCCGGCCCACCTTGCTCCCGGCGTCGGCGAGGTTGTCGGCGATGCCGCTGCCGGCGCCCTCCAGCTTCTGGCCGGGCACGGCCAGCTTGAGCACGAGGTCGTGGATCCACAGTGCGACCCGGATCCAGAGGTAGGCCCAGAGCACGACGAGGGCGTCGGTGACGAGCTGGCGGATCATCGTGGGCAGCCGGTCGGCGTAGAGCTTCACACCGGAAGGTTCCCACTCAGCCCTTGGCGGCGCATTCCGGGCAGGTACCGAAGATCTCCATAGTGTGCGAGACGTCGACAAAGCCGTGCTGACCGGCCACCCGGTCCGCCCACGACTCCACCGCCGGCCCGGCCACCTCGACGGTCCGGCCGCAGGACCGGCACACCAGGTGATGGTGGTGGCCCTGGCTGCACCGGCGGTACAGATGCTCGCCGCCCGGCGGTCGCATGACGTCGATCTCGCCGGCGTCGGCGAGGCCCTGCAGCGTCCGGTACACCGTGGTCAGACCGACCCGCTCGCCGCGCTCCCGCAGTATCGCGTGCAGGTCCTGGGCGCTGTGGAAACCCTCGACCTCGGCGAGCACGGCGCTGACCGCGCTGCGCTGCTTGGTGTTGCGGGGCGCTCCGGCTTCTGGGTTCACTGTCGGTTCTCCCTGGCGTGGCTCACGGCGTCGGTGACGATGTGCGCGACGTGTTCGTCCACCAGGGAGTATGCGATCTCCCGTCCGCGCCGCACACCCCGCACCACTCCGGCGCCGCGCAGCACGCGCAGGTGCTGGGAGACCAGGGGCTGCGGGGCACCGAGCTTCTCCACCAGGTCGTGGACACATCGCTCGCCCTCGCCGAGCTCGACGACGATGGCGACCCGGATCGGTGCGGAGAGCGCGCGCAGCAGCGCGCCGGCCGACTCGTAGGCCTCGTAACCGGTGGTCGTCATGAGAGCACCACATCCGGTGGCTCGGCGGTGGCCGGTTGTCGTGCGTGCCGGCGCAGGGACCGGCGTACCAGCGCGCCGAGCGTGGTGGCGAGGAACGCGGCCAGCGCCATCAGCACCGTGGTGGCGCCGGGCGCGGTGTCCGCCTCGGCCGAGACCACGATGCCCGTCGCGGCCGAGCCCACGCCGATCAGCATCGCCGCCGCCATGGTGGTGCGGAAGCCGCGGGTGACCTGCTGCGCGGCGGCCACCGGCACCACCATCAGGGCGGAGACCAGCAGCAGGCCGACGGTGCGCATAGCGATCGTCACGGTCACCGCGGTCGTCACCGCGAGCAGGATGTTCAGCGTACGGACGGGCAGGCCGCTGACTCTCGCGTACTCCTCGTCGTTGCAGAGCGCGAACAGCGCCGGCCGCAGCAGCAGCATCGCCGTCAGGACCGCCGCTGCCAGCCCGCCGATCACCGCGATGTCCTGCGGCGACGTGGTGATCAGCGACCCGAACAGGTACTGCATCAGGTTCGAGTTGCCCTTGTCGTCGGAGAGCCCGACCAGCACCACACCGCCCGCGATGCCGCCGTAGAACAGCAGGGCCAGGGCGAGGTCACCGGAGGTCCGGCCGCGTTCGCGGATCAGCTCCACACCGACCGCGCCGATCGTGGCGACCAGCACCGCGGTGAGCACGGGGGAGTTGTTGGTCAGCAGCCCGACGCCGACGCCGGTGAGCGCGACGTGCCCGATGCCGTCACCGATCAGCGACAGGCGCCGCTGCACCAGGTAGATGCCCAGGGCGGGCGCGGTGAGACCAATGATCAGGGCGCCGGCCAGGGCGCGAAGCATGAAGGGGTACGCGAAGAGCTCCATCAGTACGCCTTGGTCCCCTCGGTGGGCGCCCACTCGCAGATGCCCGCCACCACCTCGTCGGCGTGCGGGTGCACGTGGTCGTGGCCCGGCTCGGCGTGGTGCCCGGCCGGCTCGGGAGGCGACCCCTCGTACGCGATCCGCCCGTCGTGCACCACGACGGCCCGGCCGATCAGCGGTCGCAGCGGGCCGAGTTCGTGGAGCACCAGCAGTATCGTGCCGCCGTCGCCGGAGAAGCGGGTCAGCGCCTTGGCGAACGCCTCCTGGCTGGCCGCGTCCACACCGGCGTTCGGCTCGTCGAGCACCAGCAGGTCCGGTTTGCCGGCCAGCGCGCGGGCGATCAGGGTGCGCTGCTGCTGACCGCCGGAGAGGGTGGCGACCGGGTCGCCGATGCGGTCCAGCAGCCCGACGTCGGACAGCGCGTCGCGCACCGCCTGGCGATCGGCCGCGCCCGGCAGCCGGAAGATGCCGCGCCGGGCCAGCCGTCCGGAGGCCACCACCTCGCCGACGGTGGCGGGCACGCCACTGCCGGCGCCGAGCCGCTGGGGCACGTACCCGATCCTGGCCCACTGCCGGAACCGCCGCTGCGGCGTGCCGAACAGGTCGATCTCCCCGCGCCGCAGCGGCACCAGCCCGAGGACGGTCCGGATCAGCGTGGACTTGCCGGAGCCGTTGGCGCCCAGGACGGCGACGACATCGCCGGCGTCCACGCTCAGCGAGACGTCGCTGAGGATCTCCCGGCCGTCGTATCCGGCCGCGGCGTGCCGCACCTCGACAACGCTCATGATTGACACTCCAGGGCCTTGGTGAGCGTCGCCAGGTTGGTCCGCATCACCGTGAAGTAGTCCAGGTTCTCATCGGTCAGCCCCTCCAGGGGGTCGAGCACCGCGGTCTGCGCGCCCACCTCCCGGGCGATGGTCTCGGCGACCTTCGGACTGACCAGCGTCTCGAAGAAGATCGTGGTGGCGCCCAGCTCCTTGGCCTCGGCGGCGACCGCCGCCAGGCGCTGCGGCGACGGCTCGGCCTCGGGGTCGATGCCGGTGATGCCGATCTGCTCCAGGTCGTAGCGGTCGGCCAGGTAGTGGAACGCGGTGTGGCTGGTGACGATCTCACGCTGGGCGCAGGTCTTGAGGCCCTTGCTGAACTCGCCGTCCAGCGCGGTCAGCTCGGTGTGCAGCGCGGCGGCCCGGGCCGTGTAGTCGGCGGCGTGGTCCGGGTCGGCCTTGCCGAGGCGCTCGGCGAGCTTGTCCGCGATCGTGGCCAGGCGGTTCGGGTCCAGCCAGATGTGCGGGTCGGTGCCGCCGCTCTCCTCGGAGTGCTCGTCGGCGTGCTCATCCGCGTCGCCGGCGCTGAGCAGAGGGACCGCGGAAGCCGCGTCGAACGCCCGGTCACCGGCGTTCTGCTTGACCGCGTCGTCCACGGCGGGCTGGAAACCGTGCAGGTAGACGACGAGTCCGGCCTCGGTGATCTCGCCCACCTGGCCCGCGTTCAGCTCCACGTCGTGCGGCTCGGCGCCGGCCTTGGTGAGGTTGCTGACGCTGACCGCGTCGCCGCCGACCCGCTCGCTGATGAACTGCAACGGGTAGAACGCCGTGACGACGGCGAGCTTGCCGTCGTCGCTCGACGTCCCGCCACACCCGGTGAGGGCGGCCAGAAGGACCAGGGCGGGGAGCAGGCGGCGCATCATGCCACCAACTGTCGTCGATAATGACAATGATTGTCAAAAGCGCATGGGTTGTCGTTGTTCACAGTGCCTTGGCCACGACCGCCGCGAGGAGCAGGCTGAGCAGGACCAGCCGGACCACCCTCGTCGGCGCCGTCTGCACCGGCCACGTGGTGAACGTCAACATGCCCAGCCCGGCGGCGAGCACACCGAGCAGCAGTGCGCCGATGATGCCCGGCAGAAAGAGCCCGGCCAGGAACAGCACCAGCGCGCCGAGGAACGCCGCGGTCGGGCTGATCCGGGCCAGGCGGCGCAGGACGTGGTCGGATGGGGTCACTGTCGGCTCCTCCTCGCGTGCGTACCCTCGTCACATGCTGGTGCTCAACCGCTTCCTCGCCCCGCCGGAAACGCAGGACGACTTCCTTTCGCGGGCGCATGCCGCGCTCGCCGCTCTGGCTCAGTGCCCGGGTTACCGTTCCGGCCGGCTCGCGCGTGCCCTGGAGGACCCGTCCGCCTGGACCCTCGTCACCGAGTGGGAGTCGGTGGGAGCCTACCGGCGCGCGCTCGGGAACTTCGACGTGAAGGTGCACGCCACTCCGCTTCTCGCCGTGTCGCTGGACGAACCCTCCGCGTTCGAGACCCTGGCGTCGGCCGCCCCGGGCGAGCAGGTGGTGGCCACCGCCAGTGACCGGGCCGCCGAGCCCTGGCGCTGAACACTAGGGTGGATGCATGAGTACGGCGCCCTATGTCCCGCCGCCCTTCCCCGGGCAGTTCCCGCCCCCGCCGGGACCTGTCGCGCCTCCGCCGCCACCCGGGCCGGGCGTGCACCCGCCGTTCCCGGCGCCGCCGGTCGAGGGCAAGGGCCGGCGGATCGGCCTCGGGCTGGGCATCGGGGCGGGCGTGCTGGTGCTGGTCTGCGGCGGCGGCGCGGCCGCGCTGTTCGGGCTGGGCTCGGCCGCCGACGACGCGCTCAACGAGCAGGCCGCCGTCGTGGTCGGGCGCTACATGGAGTCGGTGCAGAAGCGCGAGTTCGCGAAGGCTTACGACCAGTTGTGCTCCGACGCGCAGGACGAGGAGACCCGCGCCGAGTACACGGTCCGGATGCTCGCGACCGAGCCGGTCAAGGACTACGACGTCGGCGATTTCAACGCGCTGGGGTGGACGGTTCCGGTCGACGTGACGTACACCGACGGTGACTCCGACCGCCTCGAGGCGCGTCTCGTCCAGAACACGTCGACGGGCGCGTTCGAGGTGTGCGACGTCGGGGAGTAATCTCGCTTTTCGTCCTGTCACTTCCTAATTTCCCCGCCGACACCCAGCCGGCGTAGGAGGAAATCACTCATGCCTGCCGACCGTATCGACGCCGTCGTCAGCCTGGCCAAGCGCCGGGGCTTCGTCTTCCCCTCCAGCGAGATCTACGGAGGCACCCGTTCGGCGTGGGACTACGGTCCGCTCGGCGTGGAGCTGAAGGAGAACGTCCGCCGGCAGTGGTGGCGGACCATGGTCCAGCAGCGCGACGACATCGTCGGCCTGGACTCCGCCGTGATCCTCGCCCGTGACGTGTGGGCCGCCTCCGGTCACCTCGACGCGTTCGTCGACCCGCTGACCGAGTGCCAGTCCTGCCACAAGCGGTTCCGTGCCGACCACCTCGAGGAGGCGTACGAGGCGAAGCACGGCTCACTGCCGTCCTCGCTGTCGGAGCTGAACTGCCCGAACTGCGGCAACAAGGGCACCTTCACCGAGCCGAAGATGTTCAACGGCCTGATGAAGACCTACCTCGGCCCCACGGAGAGCGCCGAGGGCCTGCACTACCTGCGCCCGGAGACCGCGCAGGGCATCTTCGTCAACTACAACAACGTGGCGACCGCGGCCCGCAAGAAGCCGCCGTTCGGCATCGCGCAGGTCGGCAAGAGCTTCCGGAACGAGATCACGCCGGGGAACTTCATCTTCCGTACGCGTGAGTTCGAGCAGATGGAGATGGAGTTCTTCGTCGAGCCGGGCAGCGACGAGACGTGGCACGAGTACTGGCTGCAGGAGCGCTGGAACTGGTACCGCGACCTCGGCCTCTCCGAGAGCAACCTGCGGTTCTTCGAGCACCCGAAGGAGAAGCTCTCGCACTACTCGAAGCGGACCGTCGACATCGAGTACCGCTTCCAGTTCGGTGGCACCGAGTTCGCCGAGCTCGAGGGCATCGCCAACCGCACCGACTTCGACCTGTCCACGCACTCCAAGCACTCCGGGGTCGACCTCTCCTACTTCGACCAGGAGAAGGGCGAGCGCTGGGTGCCGTACGTGATCGAGCCCGCGGCCGGTCTCACCCGCGCGGTGCTGGCCTTCCTGCTCGAGGCGTACGACGAGGACGAGGCGCCCAACACCAAGGGTGGCGTGGACAAGCGCACGGTCATGCGCTTCGACCCGCGGCTCGCGCCGGTCAAGGTCGCCGTCCTGCCGCTCTCGCGCAACCCGGACCTGTCGCCGAAGGCACGTGAGCTCGCGGCCAACCTGCGCAAGCGCTGGATCGTGGAGTTCGACGACTCGCAGGCGATCGGCCGCCGCTACCGCCGCCAGGACGAGATCGGCACGCCGTTCTGCGTCACGGTCGACTTCGACACGCTCACCGACAACGCGGTGACGGTTCGCGACCGGGACACCATGAAGCAGGAGCGCGTCTCGCTCGACCAGATCGAGGACTACCTGATCAAGCGCCTTCCGGGCTGCTGAACATCGATCGCTGCTACGCTCTCGCATCAAGATCATCGATCTCACGGGGAGTGAATCTTGATGCGCAGAGCGTTGCCACCCTTATTTGCCGCAGCCGCGGTCTTCGTGGTGCTGGCCGCCGTGCTCGGAGCGGGCGCCGGTCGTGATCCCAGCGGGCGGGGCTTCGCGGCCGCGGCCGCCGGCGCGCCGATCCGGGCGGTCACCTGGAACATCTGCGCCGAGGCGGGCGGTGCGTTCGGCTCGTCCGCGTACTGCCCGTTCCGGGCGCAGCCGGACGCCAAGGCCGACGCGGTCAAGCGCCTGGTCGACGAGCAGCAGCTCAACGTGGTGATGCTCCAGGAGATGTGCAACGGCCCGCTGGTGCTCAACCAGGCGGCCACCGACATCAGTCTCCTGGACCGGATCAAGACCCGCCTCGGTGCCGAGTGGTCGGTCGCCTGGGCCGAGATGCAGCGCCCCGACGGGCGGTCGGACTGCCGGGGCGGCCTCGGCGGCACACTCGGTGTCGCGATCGCCGTACGCGGAACGATCGCCATGGCCACCCGCCGCCCGCTTCCCGTGCCGCACAAGGTGCGCTCGGACACCACCGGGTACTCGCAGCCCACCGTGCTCTGCGTCAAGGTCAGCGGCTGGACCACCGAGGTCTGCACCACTCACCTGGTCAACGGCGGCGTCGGGGACGCCGCCTACGCCGCCGAGATCAAGGCTCTCAGCGACTTCGTCTTCGAGCGCCCGGCCGACGCGCCGCAGGTGGTCCTCGGCGGCGACCTCAACACCCGGCAGTGGGGGACCTGGCTCAAGAGCCTCCACGACCAGTACCCGGAGTGCGACGAGGTCTCGTACGGCACCGGCGACACGGTCCGCGAGGCCACCATCGGTGGTACCGACCCCGGGAAGATCGACTACCTGTTCGCGAGCGCCGGCTTCACCGCCTGCGACGTGCTGACCACGGGTTACCAGGACAGCTCCACGACCGCGACGCCGAACGGGTACTCGGACCACGCCCCGCTCGTCGGCTTCACCACGACGTCCTGACGGCTGAGTCCCGGCGGTTTCAGAACTCGAAGCCGCCGGGGCGGCCGTTGCGGTCGGCGATCAGGCCGGCCAGCACCGCCACCGCGATCTCCGGGCCGGTGCGGCTGCCGATGTTGAGACCGATCGGGCGGTGCACCCGGGCGATCTGATCGTCCGGCACGCCGAGGTCGCGCAGGGCGGCCACGTGCGGGCCCTCGTGCCGTGGGTTGCCCACGATGCCGACCCACCGGGTGGGGCGGGCGAGGACCTCCTCCAGAACGGTCCCGATCTCGCTGCGGTGATGGTCGGTGACCACGACGTCGGTGTTCTCGTCCAATGCGGCCGCCGCCAGATCACCCACGAACGTGTCGCCGTGCGGGCGCGGAGTCCCGCCCAGCCGGGTCGGATCCGGTTCCACCAGCACGGTCTTGAACCCCAGCTCCACCGCGAACCGCTGCAGCGCCTCCGACACCGGCGACTCGAACACCGCCACGAGTCGCCGCGGCTTCACATCTCCCATCCGCCCGACTCTGCCAGAACCCGCCGCGTCTCGCCCGGATCTCTCGACAAGTGGTCGAGCGACTAGTATAGTCATACGTAAAGAGAGGAACCCCGGCAGCATGCCTTGCGGCAGAGGCGACCGGGGTCTTCGCCGTCATGTTAACGCTTCGGGGAGGGGAGCCTGTCGATGAGCGAATCGGAAATTCTGCGCCGCCGCTTCTCCCCGGAGCGACTCGAGCCCTATCTCGGTGCCGCGGACGGTGACCTGGATGTGGCGCTCGACCTCTACGCGTGGAACGCCGACCTGTCCGCGGACCTGTCCACGACGATCGGGCACGTCGAGGTTCTGCTGCGCAACGCCATCCATCAGAACCTCACCGAGTGGTCGGAGGAGCGGTTCGGCGAGCCGAAGTGGTTCCTCGATCCGGGGCACCGGCTGCAACCCCGCGCCGTGCAGGACATCGCGGCGGCCCGGCGGCGGGCGACCCGGAGCGGCCGGCCGGAGACGCCGGGACGGGTGGTGGCCGAGCTCAGCTTCGGGTTCTGGCGGTTCCTGCTGGCGAACCACTACGACGGCACCCTGTGGCGGGAGACCCTCTACCGCGCCTTCCCCGGGCAGGCGCGGCGCAGGCCGATCCACGACGCCGCCGCCGTGCTGCACCTGTGCCGGAACAGGCTGGCCCACCACGAGCCGGTGTTCAACCGGCCGGTGGACGGCATCCACGCCTCGGCGGTCGCGCTCGCCGACTGGATCTGCCCGGTCAGCCGCGGCTGGATCGAGCGGCACAGCCGTGCGCCCGACGCGACCTACTGGAGGTCGAGGCGGAACGGGGTGTCCGGGCAGGAGAGACAGACGAAGATCCGGTAAGCGCCGTCCCGGCCCGGCCTGACACCGGTGGGCGTCATCGCGTTCCCCGGGTCGGGGTCGCCGGCCGGGCGCCACCAGCGCGCCGTGTCCGAGTGGTACTCGTAGGAGTCGATCTGCAGGAGCAGCCGGGTCGGGCCGGAGCAGGAGAGGCAACTCGTGTCGCCCAGGTCGGTGACACCCCAGTCGGCGTGGCCGCCCACCTTCCACCCGGGCGCCATCGCGAGCCGGGAATACTTTCCGCGCGCCACCTTCCGCAGTGCCTTCGGCAGTTCCTGATGGAAGGGGTAGTCGGTCACCTGCTCGGGGTGCAGCCGGCAGGGCTCCGGCAGGTAACCGGGATCTTTGCTGCCGGGCGCCGGTGCCTTCGCATACGGGCCTGCCGGGACCTCGCCGCGCCAGCGCAGTGCCACGGTCGGGCCGTTCGGGCGGGCGGCGTGGTGGTGCGGGCACCAGAGCACCTGCAGCAGGTCGGCGCCGCCCGGCCGGGGCAGATCGGGGACGTCGGCCGCGCGCAGCTGGGCGAGCGGCACCATCGGGTACGGCTCGGGATGCGGTATCGGGCCGTAGCGGTGCCCGTTCATCGAGCCGTGCCCGGCGTAACCGCGGCCGACGAAGCTGGCGATGTCGCGCATCAGCTGCGTCTGGGCATCGGTCGACACGTGCGGCCGCACCGGGTCCCGCTGCACGGTGCGCAGCCGTTCGACCAGGTCGGGCGGGAGCGGGACGTCCTCCCGGCCCAGGCGCGGGGTCTCGCAGACCGGCCACGGCTCGTCCACCGGCCACGCGAGCGGGCCGCCGATGTGGCTCTGAGTCGCGGCCGGCGATGCGGTCCCGGATGCCGGGCGGGGGTGCAGCCGGGTCGCGGTGCGGCCCAGCTCGGCCAGGCCGGGGTAGCGGTCCAGGAAGTCCGGCGGCCGGGGCGGCGTGATCACCGCGTCATCGTAGGAGGCGGGTGTGTCACCCTTGAGCGCGTGACCGCACCACTTCTGCTCGGCGACCACGCCGTCAACCCGCCTGTCGTGCTCGCTCCGATGGCGGGCATCACCAACGTGGCCTTCCGGCGGCTCTGCCGGGAGCAGGGCGGCGGGGTCTACGTCTGCGAGATGATCACGACGCGGGCACTGGTGGAGCGGATCCCCAAGACGCTCAAGATGATCGCGTTCGCCGAGGACGAGGGGTTCCGCAGCCTCCAGCTGTACGGCGTCGACCCGGACGTGACCGCGGCGGCGGTGCGGATGGTGGGCGAGGACAACCTGGCCGACCACATCGATCTGAACTTCGGATGCCCGGTGCCGAAGGTGACACGGCGCGGCGGTGGATCGGCCCTGCCGTGGCGGCGCCGGCTGTTCGCGCGGATCGTGACGCAGGCGGTCGAGGCGGCGAAACCCTTCGGCATCCCGGTCACGATCAAGATGCGCAAGGGGATCGACGAGGAGCATCTGACGTACGTCGAAGCGGGTCTCGCCGCCCAGGAAGCCGGTGTGGCCGCGGTGGCCCTGCACGCGCGCACGGCTGAGCAGCGCTACTCCGGCAAGGCGGACTGGGACGCGATCGCCACCCTCAAGCAGGCGCTCGACGTGCCGGTGCTCGGCAACGGCGACATCTGGGAGGGCTCGGACGCGCTGCGGATGGTGGAGCACACCGGCGTGGACGGTGTGGTGGTGGGCCGGGGCTGTCTGGGCCGGCCGTGGCTCTTCGCCGACCTGGAGGCGGCCTTCACCCAGGGCGCGGACTACCGGCCGGTGCTGCCCACCCTCGGCGAGGTCGCGAAAATCGTCGCCCGGCACGCGCAGCTGCTGGTCGAGGCGCTGGAGGACGAGAAGCACGGGTGCGCCGACTTCCGTAAGCACGTCGCGTGGTACCTGAAGGGGTTTCCGGTCGGCGGTGACCTGCGCCGCAGCCTGGCGATGATCTCGTCGCTGGGCGAGCTGGACGACCTGCTCGCCAGGCTCGACCCGTCGGTGCCCTTCCCGGTCGAGGCGCTGGGCCAGCCGCGCGGCCGGGTCAACGCGCCGGGGCGGGTCACGCTGCCGCACGGCTGGCTCGACAGCCGCGACGACGAGTCGGTGCCCGAGGGCGCGGAGACCGACGAGTCCGGAGGCTGACGTCCTCACCAGCCTGAACCGAGGAGGACTCCGTCTCTGGCCGGCGGTGCTGCTGGTCTGGGTCCTGCGGCTGCTCACGCCGGCGCTGGCGGCCGTGGCCGCGGCGGTGGCCGTGCCCGTGTGGCTGGGCGGCAGCTGGGTGATCGCGGCGGTCGCCGGCGCGGTGGCGGCGACGGGCTCGGCGTTCTGGGCCTTCGAGTCGCTTCCCGGTGATCTGCCCGGTCACGGCGTCCACGACCGGTACGAACTGGCCCGCAGGCCGAGCTGGGACCCGCACACCAGGATCGCCGAGCGGCTCGCCCGTCGTTCTCCGGCGCGTGCGGAACGGCTGCTGCGGATCGGCTACGAGCAGGGCAGCCCGTCCGCCTACTGGCCACTGACCCGGTTGCTGAGCCCGCCGGAGTCCGACCGGCTCCGGGCGGATCTGCTCCGGGACGGCTCGGCGGAGTTCCTGCGTGATGTGGTCGCTCTGCGCGGCCTTCAGTCGCCACCGGACGCGGCCGAAGTGCTCGAACTGCAGAAAGCGGTGGTCGCCCGGCTTCCCGGCGATCCGGACGAACGGGACCGCCTCGGCGCGTTGCTCGCCGAGTCGGGCGCGAACGGCGAGGCCTGGGCCGCGCACACCCAGGCCGACCGTTTGCGCGCCGCGGCCGGGCTGCGGCCGGGCACCGAGACCGCGCGGTTCCGGCGCTACACCGCGGACTGTCTCTCCCGGGCCGGGCGCGGGGATGAGGCGAAAGCCCTGCTCAGCACCGTGCGGTACAGCGACGGTGGCTGACCGGTCGCGCCCCGGCCGCGGGCGCGGCCGGGGCGTTCGGGGTCACGCGGTGATGGTCCACTGCTGGCAGGTGTTGCCCAGCGAGGCCCACTGGCGCACGGCCACGCCGTCCGCTGTTCCGCAGTCGGTCACGTCGAGGACCAGGCCGTTGCCGCGGTTGGCGATCAGGTGGCCGCCGTTGACCGGGGTGACGCTCCACTCCTGGCAGGCGTTGCCGAGGCTGGCCCAGAGGTTGAGCGCGGTCCCGTTGGCGGCGCCGCAGTTGACCGAGTCCAGCACCGTGCCGCTGTTGGCGTTGGTGATGCGGTAGTAGCCGCTCGTCGTACGCGTGAACGTCCACTGCTGGCACGCGTTGCCCAACGACGACCACTGCCGGATCGCGGTGCCGTTGGCCGTTCCGCAGTCCTTCGCGTCGAGGAGTTTGCCGCTGGCCTGGTTGATCAGCCGGTACCGGGTGCCGCTCGACGGGAACGACACCGTGCCGCCCGGGTCGCCGGCGGGTGCGGTCAGGCTGGTCGACAGCCTGTCCGGGGTGCCCAGGTTCGGGGTGCCGTCGGAGTTCCAGCCGACCTTCTTGATCCGCGTCGTACGGGTGGCACCGCAGCCCTGCCCCGTCGTCTCGTTGGCGTGGTAGGCCATCCACGTCTCGGTGCCGTCCGGCGACGTGAAGAACGAGTGGTGGCCGGGGCCGTACACGCTGTTCGCGTCGCTGCGCTGGAAGAGCGGCGTGCTCCGCTTGGTCCACGACGAGGCGGCCAGCGGGTTCGTGCCGGTCAGCGTCAGCATGCCGATCTTGTAATCGGGCGTGTTGCAGGAGCTCGCCGAAAAGGTCAGGAACGTCTGCCCGTTGCGCTGCAGGATGTACGGGCCCTCCTCGGTGTTGCCACCCACCTTCTCCCAGTCGTAGGTCGGGTACGAGATCCGCGTCCCGTACGCCGAGACCGTCCACGGGTTGCTCATCGGCGCGATGAACAGGCTCTGCAGGTCACCGACCCACGACGAGTAGAGGAAGTAGTTCTTGCCGCCGATCGTGGCCACGCTGCCGTCGATCGCCCAGCCGTTGTTGGCCTGCACGTTCAGCTGGCCCTTGAACGTGTACGGACCCATCGGGTCGGTGCCCGAGCTCTCCAGCACGAACGAGCGCTGCCCGTCGCAGCAGGCCGTGGTGCCGGCGCTGTAGTACAGGTACCAGCGGGTGCCGTTCGGGCCGGCGAGCTTGTGCAGCGAGGGCGCCCACACGTTGCAGCAGCTGGCCGCGGCCGTTCCGGTGTACACGACCGACTCGGTGGCGCCGGGCAGGGCGGCCACGGACTTGGCCTTCTTGATCACGACCTGGGAGTTCCAGGTGGTCGCGGCGAGGTAGTAGTAGCCGTTGTCGTAGCCCATCCACGGGTCGGCGCCGTACGGGGCGGACGCGACCGGGTTGGTGAACGCCACGGCCGCCTCACTGCCGAGCGGCCGCAGGATGACCGTGACGGATATCGACAGGGTCATCAGGACGATCATGACGGCCGCGCGGAGCGGGCGCGGCAGAGCAATGCGGAACACAGGATTCCCTCCAGGACAAAGAAATACGTGTGTGGAGTTCGGCCCCGCTGCGCACCCGAACTCCACACGCGGGTTGGGCAGCGGTGGGCGTGTGGAGTTCGGCCCCGCTACGCACCCGAACTCCACACGCGGGTTGGGCAGCGGTGGGTGTGTGGAGTTCGGCCCCGCTACGCACCCGAACTCCACACGCGGGTTTGTCAGTAGGCGTATGGCCAGGCGGAGGAGTCCCAGCCGAGCAGGTTGAGGCCGAGGCGGGCGGCGCCGGAGGAGGTGTAGTAGTGGTACGCCAGCACGGTCGCGTCGGAGTCCTCGAAGACCTCCGGGTGCCCGGGTCCGTAGACGGCGTCGTGGCTCGCCAGGATCTCGGTCCCGCCGCCGGCGGTCATCGCGGTGCCGGCCCGGTCGACGTACGGGCCGGTGATCGCCTTCGAGCGGCCCACCATGATCCGGTACGTGCTGGACGCGCCCCGGCAGCAGAAGTCGAACGCGACGAACAGGTAGTAGTAGCCGCCGCGCTGCAGGATGACCGGCGCCTCGACCGACTTGCTGTTCACGAACCGCTCGGCCAGTGCGTGGATCGTGCCGTCGGCGCGCTTACCGGTCGACGGGCTGAGCTTGACCATCTTGATGCCGGACCAGAACGAGCCGAAGCTCAGCCACCACTCGCCGGACGTGGTGATCGTCAGGTTCGGGTCGATCGCGTTGTACCCGCTGGTCGTGGTGCTCTCGATGACCTTGCCGTAGTCGGTCCATGTGCCGGCCGCGCCGGTGGTGCTGGCGGCCAGGAAGATCGCCGACTTGCTGGAGCCGAACGAGGAGGCCGAGTAGTACATCAGGTACCTGCCGCCGGTGTAGGTGATGTCCGGCGCCCACAGGTTGGTGTCACCGTTGGTGTACGGGTTCGCCCAGGGCGTGCCGTTCGGGAACGCCTTGCCGGCGTCGGTGAAGTTCGTCCGGTCCGAGGACGTCTTCAGCCCGATACCGGGCGCCGTGTACGCCAGCAGGTAACCGCCGGCGGGACGCTTCACCATCGTGGGGTCGTGGGCGAACGTCGAACCGGTGACCTTGCCGGGATTGGGGTATGTCGCGGCGTCGGCCGTGGTGAGCCCGTACACGCTGGCCGCCACGGCCAGCAGACCGGTCACACCGGCCAGGAGGATCTTGCGGAGGCGGAGTCGCATCGGGGGATACGCCTTTCGATGGGGGATGCCCGTAGGTGTCTTGCAGCGCTGAAAAGGTTGCTCGCGGGCGCGAGGAAATTCACGTGCGTCTCGCCAGCAACGCGGTCAGGAGCAGCGGGATTACCGCGATCACGAACAGCACCGGCAGCGAGAAGGGCAGCGCGAACATCGCGTAGAGCACGACGGCGGCGACTTCCGCACCGAAACCGCTGGCAGAAAGAACGGTCGTTCTGGCAGGGCCGGTGATCGTCTCCTGGAGGCGGGTCTCGGCGTGGACCATGGCGAACTGGAGCAGGCCGAAGGCGGCCGAGACGGCGATCATGCCGGCCAGGTGGGGGATCAGGGCTCCGGCGGCGAGCAACGCGGCGGCGAGGGCGAGGGCGCCGGCGAGCGGCCGCGGCGAGGTGGGCGGCAGGTGCCCGGCGAGCGCGCTGCCGCCGGCCATTGCCAGGGCGGTCAGGGCAAACAGCAGGGGTACGCCGGAGGTCGGCGCTCCCATCTCGCGGGCCAGCAGTGGGAGGTACTCGTCGAGCGCGCTGAACCCGGGCACGGCCGCCGCGACGAGAACGGCGCGGGCCACCCGGCGGCTGTGGGCGACCTCGTGTAGTCCGGCCCGCAGCATGGCGACGTAGCCGAGCTCGTCGTCATCGTCAGGTGTGCTTTCGCGCGTACCCGAAGAAGGGAAGTAAAGCGCGAGAAAGCCGCCCAGGGTGACCGTCGCGATGCTGACGGCGCCGACCAGCAGGTAGCCGCCGGCGAGATAGGCGGGCGTGGCCAGCAACGTGGCCGCGAGCATCGCGAGAAGGCCCGTCGTGCCGGAGCGGCCGATCAGGCGCGCGTAGGAGTCACCGTCGCCCAGCCGGTCGTAGACGAGCGCCTCGAGGGTGCCGGAGGCGAACGCGCCGCCCAGGCCCCACAGGGCGAAGCCCAGCGCGAAGCCGGGATAGGCGGGCCAGATCAGCCACAGTGCGAAGCCCGCCGCGGTGAGGAGCTGGCCGAGCGCGTAGAGACGCTTGCGGGACCACACGTCGGCGAGCGCACCGGCCGGGATCTCGCAGGCGAAGGAGACCACCGACCAGATCGCGAACAGCGATGAGATCTCGGCGGTCGTGAGCCCGGTGTCGGCGAACAGCAGCGCGTAGACCGGGTAGAGGAGCACGCCCTCCTCGCAGGCGCGCACCGCATGGAGCAACCGTTGTCAGCGTCAAGTCGGGTGCATGGACCCAGTCTGCCGCAGCGGTCAAGCCAATTCCGCCTCGTCGGCGGCGGCCCGGCCGGACTCCCAGCCCTCCAGGCTGTCCACCCGGCTGCCGCGGGCCCGGACGGTGCGCGGGAACACCTTCTCCATCGCCTGGTGCACCTGGACCTCGCGGTCGCGCAGCACCGGCAGCAGGTCGCCGTGCCCGGCGAACTCGCGCTCGGCGGTCCGGCGGAGCCGTTCGCCGATCCGGATCGCGTACGCGACCAGGAACGAGCGGCGGAACGCCTTCACCCGTGCCCGGCCCCGGCCCGGCTCGTCGCGGGTCATCGCCCTGTTCGCCTGCACCAGCAGCGACGTGTAGAGCAACTCGACCGCGTCGATGTCCGCGTCGTAGCCGAAGACAGTGCTGAACCCCAGCTCCGGCGACCAGACCGTGCGGCAGCTGTTGGCCCGCGCCACGGCGTCGAGCAGGCTCGCCTTCTCGCTCTCGTACGGATGATCCACCCCGATCCGGCGCGCGAACGGTGTCACGTCCACGGCCGGCGCGGTGACCTCCTCGATCCGGTACCGGGTGATCAGCTCCTGGGCCTTGGCGCTGTACGACTCGGCCTCGGCCGGGAAGTCGGTGGCCTCGGCCTTGGCGAGCAGGGCGCGCACCCGGTCGAGGATGCGCCGGTCGGCGTGGTGGTGGACGGTGGTGTCCGGCGTGCCGGGTGGGGGGACGAGGATCTCGATCGCCGGCAGTCGGCGCAGCTCGCAGAGCAGCGCGAGCGAGGCGTCCACTCGCACGATGCGGTTTTCTTTTTTGTCCTGATATTTAGGTATTTGAGCGCGCCAGCGCTCGTCAACCGGTTCCTTGCCGCGCAGGAACGCGGCGGCGGCCTCGGCGACCAGCCGCGCCTGGATCGGGTTGCCCTTGCGGGCGACCGCGCGGTGCAGCTCAGCCGGCTGCCAGCCGTTGCGGAACAGCCGGTCGAACTGGTCGTCGAGTGCCGCGCCGAGGGCGGCGTCCACCTCGGCGGCGGGTGCGCCGGTCAGCAGGTCGAGGGCTGTCTCGTGGTCGAGGTCTCCGGCCCGGACGCGGTCGACGATCTCGCGGGCCGTCATGGGACCAGATGGTAGTTGCCGGGGTCCTGGTTCCCGGCCAGGACCCCGGCGCCGTGATCGCCGAGCGGCCGGACGATCACGGAGTCAGGAGTAGGACCGTCCTCGTCGTACCGGTGCGGGAGGTCAGCCGGTAGGCGTCGCCGGCGGCTTCGATACGCCATTGGCCTCTTTCACCCGAAATTTCATACCATCCTCCGCCAACATGACGGAATCGCCACCCGTGACCGATGACCCGGGTGTTGGCGGCGTCGGTCGCCAGCACCTCGCCCACCGGTTCCAGGCGGAACTCCTGACACGGGCCCTCGGCCCAGGTCTGCACGGGCGTGCCGGCGCCACCGCAGGCCGCGGGCTGCAGGGCCCGGCCAGCGAGCGGGTTCACCACACGTGACCAGCCCTGTTCGGTCGCGGTCAGCCGGAACCTCTGGCAGTCGTTTGCCAGCCAGCCCCACTGGGCGACCCGGGCGCCGTCGGCGTTGACGCAGGCGGCCACCTCGGCGACCTTGTTGCTCTGCCGGTTGGTGAGGCTGACGAGCCCGTTGCCGCGGGAGTCGAGGCGCCACTGCAGGCACCGGTTCGCCGGGTCGGGGGCGGCCAGGGTGACGTCGGCGCCCTCGTACCCGCACGTGGGGTTGGCCAGCACCGCGCCGCTGTCGCGGTGCACGAGCCGCATGTACGCCGGTCCGTGCCCGAAGCCTCGGTTGCCGCTGAGCGGGTCGGAGAGCTTCGGCCAGCCGTTCACCCAGGAGATCCGGCGTACCGAGCCCTTCGGGTCACCGCCCGTCGCCGCGTCGTAGTAGTGGTGGACGAACAGGTCGCCGTAGACGTCGCCGTGCCCCGGGCCCACGAAGCCGTTGTACCCGGCGAGGATCTGGGTGCCGCCGCCCTGCAGCAGCGGTACGCCGTCCCGGTCGGTGTACGGCCCGGTGATGTCCCGGGATCGCCCGACCATCACGCGGTACTCGCTGTTCACGCCCCGGCAGCAGAAGTCGAAGCTGAGGAACAGGTAGTGCCAGCCGCCGTGACGGGTGATCGACGGCCCCTCGACCGCGCCGCCGCCACGTGAGGCGATCCGGTGCTCCGCCGGGTCCGTGGTGTCCAGCAGCCCGGTCCGCGTGTCGAGCCGGCGCATCCGCAGGCCGTCCCAGAACGACCCGTACGACAGCCAGGCCCCGCCGCGGCGGTCGAAGCTCACGTCCGGGTCGATGGCGTTGACGTCGTCGCCGGTGCTCGTGCGCAGCACCATGCCGCGGTCCACCCAGACCGGGTTCTCCAGGGACTTCGTGGTGGCCAGCCCGATCACCGAGTTGTTGGTGCCGAACGAGGAGGCGGCGTAGTAGAGGTGGTACTCGCCGTCGAAGTAGTTGATGTCCGGCGCCCAGAAGTCGGCCGGGGTCACGCCGAGCTCCTCGATCACCCAGGCCGGCGGCGTGGTGAAGACGGTGCCCAGGTACGTCCAGTGCACCAGGTCGGCGGAGCGCCGGATCGGCAGGTAGGTCCGGGTCCCGCTGTCGCCGGTGATGATCTCGTAATACCACCGGCCCTGCTTGATCAGCGTCGGGTCGTGCGCGACCGGATCAGGGTTCCGGGCAGGCGCCGCCTGCGCCGGGACGGCCGGCACGAAAAAGGTCAGCGCCGCGACCGTCACGGCCGCGCAGCGCCTCCACAAGTCGGTCAGTCTCACCGGGGTCCTCACAGGGTCTGATCGCCCGGCGCTGGCACACCGGGCTTTGCAGCGCTGCAAGGAGCATGCACGCACGTCGATCCCAGGGCAAGGGGAAACCTTGCTTACGGTTCAGTAGCGCGCCTGACTTTAGATCTGCCGAAGGCTTGACTTTAAATCTGCCGAGTTCGCGGCTTTAGATCTGCCGAGAAATGGCGTGGGCGGGGAGGGCGGTGCGGGCCCTCCCCGCCAGGGGTGGCGATCACGCCTTGCCGGTTCAGACGTCGAGGTCGTTCTCGATGCCGCGCAGCCGGTGGCGGGCCATCGCCAGGTTGGAGCGGTCGCGGCGCAGTGCCACGTAGAGGAAGAGCCCCTTGCCGGCGCGGCTCGTGAGGGGCCGGATCATGTGGTACTGCGTGTCCAGTGTGATGAGGATGTCCTCGATCTTCTCGGAGAGGTTGAGCATCTCCATCGCCCGCAGCTTCGCCCGGACCACGTCGGTGTTGCCGGCGGCCGCGACCGTGAGGTCGAGGTCCTTACCGCCGCCGAGGGTGCCCAGGGCCATGCCACTGGTGTGGTCGACGAGAGCGACGCCGATGCAGCCGTCGATCTCCATGACTTCCTTCAGTGCGGTGTCCATGTCGGGCATGGGTTGTTCCTCCGTTGCGGTGAGTCGGCATCCCGCGGTCCGGTTCCGGACTGCGGCGCCGGGTGGGGCGCGGCGGGCGCCACGCCTTTTCTTCGTGCGGGCCGTCAGCCGGCCGCCTGGCGGCGGCGGGCGACGCCCTGCAGGGTGGCCATCGGGGTCCGCCGGGCCAGCGGCGCCGGCGGCCCGGCCTGTGTGGGTATCTCCGGCCGCACGTGCGGCGCGGAATCGAGGGCCATGATGCGGATGAGGCGGCGTACGCAGCGGCGTGCCTCGAGGTGCACCATGGCGAGGTTGGCGTCACCCGAGGTGACCACGGTGAGCAGCGCGTTCGGACCCGCGGTGTACGACGTGATGTAACCGCCGTCGCACTCCACCACGGACTCCCGCAGCTCGCCGTGGTTGACCGCGTGCGCGAAACGCCGGGCCAGCGCCAGGTGCGCCGCGGCCAGTGCGGCCAGGGTGTCCGGCTCGAGACCGTGCGAGTCGTGCGCGACGACCAGACCGTCGGCGGTGGCGAGCACGCTCCCGGAGAGTTCGGGCACCTTGCTGCGCAGGCGGCCCAGTTCCTCCAGTACCGCCGGGTCCACCGTCATCGGTTCCTCGCTCCTTCGGCTCATCGGGGGGTGCGCGCGTCACCGGAGTGCCCTCAACGCGGTGCGTATGCGCTTCAGCAGGACTTCGTCGGTGCCCTGATGCACCGGCGGGTTCTCGGCGGCCGCCATCTCCTTCGGCAGCTTGGCGCCGGGTTTTCGGCGGGCCAGGCGGGGCGGCCGGAAGGACCCCGCGTTGTTCTCACCGGGGGGCGGCGGCGGGGCCACCGGTGGGGCACCGCCGGGCGGATGGGTCCGGGCCGTCGCTGGTTCCGGTCCACTGATGACGGGTACGCCGACCGCGTCACCGGCGTCGGACGTGTGCCGGGCGATCGGCACCGCCGCACCCCGTGGCTGCGGCAGCCGGACGAGATCGGGGGTGTCGTTCGCCCGTACCCCCGGCACTTCGATCAGACCCAGCGCCGCGAGGCGCCGCAGTTCCTGGATGGTCGCGTAGCCCGCGCGGCCCAGCAGAAGAGCCAGGTCCGCCGGGGTCCGCTGGCCGTCGGCGTGCACCAGCAGCTCCCACTGCAGCGAGCTGAGCACCACCCGTTCCCGCGGCGCCCGGGTGACCGGGATGACGGCCGCGGTGTCGACCCGCGGGTTCGGGAAGATGTCGTCCAGCAGCCGGGTCCGGCGGCGCACCTCCCGGTTGACCGCGGCCGCGTCGATGTGAACGACCGGGCCGAGCCAGTGCGTGGCACCGGGCAGGAACTCGACCGGGGCGGTGACCGCGGACAGCGCGAAGTACGCCGCGTCGTAGGTCGCACCGAGCACGCAGAGCTCCAGCTCGCCCTGGGTGAGATGGCCCTGATCGACCAGCAGCCGGCCGACCCGGGCGGTGGAGGTGCCCAGGTCCAGCGCGTTCTGCCAGGTGCGCCCGGCCAGCCGCCCGGACGAGGTGAGCATGGCGCCCACCCCGGGTGCGGCCGGCGACTCGGCGTAGACGACCCGGCCCTCGTAGACGTAGACCGCACCGCCGGGGTGGCCACCCACCACCAGCGCCCCGGTCTGCCGCTCGCCGGCCACCTGCGTCAGCAGGTTCCCGGGCGCGGGGGTCTTCGAGGGGGCCACCTAGTGCTCCAGTTCTTTCTCAGGTCGCTACCAGATCGTTTGCGAGGCGTTGCATGGTGTGGCGGGCCACGGCGAGGTTGCCGCGGACTCGGTCCAGCCACAGGTAGAGCACCAGGCGGCTGTCGAATTCGGTCTGGACGATCCGCAGGAGGTGGTAGCCCCCGGCGGTGGTGATGATCAGGTCCTCGAGCAGGTCGTGCGGTACGGCCGAGACGAACAGCGAACGGCTGCTGGCGGCCTGGACCACCTCGGCCGTGCCGGCGGCGGCGGCCTCGTGGTCCGCATTGGGTGCGGCCCCGGTCGTGGCGACCGGGAACCCGGTGGTGTAGTCGACGATGCTGGCCCCGACGGCGCCGGGGATCGTCATGGCCTCCTGTAGACAGTGATCGACGCCGGGCACTTCACTCCTCAGCGCTTCCGTCGCTCCCGGTGGTACCGGGCTTCGTTGCCCCCGTGCGGCCCGGAGCACCCGCGCCGCCACCGTGGGCCATCCTCCGGTGACACTGCGGCGACAAGTCGCACGGTTTGTGCGTCATGGTCCGGTCGTACAACAGGTCCCAGCCAGTGCAGCTCGCCGGGCACGAAACAGGCCGGGGCGTATGCCTGCCGCAACAGCTCATGGGTGGCGTCGGCGATCACCGAGACGACGCGCAGCGCCAACTCGTTCCGGCCGAGCCAGCCGTCGCGGACCAACACACGCCCGACCTGGTGGCGGCCGCTTCCCTCCCGGTAAACGGCCTGCCAGGTCTGTGGCGCCAGCCGGCCGGAGCCGACCAGCCGTTCACCGAGTCCGGGGCAGGCCGGGGTCTCGGCGTACGTGATACGGCCGGCGGTCAGGTAGATCACTCCACCCGGGGTACCGCCGACGTGCAGCGCGCCGGTACGCCCCGACCCGCCCAGTTCGGTGAGCAGGCGCCGCATCGACGCGGTCGCCGGTGAACCAGGAATCACGTTTCGGAATCCTGCGCCCACCATCGAACCCTGTCGTCGCACCCGGCGTCCGCTGTTCCGGCCCGTCACCCGCGCGGGTTCGCGTAACGTGATCTGTCCGCGTCGATATCCGGGAGGTCGCATGCCCAGTCGGTGGGAGCAGGTCGTGGTGGACGCCGAGGACCCGCCGCGGCTGGCCCGCTGGTGGGCCGAGGCGCTCGGCTACGTGATCGTGACCGAGACCCCCGGCGAGGCGGAGATCCGGCGCCGCCGGGACGAACTGCCCGGCATCCTGTTCAACCTGGGCACCGACCCGAAGGTGGGCAAGAACCGCCTGCACCTGGACCTGCGCCCGGACGACCAGGAGGCGGAGGTGGAGCGGCTCGTGGGCATGGGTGCGCGGCCGGTCGACATCGGACAGGGCGACGTCGGCTGGGTGGTGCTGGCCGACCCCGAGGGCAACGAGTTCTGTGTTCTCGCTCCGCGGTCTAGTACCTGAACTGGCTGATCAGCCCGCGGATGTCGTCGGCGGCGCCGGTGACCAGCTCGGCCGAGTGCCGGGTCGTGTTGGCGCCCTCCGCGGTCGAGGCGCTGGACTCGGTGATGTGCGAGACCGTGCCGCTGATCTGCGCCGCCGCGGCCGACACCGCGGTCACGTTGCGGGCCAGGTGATCCGTGGTGACCGACTGCTGCTCCACGGCGGCCGCGATCGTCCGCTGACCGGAGTCGATCCGGGCGATCACCGCCGCGATCGCCTCGATCGCGGCGGCCGTGCTGCCGGTCATCTCCTGGATCGCCGAGATCTTCGCGGTGATCTCGCCGGTCGCCTGAGCGGTCTCCTGGGCCAGGTCCTTCACCTCGGTGGCCACCACGGCGAAGCCCTTGCCGGCGTGCCCGGCGCGGGCCGCCTCGATGCTGGCGTTGAGCGCCAGCAGGTTCGTCTGCTCGGCGATGTTGGTGATCAACTGGACGATGTCGCCGACCTCCCGGCTCGCCTCGCTCAGCCGGGACACCGCCTCGGCCGTGCGGTCGGCGCTCGCCGTCGCCTCCTGCGTGGTGGACGCCGCCGACGTCGCCTGCTTGGCGATCTCCCGGATCGACGACGAGAGCTCGTCGGTCGCCGTCATCATGTCGGTCACCGAGCCGGACACGTGCGCGGCCGAGCCGTCCGCGCTGCGCGCCTGCTCCGAGGTCCGCTCCGCCGAACTGTCCAGTTCACCGGCGAGGGTCCGCAACTCGCCGCTGGCCCGGGTCAGGGTGTCCACCCGTTCCGCGGTCGCCGCCACGGTCCCCTGCAGCGACACCAGCGCCTCGTTCAGCGCCTGCGCCATCTCGCCGAACTCGTCCCGCTTGAGGACCGGCGCCCGGACCGTCAGGTCGCGGCCGGCCAGGGTCCGCAGGGTCTCCCGCATCCCGCGCAGCGGCCGGCGGATCGCCCGGATCGTCAGCCAGCAGACCAGCACCGTCAGCAGGTTGGCGATCAGCGCCGCCACCTTGATGAACGTGCTGCTCGTCGCCGAGGACTCCCGCCCGCGCTCGCTGGCCGCGCCGACCTCGGCGAGCACCGCGTCGTCCAGCGCGCCCAGGCTCTCCTCCAGCGCGGAGAACCGGTCCAGGAAGTCGGGCAGCAGCCGATCGGCCTCGGCCCGGTCCGTACCGGCGGCCTGGACGACGGCGGCCGCGGCCTGGGCGTAGCCGGCGATCTCGGGACGGGTCTGCGCGTAGACGTCGAGCAGGTCGGCCGGTGCCAGCCCGGCGGCGGCGTCGAACTTCTCCAGCATCGTCGCGCCGTGCTCGGTCACCTCGGCGACGCCGTACTCCTCCCGCTGCGCGTCCGTCGTCGCCACCAGCGCGGACATCACGTCGGCACGCAGCGCGTCGTGCATCATGTCGGCGTTCCACTGGTTGCTCATCGCCGCACTGACCGTGGCGATCGCCTCGTTCGCCTCGGCCTGGTCCCCGGAGTTGCGCACGGCGAACGCGGTCACCAGCGCGACCGACAGGAGCCCGGCGGCGCCGAGGACCACCAGACGGCCGACGATCGTGATGCCGCGGCGGCGAGAATCGGACTCCACGGTTGACCCATCGGCATCCTGGACAATCGGCTTAGGGTGGAGATCATGACGGCCCCCGACGCCCAGCGGTGGGCATCCGAGCCCGCCAAGGACAGTGGGTACGGCCGTACGCCGTACCAGCGGGACCGGGCGCGGGTGCTGCACTCGGCCGGGTTTCGGCGGCTCGCGGCCAAGACCCAGGTGCACACGGCGGGGTCGGACGACTTCTTGCGTACGCGCCTGACCCACTCGCTCGAGGTCGCCCAGATCTCCCGCGAGATGGGCGCCCGGCTCGGCTGTGACCCGGACGTGGTGGACGTCGCCGGGCTTGCGCACGACCTCGGCCACCCGCCGTTCGGGCACAACGGCGAGGCCGCCCTCGACGCGGTCTCCCAGCCGTGCGGCGGCTTCGAGGGCAACGCGCAGACGCTGCGGGTGCTCACCCGGCTCGAGGCCAAGGTGCCCGGTGCCGGGCTGAACCTGACCCGGGCCGCCCTGGACGCCTGCTCCAAGTACCCGTGGTTCCGTAAGCCGGGTAACCGCAAGTTCGGCGTCTACGACGACGACCGGCCGGTCTTCGAGTGGCTGCGGCACCCGCGCACCGACGAGCGGCGCTGCCTGGAGGCCCAGGTCATGGACTGGGCGGACGACGTGGCGTACTCGGTGCACGACGTCGAGGACGGCATACACGGCGGCTATCTCACGCTCCGGCCGCTGCTCGACGACGCCGACGAGCGGGCCGCGCTCTGCGCCGACGTGGCGGCCAGCTACTCCGCCGAGACGCCGGACGAACTCGGCGGGGCGCTCGAGCTGCTGCTCGCCGACCCGGCGGTGACCGCGGTGGCGGACCACGACGGCGGGTACCGGGCCCAGGTCGCGCTCAAACGGATGACGAGCGTGCTCACCGGGCGGTTCGTCTCCAGCGCGGTCGGCGCCACGCACAGCCGGTTCGGCACCGACCCGATGCGGCGCTACGACGCGGACCTGGTGGTGCCGCGGACCGTGCGCGACCAGTGCGCGCTGCTCAAGGGCATGGCACTGCGCTACGTCATGCGGACCAGAGCGGCCGAGCAGTGGTACGCGCAGCAGCGGACGATCCTCATGGAGCTGGTGGACGCGCTGCTGCGTACACCCGAAAGGCTGGACCCTCTCTTCGGCCCGCTGCATGCCGCCGCCGAGAACGACGCCGCGGCACTGCGCGTGGTGATCGACCAGGTCGCGTCGCTCACCGATCCCGCCGCGGTGGCCTGGCACCGCTCCCTGGTCGCGGCACACCGCTGACCCTGCTGGCGGGTCGCCTCCGGCGCGAGGCAGGATGTATGCCGTGGCGGGCAGGGTCAAGGACGAGGACATCGCACTGGTCCGCGACCGGAGTTCGATCGTCGACGTGATCAGCGAGACGGTGACGCTGCGGTCGGCCGGTGGCGGCAATCTGAAGGGGCTGTGCCCCTTCCACGACGAGAAGACGCCGTCGTTCAACGTCTCCCCAGCCCGAAATGTCTATTTTTGCCACGGCTGTGGGCAGGGTGGCGACGCCATCAAGTTCCTGATGGACGCCGAGCACCTCTCGTTCATCGAGTCGGTCGAGCGCCTGGCCGGCAAGGCCGGCATCCAGCTGCGCTACGACGTCGACGCCTCCGGTCCCGCGGCGCCCCGGCCGCAGACCGGGCAGCGGCAGCGGCTGATCGCCGCGCACGCCGACGCCGTCGACTTCTACCGTGAGCAGCTCGGCTCGCCGGGTGCGCGCAAGGCACGGGAGTTCCTCGCCGAGCGCGGCTTCGGCCGGGACGCCGCGGAGAAGTACGGGTGCGGCTTCGCGCCGGACAGCTGGGACGCGCTCGCCAAGCACCTGCGGCTGAAGGGTTACACGGCCGAGGAGCTGACCGCGGCCGGGCTGTGCAAGCCGGCCCGCTCGGGCTCGCTGATCGACCGGTTCCGGCGCCGGCTGCTCTGGCCGATCCGGGACCTGGGCGGCGACGTGATCGGGTTCGGCGCGCGGAAGCTGTTCGAGGACGACGACGGCCCGAAATACCTGAACACGCCGGAGACGCCGATCTACAAGAAGTCGCACGTGCTCTACGGCATCGACCACGCGAAGCGGGAGATCGCCAAACGGGGCCGCGCCGTGATCGTCGAGGGCTACACCGACGTGATGGCCTGCCACGAGGCCGGCGAGCCGACCGCCGTGGCGACCTGCGGCACCGCGTTCGGCGTCGACCACATCCAGGTGCTGCGGCGGCTGCTGATGGACAGCGACAGCTTCACCGGCGAGATCATCTACACGTTCGACGGCGACGCGGCCGGGCAGAAGGCGGCGCTGCGGGCGTTCGAGGAGGATCAGCGCTTCGTCGGGCGTACGTTCATCGCGGTCTCGCCCGACAACATGGACCCGTGCGAGCTGCGCCTGGCCAAGGGTGACCTCGCGGTCCGCGACATGATCGCCGGCCGGGAGCCGCTGGTGGACTTCGCGCTGCGGCAGACCATCGCGCGTTTCGACCTGGACACCGTCGAGGGCCGGGTGGAGGCGATGCGGCGTGCCGCGCCGCTGGTCGCCAAGATCAAGGACCGGGAGAAGCGCCCGGAGTACACCCGCAAGCTCGCCGGTGACCTGGGCATGGACCTGGAACCGGTGCAGCGCGCGGTGAACAACGCGGTGCGCGGCGAGACCGCCGCCGCGCAGCCGGCGCAGCGAGCCGCAGCGGACTCGCCGCAGCGCCTCGTCGAGCGGGAGTCGCTGAAGCTGGCGCTGCAGGAGCCGGTGCTGGCCGGGCCGATGTTCGACGCGCTGGGCCCGGAGAACTACGGCGACGACGTTCTCCGCGCGGTGCGCTCGGCGGTGGGCGAGGCGGGCGGCGCGGCGTCGGCCACCGGGGGAGCGGTCTGGATCGAGAAGGTACGCGACGCGTGCGGCGACCTCGGCGGCCAGGTGCTGGTCAGCGAACTGGCGGTGGAGCCGTTGCGGGTCGACGGGCCGGTCGACCCGCGCTACGTGCAGGTCACCCTGGCCCGGCTGCAGGCGGGCGCGCTGACCACCCGGATCCGGGACCTCAAGTCCAAGGTGCAGCGGCTCAACCCGGTGGCGCACAAGGATCAATATCTGGCGCTCGCCGGTGAGTTGTTCTCGCTCGAACAGCAGGCTCGTGCCCTGCGTGACCAGGCAGCAGGTGGATTGTGAAACTGTTCCGTCGGCGCCCGTCCCTCCCCGCCGCGTCGCGGCCGCCGCTGGATGCCGAGGAGCGGGTGCTCGCCTGGTGCGCCACGGCTGACGAGGGTGTCCTGGTCGTCACGAACTTCGGTGTCTGGCTGCCCGGCGCGACGAAGCGGCTGGGCTGGCACGAGATCCACAAGGCGGCCTGGTCGGGCCGGGAGCTGCGGATCACGCCGGCCGAGGTGGCCGAGGTGCGGGACGACTACGCCGTGCTGGTCGACGGGCCGGCGGTCACGTTCCTGCTGCTGGAGCCGGGCGAGGTTCCGGACCAGGTGCGGACGCGGGTGACGAGGTCGGTCGCCTACACGACCCATCACATGCTGGGCGAGGGCGCGGTCCGGGTGGTCGGGCGCCGGGTCAGTGGGCGGGATGGGCTGAGCTGGGCGGTTCGCTACGATTCGGGTACGCCGGTGGAGCGCCCGGAAATTGTCGAAGCCACCGACGAGCTGGTCCTCGCAGCGCGAGATTCTGTCGCACCCCCTCCGTAAGGTCCCCGGGGTGAGTCCTCTCATCCATGCGCGCGGGTTGGTCAAACGCTTCGGCGACTTCACCGCGGTCGACGGCATCGACGTCGACGTCCGTGCCGGCGAGGCCTTCGGGTTCCTCGGGCCCAACGGCGCCGGCAAGAGCTCCACGATGCGGATGATCGGCTGCGTGTCGCCGCCCACCGACGGGGTGCTGACCATCCTCGGCATGGATCCCCGGCGCGACGGCCCGCGGATCCGGGCCCGGCTCGGCGTCTGCCCGCAGCTGGACAATCTGGATGCCGAGCTGACCGTCCAGGAGAACCTGACGACCTACGCGCGGTTCTTCGGCATCCCGCGCGGGGTGGCCCGCGCCCGCGCCGCCGAGCTGCTGGAGTTCGTGCAGCTCGCCGAGCGGGCCGGCAGCAAGGTCGAGCCGCTCTCCGGCGGGATGAAACGGCGGCTGACGATCGCCCGCGCGCTGGTCAACGAGCCCGAGATCGTGCTGCTCGACGAGCCCACCACCGGGCTCGACCCGCAGGCCCGGCACCTGGTCTGGGAGCGGCTGTTCCGGCTCAAGCAGCAGGGCGTCACGCTCGTCCTGACCACCCACTACATGGACGAGGCCGAGCAGCTCTGCGACCGGCTCGTGGTGATGGACGGCGGGCGGATCGCGGCCGAGGGCTCACCCCGTGAGCTGATCGAGCGCTACTCCACGCGTGAGGTGGTGGAGCTGCGGTTCCCGGCCGAGGACCAGGGTGCCTACGCGTCGAAACTCGACGGGATCGCCGAGCGGTCCGAGGTGCTGCCCGACCGGATCCTGCTCTACGTCTCCGACGGCGACGAGGCGCTCGCCGAGGTGCACCGGCGCTCGCTGAGCCCGGCCAGCGCCCTGGTGCGGCGCAGCAGCCTGGAGGACGTGTTCCTGCACCTCACCGGCCGGACGCTGGTGGACTGATGACGGCTTCGGCATACGTTCTGGAGTATCACCTGGTCAACTACCGGCGGACGTGGCGCTCCAGCGCGCTCTCCACGGTGGTGCTGCCGCTGCTGACCATGCTCGGCTTCGGGGTCGGCGTGGGTGCCTACGTCCAAGCCGGCGTCGACGGCGTGGCATACCTGGACTGGATCGTCCCCGGCCTGATCGCCTCGACGGCGGTGCAGACCGCGATCGGCGAGTCCACCTGGCCGGTGCTGAGCTACTTCGAGTGGCTGAAGGTGTATTTCGCGCAGGCCGCCGCCCCGCTGCGGGTCTTCGACATCGTGAGCGGGCACCTGGCCTTCATGATCTTCCGAGTGCTGCTCTCGGTCGCCGCGTTCCTGCTGGTGGCGGCCGCCTTCGGCGCACTGCACTCGGCCTGGGCGCTCGCCGTGCTGCCGATCTCGGCGCTGACCGGGCTGGCCGTCGCGACGCCGGTCATGGCGTTCAGCGCGAGCGTGACGACCGACAGTTACCTGGCGATCCTGATGCGCTTCGCGGTGCTGCCGATGTCGCTGTTCTCCGGCGTGTTCTTCCCGATCGACGCGCTGCCCGGCGTGCTGCGCTGGGTGGCTCTGGCGCTGCCGCTCTGGCACGGGGTCGACCTCTCCCGGGCGGCGACGCTCGGCGTCCCGCCGGGTCCCGGCGCGGTGTGGCAGGTGGCGTTCCTAGCCGCGTGGGCGGCCGCGGGCTGGGCCGTGACCGTGCTGCGCTTCCGGAAACGGCTGGTGGTGTGACGTGCTGACGCTCGCTCTCAAGGGCACCCTGCGCCGCTCGGCCTCGGTCGCCGAGCGCAACGTCGCAGCGCTCGGCTCGGCGTATTGGTTGGTGATGCTGGGCGGCTTCCTGGAGCCGGTGCTCTACCTGTTCTCGATCGGGATCGGGGTGGGTGCGCTGATCGGCGACATCCCGCTGCCCGGCGGTGTGGTGGTGGACTACGCCGAGTTCGTCGCCCCGGCCATGCTGGCGTCGTCGGCGATGAGCGGCGCGCTGTCCGAGACGACCTTCAACTTCTTCGGGAAGATGAAGTTCATGAGGCTGTATGACGGGATGCTCGCCACCCCCGTCCGCCCCATCGAGATCGCGCTCGGTGAGCTGGCCTGGGCCATGATCCGTGGCAGCGTCTACTCGGCCGCCTTCCTGGTGATCATGGTGACCATGGACCTGACGACGCCGGAGCGGGCGCTCGCCGCCTTCCCGGCGACCGTGCTGGTGGGTTTCGCCTTCGGTGCCGTGGGCATGGTGACGTCCACACTGATCCGCAGCTGGCAGGACTTCGACCTGATCTTCTCGGCCCAGTTCGCGCTGTTCCTGTTCTCCGGCACCTTCGTCCCCGCCACGGCCTATCACGCCGTGCTGCGCTGGATCGTCGAGGTCACCCCGCTGTATCGCTCGGTCGATCTGGTCCGGGGCATCACCACCGGCACGGTCGGCTGGATCCAGGTCCTCGACGTCGTCTACCTGCTCCTGATCCTGGCCGTCGGGCTGCGGGTCGCGGGCCGACGCATGGAGAGGATGCTCTGCAAGTGACGGTGGTTACTCACAGCATTTGGTGGGCATCACACATTCAGGCCGTCATCGCACGTCGCGGCGGGGAAGCCCGGCGCCGGGCGGCTGGGAAACCCGTGTCGCCCGGAAGGGAACCCCGCCATGAGACTTGGCCACAAATCGGAAGAAGAGCCGGGCCGCCACGCGCTGGACGAGCGCACCGACGCCACCGACGGTGAGCAGGCCCGGCGGCAGGGTGCCGCCGACTTCGACGCGGCCGCCGCCACGACCCGGGCCGATGAGGAGCGGGAGGTGGGCCGGGCGCCGGTGGGCCCCGACGAGGGCCCGGACAAGCCCAGCCAGCTGCGGGCCAAGGGGATCGTCGCGGCGGTCAGGCGGACGTTCAAGCAGTTCTCCGAGGACAACATCTCCGACTGGGCGGCGGCGCTGACCTACTACGGCGTGCTGTCGATCTTCCCGGCGCTGCTGGTGCTGGTGTCGCTGCTCGGCATGGTCGGCGCCGACGGCCAGCGTGAGGTCACGAACGCGGTCAACGAGATCGCGCCCAACCAGCAGCTGCGCGACCTCGTCGGCACCGTGCTCAAGCAGGTGCAGGACCAGGGCACCGCGGGGCTGGCCGCGATCATCGGTATTCTCGCCGCCTTCTGGTCCGCCTCCGGCTACATCGGCGCGTTCATGCGCGCGTCCAACGCGATCTACGACGTTCCCGAGGGCCGTCCGGTCTGGAAGACGCTGCCGATCCGGGTCGGCGTCACCGCGCTCGTCGGCGTCATGCTGGTCGCCTCGGCCGCCATCGTCATCTTCACGGGTGACATCGCCCGGGTCGTCGGCGAGCAGATCGGACTCGGCGGGGTGGCCGTCACCACCTGGAACATCGCCAAGTGGCCGGTCCTCATCGCGCTGGTCAGCCTGATGTTCGCGGTGCTGTACTGGGCGTCGCCGAACGCCAAGACCGGTGGCTTCCGCTGGATCAGCCCGGGCGGCATCTTCGCCGTCGTGCTGTGGGTCGCCGCGTCCGCCGCGTTCGCCGTCTATCTGGCCAACTTCGCCAACTACAACAAGACGTACGGCACGCTCGGTGGTGTCATCGCGTTCCTCGTCTGGCTCTGGATCTCGAACATCGCCATCATGCTCGGCGCCGAGCTGGACGCCGAACTGGAGCGCGGCCGGGCCATCGCGGCCGGCCACCCGGCCGATGACGAGCCGTTCCTCGAACTGCGCGACACCCGCAAGCTCAAGAAGGGAAGCGAGCACGGCCTCAGTCAAAACTGACCCGTTCCCCGGAAGCCGCCGCATCGCGTCCGATGTGGCGGCTTTCTGCTGCCGGCCTTCTGAGGGGTCGCAGCTTCGGGGTGAGACCGCGTTTACTTTCGCTTCGTTATGCAAAAGTTTCTTTTGATCATGCAGAAGGTATGGACCTCGGAGACGGAACGGGCTTAATGTGACGGGCACCACTCCATCGGAGGTGTTCGTTGTTCCTGGCCGATGCACCCCATTTGCGGATCCTGCGCATGCTCCGCGACGAGGGCGCTGTCTCCCGCGCTGAGCTGGGCGATCGCCTCGAGCTCTCCCGCCCGCGGCTGCTCGCTGAGGTCGAGCGCCTGGTGGCCGGTGGGCTGATCGCCGAGGCCGGGATGGCGGCGTCCCGCGGCGGTCGCCGGTCCACTCTCGTCGAGCTGCATCCCGGGCTGCGGTTCGCGGCCGTGGACCTCGGCGCCACCTCGATCGACGTCGAGGTGACCAACGGGCGGCTGGAGCCGCTCGCGGCCTACCACGAGAAGGCTGACATCCGCTCGGGGCCGAAAGTGATACTGCAACGGGTCAACGAGCTGCTCGCGAAGGCACGCACCGACGGGCTCTACGAGCGGCTGGACTCCGTCGGGATCGGCGTTCCGGGCCCGGTCAGTTTCCGCGACGGCGTGCCGGTGTCGCCGCCGATCATGCCGGGCTGGGACCGCTATCCGGTGCGCGAACTGCTCGCCCGGGAGCACGGATGCCCGGCTGTGGTGGACAACGACGTCAACATCATGGCCATCGGCGAGCGGCACGGCGGGGTCGCGCACTCCGTCGACGACTTCCTTTTCGTGAAGATCGGAACCGGTGTCGGGTGCGGCATCCACCTGGCCGGCGCGGTCTTCCGGGGAGTGGACGGCTGCGCCGGCGACATCGGGCACATCCAGGTCGAGGCCGGCGGCCCGGCCTGCTCGTGCGGCAACAGCGGCTGTCTGGAGGCACTGTTCAGCGGTGCCGCGCTGGCCCGCGACGCGCTCGCCGCGGCCCGCTCCGGTGAGTCGCCCGCACTGGCCGCGCGTCTCGCCGCCGCCCGGCCGGCGCGTTCCGGCCGGGCCACCAAGGCGGCCGAGATCGACCCGGTCATCACCGCGAAGGACGTCGCGGACGGTGCCGCCGAGGGCGACATCGCGTGCATCCGCCTGATCCGCGACGGCGGCCGGCGGGTCGGCGGGGTGCTCGCGACGCTGGTCTCGTTCGCCAACCCGTCGATGATCGTCATCGGGGGCGGGTTGGCACAGCTCGGTCACGTGCTGCTCGCCGAGATCCGCAGCGTCGTCTACCGCCGCTCGCTGCCGCTGGCCACCGGCAACCTCCCGGTGGTCCTCTCCGAGCTGGGCGGCCGGGCCGGCGTGACCGGCGCCGCGGTGCTGGCCAGCGACGCTGTCTTCGAGCAGGCGTCATGACCGCCCCGGAGACACCCGCCGAGCAGCGGGACGAAGCCCAGGTTGTGCTCGAGCTCAAGGACGTCGTGAAGGAGTTCCCGGGTGTGCGGGCGCTCGACGGCGTCCAGCTCGAGGTGCGTGCCGGTGAGGTGCACTGCCTCCTCGGGCAGAACGGTGCCGGCAAGTCCACCCTCATCAAGGTGCTGGCGGGCGTCCACCACGCCGACGCGGGCGAGGTCACCTGGCTCGGCGAGCCGTTCGCACCCGCCAACCCGCAGGCCGCCATGCGCGCCGGGATCGCGACCATCTACCAGGAGCTCGACCTCGTCGACGACCTCTCCGTCGCCGAGAACGCGTTCCTCGGGCATGAGCCGAGTCGCTTCGGTTTCACTAAACGGCGCGTTTCCGCGTACCGAACAAAAGAGATCATGGCCCGGCTGGGCCACGCCGAGATCTCCCCGCGCCGGGCCGTGCGCTCTCTGCCGGCCGCGGCCAAGCAGGTCGTCAGCATGGCGCGCGCGCTCTCGCACGACGCCCGGCTGATCGTCATGGACGAGCCCAGCGCCGTGCTCGCTCATGACGAGGTGGCCAACCTCTTCCGGATCATCCGGGAGCTGACCGCACAGGGGATCGCGGTCATCTACATCTCGCACCGGCTCGACGAGATCCGCGACATCGGTGACCGGGTCACCGTGCTCAAGGACGGCCGGACCACCGCGGCGAACCTGCCGGCCCGCACGACACCCACCCGTGAGCTGGTCGGGAAGATGACCGGGCGCTCGATCGAGTACGTCTTCCCCGACCGCACCAAGCAGGCGAAGGGTGACCCCCTGCTGGTCGTGGAGAACGTCACCCGGCACGGCGAGTTCGCTGATGTCAGCCTCACCGTGCGGCCCGGCGAGATCGTCGGGATCGCGGGGCTGGTCGGCTCCGGCAGGTCGGAGCTGCTGGAGACGGTCTACGGGGCGCGCCGGCCCGAAACCGGCACGATCACGCTCGGCGGCAAGCCGATCCGCGGTGTCGGCGCGGCGGTCCGCAACGGCATGGGCATGGCGCCCGAGGAGCGCAAGAGCCAGGCGCTGCTGCTGGACGAGCCGGTCTTCAAGAACATGACGCTGGCGTCGTTCGCGCGATTCGCGAAGGCGGGCTTCACCGACGCGGCTGGGGAGCGCGCTGCCGCGGACCGCACCGCCGAGTCGCTGGAGCTGCGGCCGCGCGGGGTGGTCCGCCCGGTGCGCACGCTCTCCGGCGGCAACCAGCAGAAGGTGGTGGTCGGCCGCTGGCTGCTCGGCGACACCAGGCTGTTGCTGCTCGACGAGCCGACCCGGGGCGTGGACGTGGGTGCCCGGGCCGAGCTCTACCAGGTCATCCGGGGCCTCGCCGACAACGGTGTCGGCGTGCTGCTGGTGTCGAGCGAGGTGCCCGAGGTGCTGGGCCTGGCCGACCGGGTGCTGGTGATGCGGGAGGGCCGGCTCGTCCACGAGGCGCCGGCCGAGGAGATCGACGAGGACACCGTTCTGAACCTGGTCATGGCCGGTTCGCTGCTGGAAGGGGAGCCGGCATGACCGCTTCGTCGCTGGAAGCTTCGTTGCTGGAAGGGGAGTCGGCATGATCGCCGAGGCACTGCCGAACGAGAAGCGTCTCGACGAGAACGCGATACGAAACCTCGGTCTCGTCGCCGTCCTCGCCATCCTGGTGATCATCGGGATCATCACGCGGCCGGAGTTGTACAGCGACGCGACCTGGGTGCGCAACAACGTCCTGACGATCCTGCAGCAGGCGTCCGCGATCGGCGTCGTCACGGTCGGGATGACGTTCGTGATCATCGGGGGCGGCATCGACCTGTCGGTGGGTGCGATCATCGCGCTCTCCGGGGTCTGGTGCACCACGGTCGCCACACAGAGCTTCGGCGCGGTGGGCATGATCTTCACGGCGATCACCGTCGGGATCGGGGTCGGGCTCGTCAACGGGCTGCTCATCGCGTACGGAAAACTGGTCCCCTTCATCGCCACGCTGGCCATGCTGGTGGCCGCCCGCGGCCTGGCCGCCCAGATCTCCGGCAAGCAGACGCAGATCTCCACGAACCAGACGATCAACAGCATCGCCACCACCCGGATCCTCGGCATCCCGCTGCTCGTGATCATGCTGGCCGCGGTGGCGGTGGCCGGCTGGGTGCTGCTCAATCGGACCACGTTCGGCCGCCGCACCGTGGCGATCGGCGGCAACCAGGAGGCGGCCCGGCTCGCCGGCATCAACGTGAAGCGGCAGACGTTGCTGCTCTACATGCTCTCCGGGCTGTGCTGCGGCATCGCCGCGATCATGCTGACCTCGCAGGCGACCAGCGCGCAGGCCGCCATGGCCAACCTCTACGAACTCGACGCGATCGCCGCGGCGATCATCGGCGGCACGCTGCTCACCGGTGGGCGCGGCACGATCGTCGGTGCCGTCTTCGGTGTCGTGGTCTTCTCCACGATCACCAACCTCTTCGCGATCAACAACCTCCCCACCGAGGTCCAGAACATGGTCAAGGGCGGCATCATCGTCGCCGCCGTCTTGATCCAGCAGTTCCGATTCCGCTCACTCACGCAGTTGTTCAAACGCTCGTAAACCCCCTCGCTCGCTAGAAGAACGGGAGCAATAATGTCCTCATTGTCCCGTAGGCGCGTTCTGTTCGGCGGCGCTGCCGTCGGCGCCGGCGCCCTGCTGACCGCGTGTACGTCCAACGACACCGCCAACAACGCCCAGGTAAACACGAACGCCAGCAACGACAACGCGGCACCCGGCACGAAGGTCGTCATCGGGTTCTCTGCGCCGGCCGCCGACCACGGCTGGATCGCGGCGATCACCAACAACGCCAAGGCGCAGGCCGAGCAGTACTCCGACGTGGAGCTGAAGCTGACCGAGGCCGGCTCGGACGCGGCGGCACAGCGGGCGGCGATCTCCACGCTGATCGCGGAGAAGCCGAGCATCATCGTGATGCTCCCGCACGACGGCAAGGAGCTGAACGCGGCCGGTGAGGAGGCCATGCGCGCCGGCATCCCGGTGGTCAACCTGGACCGCGCGTTCCCCTCGCAGGACGCGTACCGGCTGCAGATCAAGGGTGACAACTACGGCATGGGTCTGGCCGCCGGTGCGTACATCGGCGAGCAGATGAAGGCCAAGGGCGTCTCCGCTCCGATCATCGGCGAGATCGCCGGCATCGACTCGCTCGAGCTGACCCAGGAGCGCACGAAGGGCTTCAACGACGCGCTTGCGGTCTACGGCTTCAAGGTCGCGAACCGCCGTGCCGCCGACTTCACGGTCAACGGCGGTCAGCAGGCGGCCACCGACCTGCTCCAGGCGCTGCCCAAGATCGACGCCATCTGGAATCACGACGACGACCAGGGTGTCGGCGTGCTGGCCGCTTTCGACCAGGCCAACCGCAAGGAGTTCATCATGGTCGGCGGCGCCGGCTCCAAGCAGGCGATCGACCTCATCGCGGCGGACAGCGGCGTGCTCAAGGCCACCGTCACCTACAGCCCGTCGATGGCCTCCTCGGCGATCTCGCTGGCCCGCCTGATCGCGCAGGGCAAGGGAATGAGCGACTTGGTGGAGCTCCAGGTTCCGAAGGAGATCATGCTCGCCTCCGAGACGATCACCAAGGAGAACGCCGCCCAGTACGCCAAGCTCGGTTTCTAAGGGGAAAACATGTCGCAGGACCTGCGAGTCGGCATGGTCGGCTACGCGTTCATGGGGGCCGCGCACTCGCAGGCCTGGCGCACCGTCAACCACGTCTTCGACCTGCCGCTTTCGGCCAGGATGTCGGTGGTGTGCGGCCGTTCCGCCGATCAGGTGGCGGATGCGGCCGTGAAGCTCGGCTGGGACGGGCACACCACCGACTGGCGATCGATCGTGGACAGCGACGAGATCGATCTGGTGGACATCTGCACGCCGGGTGACACGCACGCGGAGATCGCACTGGCCGCGCTGGCCGCGGGCAAGCACGTTCTCTGCGAGAAACCCTTGGCCAATTCGGTGGCTGAGGCGAGAGAGATGGCGGCGGCCGCTGCCCAGGCAGCAACCAAGGGTGTACGGGCGATGTGCGCGTACAACTATCGACGGGTGCCCGCCGTCGCCCTGATGCGGGACCTGGTCGCGTCCGGACGGATCGGCACCATCCGTCACGTCCGGGCGGTGTACCTGCAGGACTGGATCGTCGACCCCCAGTTCCCGCTCGTCTGGCGGCTGCGCAAGGAGATCGCCGGCTCCGGTGCACTGGGCGACATCGGCGCGCACATCGTCGACCTCACGCAGTTCGTCACCGGGCAGACGATCAACGCGGTGTCCGCCCTCACCGAGACGTTCGTCCGTTCCCGCCCACTGCCGTCGGAGTCCTCAGGGCTGTCCGCGGCGGGTGGCAACGGTGCCGCCCTCGGTGACGTGACGGTGGACGACGCCGCGCTGTTCCTGGCGCGGCTGGACGGGGGAGCGGTTGCCACGTACGAGGCGACCCGCTTCGCCACCGGCCGCAAGAACGCGCTGCGGGTCGAACTCAACGGGTCGCTCGGCTCGCTGGCGTTCGACTTCGAGCGGATGAACGAGCTGGAGCTCTACGACGGCACCCGGCCGGCCGCGGAGCAGGGGTTCACACGGATTCTGGTGACCGAACCGGAGCACCCGTACGTGTCCGGGTGGTGGCCGCCGGGGCACGGCCTCGGCTATGAGCACTCGTTCACCCACGAGGTCCGTGACCTGATCGCGGCGATCGCGGAGGGCCGGGACCCGGCGCCGTCGTTCGCCGACGCGCTGCAGGTCCAGCTGGTGCTGGACGCGGTGGAGCGGTCCGCCGCGGGTGGCTCGTGGATCGAGGTCGAGCCGGTCCTGTCGGCTGAACCGCTCGGCTCTCTGTAGCGCTCCTTTTCGGCCGCCCGGCTTGCCCGGGCGCCCTGAGTTGTCCGCCGGGACCGGCGAGGGACGGCGCGGTTGCGCCCCGCGCCGGCCGGTTCCCGGCGGGTGGTGCGGATGCACGGGTGATCATCACGTGCATCCGCACCGGCGTGCTTCGGCACGCGTCAGACGCACGGGCAGGCGAACAGTGCATGTCCGTTTGTTCAAATAGCGCACGCGTGGACGCCCCGAAAACGCTCTCTCGGTGGCGCGCGCCGAAACCTACTCGCTGGTCATCGCTGCCGCGTTGATTGACACGTGTCAATCATCTTTGTGAATCCGGATCATGTTCGCGCCGCTCACGGCGTCGCACGTCGGGTGCGCCGGTGATCCGTCCGACGACGCAGGCTCGTATCCGAGGACAGGCATCCACGGATGGAGGCGGCGATGAAAACCCGGTCGTGCGGGTTCGGTCCATCGAGGACCGGCTCCGGAATGGTCCATACTGGAGGCGTCAGCACGGGCGAATGCACGTGCACCTGCACGGGTCACCTCGTCCGGGGAGGAAATTGATGCGGCTGCGCCATCCCTCCGGCCGAATCGTGCACCTCAGTTGCGGCATCAGCCTAGACCAGGCCGAGACCGTGCCCGACGCTGTCACACACCTTGATGCCGTCACGTCGGCCCTCCGAGCCCGTTTCGGCACCGGCACCCTGGGAGTCGCCCTCAGGTTGCCGCTTCCCCTCGCCGCCGCCCTCGCCGATGACGGGCGTGCCCGCACCCGACTGCGTACCGAACTCGACGCCCGCGGGCTCGAGGTCGTCACGCTGAGCGGGGTGCCCGTCCCCGAGGGCGGCGGCGAGACCCCTTCCTCCCCTTCTCCGTCTGATTCCTCCGCCGAGCCGGCCTCCCCTGGTGCGGACTGGAGCACCACTGCTCGGCTGCGGCAGACGCTCGAACTGGCGCGGATCCTGGTCGATCTGCTGCCGTTCGAGGAGGTGCGCGGTGCGGTCGCCACCTGCGGGCTGGGCCGGCGCGAGGGCTGGGACGAGACCAAGGAACGAGCCGTCGCCCGTCACCTGGGCCGTCTCTCCGGTGGCCTCGCTGACCTGGCGTGGCGGGTGGGCCGGGCGGTGCGAGCCGGTTTCCAGCCCGCGCCCGGCCGGGTTCTCGACAGTCCTGAGGACACCGTCACGGCGCTGTCCCGAGTGGACAAGGACCGCCTGGGCATCTGCCTCGATCTGACCACCGTTCTGCGGGACTGGCCCGACCCGGAGGCCGGCATCGATCGGTTGACGGATGCCGGGCTCTCGGTGATAACGGCCAGGATCACCGACCCGCGGACGGCGTGGCAGCCCGTCCTGCGTCACCTGCTGGCGGCTGATACGGCCCGGACCGAGTATGTGGACGTGGACACCCCCGGTGCTCCGGACGAGGCGGCTGCGGCTTTGTCGTACGTCTTGGAAGAGCTGACCGGCATCGGACTGGTCCCCGAACAGCAGCCGTGCACCGCGCCGTGAAGGACTCTTTCCCCCCGCCAGCCGTCGCGTTTCTCCCCGCCGCCGTCGCGTGAAGCGATAGATAGACATACGCTGATGGCTTAGCGGGCTCCTGGCCCGCCGTGCCCGGAGGTTGTCGGCGAACGCAAGGGGGACGCATGCGACGCGGAAGACTGCGGCTCGCACTTCTCGCGCTGCCCGCCATGGTGGTGAGCAGCGTCCTCACGGCAAGCCCGTCCGAGGGAGCGAACCCGGCGGAGGAAACCGTCGCCGGGCAGGTCCGCCGGGAGGATCCGGAGCTCGTCCGGATCGAGTTGGCCGGTGCCGCCATGCTCGACAAGGTCAATGACGCCGGTTTCGACATCGAGCACGGCCTCAAACGGGTACCGAACGGCATCGAGGGCGAGGTCCTGGCGACCACCGAGGAGATCGCCGAGCTCAGGGCGATCGGCGTCAAGGTCCTCGACGACGACGAGGGCTTCGTCTGGCCCGAGGAGGCGGACGGCGGCATCGCCACCACCTCCGACGCGCAGTCTGTGCAACCACTCACGCACCAGACGACCGTACGGGTCGTCCGCGCCGACTGGTTCACCACGAAAGGCCAGGGCTTCCTCTATGTCGAGGCCCGGACCACCGAGGGGCAGCAGGAGAGCCCGATCGTCGGCATGCAGGTCGAGAACGACTCGGGAAAGAACACTCCGTTCGGCTTCGCTCGCACGATGAGCCGATTCGTCGACTCCGGGCAGTACATGTTCCATCGGAACCTGTTCAAACTGGACACTCGTCCGCGGCAGGTCAGGATCACCAGCTCAACCGGTGGCATCACCACGGGAGCCGTCTCCGACTGGCTCGAGGGCGCCCCTCCGCCGCTGACCGAACGTCCGGGCTACAGGTACGACTTCATCGGCGGCTACCAGCACCCGCAACAGCTGTACGCCCGCGCCCGGGAGATCGCCGAGCAGTATCCGGGCATCGCCGAGATCATCCACCTGCCGAACCGGACGCACGGCTATCAGCGCAAGGCCCAGGCCACGATCGGCGGCACCGGACAGTCCGCGGTCGTCGTCAGCTCGGCGGCGTGGGGCCACGAGGGCGGCAACGACATCACCGTCGAGTTCGTCGACCGGCCGGGCGCTGACCTCCCCCTCGGGGTCGAGGTGACGGGCAACGCCGTTCGCGTCCAACTCGCCAAGGACGCCGGCGGAGCGCTCGCCAGCACCGCCGCGCAGGTCGCGACGGTGCTGGAGACCCAGTCGCAGGGGCTGATAGACCGGGCACACCCGTACCGCTCGAACGCGGGCACCGGGATCGTCGCCGCGACGACCGGCCCTGTTGCGCTGACCGACTTCCTCGATCAGAAGCGCGCCGGCGCGCCGGAGGGTGAGGTGCCCCGCGGCCCGGCCACGATCCCGGTCCTGCGGATCGGCAGACACCGGGACGGGAGCAAACCCGGCGTCCTGATCCAGGCGCAGGACCACGCCCGCGAATGGGTGCCCGCGACGACCTCGCTGGAGACGGCCGAGCGTCTGGTGCGCAACTACAGCACCGACCGGGAGACGAAGAGGATCGTCAACGACACCGACGTCTTCTTCATCCTCTCCAACAACCCGGACGGGGCGAACTACAGCTTCTACAACTTCGCCCTGCAACGGAAGAACCTGACCAACCACTGCCCGGACGAGGACGCCGACCCGGGCCGCCGCGACTCCTGGGGCGTCGACCTGAACCGCAACTATCGGGTCGGGTCGGGCCACGACGGCTACGCGGGTGGGTCGACGAGCTGCACCAGCGCCACCTACCAGGGCCCCGAGGAACTGTCCGAGCCGGAGTCGAAGAACATCGTCTGGCTGGTCGAGAAGTACTCGAACATCAAATTCATGATGTCCGTGCACTCCAACGGCGGCCAGCTGTTCTGGCAGCCGGGCGCCTACATCGCCGACGGCCGGATCACCACGCCGCGACCGCCGCTGGGCGACGAGGCGTTCTACTGGCAGTCGGCCGCGCGAATCCTGTCGCAGGTCAAGGCGTACCGGGAGACGGTTGTCACGCCGGAGAACGTCGGCGGCTCGTCCGACGTGCTCTACTCGTCCGCCGGCAACGTGCGTGAGGACCTCTACTACACCTACGGGATCTACGCCTTCGGTTGGGAGGTCGGCGGCTCGGTCTACAACCCGGCCACCGGAGATTGGCAGGGCGGCTCGTTCCAGCCACCGTGGGAGGGCGACCCGAACCTCGTCAGCGGACACTCCGAGACGATGGAGTACGCCAACGGCATCATGGAGATGTTCCGGGTCGCTGCGGAGTGGGGCAGGGACAGGAAGGATCCGACGTCCCAGCTCAAACCCGGCGGCGGCAGGTTCCGCGACCCGGTCGACGCGCGCTTCGAGACGAACGAGCCGGCCACCATCTATTACACGACCGACGGCAGCCGGCCCACCCTCCAGTCACCCCGCTACGAGGCGACCGAATTCCGGGAGCCGGGCCAGGTGTTCCACGTGACTGAGACGACCACGTTCCACTGGTTCTCCGTCGACGCCGCCGGCAACGTCGAGCGCAACTACGATCCGGACAAGAACGGCCGCTATCGCAAGGCGACGATCACGATCGTCGACTGACGGCCTTCCGCTCTTGGTGATGTGCGCGTCACACTCGGTGACATGTGCCCGCTTGGAGGGGAGTGCCGGATGCCGTTCCTCAACGTCGTCGACCCGGAGTTCGATTTCACCGGACCGGAGGCGCTGGCCGCCCAGGATGACGGCTGGTATGCCGACAGCCCACTCGGCCCGCTGGTGCTGCGGCACGCCGAGGCGCAGGAACTCCTCCGCGACCGCCGGCTCGACCACGGTGGCGACGACTATCTGCGGCGCAACGGTGTGACCTCTGGCCCCATCCACGACTGGTGGGTGCCGATGATCGTCAACCGCGACGGTGCCGACCATCGGAGGCTCCGGGGACTCGTCAGCCGCTCCTTCACCCCGCGCACCGTCGAACAGCTGCGCCCGTTCATCCGCTCGACGGCCGAGGCGTTGGCCTCTGGGATCGCCGGCTCTCCGGAGACCGAGTTCGTCGAGGCGTTCTCTGATCGGCTTCCGCTGGCCGTCATGAGCGAACTGCTCGGCGTGCCGCCCGCGGACCACGACATCTTCAGCGTCTGGTCCAGCGACATCGGCCTGATCTTCGCCCTGGCCGCCGGCGGCGACGCGAAGGAACGCGTCGAGCGCGCGCTCACGGGCCTGGACGCCTACATCGACACCCTGATCGACGAAAAGACGAAGAACCCGGCCGGCGACCTGGTCTCCCGAATGGTCGCCGCCTGGCGCGACGAGGAGACCGTGACCCGTTCCGAACTGCGTAATCTGCTGGTCACGCTCGTCTTCGGCGCTCACGACAACACCCGCCACCAGATCTCGAACGCCCTCGTCACGTTCGCCGAGCACCCCGCTCAGTGGACGCTGCTGCACGACCGCCCCGACCTGGCCGACCGAGCCGTCACGGAGACGATGCGCTGGCGCCCGTCAGCGGCGAGCGTCTTCCGCCGAGCGACCACCTCCTTCTCGTTCCAGGGGCTGTCGATCGATGCGGGAAGCTTCGTGACGATGGCGGTGCAGACGGCTCAGCGGGATCCGCGCGCGTATCCCGGGGGACGGTCGTTCGACATCACGGCGGTTCGAGAGGCGCCGTTGTTGCAGTTCGGGGCGGGGCCGCATTATTGCTTGGGGTCGGCGCTGGCGTCGGCCCAGCTGAGCGAGATGCTGCCGGTGCTGACGCGCCGCTTCGGCCCACCGGTCATCACGGGCGAGGTGAACTGGCGACCGGCCATCGGCACTCACGGCCCGGACAACCTACCGCTGCGGCTGACTCATTGGTCCTCGTCCGGGGTATAGGGATCCGTCGGGATCAGACTGATGTCCGGGATGACGGCGGCTCGCTCCTGCGGAGTCGCGTCGAAGGACAGCATCGCGGCGCCTTCCGGAATGCCGACTCGGGGAAGGAAGATGCCGTGATGACCGACGTCGCACCACATCGTGGCGAAGCCGATTCGTGACTCCGGATTCCCCGTGTACGTGATGTGCAGCCGTCCCTGATCGCCGTCCGGGCACGAGACGTCGGACCGAGCCGGCCAGGCGTCCCGGATCTTGGTGAAGGCGTCGAACCACGCCTCCCACCGGTGGTTGGAATCTGTCATCTCACGCATCGGTCCATCTACTCCGGCTGTTCCGTGTCGAGCAGGTGTTTCTTGGACTGCCACCACTGTTCCTCATGGGCGTACGCACGGACTTCATAGACAGCGCGGTCCGCCTCGTCAAGAGGAAACTGCATCCCGTTGCGCAGCTCGTCGAGGTGGAATCTCTCATGCGCCAGCGTCCGGGCCAGCTGCTCCTCATCCATGAACGCGTCACGGGCCAGCTTGATCTCGCCGTCGGGCATGGTCACCCCGTAGAACTCCTTGCCAGGCCCCGAACCGCGCCGGACCTTGTCCAGAGTGAATCGGACGCCGTCCATGTCGATGCCGAACTTGCCCGCGATCGCCAGGACGTTCTCCCTGCTCATCAGGATCTTGGTGCCGTTGCGGACGATACCGTCACCCTGCCGGAACAGGCCGTTCTCCACCGGTCGTGCGGTCAGTGGGTCGGTCCGGCTCAGCCGCCCGAGCAACTGCTCGAGCCGGGACAGCACGGCGGTGAGGTCACTGAGCTTGCCGTCGAGGGACCGCAGGCTGTTCAGCAGAGCCCGGATGAAGTGCTGGATCCGATCGGCCCACTGTGCGACCAGCGCGGCGACCTGGCCGGCCACGACCGGGGTGGCTAAACCGAGCGTGATGCCTTCCGTGGCCAGCCACTGCGGCAGCCGCACCGCCAAGGTCGCGACGAACTGGGCGATCAGATCACGGACGATCTCCCGCACCATGCCGACCAGGAGACCGGCACCCTCGACCGCGTACGAGATCGCGCTCGTGACCGTCGCGATCCCGTCGAGGGCGGCGAGCTGCTCACCGGCGTGTGCGCGGTATGCGTCACCGGACGCGCCGTGCCACTCGGCGGTGTCGGTGCGGATCGCGGTCGCGTACCGCTGATGGGCCTCAGCGGCAGCGGCAGAGACGTTTCGCCAGGTACCTGCCTGCGCGGCGATCTCGTCGGGCATTCCGGCCAGCCAGTCGAGAGCGTCCTTGAGCGGCCTGACGTGCTCCATCAGCCAGCCGACACCCCAGGCGAACAGCGATCCGAGCGGATCGACCGCGACAGCCAGTACATCGAGGCTCGCACCGGTGCCGCCGAGCGTGACATCGACCCAGCTGTTGTCCCGGATGCCGTCGCTGATCTGCCGGGCATCCCCGACCAGGCCCAGACCGGTCGACCAGGTGGTCGAATTGTCTGCTCCGGCGATCAGCGGATTGCTCACAACGGCAGCTCCGGGCCTGTGGTTGGGTCCAGGCTATCGGCCTCGTCTACGGGGTGCCGGTCACTCGTACGATCTTGGTCTGCCCGGTGCTGTAGGCGAGGAAGTCCGCGTAGCCGGTCACCGAGACGCGGAAGTAGCCGGTGCGCCGGGCCGTCGTCGTGGTGGTGAAGGTGCCGTCCGCGTTGAGCTGGATGTCGTTGTAGCCGAAGGCGCAGCCGGTGTCGTCGCAGCCGTTGTCGACCCAGAGGCTGGTCTGCTGCGGGACGGCGGTCCAGCCGTTGACGCCGCGGCGTTCCACCCGGCCGGTGAGGGTGATCGGGTCACCGGCGTTGGCGCGGCGCTTGTCTGCCTGCACCCGGACCCGGGTCTGCTGCGGGACGACCGTGACCGTGTACGTGGCGCTGTCGCCGCTGCGGGTGTGCGGGAAGCCGCTGCCGTACCAGAACTCCATGGTGTTGATGGTGCCGGCCATCGTGAACGTACGCGTGAACGTGCCGTCCGCGTTCGTGACGATCGGCTCGTCGCCGCCCATGTAGACCCAGTGGTTGAGCGTCGCGCCGCCGAGCGGGCGTACCTCGCCGCTGCCGGGCCAGCGTCCCCGCAGCACGCCGCTGACGGTGACGTCCCGGTGGTCGAGGTCGATCGCCGGGCGGTCCACGGTGAGGTCCTCGACGGTGGCGACGATCTGGTAGTTCCAGATCATTTCGTTGGTGCGGGCGGTCGTACCGTCAACGGCGGTGACCGTCACGACAGCCTCGTATGTACCGGGTTCCATCACGACGGGCGCCGCCGTCACGTAGTGGATCCGGTCCGGCGCCTGGTCGTCCGCCAGCACGAAGTCGTCGGCTGTCGCAACGACGGCGGCGGTCTCCGGGTCGAGGAGGTCAGCATGCACGGACGCGATCGGGTCGGTGCTGTGGACGGTGACATGGATGATGCCCGGGTTGGGGCCGTTGGTGCTGATGATGATCTGCCCGATGTCAGCCGCCTGCGCGGCTGCGGGCGCGCCTCCGACGAACAGTGCGGTCGCGAGCAGTGCGGTTGCGGCGATGCGCCATTGCCTCATGATGTGGTCCCCCCGTGTATGGAATCCGGGCCCACTATATCGACAGCGATCGAGGGATTGGGGCTCGTGTGCCGTGACCTGACTCGCAGATACTTGCCTCTGACGTCAACGTGAGGTCTTACCGTTGCCGCATGCAGATCAACGGAACAAAAGTCCTCGTCACCGGCGCCAACCGGGGCCTCGGCAAGGCGTTCGCCGAGGCTCTTCTCGCTCGGGGTGCCACCACCGTCTACGCCGCCGCCCGCCGGCCCGAGAGCATCGACATCCCCGGTGTCGTACCCCTGCGGCTGGACATCACCGACCCGGCGTCCATCGGCGCCGCGGCGGCTGAGGTGGGGGACCTCGACATCCTCGTGAACAATGCCGGGATCTCCACGGACGCCCCGCTGCTCGGTGCCTCCACGGACAATGTCCGCCGTGAGTTCGACACCAACTTCTGGGGCACCCTCAACGTCACCCGGGCATTCGCTCCCAGGCTCGCCGGCGGCGCCATCCTCAACGTCATCTCGGCGCTGAGCTGGTACGCCTTCGCTCCGGCCAGCAACGGATACGCCGCCTCCAAGGCCGCGGAATGGTCTCTCACCAACGGCATCAGGCTCGAGTTGGCCGGCCAGAAGACCCAGGTCACCGCTCTCGCGCTGGCCATCGCCGACACCGACATGATGGCCGGGTACGACATCCCCAAACTCCCGCCGCACGAGGTGGTCAGCACGGCTCTCGACGGCTTGGAAGCCGGCAAGCTCGAGGTGATCGCCGACCGTCCCACTGCCAACGTCAAGGCCTCGCTCTCCCGCGACCCCGCCCTCTTCTACGCCGACATCCCGGCCGCTCTCTTCGGCTGATTTCACCCACCATCCGCTGGTAGGGTCACGCTTCTACTTCGGAGTGATGTCTCATGGCGGAGTTGTCGGTGAATACGGTGCTCGGTGAGTTCCGGCGCCCGGACGAAGGCTTCGAGTTTCACGGTCAACTCGGTGATGTGTCAGTCGTGCTCGACGCGGACGAGGAGTCTGCGGCGGCCGCACTCGCTCAGCGCGTGAGCACGACGGTCGGTGAACTGGACGGTTTCACCCGGCGGATCGCGGTGGACCTGGCGAACAGTTTCTCCCCCGAACGGCCTGGCGAGGTGGAGGTCTGGGAGAACGACGAGTCCGTCATCAGCACGGCCGAGTTCGCCCGCCGGATCCGTCTCGATTGCATTGCCGCGGCGGTCGAATGCGACATCGAGCTCTACTTCGATGACGACGGAATGTTCGGCGGGCACAGCATTCGCGTCTGGATCGACGAGGACGGCACGATGACCGACGCCCAGATCGCCGGCTAGAACAGTGCGCGGAGGTCGTCGATCGGGGTGGCGGTGTCGCCGCCGAGAGCTCTGCCCAGCACGGTCAGCCGGGGATCGACGCCTGCGGGATTGTCCACCAGGCAGCGGGTCATGAGGACGGACCAGAGCCGGCGGGTGGTGGCGGAGTCGGTGTCGCGGCGGGTGAACAGTGGCGACCGGGGCCGTCGTCGCCAGGGAAGGTCCGGGTCGGTCAGCGCGGCGTCCAGTTCCCCGAGCAGGAGGGCTGCCAACGGGGCCGAGGCCGCCGTTTCCGCCGACAGCAGCAGTATCGCCAGGGTCAGGAACATCGGCGAGGACGGATCGGCGCGCCAGTCGCCGGGCAGGTTGAGCCGGCACCAGGCCAGAAAGCGCACCGCGGCGTCGCGGGCCGGTTCTCCGAGTTCCCAGGCCGAGTCGACCAGCGGGGCGAGGGAGTCCACTGGATTACCGTCGGCGGTCACCGCCCGGGTCAGGAGCGTGCAGGCGAACAGTCGCTGGAGGTGGCCGCGCCGGTCCGCCGGCGTTGTCCACCGGGTCAGGGCCAGGACCTCGCCGGGGTTTCCGGTCAGGTCGTCGGGCAACCAGGGGCTGTGCACCAGGTCGGTCAGCGCCCGGCGATTCCCGGGCACGTCGAAGCCGTAGTCCGCCGCGGCGATCTCGTCGATCGCGGCAGCGTCCAGTTGCGGGGCCACCCAGGCCAGTAACGCGCGTTCGTTCGGGTCGAATGATGCGAACAGGTCACGGTCGGAACCAGCCACTGGGCGATGATGCAGCTTCGAACCGGTCGGCGTCCACGGCATATGCGCGGACGCCCGGCGCTGCTTCTCAGAAATGCGGTCGACCAGGTAGGCGCAACCACCGCCGAGCCGGCAACCAGGTCCCGGGCCCCCGAGATTCTCGGCGGGCGGGTTACTCCTCGGTGATCTCCAGGTCGGCGGTTATGGCGGAGAGAGTTTGGAAGAACTGGTCGTAGGGCTGCCGGCCGACGATTGCCGCGTATTCGCGTTCGATGTCGGCGACTATGCCGTCGGAGAGTTCCATCAGGCGGCGGCCCCGGTCGGTGGGCATGATGAGTTTGGCTCGGCGGTCGGCGGGGTCGGGGACCCGGGTCACGTAGCCCAGCTTTTCCAGCTCGTCGATTATCGCGCCGATGGTTTGCTTGTTGCGGCGGGAGAGGCGGGTCAGCTCGCTCTGGCGGAGGCCGTTCTCGTCGAGGTATGCGGTCACGGCTCCGTGGCGGGGGCGGATGTCGTCGAAACCGGCCTCGGCGCTGCGGCGGAACAGCTCGGACTGAAGGCCCAGCAGCAGCCGCGTGGCCAGCATCCCGAGGTCCGCGGGCCGGGTGCTTCGTCCCATGTGATTCCTATCGTGACTTGGGTCCAGCGCCAAGAAGGATCTCACGGCTGGTCACAGGTCGAGGAGCACGCGTCCGGTGGTGCCCGGGTTCTCGACCAGTTCGTGGGCGCGGACGATCTCGGAGAGGGGCAGGCGCGCGGCGATCGGGTAGCGAAGGTCGCCGGCGACCAGGGCGTCGGTCAGGCCGCGGGCGGCGGCGACGTTGGCATCCTCCGGGAAGTCGTCGTTGCTGAGGAAGCGCACGGTGATGTTCTTGAACGCCAGCGGCCAGAAGGGGACGCGCGGGGAGCTGTCGCCGGTGGCGTACGTGGCGAGGACGCCGTTGTAGGCGAGGACCTCCTCGTCGAGAGCGAGGTTGGTGTCGAAGGCGAGCTCGGCGACGCGGTCGATCGGCTGGTTGCCGGTGGCGTCCAGGATGCGCTTGGCCACGTCGCCGTCGGAGGTGGCGACGGCGTGATGAGCGCCGGCCTCCAGCGCGGCGGGGATCTGGTCGGCGCGGCGCACTGTCGCGATCACGGTGGCGCCACCCCGGCGGGCCACGGCGACCGCGGCTCGGCCCACGGCGCCCAGGGCTCCGGTCACCAGGATCCGCTTTCCGGTCACCGGGCCGTCGGCGAAGATCGCGCGATGTCCGGTCATCCCAGGGATGCCGAGGCCGGCGGCCTGATCGTCGGAGATCTCCGACCGCAGGGGTACGGCACGCGACTCCGGCACCACGGTGTAGGCGGCCGCGGTACCGAAGGGGCGGTAGGACTGGGCCAGATAGACCCACACGCGCTCGCCGATCCGGCGGGAGTCGACGCGCTCGCCGACGGCGTCGATGACACCGGTGCCGTCGCCGTGCGGGATCACCCGGGGGTACGCCATCGTCGAGCCCCAGTAGCCGCGGCGCTTGCCGACGTCACCGATGTGGATGCCGGACGTGGTGACGCGCACGCGCACCTCGCCGGGGCCGGGCAACGGGTCGGGCATCTCGCCGAGCCGGAGGACTTCGGCCGCGGGGCCCTGCTCGTCGTACCAGGCTGCGCGCATGACGGATCTCCATTGGTCATGGTTCTGGACTGTCCAAATTCTTGACCAAATTGGGTACGCGCGTCAAGCCCCGTGAATCGGGACTTCCCCGCCTGGCCCCGGCTCCGCGCGGGCCGTAGATCCCCGTGGAGGTCGAGCGGGATTGGCGTACCCCTTCTTCTTTCGCCCCCCGGGGCGCACTTGCCCCGTTACGCTGAGTCTCGCGTTGATTGCATCTAGTGAGGTCTTCATGTCGCAGCCGGTTGAGGTGGACGTCGTCATCGTTGGCGGCGGGCTCGCTGGGCTGTCCGCCGCCCGCAGGCTCGATCGCGCCGGTGTGGAATGGCTGCTCGTCGAGGGCTCCGACCGTCTCGGCGGGCGGGTAGGCACGGACGTTGTCGACGGATGGCGGATGGACCGCGGCTTCCAGGTGCTCAACACCGCCTATCCGCGGCTGCCGGCTCTCGTCGACGTCGACGCGCTGGACATGCGGTACTTCACCTCGGGCGTGCTCGTGCGGCGCGGCGGCGGGCTGCATCGGCTGGAGAATCCGGTACGCGATCCGCTCACCACCGCGCACTCCCTCACCTCGGGCGTCGGCACCTTCACCGACCGGCTCAAGTTCGCCGCGCTCGCCACCCGCTGTGCGACCCTGCCACCGGACAAACTGCTCGACACGCCGGAGACGACCACCCAGGAGATGCTGCGCAACGCCGGTCTCTCCCACCGGATCATCGAAGAGGTGCTGCGGCCGTTCTTCTCCGGCGTCTTCGCCGACCGCAGTCTCGACACGTCGAGCCACGTCACGGCGATGTTCCTGCGCTCGTTCACGCGCGGCCGCATCGGCGTGCCGGCCGCGGGCATGGCCGCCCTGCCCGCCGCGATCGCCGGCCCGCTGCCCTTCCCGCAGTTGCTGATCGGCGCGCGCACGCTGTCCATCGGCTCCGGAACGGTCGTCACCGAGGGCGGCGAGATCCGCTGCCGCGCCGCGATCGTCGCGACCGACCCACTCGCCGCGGCCACCCTGCTGCCTGTCCTGCCGCGACCCGACATGCACGGGCTGACCACCTTCTACTTCGGCGCCGACCGCGCCCCCGTCGACGAACCCATCCTCCTGCTCGACGGCGACCGGCGCGAAATCATCGCGAACACGGTGGTGATGAGCAATGCGGCTCCGGAGTACGCACCTGGCGGCAAAAGCCTCATCGCGGCCACAGTTGTCGGGGTATCCGCACCGTCAAGTGCATCCGAAGCGGTCATTCGCGTCGAACTCGCCCGCATCTACGGCGCGCCGACCGACGAATGGGACCTGCTCAATGTGGTGACGGTGCCACACGCACTGCCGGCAGCCCGCGTGCCACAGTCCCGCCTGCGCAAACCGGTAGCCCTCGGCGACGGCATCTTCGTCGCGGGTGATCATCGCGACAGTCCGTCTCTCCAGGGAGCGATGGCGGGCGGCTGGCGCGCCGCGGGGGCGGTACTGACGTCACTGGGCGCTAGCGTGGGGAGTCTGTTATGAGCGATATCAATCCGGAGAATTGGGCAGAATTCACGACACAGGACGGCCCCGAGGAGCCGTCCGTGGGCGATGAGGGATTGCCGCGGATCGAGGATCTGCAACCGCGCGACTTCGTGTCGGATCCCAGCAGGCAGATCATTCTCCTGCCTGCGGCGATAGATCGCTAGCTGCGGGTGTGGGGTTTTGGATAGGATCGCCGCCGGTACGGGGCGGTAGCTCAGTGGGTTAGAGCAGGGGACTCATAATCCCTCGGTCGCGGGTTCGAGTCCCGCCCGCCCCACCACCAGCATAAAAGCAAAGTACACAGTCAGATCGAGGACTGCACAACGCTCGTACAGGGAGGTACTGTACGCCTTGTGGAGTCCTTGACCAACCCCCGCGCACCCAAAATCAACGATGCCGCGCCCGATCTGGACGACATCCGGACGCTGCTGCCGGACTGGGCGAGGCACCTGAAGGCCAAGAACCGCAGCGCCGAGACGATCAAGAGCTACCTGCGGTGCGGACACAACCTCGCTGACTTCCTGGTGGAGCAGGGAATGCCGACAATTGTCGGCAGCGTCACCCGCGAGCACCTGGAGATGTTCTTCGGTGCGATGCTCGACCGGCTCTCGCCGGCCACCACCGCGAAGCACTACCGGTCCCTCCAGCAGTTCTGGAAGTGGCTGCTCGACGACGGCGAGATCACCCGGTCACCGATGGAGCGGATGAGCCCGCCCGCGGTGCCGGAGCAGCCGGTGCCGATCCTCACCGACGACGAGCTGCGGCGCCTGCTCGACGCCTGCAAGGGCACCGACTTCGAGGCCCGGCGCGACACCGCGATCCTGCGCGTGCTGATCGAGACCGGCGTCCGGCTCGGCGAGATCTCCGGACTCGACCTGGACGACGTGGACTGGGGCACCGACGTCGTCCAGGTCCTCGGCAAGGGCCGCCGCACCCGCTCGGCACCGTTCGGCGCGAAGACCGCCGACGCGCTGCGGCGGTACGTCCGGGCCCGGGCCAAGCATCCGAAGGCCAAGGCCAGCAACGCCCTATGGCTCGGCCGCCAGGGGCGCATGACGCCGTCCGGGCTCGCGCAGATGCTGGAGCGGCGCGGCGACCAGGCCGGCATCCCCGACGTGCACCCGCACCGCTTCCGCCACTCATTCGCCCACGACTGGCTGAGTGCCGGCGGCCAAGAGACCGATCTGATGCGGCTGGCCGGCTGGAAGTCACGGCAGATGGTCGGCCGGTACGCCGCCAGCGCCGCCGACGAGCGAGCACGAGAAGCGCACCGGCGCGCAGCGAGAGGAGACCGGCTGTGAGCCCGTTCGTTCCAGAGCCGTTCATCAGCTACGAGGAGTACAAGAACTCGCTCGGCGAACCCAGTCCGGAGCAACTGCGCCGAGCGAGGATGGAGACGCCAGACAGCCACAGTTGGAGCCATCAGGAACTGCTGGAGGCCGGGCCGCAGAGCGCTGAGGCCAGCCAGGCACTCCGCAAAATCCTCACCACCAGCAAGCGCTTTCGATTCCGCAGGCTTGCCATCGTCTGTCGACGAAACCACACGATTGGCGAGGTCTATCGCACCGCCGCCGGACTTGTGCTTACTGGCCTCGGCCCTTTAGACGGAGTCGAGGCATACGCGGTTGGCGGCGTGATCGAAGGCGGGTATGACCCCGAGTACGGCTACACGACCGCAACTGACTGGGACGCCACATGGGAGGAACAGCGCCGCGACAGCCGCAAGGAGTCGGTCGTGTGCCTCGTCGAGCAGCTCCGAGGGCCGGTTGACGACGTGAAGCTTCAATGTCGCTGCACGACCGCCAAACTCGACCATCAGAAGGTCATGGCCTACTTGGCTACCGGCAAGCGGCGCGTTGTCTACCAAGGCATTGCACAGCGCACGTAACGCTGTGCTACTGTGGATCTTCCACGCTCGCGCACCCGGTAGCTGCTGCGCATTGTCGGAACTTGAGCACCGGCCAGGACCGAAGAGGTCAGGCCAGCCGTGCCCGCAAGAAGCTCTTCCGACCGTTCCCTAATCGCCTCCATCGCTGCCGATGTCTCATGGGCGCGCACCGCAGATCGTGCGGCTCGGACTGAGGCCGCCCGAAAGGCACTGCTCGACCGTTTCGAGCAGTTGGTGCCTGAGGAAATCACCGATCCCGTAGCCCGTGCGAAAGCCGCCGAGAATCTGCGTCGGGCGTATTACAAGTCTCTCGCGCTCAAATCGGCACAGGCCCGCCGGGCGAAGGCCGCGCGCAAGCTGGGCGGTGCCGCATGACGCGGGCTGGGGGTGCCCGGCCTGCTAGCGACAGGCCGGCCACCGACCTCACCGTAGCCGACGAGAAGCTGCTGTTCGCCGCCGCTCGCATCCTGCTCCGGCACTACCACCCCGACTGGCGACCCACCGACGAGCAGCTCGACGCGTTCGCGCACGGCTACGCCCTGGGTGCCCGCGACAACCTCACCCAGGGCCGCATGAACCAGGTCCACCTGCCGCCCGACTGCGAATGGCCAACCGTCGCGAAACCGGGCGGTGGCGAGTGAATGAGACCGCCTACGAGCGGGTGATCCGCAAGCTGCGCGAGCACGGGTGCAAGGTCGTCGAGAAGGGCGGCCAGCGCACCGACGCGACCTGCCCCGCCCACGAGGACCACGCGCCGAGCCTGTCGGTCACCGGCATCCAAGGCCAGTGCCTCGTGCACTGCCACACCGGCTGCGACTACCGCGACGTCCTCGCCACGCTGGAACTGACCCCGGCCGACCTGTACGACGAACGCTCGGCCACCTACCGGTACGACGACGGGCGCACCGTCAAGCGATTCTACGACGAGCGCGGTAAGAAGCGGTTCGCGCAGACCGGCGCCGGGCCTACCTCGACGCTCTACCACCTCGCCCAGCTCGAAGCCGCCGGCCCGGACCGGTACGTGTTCCTCGTCGAGGGCGAGAAAGACGTCCACGCCATCGAGGCCGCCGGCGGGATCGCGACCACGGCACCGCAGGGCGCGCAGAGCTTCGGCAAGGCCGACGTCACGCCGCTGTCCGGCCGCCTGGTCGTCTGCGTGGTCGACCGTGACGAACGCGGCGACGATTGGGCCGCCCAGGTAGCCGCGAAGCTGGAAGGCGTCGCCAAGGCGTACCGATTCGTCCGGGCCGCAACCGGCAAGGACGCCGCCGACCACATCGCAGCCGGGCACGACCTCAACGCGTTCGAGGCCTACGAGCCGCCTGTGGACGACGTTGTGGACGAACCGCCGTCGCGGCTGGAGCGAATGACCGAGCAGAAGCTGCTCGAACTGCGCGCGGTCGAACAGGCCCGCGAAATCCTTGACCAGGAGCGGCACGCGCGCAGCTGGTCGCCTCCGGCGTCGTACGGCACGCTCACCGAAGAGCTGGCGATCCCGGCCCCCGAGGTGAGCTACCGGTTCAAGGGCATCCTCGGCGCCGGGCACAATGCGCTTCTGATCGCCACCCGCAAGGCGGGCAAGACCACGCTGATCAACCACGCGGTGCGCTGCCTCGCCGACGGCGAGCAGTTCCTTGGGCGCTTCGACACCACGCCGGTCGACGGGACGATCGCCGTCTTCAACTACGAGGTGGGCGCCGAGCAGTACCGCGACTGGATGCGCGACGTCCGCATCGAGAACAGCGACAAGGTCCACATGCTGCACCTGCGCGGCAAGCGCCTACCGCTGATCGACCCGCGAGTCCGGGCCTGGGTCACGCAGTGGCTTCGCGAGCGCCAGGTCAAGGTGTGGATCGTCGACCCGTTCAGCCGAGCCGCCGTCGGCTCCGTGCTCGACGGCAACGCCGAATTCCAGGTCGGCACGTTCCTCGACAACCTCGACGTCATCAAGGCCGAGGCGGGCGTCGAGGAGCTGATCATGCCCGCCCACACCCCCAAGGCCCGGGTGGACTCCGGCGAGGAGTCGGCCAGCGGCTCACAGCGGCTGGAGGGCTGGCCCGACGCGCTCTGGTACGTCACCAAGGACGACGCCGGCCTGCGATACATGCGCGCCGAGGGGCGCGACGTGGACGTGGCCGAGGAACAGCTCACCTACGACCAGAACACGCGCGGCCTGGTCCTTGGCGGCTGGGACCGGCGCACCGCGGCCGCCAACCGGGACGCCGAACACGTGCGCGCCTACGTCGAGGCGAACGCCGGCTGCACGCAGAACGCGATCGGCTCCGAGATGGGCTGGGGACCGACACGCACCTCCAAGGCCGTCTCGGCGGCCAAGCTCCGCCGCGAGCCCGGACCGGGGCGCTCGACGCTCCACTTCCTCGCATGAACGGGTGCTCCAGGTGCTCCAGAGCACCCCAGAGCACAGAGCACAACGTGGTGCTCCGCCTTAAGAGCGGCGGAGCAGAGCACGTCTACAGGACTCGGTGAACGGAGCACCCAATGACCATCGAACCGATCGACTGGCGCGCACGCCTGGAGGCCGCCGTCGAGAAGACCATCCGCGACCGGGCCAACCGCAAGGCCGAGCGGGCACAGCTCAAGGCCCGGCGCGACTACGGGCTCAAGGCCCGACACCGCAACAAGCTGAGGAGAAGCACCGTGGACCGACGTGTCACCTGCACCGTCATCGGCCGATGGACCGGCGAACGATGCACCGCCGAACCACTCGACACCACACCCGAGGCCGAAATCTTGATCTGCACACGGCACGCAGGACTCGTCCTGGAACTGATCGGCCAGAACCGCGTCACCGCACCCAAGGAGCAGCCGTGACCAGCACCACCGCAACCCTGCCCTGGATCCCCGTCGTCATCACCCAAGGCGACGCCGAACACTGCGCCCTCTGCGACAGCATCCTCGACTACGCGTTCATCACCATCGGCGCCAAGGGCAGGGGCGCCGTCTGCGAGGACTGCACCGACCAACTGCCCGAGGTCGGTGCACCGCTGTGGCAGCTCGCCCAGGCCCTCGACCGGATCGACAGCGCCATCATCGACCTGCCCCAGCAGCTGCGGCCCGGCGTCGCCGGTGTCGCACAGGACACGATCGCGAAGATCCTCGACTGGCGGATCGGCCCCATCACCGACGACGAGAAGACCGCCTACATCGCCACCATGGCCGCCCAGGGCAAGATGCTGCGCCTGCCCGGCGGGCGCATGGTCGAGGCCGCCGAGTACGACCCGGGCAAGCACGGCCCGTTCCTGCCCTGACCAGCGAGGCCGGGCGCACCGGTAATGCGCCCGGCCCCAGCAAGGAGGATCCCATGACCCACACCTTGGAGCTCGGCAGCAACCTGACCTTCGTGCTGATCGTGATCGCGGTCCTGACCGGGATCATCCGCTCAGGCCGGCACCGATGAGCCGGCGCGTACCGCGGTGGCTCAGCTGGTGGACGCTGCCCAGTTGGGCGCTGCCGGGGCTCGTCTGGGCCTGCCTCGTCGCCGGGGCACTGGCGTGAGCGCAGCGTGGAGCAAGGGCAGCACCAGGGCCTGGCGCAACGTCAGGGCCCGGGTGCTGCGCCTCGACCTGCCCGCAGCCCAGCGACCCCGCTGCGCCATCCGCCTCGACGGATGCACGACCAAAGCCACGCACGCACACCACCTGCACGGCAGGGCAAGCGGATGCCCCGGATGCAAGGCCGACCACATCGACCACCTCGCACCGAGCTGCCTCTGGTGCAATCTGTCCACCGGAGCACCGAGCGAGGCGGATCCGGCACCGAGACCGAACACGAGATGGTGACCGGATTTTAGGTGGGGAAGGACCGGGGCTGGACACCCGCTGCCCTGTTTCTCCCTCCCCGGGGTCGCCTCGTCACCGCAGGTCACGGGTGAAGTCGTGACCTCGTACTGTTACCCCCTACGGGTATGCTGGGCGGTCAGACGGGAGGGGTGAGATGAGCGCTGGATCCCGCTGGCTTCGGCCCGCTGACGAACTGATCGCCCCGGTGGTCGCCGAGGCGCTGGCCGCGGTGCCTGACCTGACTCCGGCCGACGCTGCGGCCAAGCGGCTTGCCGCCTGCTACGCCGACGCGATCGACGAGGCCGCCACCCTTGCGGCCGATGCCGCCCGGATCGCCGGCGCGCTCGATCCGGACGACCTGACCGGCCGGCAGATGCTGGCCCGGTTGGAGAAGCAGGTCGAGCAGCAGGTCGTGCTCGATGCGCTCGGCCCGAAGCTGCTGGCCGTCCTCGACGCCCTGGGTGCTACGCCGAAGGCCCGCGCCGCCCGGAAGGGAGGTGCCGGTGGTGGAAGCAACGTCCCTGGGAAGCTCGCCGCGCTCCGCGGCTCCCGTACCGCCTGACCAGCTGTTGGGAATCGCCACGCCGAGGCTGTTCACGCCGCCGCTGCGCCCGTTGACTCGGTCGACGACGCGCGGCTACGAGGTGATCGACTTCGCCCGCGACGTGCTCGGCGAGCCGCTCATGCAGTGGCAGGAGGAGGCCGCCCGGCGCGCCTTGGAACTACTCCCCGACGGCAGCTACCGCTTCCGGGTCGTCGTCATCTTGGCCGCTCGGCAAAACGGGAAATCTCACCTCGGCCGGGCGTTGCTGCTGCACAAGCTCTTCGTCGACGGTGCCCGGCTGATCCTCGGCGTCGGCCAGGACCTCGGCTTGGCCGAGGAGATGTGGGATCTGTGCCTGGAGACGATCGGCGGCGTGCCGGAGCTCGGGGCTGAGCTTGACCACATCCACCGGGTGAACGGCCGGAAGTACTTCCGGCTGACCGGTGGCGCCCGGTACGCGATCAAGGCCGCGAACAGGAAGGCTGCCCGCGGCCTGTCGGTCGACGTGCTCGACTTCGAGGAGCTGCGCGAGCAGCGCGACTGGGCGGCCTGGTCAGCGCTGTCCAAGACGACGAGCGCGCGGGCGAACGGGCAGATCTTCTGCTTCTCCAACGCCGGCGACGATCAGTCCGTGGTGCTCAACCAGCTGCGCGCCGCCGCCCTGGCCGCCGCCGACCCGTCGCTGTGCCTGCTGGAATGGTCGGCGCCGGACGGCTGCGATCTCGACGACCGGCAGGGGTGGGCGCAGGCCAACCCGGCGCTGAACCACCCCAACGGCATCAGCGAGGCCGCGATCCGCTCGTCGCTGGCCACCGACCCGCCGGCGGTGTTCCGCACCGAGGTGCTGTGCCAGCATGTCGAGCAGCTTGACGGGGCGTTCCAGATGGACGCGTGGCAGGCCGGCCGGGACGTGCAGGGCACCCTCGACGCCTACCGCGACCGGCTGGTCCTCGGTCTCGGGGTGGCGCCGGACGGCGAGCACGCGACCCTGACCGTGGTGGCGCTGCTGCCGGACGGCCGTCCCCGGGTCGAGGTACGCGCCGCGTGGTCGTCGACCGAGGCGCTGCGCACCGAGCTGCCGGGCATCCTCGAGGCGATGAAGCCGCGGGCGGTCGCGTGGTTCCCCGGGTCTCCGGCTGCTGCGGTGGCGGTGCTGCTGCGCTCGCTGACGGTGAAGCCGCCGGCGCCGGGCAAGCCGTTGCCGCGCGCGGACCGGGACAAGCCGATCGGGCTGGAGCTGACCGGTGGCAAGGCGGGTGAGGCGTTGCAGGGCCTGGCCGACCTGGTCGTTGCGCGCCGGGTCGTCCACGGCGGCGATCCGCTGCTCGACGCGCATCTGGCGGGTGCGCAGCGTAAGGCGACCCCGGACGGCGGCTGGACGATCGTGCGCCGCGGTGCCGGGCATGTGGACGCGGCTGAGGCTGCCGCGGCGGGCGTGTACGGCGTGCTGACGCTTCCGACCACCCCGCGGCGTGCGGCGTTCGCGGTCTGAGAGGCAGGACGATGACGATGAAAAGGCTGGCCGGGGCGGCGCTACCCGCCGTCCAGGTGCTCGCCGCGGTCGCGGCGGTGGCCGGGTTGTATCTGCTGGCGGGGCTGGCGTGGACGCTGCTGGCCGTTGGTGTGCTGGTGCTGGCCGCGACCACAGCGGTCGAGTTGCTGCCGCTGCTGCGCCGTCCTGGGCCGTCTGCGAACCGGCCGGTGCCGCACGTCACCCGGACCCGGGCGGGTTTGCGGTGAGGGGCCTCGGCGGGGTGCTCGGCGACCTGATGACGCGGGCGGTGGGCGGGCACACGGTCAGGTACGACGTCACCGACACGGTGACCGGGGACATGCAGACGTTCACGCTGGTCGACGGGCTGTCGCCGGACTGGGGCAGCGGCGACTACCGGGGCGGGCTGTCGATTCCGGGTGCGGCACGGGCGACGACGATCATCTCCGACATCATCGGTGCGCTGCCGTGGGACGCCTACCGGCAGATCGGCAACCGGCCGTTGGAGCTGCTGAGGACGCCGCCGCTGCTGGAGCAGCCGTTCCCGTACGAGCAGCGCGTCGACACGTTCTCCAGCTGGGCGACGGACTATTTGTGGGACGGCAATGCTGTCGGCCTGTGGGCGGCGCGCGACGCTCAGGGCGTGCCGACCTCCGTGCTGCCCGTGCCGGCCGAATCGGTCGGTGTCCGCTGGGTCACCGCCGGTCAGCCGTCACCGCTCGAGCTGCCCGCCGGGGAGGTCGAGTACAACATCGGCGGCCGGGCCTACTCGCGGTGGGAGGTGCTGCACATCAAGGGCCCGCACAAGCCCGGGGCGCTGCGCGGCACCGGGGTGCTGGAGCGGCACTTCGACACCCTGTCGCACTCGCTGGAGCTGGGCCGTCAGGCCCGCGCCGTCTCCCGGCACGGCGTTCCGACGGGCGTGATCGAGCTGGGCCCCGAGACGCTGCCCGAGGACGCTGCCGCCGTGAAGCAGGCGTGGCTGGCGTCGCAGCGTGACCGCACGATCGCGGCGATCGCGAACGGCAGCTTCAAGCCGATCAGCTGGAACCCCGAAGAGCTGCAGCTGATCGACGCCCGCAAGTTCTCGCTGGTCGAGTGGGCGCTGATCTTCGGGTTGCCGTTCAGCCTCATGGGCGCCGAGGCCGGGTCACCGCTGACCTACAGCAACCTGGAGGCCGACGGCCGCAACCTGCTGCGGACCACGATGCTCGGGCACCTGGCCCGCTTCGAGCAGACCCTGTCGGCGGCGTTCCCGCGCGGCACCCGGGTCAAGGCGAACCTCGACGCGATCCTGCGCTCGGACACGAAGACCCGCTACGAGGCGCACCAGATCGCCCTCACGGCCGGGTTCCTGACCGTCGACGAGGTCCGCGACCTGGAGGACCTGCCGCCCCTGCCGGACCAGCCCGATCCCGAGCCGCCCACCGACCCGACCGAGCCGCCGGCCGACGCCGAGGAGGATGACCAGTGACCACGTTGGAGACCCGCCAGTTCGTCCCGGCCGACCTTGAGGTCCGTTCCGCCGGTGACGGGCGCACCGTGCACGGGATCGCCGTGCCGTTCGGGATCGAGCAGCGCATCAACGAGCACCTGGTCGAGCAGTTCGACCTGGGCGTGTTCGCGCACCAGGTGCGGGCGGCGAACCGGGTGCGGTTCTCCCGCGAGCACATCGACTTGGGCGGGTCGCTGATCGGGGCGACCACGATGCTGCGCGAGGAGGCGAAGGGCCTGTACTGGGAGGCCCGCGCGTCGCGGACCCCGCTGGGCGACGAGACCCTGGAGCTGATCAAGGACGGTGCGCTGACGCATCTGTCGGTGGCGTTCCGGTCCCGGCCGCGCGGGTCGGTGCGGCTGCCGTCCGGGGTGGTCGCCCGCCGTAAGGCAGACCTGATCGAGGTCGCCGTCGTCCTGGAGGGCGCCTACGGCGACGCCGCCCGCGCGACCGGGGTCCGCTCCGCCGACCAGCTGGACGAGGTGGACGAGGTGTGCTGCACGCACTGCCGCGCCACTCGCGGCGCGAGCTCGAACCGGGAGGCGGCGCGCCGGATCGCCGCGGGTATCCCGGTGCTGCCGCCGGCCGTCTGAGGCTCGCTATACCCGGCTGGGGTATCGCGCGCTACCCTGATCTTCAGCACGCCGACACCCCGGCCGCCCCGCACCGCACCCCCGCCCCCGGCGGGCCCCCGGTGACGTGAGAGCAGCACGGCACCCCGGTCAGACGATCCGATCCCTGACCGGGAGGCGTTCCCCGTGAACCCGTACCTCGCCCGGCTGCGCAAGCAGTTCGAGGCGCTCAACACCACCATCGAGGGCATCCAGACCCGCGCCGCCGATGCCGACCGTGACCTCACCGACGACGAGCTGCGCTCGGTCACCGAGCAGGCCGAGCAGGCCAAGGTGCTGGCGAAGCAGATCGAGGACCTGACGGAGGTCGAGACCCGCTCGACGGCCGTCGCGAAGCTCGCCGGGGTGGCCGGTGACGCCCTGCCCGAGGGCGACCAGACCCGCGCCGCCGGTGGCGCCCGCACCCAGGACCGCGACCCGGGCCACTACACCCGCGCCTCGCAGCATTCGTTCTTCGCCGACATGTGCCGCTCCGCGATGGACGGCGACCAGGACGCGCACCGGCGCCTCGCCGAACACCACCGGGCGCTGACGACCACCGGCGCCGGCGTCGGCATCGTCCCGCCGAAGTGGCTGACCGACGAGTACGCGTCGCTGGCGCGTCAGGGCCGGGCGCTGGCGAACGCCGTCCGCAACATCCCGCTCGGCCGGGACCCACGGCCGATGACGCTGCCGAAGCAGACCACCGGCGCCGACTCGTCCAACCCTGCCGAGCAGGCCGCCGAGAACGACCCGACGCCCGGCGCCGACAAGTTCGGCACCGACGTGGACACCGTGGTGCCGAAGCCGACCCGTGGTCTGCAGACGGTGCCGCGGCAGCTGATCGACATGTCGAGCCCGTCCGTGGACCTGGTGATCTTCGGTGACCTCACCGCCGAGTACAACCGGCAGGTCGAGGCGAAGGTCGGCGCGGCGCTGATCGCCGCGTCCGGGTCGGCGGTGACCACGTTCGCCAACGAGGCCGCGTTCAAGGGCACCCCTCCGGCGGTTCCGGCCGGTGACGCGATCGTGGACGGTTCCATCGCGGTGTGGGACGCCCGCAAGCTGCCCGCCGACGTCCTCGCGATGTCGATCAAGCGGTGGGGTGCGTTCAAGAAGCTGCGCGACACGACCGGCCGCAAGCTGATCCCGGCGAGCTCGGCCGGGCCGATGAACGTCGACGGGGTCGGCACCGTCCAGGCGGTCGGCGAGTACGAGGGCCTGGCCATCGTCGTCACCGAGTCGCTGAACATCGGCCCGTACCCGGACAACTTCCTGACGCTGCGCGGCGCCGACACGCTGCTGTTCGAGGGCGACGAGATGCGCTTCAAGTACGAGGAGCGCTCCGGCCCGGAGTCCGTGGAGCTGGGCATCTGGCGGTACACCGCCGTGCTGGTCCGCTACGCCGGCCAGTCGTCCAAGCGCGTCCAGGTCACGGCGGCCTCCTGATGTGGGTCAAGACGGCGGAGGGCGACTGGGTGAACCTGGCCCTCGTCGCTGCGCTGACCACGGAGGAGATCACCTCCGGCACCTGGGTCGTCAACGCAGGCACCCGGCGCCTGGCGGGCACCTACGCCAGCCAGGCCGACGCGCAGGACGCGGCCCGCACGCTCGTCCACGGTTTCGATCAGACGGCCTGAGAGGGGCTCCGACATGCCGTACAAGGGTGGTTTCGCGCAGGGCTCCGGCCTCAAGGTGGTGCGCGGCCGGTACGACTTCGCCGTCGACGGCGGCGCGGTCAGCACCATCGACCTGACCAGCAAGGCCGACATCCCGGCCGGGTCGATCGTGATGGGCGGGTACGTCGAGGTGGCGACCGTGCCCACCTCGGGTGGCTCCGCCACGGTGGCCGTCCAGGTCGAGGGCGCGGGCGACACGGTCGCCGCCGCGGCGATCTCCGGCGCCCCGTGGTCGACGACCGGCCGCAAGTCCGTGATCCCGGTGTTCACCGGCGCCAGCACGCTGAAGACGACCGCGGCCCGCAAGATCCAGGCGGTCGTCGGCACGGCGGCGCTCACGGCCGGCGTGTTCGACGTCGTCCTGTTCTACATCCGGCCGATGGACTGAGCCGATCGTGGCCTGGGCACCCGACTACGTGACGCCGGTCGAGTTGCAGTCCTACCTCAAGGACGAGTACCTCGACGCGGCGCTGCTGGCTGCCTGGGTCACGACCGCGTCGCGCGCGGTCGACGACTACTGCGGGCGGCAGTTCGGCCAGGTCGATGTACCTCAGGCACGGGTCTATCCGGGGCAGGATCTCGGCGCGGCCGGGTGGCGTTTCGAGGTCGACGACCTGGAGGACCTCACCGGGCTGCAGGTCGCCGACGCCGACGCCAACCCGGTCACCGGCTACACGTTCGGCCCGATGAACGCCGTCGCCAAGGGGCGCCCGTACGAGTGGCTGACCGCGCGGGTGTCCGGCGAGCTGACCGTCACCGGCCGGTGGGGGTGGTCGCAGGTCCCCGCGGCGGCCAAGACGGCCACGCTGTTGCAGGCGGCGCGTCTCGCGCAGCGCCGCGACTCGCCGTTCGGGATCTCCGGATCGCCGCAGGAGCAGGGTGAGCTTCGGCTGCTGGCCGCACTCGACCCGGACCTGAGGACCTCCCTGAAGCCGCTGGTGCGCCGCAGGTGCGTGATCGCGTGAAGCTCGACGCCGTGATGGACGAGGCCGCGGCGGTGCTGCGGGAGATCTCCGGGCTCAACGTATCCGCCTACCCGCCCGGGTCGCTGACGGCACCGGCCGGCTACGTGTCGTACCCGACCTCGATCGACCTCGACGAGGCGTACGGCCGCGGCGAGGACCGGTTCACCGACCTGCCGCTGGTGCTGCTGGCGGGCAAGGCCACCGACCGGGCCGCGCGGGACACGGTGGCCGCCTGGTCGGCCGGCAGCGGCCCGCGCAGCGTGAAGGCGCACATGGAGGCCCATGCCTGGGCCTCCTGCGACGACCTGACCGTGACGTCGGTCGAGTTCGACGTCGAAACGATCGCCGGGGTGCCGTACCTCGCCGCGATGTTCAAGGCAACCGTCGTGGGACCAGGAGAGGGCTAATGCCGACCACGCTCAAGACGATCGTCACGGCGCAGATCGAGGCGGTCTACAAGAACGTCCTCGATCTGGGGACGCCGACGGACAACCTGCTGAAGAAGGTCAAGATCGAGCTGGCCGACGGGACCGGCGCCAACTCGGCCGACCGGATGTTCCATGACCAGCGCACCCTCGCCGCGTCCGCGAGCGAGGATCTCGACCTGGCCGGTGTGCTCGCGTCGCCGTTCGGCGCGACGCTGACGTTCGTCGAGCTGCGGGCGGTCATGATCTGCGCCGCGTCGACGAACACCAACAACGTCCGGGTGACCCGGCCGGCGTCCAACGGCGTCCCGCTGTTCCTCGCCGCCTCGGACGGCCTCGACATCCCGCCCGGCGGCCTCTTCCTGTGGTCCTGCCCAGCGGACGGGAAGGTCAGCGTGACCGCGGGCACCGGCGACCTGCTCACCGTCGCCAACTCCTCGTCCGGATCGACGGTCACCTACGACGTCGTCATCGTCGGCACCAGCGCGTAAAGGGGGAACGTCATGGCGCGCGTGCACAGCAAGCACACCGTGATCCTGATCGACGGTCACGACATCTCGGGGTTCTGCACGGACTCCAACTGTGAGGAGTCGTCCGGCACGGAAGATGTGACCACCTACGGCAAGAACAAGGTCGTCAAGGATCCGACCCTGGGCGACGGCGCGTTCGGCTGCTCCGGTAAGTACGACTCGGCGGCGGCCGGGCCCCGCGCTGTCCTGAAGCCGCTCGTCGGCACGAAGGTCAACATCAAGTACCGGCCCGAGGGCACCGGCGCCGGTCTGCCTCAGGACTCGTTCGACGCGGTGATCACCAAGTACACCGAGACTGCCCCGGTCGCCGGGTACCGGCTGTGGACGCTGGAAACCGAGCCGTCGGACGAGTGGGACTCGGCGGATCAGGCATGAGCGAGATCGCGAGCATCGACGACCTGTTCGACGGCGACGATGTCACCGCCGACGTCCACGAGCTCACCCTGCCGAACGGCAAGGTGGTCAAGGTCCGCGGCCTGTCGCGCTACGAGCTGATCCTGGCCGGTAAGGGCACCGAGGACGGCGCGCTGATCGAGCGCCGCAACATCCAAATGTGCATGGTCGAACCGGCCATGACGCTCGGCCAGGTCGAGGCGTGGCAGAAGCGGTCCCGCGCCGGCGGCGGCGGATACGCGCTGGTCTCCAAGACGATCCGGGACCTGTCCGGGCTCGGCGAGGGAGCCGACAAAAGCGATCTACGAGCGGTTCGAGACGAATCCTGACCTGGAGTTCGACCACTTCCTGTGCCTGAAGCTCGGGTGGCGGTCGGTGGACCGGATGCGCCGGGAGATGTCCTCGTCGGAGTGGCAGCGCTGGCGCATCTACTACGCACGCAGGGCCCAGGAGCGGGAGATAGCGGAAGCGCGGGGAGGGTGAGGTGGAGACTCGGATTGCCGTCGGTGGCCTGGCCCAGCTCAACCGTGGCCTGCGCGCGATCGACAACGACGCGCCGAAGCAGCTGCGGCTCGCCCTGAACGACGCCGCCACGCTGCTGGTCGAGCGGGCCCGGCCCAAGGTGCCTTCGGTGTCCGGGGCGGCGCGCCGGTCGATGGTGGCCCGGTCCACCCGTACGTCGGCGCGGGTGGCGGTCGGCGGGAAGAAAGCCCCGTACTTCCCGTGGCTCGAGTTCGGCGGGCAGGGCCGCATCGCCGGGCGCCCGGCGGCGCGGGAGTTCCTGCGTGACGGCCGCTACGTGTACCCGACGCTGCGTCAGATCCGCCCGCAGATCGAGCAGCAGTTGCAGGACTCCATCACCGCGGTGATCCGCGGCGCCGGGCTGGAGGCCGGCTGATGGCCGGGAACACGCTGACCCTGGAGTTCGCCGGTGACGCGGACAAGCTGAAGCGGGCCGCGCGGGAGGCGAACACGGCGGTCGACAGCGTCGCCCAGGCCTCGAGGGACGCGGCCAGCCAGTTCAGCGACACCGCCCAGGAGGCGTCGCGGTTCGAGCAGCGGATGGGCAACCTCGGGGCGGCCACGTCGGGCCTCACCGACGCGGTCGACTCCCTCGGCGGTGGCCTGCAGGCGGTCGCCGACATCCAGGACTACGCCCGCGACCGGGCGCAGCGGCTCGCTCGGGCGAACGTCGACGTGATGCAGGCGCAGGAGGACTACAACCAGGCGCTGCGCGACAGTAAGCAGGCGGCGATCGACGCCGACCAGGCCGAGGTCGACCTGGAACAGGCGCGGCTGGACCAGAAGACGGCGCTGAAGGACTACAACGCCGCGGTCAAGGAACACGGCCGCAACAGCGACGAGGCCAAGCAGGCGTCCATCGACCTCAAGCAGGCCGGGGTCGACGTCAAGCAGGCGCAGGAGGACGCCGCGCAGGCGACCCGCGACGGCACGCAGGCCAACATCGACGCGAAGACCGCGCAGGTCGACCTGGCCGACGCGATGCATGAGGCCAAGCCTCCCGAGTTGCAGGGCTGGGCCGACAAGCTGAACCTGATCACGCCGCTGCTGTCCGCGCTGGTCGGCATCGTCGGCCTGGTCACGGCCGCACAGTGGGCGTTCAACGCGTCGCTGCTCGCGTCCCCGGTGACGTGGATCGTGCTCGGTATCGGCGTGCTGATCGGCGCGATCGTGCTGCTGGTGAAGAACTGGGACAAGGTGAAGGCGGCCGGCGGCGCGGCGTGGCGGTGGGTCAAGGACCGGGCGTCCGACGCGTGGGGCTACGTGAAGCAGATTCCCGGATGGGTGGCGGACCGGTTCGGGAAGATCGGATCGGCGATCTCGCGGCCGTTCCGCAACGCGTTCAACCAGATCTCGTTCGCCTGGAACAACACGGTCGGCCGGCTGTCCTGGTCGGTGCCGGGCTGGATTCCGGGTATCGGCGGTAACTCGATCTCCGTGCCGAACCTGCCCACGTTCCACAAGGGCGGCACTGTGCCCGGACCGCCCGGGACCGAGGTGCCGATCCTCGCCCTGGCCGGTGAGACCGTGCTCCCGCCCGGCGGCGGCGGGTCGGGAACGACACAGGTCATCGTGATGCTCGACAGCGACGTCTTGATCGAGGGAATCGCTCGTACGGTCCGCCGCCGCGGCGGCAACGTGCAGGCCGTCCTGGGTGGCCGCAATGCCTAACGACGTCGCCCTGGAGATCTTCTACGACGGCGGCTGGCACGACCTGGTCGCCGGTGACGACGTGTTCGCCGACGCGCCGCTCGTCATCCAGCGCGGCGACGGCGCCGAGTCCGCGGCTCCCCGGCCGGCGTCGCTGACCGCCCGGCTGAACAACGCCGAGGACACCTACCGCACCAGCAACCCGGAGTCGCCGCTGTTCGGCAAGGCGGGCCGCAACACCCCTGTGCGGGCGACGGTGGGCGGCACCGTCCGCGCGGTCACCGAGGAATCGTCGTGGAGCTCCGGGCAGACCCGCGACTTCCGGGCCCGGCCGAGGCGCGGCAAGGCCTGGGTGGACCTGGACTCCGGCGGGCTGCTGCGCCGCATCGGCCAGTGGACCGAACCGCTGAAGTCGCCGTTCTACACCTACAACGCCGCGCTCGGCACGCTCGGCGGGTACTGGCCGATGGAGGACGCCCGCGGCACCGCCCGCGCGTTCACCCCGGTCACAGGGGCACGCAACAGCGCCCTGATCGGGCAGTCGTTCGACTCGCAGAAGCGGCCGCCCGGCTCGGGGCCGGTCGCCGAGGTCAACACGCTGATCGACACCGCCACCTTCCGGATGGCGCCCGGTGACGGCGCGTCGACCAGCGGGTGGCAGTACTCGCTGGTGACCTACATCGGGGACCTGAACAACCTGTTCCACTCGCCGATCTCGCTGCAGCTGGGCAACGGCTACTCGGTGTTCTTCAGCCTCGACGACTCGACCGACACGTCCCTGATCGACGTGTTCGACCCGTCCGGCTCCCAGGTCGCCGCGCAGTCCGCGAACTTCAACGGCTACCAGTTCACCGGCCAGTGGGTCATGTTCGTGCTCAAGGCCACCTACTCGGCGCCGAACACCACCTTCCAGATCTACTACCGGTCGGCCGACGAGAACTCCTGGCTGACGTACACGCTGGCCCACGCGATGACGCCGTCGATCGTCCGGGCGGCGTTCGCCAACTCGCTGCCCGAGGGCTCGGCGTACGGGCACGTCACCGCCACCGTCGGCCTCACCGACAGCCTCACCGACGAGGCCCGGTTCACCGCGTTCCGCGGCCACGCCGGCGAGACCACCGCCCAGCGGTTCGCCCGGCTGTGCACGGCCAAGAACCTCGCCTACTCGATCGTCGGCGACCAGAGCAAGGCGACACCGATGGGCCCGCAGCCCCTCGCCGCCTTCCCGGAGCAGCTCAAGGAGATCCGCGACACCGAGGACGGCCTGCTGTTCGACGCGGTCGACGGCGCCGAGCTGGCGCTCGTGCTGCGCGACGCCCGCTACAACCGGACCCCGGTGTCGATCGATGTCACCGAGCTGCCGTTCCCGCCTCCCGAGGTCACCGACGACCTGCCGGTGCACAACCTGGTCACGGCGGCCCAGCGCGACGGCGGCGACGCCACGGCGGAGGACTCGACCGGCCCGCTCGGCACCCAGGACCCGCCGGACGGGGCGGGCGAGTACCGGCACACCGTCGACGTCAACCTCGACGACTCCACCGACCTGCCGCAGGTCGCGAACTGGTGGCTGCGCCGCGGCACGGTCAACCTGCCCCGCTACCCGGCCGTCACCGTCAACCTGGCCGCCCTCGACGCCGCCAGGGTCGCCGAGCTCGAAGCGGTCGACGTCGGCGACGTCCTGGAGCTCACCGGCTACCGGGAGAACCCGATCCGGCTGCACGTGCTCGGCTACACCGAGACGATCGGCTGGCCCAACGCCCGCACCATCGTGTTCCAGTGCGCACCCGACCAGCAGTTCGACGTCGGCGTGTACGGCCAGCGACGCTACGACCTGCGCACCAGCACGGTCAGCGGCTCGCACACCGCCTCGGCAACCCGGCTGTGGGTGCAGATGACCGCCGACGAGGCCTGGTCGCGGACCAGCCTGCCGTACGACTGGGTGGTCGCCGGCGAGCGGATCAGGGTGCTGGGGATGACCAAGCTGGGCAGCGTCGCCCCGGTCGACGGCACGTTCGAGGCGGGCATCGACGCGTCGTGGTACGTCCAGGGCGGCTCGTCGGGCGTGCCGCTCATCTCCAGCGCAGGATCCGGGCACAACAGCAACCGGTCCGTGGCGTACATCGTCGCCGGGTCACCGTCGCAGGCGATCATGCGGTCCAACGCGACGCTCGCCGCGTCGCCCGGCCAGACGTTCACCGCGTCGATGTGGGTGTGGATCGCGACGACGACGAACGTCACCGCGGTGATCGACTGGCTCAACGGCGGCGGCTGGTTCGCCGGGGCCTCGAACACCGTCAGCGTGACCGGCGGCGTGTGGACCGAGATCACCGTCTCCGGGACGGCCCCGGCCACCACGACCCGCGTCGAGTACGGGCCGTCGCTGCTCTCGTCTCCGGCCAACGGCCTGACGCTGTTCGTCGACGACGTCGACATCGTGCGCACCGACTCGCTCGCCCTGCGGCAGGCGGCCACCTGCACACGGTCGGTCAACGGCATCCGCAAGACCCTGCCCTCCGGTTCGGAAGTGCACGTGGCGACCCCTGGGAGGTGGGCGCGATGACCGTCTACGGCGGCGACATCATCTACGCGGCAGACCTGAACGCGCTGCCCCAAGGAACCATCGCCCGGTACGCGCGTACCACCAGCAGCACCGGCGTCACCACCACCGAGACCGGCTACATCCGCATCGACAACGTCGCGGTGCGCGCGGGCTACTCCTACCGGGTCACCTGGCACAACCCGATCTCGAACTGGGCCACCAGCGCCAGCACCCCCTCGCTGCGCATCCGGGGCACGCAGTCCGGCACGGCCGGGACCGGCAGCACACAGCTGCGCGGAGGTTTCGGCCGGTCGGTAGGCGCGTCCGACGCGAACAACGGCCCCGTCGCCCCGGTCATCGGCATCTGGGAGTGCACCAGCAGCGGCACCCTCTCCGTGCTCGCCACGTTCGTGCGGGCCAGCGGCACCGGCACCGTCGGCATGTTCGCCAGCGGCGCTGCGGAATCGCTCATGACCGTCGAAGAGGTCGGCCTCACCCAGGCCGACAGCGGAACCAGCGTCTAAGGAGATTCACGTGAAACAGCTGACCTGGCCCGCCGTCGGGCTGATCGCCGTCCTGGCCGGAACCGCCATCGCGCTGGCCACCCTCGCCCACTGGGACGCCGGGGCGATCCTCGGCGTGCTCGGCATCCTCGGCGGCATCGGCGGTGGTGCTGCGGTGGCCGGTGGCGTCGCGGGCAAGGTCGAGGAGGTCCACGCCGAGACGGCCGCGCAGACCAGCCAGCTCGCCGTCATCGAGCGGCAGACCAACGGCCTGTCCACCGCCGAGCGCGAGGACATCGCCCGCCGGGCCGCGGCCGCCGCGATCGCCGCCTACCGCGCCCAGGACGGCCGCTGATGGCCACCCTCGTCCCGTGCCTGGTCGCGCTCCGTTCGGAGTTCAACGCGCTGTTCCCCGGCCGGGACAAGGCCTCGGATGGGTGGATCGGCGACCCGGCGCACCAGGCCCGCGACTCCGACCACAACCCGGACAGTCGCGGCCTGGTCCACGCCATCGACGTCGACCGGAACCTTGGTTCCGGCGCGGACATGCAGGCGTTCGTCGACCACCTGGTGGCCCGGCACCGGACCGGTGCCGACAAGCGCCTGTTCTACATCATCTACAACCGGCGGATCTGGTCAGCGTCGCGCGACTGGACCGGCCGGGCGTACACGGGCGACAACCTGCACACCGAGCACGCGCATTTCAGCGCGTCCTACACCCCGGCCCGCGAACGAGACGCCAGCAGCTGGCGCCTGGAGGAGGTACCCGTGGCACTCACCGACACCGACCTGCAGAAGATCGACGCGATGATCGGCCGGCACGTCAACCGGCTGGTCACCGCCACCGAGCAGGGCGACACCGGCACACCGACCACCCCGGTCGGGCACCACGTCCTGTCCCAGGGCATCCCGAACCCGATCCGCGGCAAGAAGACCACCGCGTACGAGCTGCTCGGCGACATCGCCGACGCCGTCACCAAGTCCTGACGCAAGGAGGCCGGTGCCCGCGCCCACCCTCGGACACGCGGTCACCGGCCCCCAACTGCCGCGGGCAGCGGCAGGCCTACTCGATCGGCTGGACCAGGTGCGGCCGGTGCTTGGCGATCCAGATCTCGACGTCACCGGCCAGCCAGATCCGGCCGCACGCGAGCTCGTCGAACGGCGCCGGGAACCCGTCCCGCCGGGTCAACCGGCCCGCCCAGGTACGCCCCACACCCAGGCGCCGCGCGATCTCCGCGACGCTCATGAGGCGCCCGGACACGTTCACGGCAGCCTCCCCACAGCCGCCCAGCACATCGCCGCGGACTCGTCCGCCGTCCGGTCCTTCGCGGCGACACGCCAGTGCGCGGTCGACACCACGCCCGGGTCGACCAACTCGAGACCTTCCAGGAACCGGGCGACCTCGGCGCGGGTACGCAGCCGCAACGGCAGCTGATGCGCCTCGGCCGCGTCGGCGATCATGGCCCGGACGGGTTCGGTGACCGGGTCGGCCGTGTAGTGCGACAGCACCACATAGCTGCCCGGCGCCAGTGCGGCCACCAGCTTGCCGACGACGTCGTGCGCCTGCCCGTCGGGTAGCTCGGGCAGAATGGCGGACAGCAGCAACCCGGCCGGCGCGCTCAGGTCGACCGCCGTCGTGTGCAGCGCCGCGAGCACCGCGCCGGGATCACGCACGTCCGCCTCGACGTAGTCGACCGAGCCCTGCCCGGTGCCGGTCAGCAGAGCACGGGCGTGGACCATCACCAGCGGGTCGTTGTCGACGTAGACGATCCGGGCCTGCGGTGCGACGGCCTGCGCGACCCCGTGCACGGTCACCGCCATCGGCAGGCCCGCACCGATGTCCACGAACTGGCGCACGCCCACCTCGGCGAGGTGGCGTACCGCCCGGGACAGGAACTGCCGTGCCTCACGGCTCGCGGTGACGAGTGCCGGGCAGGCCTTCAGCAGCGCCTCGGCGGCTACCCGGTCGGCGGCGAAGTTGTCCTTGCCGCCCAGCAGGTAGCCCCAGACCCGCGCTGAGTGCGGCAGATCGGTGTTGAGCGTGGCCGTGTCCGTCATCGCCGCCGCCCCGCCGGATCGGCCACCGCCGGAGCCTGCGCGAGGATGCGCCGCACCGCGGCACTGTGCTCCGCGGCTTGGGCCCGTTCGGCGGCACTCCACGCCCGGGCCGCGGCGACCCGCCGCACCCACATCACATGCCGTACGACCCTGGTCAGCATCCGCCCCTCCCCACCGTCCGGGGCGGCGACGGGCCGGGTAGGGGTCGCGACCTCAAGGTCCGGCACGCCGCCGCTGACCTGATCGTCACGGACGGATCACCGGTTGTTGCGCAGGCGGATGTACGCAGGTGACGCCCAGGTGTACGCAACCGTGCGAACAGGTACTCAGTCGTCGGCCGGCCGGGCCGCTTCGGCCTCTTCACGCAGATCGGTGGCCTCAGGCAATCCGGCCGCCGCGACGCCGTCGACGAGCTCGGTCACACGCCACCAGTTCGACGGCACGATCCGGCCCGACTGGATCGCCGCCCGCACCTCCGCTGTTGTCTCCTCCGGGCGATCACCGGCGAGCAGCGCCAGGCCGAGGTCGAGACGCGCCGACGCGATCCGCCGCGGCCGTGCACCCTCAGCCTCCAACTCGGCGATCACGTCCCGGGCCACCTGCTCGGCCCCCGGGTCGCCCGCCCACGCCAGTGTGGTGGCCGCGTAGCTGTGCGCCTTGTTCGGGTCGTACTGGTAGTGGTGCTCCGGGTGGTCCGGCGCCGCTCGGTGCCCGGCCATGGCCTCGACCCGGCGCAGCGCGTCACGGGTGGCGCCCTGGTCGCCGATGCGCGCCCAAGCCCGGCCCTCCTGCGCGGTCGCCTGGACGATCGCCGACCCGTCCGCGGGCGCGATCGCCTGCGCGTGCCGGGACAGGTCGACTGCGCGCCGGTAGTCGCCGCCGGTCAGCGCATCCCAGGCCTGCGTCTCCAGGCACCAGGCAGCGATCTCGGGATGTTCGGCCTGTTCGGCGAGCGCGGCCGCCGTGCCGAGGTGGGCGTCGGCGGCGAGGCGCTGCTGCAGATCGATGTGCAGGGTGGCTCGCAGCAGGGAGAGCCACCCGCCGACGACGAGCAGGCGGCGGTGCTGGCGCAGCGTCTTGTGCCCGTCCAGGAGCTGCTCGACGTACTGCAGGTGGCGGCGCACCCGCGGGATCAGGTCGGCGGGCGGAGTGGTCGCGTACGACATGGCCATCCGGTCCGCGATCTGCTCCAGCCGGTCAAGCACGGCATCGCTCACATCGGACCGGCACGCGCGCTGCTCCAGCTCCAGTGCTTCCAGCTCGCCCTCGACGTCCTCGGGTGCCGGAGTGCGCAGGGTCGCGGTGAGCCTGCCGTGTGCGTCGAGTGCTCCGTCCAAGGCTGCTGCGACCGGACGGGTCGGCCGGCGGTTGCCCTTCTCCAGGTCGTTGATCAGGCTCGGGCTCACGCAGGAGAGGGTGGCGAGCTGCCGGTACGACAGATCGCGGCTGGTCCGGAGACGGTGTAGCTCTTCGCGGAAGGCACTGCTGTCCATGTGTCACGTCCCTGCTTGCGGTCAGGGGACGGCGGCCGGGCCGCAAGACTCCGGCCGCCAACATCGACGGTACGTCATACCTGGAAACGGCCGGAGCAGCCACCAGGGCACGGCCACTGTTCCACCTGAATGGTGCGGCCCCGGGGCGAGTAGGTGAGCAGAGTTGCTCAGGTGACACAGATGTGTCACCTGACCCGCCTGGGACCACCTGGCGTCGCCAATTGGCAACAATTGTTGACACGCGAAGCGGCCCGCCCCGGACTGTCCCCACCCCGGGACAGTTGGAACGGGCCGCAGATTCGGCCGCGCGGTGGCCGAATTCGGCAAGCGCGTGCCGAATTCCTACGCCTGGTCGGCGCCCTTCAGGTAGCCGAAGCTGTCCAGGATCGCACGCGCCAGCTCGGCCGCCTGCTCCCACGTCGTCAGCTCCAGGTCCGCGCGGACCATCAGCGCCGGCACCCCGACGGTGCCCTCCTGCGGGCAGTCCGTCCGGGCCACCCGGACGTCGAGCTGCGATCCCTCGTGCGCGTGCAGCAGGTCGCGGGTCGTCTCGTCGATGCCGTGGTCGTCGCCCATGTGCAGGATCAGGTTCTCGATCGGGTCGGCGGGGTCGTCGCCGGTGTGGTCGATGGTGCACCAGTCCGGGCAGTCGATGGCGGGCGGCTTCGTGCCGCAGCCGGAGCAGATCAGGCCCTCGGCCAGGAACTCGCCGTGGCCGGCGTCGTGGCAGATGTTCGGTACGGTGCTCATGGGTCGGACCTCCGTTGTCCGATCAAGGGCCCGGCCGGTGCTCCAACACCGCGATTCCGGGCCCGTCCTGTACAGCAAGGGACTGTGGCCCGTACGTTCGTTGTTGATCTGCCTTTTTGCTGGTCAGCACAGCGTTTATAGCCGAAGTGCTCATAATCCCTCGGTCGCGGGTTCGAGTCCCGCCCGCCCCACTCTATTTGCCTGGGGGCGACCCCCAGACCCCACGTTGCGGTGGGCGCGGTCGGTGGTCCGGTCGCGCCTTCGTCGGGGTTGCGGCCTTCGGCCGATCCACTCACCGGGCTATCTGGTGGCTTCTTGCGGCGAGCCGGGTCGAAGCTTGCTGGGCGGCCTTGTGGTGGGGCCGAGGGTCTGTTCCTCGGGACCGCGATGGATCCGGCCGCGGCAGGCGCCGGTCTGGACATCTGGCAATCGGAGCACTCCGGCCCTCTCATCCGCCAGAGAGCGGGCACGGCGTGGCCAACTCGCCTGAGCACTCGCAACCACCCGTGCATGACGCGCCTGGCTCATCGGACCCACGGTGCCGGTGAGTGGCCACGGGAGTTACGTTAAAGAATCTTTAAGGAACGCTTGCTCAGCGTCGTGAACTGCCGCCACATCGCTGCTCGTATATCTCGGCACAAGCAGTACCGAGACGAAGAGGAGCCGTGCATGTATCGACGCGGAGTCAGCAGCCGGACGCGCAAGCTGGTGATTGGAGGTGCCGCCGCAGCGCTGCTCGGCTCGGCGCTCGCGGTCGGCACGGGGATGGGCCAGGCCGCCGAGTCCGGAGCCGGCTCCGGGAACATCAACGCTTTGGTGCCGGCGCTGGGTTTCAGCCCGGGTGATCCGAACGCGACGGCCGACCGTGTGGGCCCTACCGGGGTTAATGTTCCTGGTCGCTGCCCACCCACTCAGGCCCAAGTGAACGCGCAGGTGGCGCTCAAGAATGCGAACCTTCCGAGTGGGACGGACCTTGAAAGCCGCATCCAGCGTTTTGAGAAAACGTTGTCGGCGATTCAAGACTTGAAGTGCCCCGCATCGTCCACGACTTTGCTGGGCCGCTTGAAATCCTTGACCGCGCTGCGCGGAAACGCGAACCGCGATGACATCCTGCGTGGTCTGGGTTTGAACGAAACGCCAGCGGACAAAGGCGCCGCCACGGGATCCGGTGACGCGGCCGCGGGTGGAGCGACGGGGAACGCCGGAGCCGGCTCCGGGAACATCAACGCTTTGGTGCCGGCGCTGGGTTTCAGCCCGGGTAATCCGAACGCGACGGCCGACCGTGTGGGCCCTACCGGGGTAAATGTTCCCGGTCGCTGCCCACCCACTCAGGCCCAAGTGAACGCGCAGGTAGCGCTCAAGAATGCGAACCTTCCGAGTGGGACGGACCTTGAAAGCCGTATCCAGCGTTTTGAGAAAACCTTGTCGGCGATTCAAGACTTGAAGTGCCCCGCATCGTCCACGACTTTGCTGGGCCGCTTGAAATCCTTGACCGCACTGCGCGGAAACGCGAACCGCGATGACATCCTGCGCGGTTTGGGGTTGAACGAAACGCCAGCTGGATAAAGCCGCGGGGGAATGCGGCGCCGTAAACGCGCCAGCGAAACAAGCGGCGCCGCGGACAACGGCAACCTGATCCTTCGCGGGTCCTGATCCACCGCACGGAACCGCCTCGCCGGAGGCCCTCGCACCACGGGGGTCTCCGGCGCGTCCGTGTGTGGGCCGTGCGCGCGGTGATCTTCGGCTACTTCATAGTTCGCAGCCACCGCCGCAACGCTGTCCCCAGCGACATCGCGCCCACCGCCGCCCCCGTCGCCACCGCCGATCGCCATGATCGCAGCCCTTCTGTCGCCCATGAGCCGACCGAGCGACCGCATTCCCGCAGCGCCACAGCGACGCCGCAGCGGCGGGAGCTCTGTTCGGATCGTAGTGATCAGTTTGGCGGCATCGTCGGCGCTGTCATGAAGAACGGTCACGTCGCGGTCAACGGCTGCGACCGTCATCGATCACGGCCGCCGGGTGAGATGAACCCCAACGAGTGAAAGATTTAGATGCATCGACATTATGTGCCTAGTGTCCCTCGCAGCGATCCAACGATGAATGGAGTCAGTGTGGGTAAGTCCAGAGGGCAGACCGTAGACGGCTTGACCTTCCCGACGCTGCGGGTCGAAGTCCAGGACATTCCTGATTGGCGCTGGTACTCAACCCGGGACGAGGATGGCCGATCGAAGCTGGTGCGCCGACTCGGCGACCGTGTCGCCGAGATCCGATGGGACGGCGAGTGGTGGCAGTGGACGATCGTCGGCGACGAGAAGGTGGCGCTGCTGCGGGGGCATGGCGGTCGCCTGACTGAGGCGCTCGTGGCGGCTGAGAATGCACAGCCCTACCGAATTCAGTCCTGTCCGTCGTGGTGTGGGAGTGATCATTCCTCGAAGTTGGAGTCGGATAACAGCCGTTTCCACTCGACGTTTGACGAGATCACCGTCGGCGAGGGCCGGGCCGTGGCCGAAGTGGGTACGTGCTGCTTCACCGGCCCGGACTGCGATTCGCAGTACGGCCCAGTCGTCTATGTTTCTGGTCTTGCCGACAACGAGCTGACCGTGGCCGAAGCTGAGCGACTGCGTTCGGCACTCGCCGCAGCGATCGTGCGCGCTGAGAACGTGGGATCGCTCCGTCAAGAAGATGCCGAGCAATGCAGGCAGTCATCGATTCGGCAGCGGACCAGCTTCGACATGCGGCGGTTCGCTCTGCCGTTGGCGTGCGAAAATCGCGACAGCTCTCGGGCGGCATGACAGGCACGGGGCAGCCGCTCGTTCGCAGGCGGGAAAGCTGGACGCCGTGACCGCCGATCCGTGTAGCGGGAAGCTGGGGTGAGCTCCTTCTACTTGTCGAGGTAGTGGCCGTGGCAGGCGGCGATTTCCAGGTCGCCGCCACGGACGCGGTAAATGAGCCGGTGTTCGTCGTTGATGCGGCGGGATTACCAGCCAGAGAGCGGGCCTTTCAGTAGCTCGGGCTTGCCGAGGCCGGTTCCGTGCGGATCCCGTTGAACGTCAAGGATCAGCTTGCTGGTGCGGCGGGCCATCTTCATGTCCCGGCGTAACCATCCGTCGTAGTCCTCCCATGCGTTGGGAGTGAAGACGATGCGCAAGCTCATGCGGCTTCCTTGCCGGGTGCCGGAGAGGCGGACGTCGAGTCGAGTGGATGCTCCTCGCCCAGGCCGGCATCGGCCTGGGCGATACTCTCCAGTAGTCGGCGGGCGTTGGAGGCGGAACCGAGAACATGCAGCGTCTCGGTCATGGCGTTCCACTCGTCCAACGAGACGATGACGACGGCCTTGCCGCCGCCGCGGGGGATGATGCACTCCTCGGCATCATCGATCACCGCGTCGACCACGGCGGCGAGGTTCTTGCGAACGTCGCTGATTGTCAGCACCTTCATCTTGACCCCCAGGAGCGGAACGTACACTCAAACGTACGTCAATTGGTACGTCACTCTGCAGGTGTCGGAAGGGTGCACCTATCTGGCCGTATCAAATCCCTCGAACTGATCAATGGCAGGTGCTGACACCGCTGCGACGGCCGTAGCTTCTCCTTCACGGCATCGTCGAGATCTCTGATGTTGAGAGCCGCCATGGATCCTCCCCTGAGAGCAGAGTCTGCTAGCGCGCCAGCTGGTCAAACGCCGTCCGAGGCGGGGGTGAGCGCCGGTCAGTTTGTCGGGTCGAGGAGGCTGAGTCCGATGGCCGCCTGTGCGGCTGGGGCGGGCTGGGTGCGGCGGGCTTGGCAGAGGAGGATTCCGGCGTAGCCGTGGGAGTCGTGCTGGGATGTTGGGATGACTTCCTCGTGGAGTGGTTCGAAGTCGGGGTGGAGGGCTGCTCGGAGGTCGCGTTCGTCGATGTCGGCGCCGGGGAAGGTCTTGCCGCCGACTGTGTAGCCGCGGCACCGGCGCAGCGCCGCGGTCAGGAAGAGGCCGCCGGGCTGGACCAGGCCGGTGATGTGGCGCATGAACAGTTCCCACGTGGTGCGGTCGCCGGTTGCCGAGTCGGCGCAGTAGGCGCTGACCACCGTCGGGTAATTCCGGTTCACCGGACGAGGGTGGCGCGCGTCCACCCGTACCAATGTGGTGATTTTTGCCCTGGTGAGGTCCTCACGCTCGGTGATCTCGTCGTCGGTGGGACAGGTGTTGCCCTCGCACTGCAGGGTGTATCGGACGAACGGCCGCCAGTCGTGGGCGCCCGGTGCGCGGTCGATCCATCGCTGGATCTCTGCGAGGTTCTCGGGCAGGTAGTCGCCCAGATGAATCTCGGACGCCCTCTCGGCGCACGCGAACACGTGGTGGAGGGTGGGACCGCTTCCGAAGTACAGGATCGGCTGATCGCGTTCGGCGTGGTGCATCGCGTTGACGAGGAACGCGATCGTGGCGATCTCGTCGGGCTCGACGGTGCGGTAGTAGTCGGTGAGGTACTCGGCGGGCACCCAGTCCCTGTCGAACGACGCGTGTGTGCGGCGCCGGCTGAGGACGGTCCGGGTGAGGCCGGCGAGCGCGACTTCGTAGAGCGCGGCGCCGAGGTTGGCGCCGGCGAGGAAGACGAGTGCCTCGTCGGTGGTGATCGCGTCGGTGGCAGCGGCGGCACCGAACGCGGCTACGTAGTACGGCACTTCCTTGGCGATCTCGGTGCCGGTGTATGCCACGGCGGCGGCCAGGCGAGTCGTGCGCCCGTCGCCGAAACGGCGACGGGTCACGTCGTACGCCAGTTTGGACAGCACGTTGGTGCTCGCCCCCGTCGCCGCCAGCAGAGTCGCGTTCGCCCTCAGGTTGGCGCGGAGCCCGAACACCCAGACCACGTAGCTCGCGAGGAGGAACATCACCACCGATCGATGGTCGAGGCCGGTGAGGAACCCGGAAGCGACCAGACCGGCTCCGGTGGCCGCCGCCCACACGTCCAACGCGTAGGTGGACGCCGCGGTGGCCGCCAGGCTGGTGGCCCAGGCGGCGAGCGGCGACATCGGCGGAACGGGCGATCGGGCCATGGGCACCTCCGGGCAGCGCTGCTGTGAAGTGCCCAGTGTCGGCCGGGCGGGTGCTCACCTTCCAGGTCAGATCGTGGTCAGTAGCTGCTCACGGGGGCTTCGGTAAGCAATACGACACCGGCCATGGAGCGCCGGAACGCCGATGTGGTTTCGAAACTCATGGATGTATTCGGGGATCCGGTGCACGGTGCATGGAAGCGCTCCCACGCTTCCCCCGGAGGGCACATGCGTCTCTTTTTCCGAATCCTCGCGGCGACGGTGGTGACTGCCGCCTCCGTCCTGGCCGGTGGCACCTCCGCGCAGGCGGCCACCGAGATCTGTGATCAGTACGGCACCGTCGTTGTCGACGGCGGGCGCTACATCGTGCAGAACAACCGATGGGGCGCGTCCTCCGCGCAGTGCATCAGTGTCGACGGCGCCGGCTTCCGGGTCACTCGCGCCGACCACAACAACGCGACGAACGGGCCGCCGGCGTCCTACCCGTCGATCTACGCCGGCTGCCATTACGGCGCCTGCACCAGCGGCAGCGGTCTGCCTCTGCGCGTTCGTGACTTCGGCGACCCGCGAGCGACCTTCAACATCGGGACCCCGGACTCGGGCGAGTGGGACGCGGCGTTCGACCTCTGGTTCGACGCGTCGGCCAACCCGCCCGGCCAGAATCACGGCGCCGAACTGATGATCTGGACCAACCACCGGGGCCGTCCGCAGCCGATCGGTTCCCGCGTCGGCACCGTCGATCTCGAGGGCGGCACCTGGGACGTCTGGATCGGCAACATCGGCTGGAACGTCATCTCGTACGTCCGGACCCGGCCGAACAACACGATGGCCAACTTCAGCGTCAAGGCGTTCACCAACGACGCCGTCGGCCGCGGGCAGATCGACGTCGCCTGGTACATGACCAGCGTGCAGGCCGGTTTCGAGCCGTGGATCGGCGGCACGGGTCTGTCGGTCGACCGGTTCGCGTTCAACGCCAACGGCTCGACCGGCGGCGGCGCGGTCACCCCGCTGCGCGGCGTCGGTTCGAACCGCTGTGTCGACCTGGCGGGCTGGGGCACCGCGGACGGCAACGACCTGATCCTCTGGGACTGCCACGGCGGCTGGAACCAGCAGTGGCGCCGGGACGGCAACGCGATCGTGAACCCGCAGTCCGGTAGGTGCCTCGACGTACGCGGCGCCGGCACCGCCAACGGCACCGAGGTCTGGCTGTGGAGCTGCATCCCCGGCGGTATCGCCCAGCAGTGGATCGCCGAGCCGAACGGAACCCTGCGCAACCCGCACTCGAACAGGTGCCTGGACGCCGTCGAACGTGGCACGGCGAACGGCACTCAGCTGCAGATCTGGGACTGCACGACGCTCGGCCAGTCCAACCAGCTGTGGAGGTTCGCGTGAGACGCCTCCTCGTGACTCTGGGTTCCAGAGCTAGATCTTCGGCGCGGCCGCCCGGAATTCGTCCAAGTTCTTGACTGTCAAGATTTTGGACGACTACTGTTGCCGCGTCGGGGTCCGGTGGCGGTGGTGCCGGGCTGTTCAGAAGGTGGAGGGGCGTCATGTTCGGCAAGAAGACGATCTCGGTGGTGGGTGCGACCGGCGTGCAAGGGGGTGCTGTCGCGCGGGCGTTGCTCGCTGACGGCGTGTTCGGGGTTCGGGCGATCACCCGTGACGCGTCGTCGGCCAAGGCTCGGGCGCTGGCGGAGCTGGGGGCCGAGGTGGTCGAGGCGACGCTGAACGATGAGGCGACGCTGCGGAAGGCGTTCGACGGGGCGTATGGGGCGTTCCTGGTCACGCCGTTCTGGGAGCACATGTCCGCGGCCAAGGAGCTGGCCGAGGTGGCGAACCTGATCAGCGCGGCCACGGCGACCGGGCTGCGGCACGTGGTCTGGTCGACGCTGGAGGACACCCGCGAGGCGATCCCGGTGTCCGACGAGAGGATGCCGACGCTCGACGAGGTCTACAGGGTGCCGCACTTCGACGTGAAGGGCGGTGTCGCGGACGCGATGTTCGCCGAGTCGGGGCTGCCCACCACGTACCTTCAGGTGTCCTTCTACTGGGACAACCTGCTCACCGATGTGAAGCCGCAGCGTGACCCGGACGGGACGCTCGCGCTGCACCTGCCGATCGCCGGTACGCCGGTGGCCGGTATCGCCTCGGAGGACATCGGCCAGGTGGTGCTCAGCGTGTTCCAGCGGCCGGCCGAGACGATCGGCGCGACCCTGGGCGTGGCCGGCGAGCACCTGACCGGTGACGAGATCGCCGCCACCTTCAGCGCTGTGCTCGGCGAGCCGGTCGCCTACCGGCCGCTCACCCACGACCAGTTCCGCGAGCTCGGCTTCCCGGGCGCGGTCGAGCTCGGCAACATGTTCCAGTACTACGCCGAGTTCCCCGACTCCTACCTGGGCCGGCGCGACGTCGACGTGGTGCGCTCGCTCAGCCCGGAGTGGCTCAGCCTCGCCGCCTTCCTGGCCAGGCACCGGGACCGCCTGGCCGTCTGATGATCGGGCCGGCGGATCCTCAGCCGGGCACGCGCCTATGAGCAGACTCTACGGTCGATGCCCGGGGCGGCCGTTGTTACGGCCGCCCCGGCAGGTTGCTCAGCGGACGGTCGTGGTCAGCACGGCCGGATGTAGTACGTGGACAGGCCGCTGAACGTGGGGTGCGATTCCCATGCCCCGTTCGGGGTCCAGTAGATGACGTTTCGGCTGTACCCCTTGAAGGCGGCGCGAGTGCCCCGGGTCTGATTGTTCTCGTACGAATTGAAGGAGTACGGGGTCGCGTAGTCCTGACAGTAGTAGTAACTGTATTTCGCGCCCTGGTAGTACTGCATCTGCCAGGTGCAGAAGTAGCCGTAGTCGCAGCCGTAGAGCAGCGTGCCGGGGGACCTCGCGGTGGTCAGGTTCCGGGCATGCTTCTCGCCGGGAAGGGGCAGCGTGGTGTCGCCGGCCCCGTTCGCCCAGCGAACCCGGTTAGCAGCGATCTGAGTACCGCCGTCCTTCTCCAGGATCGCCTCGACCCGCGCCTGAAGGCCCCGTGCCTCTGCCGTGGTGAGCCCCTCGGCCCTCGCCTGCGACGCGAACGTGTTCTGGTCGTCGGCGGCTGACGCCGGCTGAGCGAAGGTGGTCAGCGTGCTCGCCGCGAATGCGAGAGCAAGCAGCGGACGCCACGATCGGCGGTGCATTTTCATATACGCCTTCCAAGCAAATTTCGGCAGGCTGTCGGCCGGCCGAATTGGATCCTGTTCCTCAGGGGCGCGATCCACAAGACCTGGATACGGTCAATAAGAGCAGCTTTTCCGCCAGGCCATCGACGGGTTGTCTCCACCGCAGGGAATCGCCGGGCGTCATAGCGTCGCCTTCGTGAACAGTCTCGAAAGCGGGCACCTCCGACGCAGGTTCCTGGAATTCTCGGCCTTCTGCCTGGCACTCACCTGGATACCCTGGTTCGTCCTGGGCGCCTGCGACGTGAACCTCGACGAGGGTGCCGGCTCGCTGGTGTTCGGGCTTGCCGCGAGCGGTCCGTCGTTCGCGGCGCTGGCGATGTTCCTGCGTCATCGCCGCGAGACCCGGCCGGTCGCCGACTTCCGGCGCTGGGCCGGATGGGCGGCCGGAGCGGTGTTGTCCGGCGCTTTCGCCTCGGTTGCCGCGGCCGTCCTGCTGAACGCGGCGGACCTCAGCGTGATCGCTGACCATGCCGGCTCTACGATCGCCGACGTGGGCGGGCCTCTCGCCGCGCTGATGTTCACGTTCCTGGCCGGGCCGGTGGCGGAGGAGTTCGGCTGGCGGGGATATCTGCAGCCGCGCCTGCGGCAGTCGCACGGGCGAGTGCTCACCACCGTGGTGCTGGCCACCGGGTGGGCGATCTGGCACCTGCCGCTGTTCTTCCTCGAGGGCACCGGGCAGCAGGAGATGCGGGGGCTGCTGTTCTTCCTGGAGCTCTTCCCGCTCACCTACCTGATGCTGTTCGTCACCGAGCATCTCCGCGGCGGTGTACCCGCGGCGATCCTGGCCCATGCGGCCTGGAACTTCAGCGACGCGGTGCTGCCGAGCCTGGACACGGGCGGGCAGTGGCTGAGGCTGACGATCCTGACGCTGGCGGCTGTGGCGTCGGCGGCCTGGTGGCGGGGCCGTGAAGGGAGGGCCGGGGGTCGGGCATTCATGTCGTGGACGACATCACCGAGCAGGGGAGGGGCGGACCTCGATTGCTGACCGAACAGCCTGCGCTCCATCCGTCGGACGAGGCGATACTGCGCGAGTCCGACAAGGATCCGGAGCGGTTCGCGGTGATCTTCGACGCCTACCACGGCGAGATCTACCGCTATGTGGCCAGCCGGCTGAGTGTCGGCCACGCCGATGACCTGGCCGCTGAGACGTTTCTGGTCGCGTTCCGCGCCCGGAGGCGTTTCGGTGCCGGCGGCGGGCACGTCCGCGCCTGGTTGTACGGCATCGCCACCAACCTGATCCGCCGGCACCGCCGCGATGAGGAGCGCAAGTACCGCGCCCTCGAACGGGCGGAGACCGCGGGCCGGGCAGAGGCAGGCGACCATGACGACGCCAATCGGATCGTCGCGCGAGTCGCCGCGTCCGGCGTTCAGCGCGACCTTGCCGCGGCGCTGCGGTCACTCAACCGTGGTGACCGCGACGTGCTGTTGCTTGTCGCTCTCGGCGGGCTCAGCTACCCCGAGGTCGCCGAGGCGCTCGGTATCCCGGAGGGGACTGTCGGGTCGCGTCTCAACCGTGCCCGCAAGACCGTCCGCAGCGCCCTGGGCGGAGCCGACCCCACCCGAGCCGACCCCACCCGAGCCGACTCCTACCGAGACGAGAACAGGAGCACACGATGAAAGATCTCGAGCTGATCCGCGAGACCTTGAGCGCCGCGCCGCCGTCGGCGCGAGCGACCGTTCAGGCACGCAACCGGCTGACCGCCGCCATCGAGGGGCGGCGATCACCGAACCGGGCGCGGCGCTGGGTGGCCGCCGGCGCCGGGGCGCTGGCGAGCTTTGCCGTGCTCGCGATACTCCTCGCGTCCTACGGGGAACGGCCCGGTCCACAGGCGGACCCCTCCGAAGCGTCCGCACAGGACATCCTGCTCGCGGCGGCGACGCAGGCTGTTTCCCGGACCGAGACCGGACGGTACTGGCGTGTTCGGACGATCTCGGTCGCCGGGCCGATCAGGGTGGGCGAGGCCCCGAACGCCTACGACATCGTCGACCGCAGCGTCGACGAACGCTGGATCGCCCGCGACCCGTCGGGGACGAGCTGGATCGGAAGTCGCGACCTCGGCTGTCGCCCGCGCAGCGAGGCGGACGAGCGGGCATGGCGCGCCGCGGGCTCCCCGGCGCACTGGGATTTCAAAGCGGACAGCGAGTCGGGGTCGGTGCGATACAGCACGGCGCCGGGCAAGGGCCGACTGGAGCGACTCGACTCCACCCACTCTGATTCGCGAGTCCTGGGCATCCGGGCGAGTGAACTGCCGGCCGACCCGGACGAGCTCCGCGCTCTGATCGCCGGATCGATCGCCGCGGGACCCGACGGGTTCGCGCCGGGCACCAGCGGTTCCGAGATCCTGCTGTTCGGTGCGATGTCTCAGCTGCTCGTGGAGGTGCCGGCCACCGCAGCGGTGCGCGCGGCGGCGTTCACCGTCCTCGCCGGCATCAGCGGCATTCGCAGCACCGGGGCGGTCAAGGACGATGAGGGACGCACCGGCGTCGGCATCGAGCTGGTCCGGGAATCCCCTGACTACGTCGAGACGCACCAGCTGGTCGTCGACCCCACGACATACCTGATCATGGCCCGGAGCTCGACCGGCATCCCGGCCGGCGCGGGGGAGAAGCGGCCGGTCAAGGAGCAGCGCCGAGTGATCCTCGAAGCGGGATGGACCGACGAAAAGCCCGAGCGGCCTCAAGATTGACGAGAGTCTGCCCTGGCCGACGTGGGTTGCCAGGGTGCTTACACTTATGGATGGCTCCCCGAATTGGACTCGAACCAATAACCTGCCGGTTAACAGCCGGCTGCTCTGCCAATTGAGCTATCGGGGACTGCTTCAGTGCCTCATCGCCCGGTTTCCCTGGCGACGGAGAACAGAGTACATGACCATCCGGGCGCCCCACCAACGGGATACCCCTCCAGCGGGTCGTGCAGCGGTGACATGCCGGAAACGGCGATCCGGTGAGTATCGGACCGACAGGATGGGTATGCATCCCCGCAGACGCACGCGCGTCATGAACGGAAGGAGCCGCCACCATGCGCGGAAAGCTGATGTTTCTCACCGGTCTCGCGGCGGGCTTCGTCCTGGGCAGCCGTGCCGGCCGGGAGAAGTACGAGGAGATCCGGGCCAACGCTGAGAAGGTCTGGCGTCACCCGTCGGTCCAGGAGGCCGCCGGTGTCGCTCAGGCCCAGGCCAACAAGCTCTACACCGAGGGCAAGGACAAGCTGCAGTCGTCCAAGCTCGGTGAGAAGCTCCAGACGAGCGGCACGACGACGGGCACGAGCTCGGACGCCACGGATGAACTGACCCCTGCCACCCCGACGAAGAGCACCAGCACCGGCACGACGTACTGAGGCCGGTTCGACGCAGGGCCGCCCCCGGAGACGGGAGCGGCCCTGCGTCGTGTCAACGGGTCAGTCCGACGAGAAGGCGGCGTCGAACGCGGCGGACGGCGGGTCGAAGGCGAGCCCTCGGACGAACCGCAGAGCCTCGGGAGCGCCGACGAGCCGATCCATCCCGGCGTCCTCCCACTCGATCGAGATCGGTCCGTCGTACCCGATGCTGTTCAATGCCCTGAAACAGTCCTCCCACGGGACGTCGCCGTGCCCGGTGGAGACGAAATCCCAGCCGCGTCGCAGGTCGGCCCAGGGCAGGTGTGAGCTGAGCCGGCCCCGCCGCCCGTCGCCGGTGCGCACCTTCGCATCCTTGCAGTCCACGTGATAGATCCGGTCGTGGAACTCGAGGATGAAGTTGACCGGGTCCAGGTCCTGCCACACGAAGTGCGACGGGTCCCAGTTCAGCCCGAACGCCGGCCGGTTGCCGATCGCCTCCAGCGTGCGGCGGGTGGTCCAGTAGTCGTACGCGATCTCACTGGGGTGCACCTCGTGCGCGAACCGGACACCGACCTCGTCGAAGACGTCCAGGATCGGGTGCCAGCGCTCGGCGAAGTCCGCGTACCCACGCTCGATCATCTCGGCGGGGGCCGGCGGGAACATGGCGACGGTGTGCCAGATCGACGAGCCGGTGAAGCCGACGACCGTACGGACTCCGAACTTCGCGGCCGCCCGGGCGGTGTCCTTCATGCGCTCGGCGGCGCGTCCGCGTACCCCCTCTGGTTCTCCATCGCCCCAGATGGACGCCGGCAGAATGCCGCGGTGGCGCTCGTCGATCGGGTGATCGCAGACCGCCTGGCCGACGAGGTGGTTGGAGATCGCGAAGCACTTCAGGTTGTACTTGGCCAGTTGCTCGTGCTTGCGGTCGATGTAGTCGTCCTCGGCGAGCGCCCGGTCCACCTCGAAGTGGTCGCCCCAGCAGGCGATCTCCAGGCCGTCGTAGCCCCACTCCGACGCGAGTTGGCAGACCTCCTCGAACGGCAGATCGGCCCACTGGCCGGTGAAGAGCGTGATGGGTCGTGCCATGGTCCCTCCCTGGTGGCTGGCGGTTAGCCGGCCGGCGAGGGAAAACCGGCCTCGGGGACATCGCCACGGAAAGCGGCACGACCTGGTCAAGCCGGGACGGGTTTGCGCCTCCCGCCCGGCCCGCCCGTCGCGGCGGGTGGCCCCACCCGCGACTCTACGACCCACCGGACACATGCGGAACGGGTCTGAGCCGTTCGGCTCAGACCCGTTCCGCGCGCTCGAGGTTCAGGCGAAGGCTTTGATGGTTCGCCAGTCGACGGAGAGGACGGTTGTCTGGGTGCCGCCGTAGGTGGTGGTGGCCAGATACATGCGGGTGGTGC
>NZ_JBFAYE010000033.1:0-95048 GCF_040681145.1 Actinoplanes sp. NPDC051861
AACCCGGTCGAGAAGGTCTGGTCGACGATGAAAGCCAGCCTGGCCAACCTCGCCGTGCGCACCGCCACCGACCTGACCGCCGCCGTGAAGAACCGACTCAAACGCATGCAATACCGCACCGGCCTGATCGACGGCTACCTCACCGGAACAGGTCTATCCCCACCCACCTCAGCCGGACCCTGACGGCAAAAGGTGTCTAGCCCGCCATCGTCAGGTGTGGGCGGGCCGGAGACCGAAGTTTCGCGTCACCAGGTCGGTCACCAGGGAGGACATGGTTCGCGCGTCGCCACCCGTCGCGCTCCAGAGCAGGGCGGCGGCCGCGCCGTCGATGCGTACCGTCACCGCGGGCAGGCTCTGCGCCTCCACCTCCTGGACGGGCACGAGTGCCGGCAGCGGCACCGGCAGGGGCGGCGGGGAGACCGGAGCTGTCCGAGGGCCACACGTCAGGCATCCGGCTGTGACGCCGGTCAGCACGTACTGGGTGACCGCTCCCCGGTTGACCGGTTTCCACTGGCGGTCGCCGCACCCGGTGCAGGTCACGCCGGGGACATAGGCGGCGGCCGCGGCGTGCGCGTTCTCCGCCTCCCGGACGTCGTCGTCGGTGTGCCCGCCGGTCAGCCACCGGGGCCGGGCACCGCCCGGAGCGCACGCCCAGTACCGCTGCGCCCGCGCGAAACCGTCGGGGCTCGCGCGCGGATGACGGCGCAGCGTCAGGGTCAGCAGCACCCGCCCGTCCGGGCCGGTCGTGAGCGCGAAACGGTCCGCCTGTTCGATCACGGCCCGAACATCGGCACGGCCGGGTGCGAATCAAGGGTTACCGGATCGGGCTCAGGGTGCGGTGGGGCGGCTGACGTCCCAGTGCTCGACGATCAGGAAGTTCTCGAAGCGCCAGATGTCGACCACGTCCTCGCCCGGACCGCCCTCGGCCGGCGTCAGGTGGTAGTGGGCGACCACGAACTCCGGATCCGCGATGACGTGCTGCAGTTCCAGGGTGCTGGTCGCGATCGGGGAGTTCTTGATGTACTCGATCCACGCGTCCCGGCCGGACGGCGCCCCCGGGCTGTGCGTCACGAAATCCTCTCGGATGATCTCGAACAGCACGTCGGTGTCCCCCTGGGCGAACCGACCGAACGCCTCCAGGAACCGCCTCTTGTTCTCCGCCGCGACATCGATGTCAGTCATGCATCCACGTTCGCACCACCACGCCCCCCTGTCGATCGGCCGGTGGCCGCGGCGCGGACCCGAACGGAGGACCGGAACCGCTCGGCGCCAGGGTCGAACAACGTCAGCGAGGACTCACCAGACCGGAGTTGAAGGCGACGATCACCAACTGCGCCCGGTCACGCGCCGCCAGCTTGGCCAGCAGGTGCGTGATGTGCGTCTTCACCGTCTTGACCGAGATGACCAGGGCGTCGGCGATCTCGTCGTTCGACAGGCCGTTGCCGATCAGCGCCAGCACCTCCACCTCACGCGGCGTCAGGCCGGGCGGCGGTGCCGGCGTGCGCTCACGGCGGGGAGCCGCGACATAGTGGGCCACCAGCCGGGTCAGGATCGACGGCGCGAACAGGGACTCGCCCCGGTACGTACGCCGGATCGCGTCCAGCAGCTCCTCCGGCCGGGCGTCCTTCAGCAGAAACCCGGACGCGCCCGCGTGCAGGGCCTCGTACACGTACTCGTCCAGCTCGAACATGCTCAGCACGAGCACCCTTGAGCCGTTGAGCACCGGATCCGCGCAGATCCGCCGGGTCGCCTCCAGCCCGTCGAGCCCCGGCATCCGGACGTCCATGAGGATCACGTCCGGCCTCGCCGACCGGGCCCGCAGCACCGCCGAGCCGCCGTCGCCCGCCTGGCCCACGACCGCGAGATCCGGCTCGTTCTCGATGATCATCGCGAGGCTCCGGCGGAGCAGCGGCTGGTCGTCGACGAGCAGTACGCCGATCACGTGGGCACCTCGTCGGGTATCCGCGCGGTCAGCCGGAACCCGCCGTCCACCGGCTCCGCGGACAGCGTCCCGCCCAGGCTCCCGACCCGTTCCCGCAGTCCCACCAGCCCGTGCCCGGCGCCCGGGACCGCACGCCACCCCGGTGCCGCCGGACCCCGGTCGGCCACACTCACCACCACGAATCGCCCGTCCCGGTGCACCCGCACCAGCACGTCGCACGGCCCCGCGTGGCGGGCGGCGTTGGACAGGCCCTCGCGCACCGTCCGGCAGACCGCGACCTGCACACCCTGCGTGACCTCGCCGAGCGGCTCGGCCGTCAGCCGCGGGCGCAGACCGGACGCCGACGCCGCGCGGACGATCTCCGGCAGGGCGTCCAGGCTCTCCAGCGGCGACCGGGGACCCGCCGCGTCCGGCTCGCGCAACACCGTGAGCATCCGCCGCAACTCCGACGTGGCGTGCCGGCTCGTCTCCTCGATGTCGGCCAGCGCCTCACCGAGCTCGGGGGACTTCGGGAGATGGCGGGTGCTCGCCGCGCGTACGGTGATGAGCCCCAGACCGTGCGAGACCAGATCATGCAGGTCTCGCGCGATGTGCAGGCGTTCCGCCAGGATCGCCTCGGTCGCCGCCCACTCGGTCAGCCGCCGCTCGTAATCCGCCCGGTCCGCGCGCCAGCGGCGCACCGCCCAGAACACGGCCGCGGCCGCGCCCCCGCCGATCAGCGGCGGGATCAGCCGGGCGATCGGCCCGGACGCGCCGACCGTGCACATCGCCAGCAGCAGCACCGTGGCCACCGCGGCGATGACCGGGACCGCACGGTTACGCCAGGCAGGCCGGGAATGGGCGGACACCAGCCCGACTGTAACCCTACGACCAGGGTCCGAGACGCCCCGCGAGCAACCGACGACCACGGTCCGATGTGCCGGGAACGCCCCGCCGGTTGACTGGGCCAATGATCACGATCGACCGATTGTGCAAGACCAGGGGCCGCACCCGGATCCTGCACGAGGTGAGCTTCGACGCCCGGCCCGGCCGGGTCACCGGCTTCCTCGGGCCGAACGGTGCCGGCAAGACGTCCACGCTGCGGATCCTGCTCGGCCTGGACCGCCCGGAGAGCGGAACCGCGCTGGTGGACGGCCGTCCCTATGCCGGCTGGCACCACCCGCTGACCACCGTCGGCGCCCTGCTCGACGGCAGCGGCGCCCACCGGGCCCGCTCCGCCCGCGCCCACCTGCGCTGGGTCGCCACCAGCAACGGCCTTCCGCGATCCCGGGTCGACGAGGTCCTCGACGTGGTCGGCCTGGCCGCCGACGCGGGCAAGCGGGCCGGCCGGTACTCCCTGGGCATGAGCCGCCGCCTCGGCCTGGCCGCCGCCCTGCTCGGCGACCCGCGCGTGCTGATCCTCGACGAGCCGGTCAACGGGCTCGACCCGGCCGGCATCCGATGGATGCGCACGTTTCTGCGCGATTCCGCCGACCAGGGCCGGACCGTGCTGCTCTCCAGCCACCTGATGGGCGAACTCGCGGAGATCGCGGACGACGTCGTGATCATCGACCGGGGCCGGGTCGTCGCCCGCGGCACGCTGAGCGAGGTCACCGGCAGCCACCCCACACTGGAGGACGCGTTCCTCACCCTGACGGCGGCAAGCGAGCCGTGGTGAACCTGATCCGCGCCGAGCTCCGCAAACTCCTCGGCCTACCGACCGCCTGGGTGGGCCTGATACTCGGCCTGCTCGCCGCCCCCGCGCTCGTCGTCATCAACGCGCCGGCGGTCCGCCGCGCCCTCGCCGACGGCGCCTCCATCGACGCTTCCGACCTGGGATTCCAGAACCTGGGCATCGGCCTGCTGGGCGCGATGATCCTGGGAGTGGTGACGGTGAGCAGCGAGTACACCGGCACCGGCGAGGACGCACCCGGGGCACGCCAGCTCACCGCCTCCCTCACGGCGGTGCCGCGCCGCGCGCGCCTGCTCGGCGCCAAGGCGATCGCCCTCAGCCTGGTGGTCACGGTCCAGGGTTCGCTCACGGCCGTCGTGACGCTGGCTTTGACAGAGCGAATTCACGGTACGGCGGTGCCGGCACCCGATCCGGTCAGAGTGCTCCTGGCCGTCCTGTACTGGCTGCTCATCGGGCTCCTGGCGTATGCGATAACGCTGATCGCCCGCAACGGCATCATCACCCTGACCGTCCTGATCGTGAACTCCTCGGTCGTGTCGGTCTCCTACCTCCTGACCAAGGTCACCCCGCTCGCCGCCTACCTGCCCGACATCGTCGGCGCCCACATGTTCCTGCGCGGCATCGACACCCCCGTCGAGATCTCCCCACTGACCGCCGGCCTGGTCATGACCGGCTGGGTGGCCGTCCTGCTGGCCGTCGCCGGATACCTCTTCCAGAGGCGTGACGCGTGAACGCCGTCCGAGCCGAGCTCACCAAACTGCTGACACTCCCCTCGCTCTGGATCACCGCCGCGCTCACCTGGACCGTGACCCTCCTGTTGAGAGCCGTCGACGCACCCGGTTCCGTCCCCGCCCACACGATGCCCGGCCTGCTGGTCCTCGGCGTGCTGGCCACCGCACACGAGTACCAGCCCGGCAACCAGATCCGCGCCACCCTCCTGGCCGTCCCCCGTCGCCTCCCGCTGGCGGCCGCCAAGTTCACCGCCCTGACCGTCACCGCCGTCCCCCTGGCCACCCTCGTCGCCCTGACCGGCGACGACCTCGCCACCACGCCACCACTCGTGCTCTTGATCCTGGTTGCGGCAGCCCTGGGAGTCCTCCTGCGCAACCCCTTGACGGCCGTGACCACCGCCCTGACCGCCTACGTGATCCTCGGGCCACTGCTGCGGTTCCGCTTCCCCGGCACCGCGGCCTGGCTGCCCGACACGGCCGTCCACGAACCCGGCCGCGGTCTCCTCGCGGCCTCCCTCTGGGCAGCGACCGCCCTGCTCCTGGCCGCCCTCGCGCTGCACCGCCGAGACGCCTGACCGGAGTGACGCGAAGATCGGGTCTAGACCGTTGCGCGCGCTTCCTAGATTATGTCCGGCAGCGCGCGGCCATGACATGTCCATGCATCGTTGGGACCCGCGACGCCGCTAGTTCACATTCCGGCGGGGTGGAGAGACGGCGATGGCACAACGAACGACACTCGCGGACATCCGCGCGCGCACCTACAAGAGGCGTGACGCGTGGTGGACCGTCTGGCTGGTGGACCCGCTGGCGGCCCGGCTGGTCTGGCTGGTCGCGCCGTACCGGTGGATCACACCGAACCGGCTGACCGCCGCCGCCTTCCTGATCGGCCTGGGCGCGGCGGCCAGTTTCTGGCGCGGGAGCTACGGCTGGCTGCTGGTGGGCGCGCTCCTGTTCCACCTGAGCTTCGTGCTCGACTGCATGGACGGCAAGATCGCCCGGCTGAACGGGACCGGTTCGGTCTTCGGCACCTGGCTCGACTACGTCTTCGACCGGCTGCGCGTGGTGGCGTGCACGGTCGGCCTCTTCGGCGGCCAGTACGCGAGGACCGGCGAGCTGCGCTACCTCTGGCTGGCCACGCTGGTGGTCTTCCTCGACATGTTCCGCTACCTGAACGCGCTGCAGATGCAGAAGGTCAAGCAGAGCATGAGGGAGCGGCTGCTCGCGGCCTCCGAGGCGGCCGGGAAGCCGGCGCCGGTCATCGTCGAGGAGAACGACGAGGAGATCGACGAGGGGATCCGCGCGGCGGAGGAGCGTCGTGAGCGGGTGGACGTGCACGGCGACTTCCGTACAAAATTCGGTCTTTTCGTGACAGTGCGTAATTTCCTGTTGCGGCAGCGGATCCGGGCGCACGTCTTCAGCGGCATCGAGTTCATGATGTTCGTCTTCATCCTGGGCCCGGTGCTCGACCAGATCGTGGTGGTCACGCTGCTCTCCGCGGTGCTCATGGTCGCCTTCGAGGCCCTGCTGGTCTACAAGCTCTGGACCACGACGAAGACGTTCACCAAGCGCATCGCCAAGCTGGAGCCGCAACCGGCACTGGTGTAAGAACTTTCAGCTCGAAGCCCCGGCGGGAACCCGCCGGGGCTTTTCTGTGAATCGAGAACGGCCTCTTTACGCGCGTGTCATCACTTGGTAATTTTCTGCCACCGCTGCAAGAACTTGCAAGAGTCCCTTCCGCTTCAGCAGAAGAAGCAGGCATTCATGAAGAAGATCCTCGCCGGATCACTCTCCGCCCTCACCGCAGCAGCAGCCGCACTGACCGCCCTCTCCCTCCCCACCACCGCGTCCGCCGCGGTGACCCTCAACAACAGCGACGTGGCCGCGAACCTCTGGGAGTGGAACTTCGACTCCGTCGCGTCGGCGTGCACGAACCACCTCGGCCCGGCTGGATACGGCGCCGTGCAGGTGGCGCCACCCCAGGACTCGGTGAGCCTGTCGTCCAGCAGCGACGGCGCGCACCCGTGGTGGGAGGTCTACCAGCCCACGTCGTACGACATCGCCGGCCGCCTCGGCAACCAGGCCGCCTTCACCGCGATGGTCACCGCCTGCCACGACGCGGGCGTCCGGGTCTACGTCGACGCCGTGATCAACCACATGGCCGGCGCCAACAACACCCAGACCACGACGTACGGCGGGTCGACGTTCAGCCCGTCCGGATACAGCTACCCCGCGGTGCCGTACTCGTACAGCGACTTCCACCACGCGAACGACGGGTACTGCAACGACGAGGACGGCGTCATCGACAACTGGAACGACATCAGCGAGATCACGAACTGTGAGCTGCTGTCGCTCTCCGACCTGAAGACGCAGGACTCCAGCGTCCGAACCAAGATCGCCGGGTACCTGAACAGGCTGATCGGGCTCGGCGTCGACGGGTTCCGGGTCGACGCCGCCAAGCACCTCGCGATCGACGACTTCACGGCGATCCGCGGGCTGCTCAACAACACCACGGCCGAGAACAAGCCCCCGTACATCGCCCAGGAGATCTTCCCGGGCGGAGTCTCGCCGTCGTCCTACACCGGCAACGGCGACGTGCTCGGCTTCTCGTACGCCTACGGCCTGAAGACGCAGTTCAACAACGGGACGCTGAGCAACCTCTCCGGGATCCCCGGCTGGAGCCTCGACGCGTCCAGCGCCCTGACCGCGGCCATGGTCACCAACCACGACCTGGAGCGGGACGGCTCGACACTGCGCTATCAGGACGGCACCAACTACGTGCTGGCCAACTACTTCCTGCTGGCGTACCCGTACGGCCAGCCCTTCGTCTACGACGGCTTCGCGTTCTCCACCTCGGCGACCGGCGCCTCGCCCCCGTCGAACTCCAGCGGCTTCGTCACCGCCACCGACTGCTCCAACGGCGCCTGGCAGTGCCTCACCCGCAGCACCGGCGTCAAGGGCATGGTCGCCTGGCGCAACACCACACAGTCGGCCACGACGGTCTCCAACTGGACCAACACGGCGAGCAACATCATCGGCTTCAGCCGCGGCTCACTCGGCTGGTTCGGCGTCAACCGCTCGGGCAGCGCCTCGACCGCCACGTACCCCACCGGTCTGGCCGACGGCCTCTACTGCGACCGCGTCACCGGCGGCGCGTCCGGCTCCGGCTGCGCGGGCACAGCCGTCACCGTCTCCGGCGGCAGCGCCTCGGTCACCATCCCCGCCAACAGCGCCGTAGCCATCGACGTCAACGCCCGGCCGGGCGCTTCGCCCTCGCCTTCGGCTTCGGCCTCCGTCTCTCCGTCGGTCTCGGCCTCCGTCTCACCCTCACCCTCCGCGTCGGCCTCGGTGAGCGCAACCTTCAATGTGTACGCGACGACGACCACCGGCACAGACGTCTACGTCGTCGGCAGCACCGCCGCCCTGGGCAGCTGGAACCCGGCGAACGCGGTCAAGCTCTCGGCCACCGGATATCCGATCTGGACCTCCACGGTCGCGGTGCCGTCGGGCGCGAGCTTCGAGTACAAGTACATCAAGAAGGACGCCTCCGGCACCGTCACCTGGGAGAGCAACGCCAACCGCACGGCACCCGCCGCCACCGCGGCCCTCGCCGTCACCAACAGCTGGAACCTCGCCGACGCCAACGCCACAGCCATCACGTTCACCACGACCGCCACCACCACCAGCGGCCAGAACGTCTACGTAGTCGGATCCCTCGACACCCTCGGCGCCTGGAACCCGGCCAACGCGATCCCGCTCTCCGCCACCGCGTACCCGACCTGGAGCCGCTCGGTGATCGCACCGAAGAGCACCACTTTCCAGTACAAATACATCAAGAAGGACGCTTCCGGCACCGTCACCTGGGAGTCCGGCAGCAACCGCTCCTACACAACCGGCACCGCCACGACGTACACCGTGACCGACACCTGGAAGTAGTCCCGCACCGGGTAGGCCGCCCGTCCCCGCGGGCGGCCTTTCTCGCGTCAGGTGGTGGTGACCCAGGCGCCGGTGGCGTCCACGTTGACCGCGACGTTCTGGCGGTGGCCGCCGGCGAAGTCGACCATGCACTGGTAGGAGCCGGCGCCCTGGGCGTCGACGGTGTTCGCCGAGCAGACCGCGCCGGTCACCTCGGCCTGCTTGCCGTCGGCGGTCCGGAAGTCGCCGTCCTGGACGATCGAGTCCTGCAGCCACGTGGTGGTGATCTGCGGGCCGGTGGGTTCGGGTGTGGTCTCCTGGGTGGCGAAGTAGACGAGGGCGCCCAGGATCCAGTTGATCGCCAGGGTGACGCCGAAGGCGACCCAGTACTTGCGGGTGCTGTGGCCGGTGGCCTCCGCCTTGTGTGCGCGCAGGAAGGCCGGGATCATGCCGATCAGGCCCAGGAAGAAGGTCACGACGACCACCGCGACGACGCCCGGCGCCGGTCCGTACGCCTGCGGGGGCAGCGCGGGGTAGACCGGTTGGCCGGGGTAGCCGTAGGGGCCCGCCTGGTACGGCGGCGCGGGCTGGTAGGGCGGCGCCGGCTGATAGGGCTGCTGGTAGGCCGGCGCCGGGGGTGCCTGCCCGACGTAGGCGCCGGGCACGTAGGCCGAGAACTGCTGCCCGCCGGTCGCGTGGCCGCCGTAGGGGTCGGCCACCGGCTCCGGGACCGGCTCATAGGAGGGCGCGACGTAGGCAGGCTGCTCGTAGAAGGGCGGACCGTGGCCGGGCGCCCCATGGGCGGGAGCCGCATAGCCGGGCGCCGCGGCCTCGTAGGCCGGCGCCGTGTAAGCCGGCTCGTAGGCCGGTGGCTGGACCTGCGGGTGGACCGCCGTGGGCTGGTGCTGCCAGCCCGCCGTGGGATCGGGATATCCGGTCATCTGAGCGCCCGTTCGTCGTCCTGCGTTGCGGGGCTCAACATCGGCGGGCCGGCCTCGAGCTTTAGGACAACCTGACCGGGACCACGTCGGGAGCGCCCAGGCGGGCGGCGTCGGCGGTCTCGTCGTCCTGCTGCTCCTGGGAGGCGCGTTCGGCCTCCACACGCAGCCGGTAGTTCTCCACCTCGCGGTCGCGCTGTTCGGCCGTCCAGCCCAGCACCCGGCCCATCAGCTCGGCCGCGGCCGGTGCCGCCACCACGCCCCGGTCGAACGTCTCGATGGAGATCCGGGTACGCCGGGTCAGCACGTCCACCAGGTGACGGGCACCCTCGGCCGCCGCCGCGTAGACGAACTCGGCCCGCAGGTAGTCGTCGGCGCCCTCGATCGGGCGGCCCAGGTCCGGGTCCTCGCCGATCAGGTCGAGCAGTTCGGTGGTGAGCGAGCCGTACCGGCCGAGCAGGTGCTCCACCCGCGCCACGTGCAGACCGGAGGAGGACGCGAGCAGGCCACGCCGGTTCCACAGCGCCGGATAGCCGTCCGCGCCGAGCAGCGGCACCCGGTCCGTGACGCAGCGCGGCACCGAGCGGGCGAGGCTGTGCACGCAGGCGTCGACCGCGTCGCGGGCCATCACCCGGTACGTCGTGTACTTGCCGCCGGCCACCACGACCAGTCCGGGTACCGGGCTGGCCACCGTGTGCTCGCGGGACAGTTTCGACGTCGACTCGGACTCGCCGGAGAGCAGCGGCCGCAGCCCGGCGTAGACGCCCTGCACGTCGGCGCGTTCCAGAGGCCGGGAGAGGACCTTGTTGACCTCGGTCAGCAGGTAGTCGATGTCCTTGCTGGACGCGGCCGGGTGCGCCTTGTCCAGGGCCCAGTCGGTGTCGGTGGTGCCGACGATCCAGTGCCGGCCCCAGGGGATCACGAACAGGACGCTGGACGCGGTACGCAGGATCAGCCCCGTCGATGACTGGATCCGGTCACGGGGCACGACCAGGTGGATGCCCTTCGAGGCGCGGACGTGGAACTGGCCGCGCTCGCCGACCAGGGACTGCGTCTCGTCGGTCCAGACACCGGTCGCGTTGATCACCTGCTGGGCGCGGATCTCGTACGTCCGGTCGTGTTCGAGGTCGTTCACCCGTACCCCGGTGACCCTCTCGCCCTCCCGGAGGAAAGCCACCACCTCGGTCCGCGACACCACGTGGGCGCCGTAGGCGGCCGCGGTCCGGGCCAGGAACATCGTGTGCCGGGCGTCGTCGACCTGCGCGTCGTAGTACTGCAGCGCGCCGACCAGCGAGTCCCCGCGCAGCGCCGGGCAGGCACGCAGCGCGCCGCGGCGGGTCAGGTGCCGGTGATGCGGCACCCCCGAGCCTGCGCCGCTGAACGCCATCGTGTCGTAGAGGGTGACGCCGGCGCCGGCGTAGAGGCGCTCCCAGCCGCGGTGTTTGAGCGGGTAGAGGAACCGGACCGGCCGGGCCAGGTGCGGCGCGAGGCGCTGCAGGATCAGACCACGCTCCCGCAGCGCCTCGCGTACCAGCCCGAAGTCCAGCATCTCCAGGTAGCGCAGCCCGCCGTGGATCAGCTTGCTGGACCGGCTGGACGTGCCGGAGGCGAAGTCGCGCGCCTCGACGAGGCCCACGGTCAGTCCCCGTGTGACCGCGTCGAGCGCGCAACCCGCCCCCACCACTCCCCCACCGATCACCAGCACGTCGACCTCGGACCCCGCGAGGGAGTTCAGGGCGGCGTCCCGGTACGAAGGAGAAAGGGCAACCATGATCAATCCACATCCACCCAGTCGAGGGTCCGCTGCACCGCCTTCTTCCACTTGCCGAAGCCCTGGTCGCGCTGTTCCGCGGACCAGGCCGGCTGCCAGCGCTGGGACTCGTTCCAGTTGTCACGCAGCTCGTCGGTCGACTTCCAGAAGCCGACCGCCAGGCCCGCGGCGTACGCGGCACCGAGCGCGGTCGTCTCGGCCACCACCGGGCGGCTGACCGGCACGCCGAGCACGTCCGCCTGGATCTGCATGCAGAGGTTGTTGACGGTGATGCCGCCGTCGACCTTGAGCACGTCCAGCGTCACGCCGGAGTCCTGCGCCATCGCCTCGACCACGTCGCGGGTCTGGTAGCAGATCGACTCCAGGGTGGCCCGGGCGATGTGCGCGCCGGTGTTGTACCGGGACAGGCCGACGATCGCGCCGCGCGCGTCCGAGCGCCAGTACGGCGCGAACAGGCCGGAGAACGCGGGCACGAAGTAGACGCCGCCGTTGTCCTGCACCGACGCGGCGAGGGACTCGCTCTCGGCGGCGTCGTTGATGATGTGCAGCTGGTCGCGCAGCCATTGGACGGCCGAGCCGGTGACGGCGATCGAGCCTTCCAGGGCGTAGACGGGCGCGGCGTCACCGAACTTGTAGCAGACCGTGGTGAGCAGCCCGTTCTCCGAGCGGACCAGGTTCGTGCCGGTGTTGAGCAGCATGAAGTTGCCCGTACCGTAGGTGTTCTTGGCCTCGCCGGGTGCGAAGCACACCTGGCCGACCGTCGCGGCCTGCTGGTCGCCGAGGTCGCCGGTGAGCGGGACGTCACCGCCCAGCGGGCCCCGCGTGTGCGAGATGCCGTATGTGTTCGGATCCGACGAGGGCCGGATCTCGGGCAGCATCTGCCGCGGGATGTTGAAGAACGACAGCAGTTCGTCGTCCCAGTCGAGGGTCTCCAGGTTCATCAGCATCGTGCGGCTGGCGTTGGTGACGTCGGTGAGGTGGTTGCCACCGTCGACGCCGCCGGTGATGTTCCAGATCAGCCAGCTGTCGGTGTTGCCGAAGATCGCGTCGCCACGCTCGGCCGCCTCCCGGACACCGTCGACGTTCTCCAGGATCCACTGGACCTTGCCGCCGGAGAAGTAGGTCGCCGGCGGAAGGCCGGCCTTGCGGCGGATCACGTCACCGCGCCCGTCACGGTCGAGGGCGGAGGCGATTCGATCGGTACGGGTGTCCTGCCACACGATCGCGTTGTAGTACGGCCGCCCGGTCCGGCGGTCCCACACCACCGTGGTCTCCCGCTGGTTCGTGATGCCGACCGCGGCCAGGTCGCTCGCCTGCAGGTTCGCCTTCTGCATCCCGGTGCGCACGACCGCGACCGTCCGCTCCCAGATCTCGATCGGGTTGTGCTCGACCCAGCCGGCCTGCGGCAGGATCTGCTCGTGCTCGAGCTGGTGACGAGCGACCTCGTTGCCACCATGGTCGAAGATCATGAACCGGGTGCTGGTGGTTCCCTGATCCACTGCGCCGACGAAGTCAGCCACGGTTGACCTCCACGTTCTCTTCTTCTCTCGGTGTGGGCACACGGCCCGGCTCCGGGGGCTCGGCCGACGGCAGGAACCGCCCGACCAACTGCTGGTAGAGCCCGGCGCCGAGAATGCCGCCGAGGATCGGCGCGACGATCGGGATCCAGAAGTAGAGATACCCGGTCTGGTCGCGGAAAGCTCCCCCATAGCCCGTCAGGAAGCTGGCGAGTCGCGGGCCGAAGTCACGGGCCGGGTTGATCGCGTACCCGGCGTTGGTGCCCCACGCCATGCCGATCGCCACCACGACCAGGCCGATGATGAACGGTGCCAGGTTCGCCAGCGGCGGGGTGCTCGCCGTGTCGGTGAGCGCCAGGATCAGGAACAGCAGGATCGCCGTACCGATGATCTGGTCGCGGAAAGCGCCCCACTCACCGACCGGCAGCGTGCCGTTGCCGGGCAGCGTGGAGAAGACGCCCTGGGTCTTGATGGTCAGGTTCGGGTCAGCGGCGTGCAGCACCTCGGTGTAGTTCCAGCGCACCAGCAGCGCGGCGACGAACGCGCCGAGGAACTGGGCGATCGAGTACGGCGCCACCTTCCGCCAGGAGAAGCCCTTGAAGACGGCGAGGGCGATGGTGACCGCCGGGTTGAGATGCGCGCCGCTGATCCGCGCCGCGACATAGACGCCGAGCGTCACGCCCAGGCCCCATGCCCAGGCGATGCTGTCGTGATCTCCGATGCCGGCCGCGGCGACCTGTGCCACCACGCCCACACCGAACAGGATGAGAATCATCGTGCCGGCGAACTCAGCCGCGAGCTCACCGAACAGGCCAGGGATCTTGGGTTCTGTAGCCATGCTCCCTCCCTTAAATCCGATGTCTCGGACGCTATGGAGGGGTCCGAAGTGGGGCAATGAACAGCGGTCGGCATTGTCGAACATCAATCACGGCGGGTCGTCACACGGTGGCATAGAGTCCGAAACATGCCCGGTACGGTGCAGTCGATCGAGCGAGCGGCCGCGATCCTGCGGATCCTCGCCGGTGGGCCGGGCCGGTTGGGGCTCAGCGAGATCGCCCGCGCGCTGGACCTGGCCAAGGGCACCACGCACGGCATTCTGCGCACCCTGCAGGGTGTCGGCTTCGTCGAGCAGGACCGGGTCTCCGGGCAGTACCAGCTCGGCGGGGCCCTGCTGCATCTCGGCACCAGCTATCTCGACATCAACGAACTGCGCTCACGGTCGATCGTCTGGGCCGACCCCCTCGCCGCCCGCAGCGGTGAGGCGGTCCGGATCGGCACGGTCCTGGAGGGGCGTGTCCTGGTGGTGCATCACGTGTTCCGGCCCGACGACACGTTCCAGACCCTCGAGGTCGGCGCGTTGTTGCCGCTGCACGCCACCGCGCTGGGCAAGGTGCTGCTGGCGTACCGGCCGTTCACACCGTCCGAGCTGGAGGCGTACACGCGGCTCACGATCGTGGAGCCGCGCGCGCTGACCGCCGCGCTTGACGGGGTACGCGAGGTCGGCTGGTCCGTGGAGATCGAGGAGTTCCTGCTCGGGCAGGCGTCGATCGCCGCGCCGATCCGCGGGTTCGGCGGCCTGGTGGTCGGCGCGATCGGCATCTCCGGCCCGGTCGAGCGGCTCTGCGACAGCCGCTACCGGCCGCGCGCCCCACTCGTCACCTACGTCCGCGACGCCGCCCGCGCGGTCTCGCGGGACCTGGGAGCCGCCCGATGACCGAGCGATACGTGGTCGCGATCGACCAGGGCACCACCTCCACCCGCTGCATCGTGTTCGACCGGCGCGGCCAGTTGGTCTCGCTCGCCCAGCAGGAGCACAAGCAGCACTTCCCGCGGCCCGGCTGGGTCGAGCACGACGCCGCCGAGATCTGGCGCAACGTGGAGAGGCTCGCACCGCGGGCGCTGAGCCGGGCCGGGATCGGCCTCGATCAGGTCGCCGCGCTGGGCATCGCGAACCAGCGGGAGACCACGGTGTTGTGGGACCGCAGGACGGGTACGCCGATCGGCCGCGCGATCATCTGGCAGGACACCCGTACCGACGCGCTGGTGCACGAGCTCTCCGGACGACCAGACGCGCCCGCTGTCGAGGCGCGATCGGGGCTTCCGCTGGCCACGTACTTCTCCGGGCCCCGGCTGAAGTGGGCCCTCGACCACACGCCCGGCCTGCGCGAGCGGGCGGAACGCGGCGACGTGCTCTGCGGAACCATGGAGACCTGGCTGATCTGGAACCTGACCGGCGGCCTGCACGTCACCGACGTCACCAACGCGAGCCGGACCATGCTGCTCGACGTGCACACGCTCGAGTGGTCGAAGGAGTCCCTGGAGTTCTTCGGCATACCGCGGGAGATGCTGCCCGAGGTGCGGCCGTCGATTGGCGTCTTCGGCACGGCGACCTCGGCGTTCCCGGGGGTGCGCATCGGTGCGGCGCTCGGCGACCAGCAGGCGGCGCTGTTCGGGCAGACGTGTTTCACACCGGGTGAGGCGAAATGCACGTACGGGACCGGCAGCTTCCTGCTGCTCAACACCGGCACGGAACTGGTCCGCCCGGAGAACGGGCTGCTCTCCACGGTGGCCTACCGGATCGCCGGTGAGCCGGCCGCGTACGCCCTCGAAGGCTCGATAGCCATCACCGGCTCGCTGGTCCAGTGGTTCCGCGACCAGCTGGAGCTGATCTCCACAGCGCCGGAGATCGAGACGCTGGCACGCACCGTCGCGGACAACGGCGGCTGCTACATCGTCCCGGCGTTCTCCGGCCTCTACGCACCCTATTGGCGCAGTGAGGCCCGCGGCGTGATCGTGGGCCTGACCTCGTACATCACCAAGGGCCACCTGGCCCGCGCGGTCCTGGAGGCGACCGCCTGGCAGACCCGCGAGGTCGTCGACGCGATGAACGCCAACTCCGGCCTCACCCTGTCCACGCTCAAGGTCGACGGCGGGATGACCGCCGACAACCTGCTCATGCAGATGATCGCCGACGTCCTCGACGTGCCACTGGTACGCCCCCTCGCGGTCGAGACGGTCTCGCTGGGCGCGGCGTACGCGGCCGGCCTGGCCGTAGGCTACTGGCCCGACCTGGACGGTTTACGCCGCAACTGGCACATCGCCGGCCAGTGGATGCCCGCCATGGACCCGTCGGTACGCGCCGCCGAGTACGCCAACTGGCGCCGCGCGGTGGAACGCACCTTCGACTGGATCCAGCCCGCCCAACCCCCCCGCGTGTGAAGTTCGGCCCTCCCACGCACCCCAACTCAACACGCAACAACGCACCACCTCAGCGTGTGAAGTACGGCCCACCCACAAACCCCAACTCAACACGCAACAACCCACCACCTCAGCGTGTGGAGTACGGCCCACCCACACACCCCAACTCAACACGCAACGACGGACCGCCTCAGCGGAAGGCGCGGCAGTGGCCGCACACCAGGAAGTGGCGGCTTGCCTTCACCGGGAACAGCGGGATGAAGAAGAGTGTGAACTTCGTGGAGCGCCGCAGGACCGACTGGAGCGCCTCCCACCCGCAGACCTCGCAGGTCATCATGCGGGTGCCGACCATGTGGTCCTTGGTCCGCAGACCGAACAGCACGAACAACGGAATCTCCCCGACCTCGGCGGCGCCGGACTCCATGGTGTTACCCACCCGCAAACGACATGATCCTGGGGGTAGGGTCCGGGCCCATGGTGAGCGGGTTCGGGCGGCTGTGGACCGCGTACGCGATCTCCACCCTCGGCACCTGGCTCGCCTTCGACGCGTTCCCACTGATCGCGATCCTGGCGCTGGACGCGACGCCCGCGCAGGTCTCGCTGCTCGCCGCGGCCGGGCTCGCGGTCGGCGCGGTGGTGGCGGTGCCGCTCGGCCCCTGGGTGGAGTTCCGCCGCAAGCGCCCGGTGCTGGTCGCGATGGACCTGGTGCGGTGCGCGGCGCTGCTGACGGTGCCGGTCGCGTACGCCCTGGGCCTGCTCACCCTGGCTCAGCTGATCGTGGTGTCGGTCGTGACGGCGGCGGCGGACATCGCGTTCACGGCCGCGAGCGGCGCGTTCCTGAAATGGCTGGTGCCGCCGGATCAGCTGTTACGGGCGAACGCGCGGTTCGAGTCGACGACGTGGACCGCCACGGTTCTCGGGCCTCCGGCCGGCGGTGCGGCGATCGGGCTGTTCGGGCCGGTCCTGACCGTCGTCCTGAACGCGACGAGCTTCCTGCTGTCGGCGACGGCACTGAGAGGAATCAAGAGCGAACCACCAAAGAAGCCGATAAAAACGGATAAGTCGGTTTTGGGGGGCTGGCGATTCATCGTGCGGACCCCACGACTCCGACGACTCTTCCTCAATGTGATCACCGTCAACGCGCTGATCATGGCCCCGGCCCCACTGTTGGCCGTCCTCATGCTCAGAACGCTGGAATTCCCGCCGTGGCAGTACGGGCTCGCTTTCGCCGTACCCTGCCTTGGTGGTCTTCTCGGATCCCGCCTGGCCGGACCGATGGTCGCCAAGCTCGGCCGGCACCGGGTCCTGATCCTCGCCGGAACCCTGCGCGCCTGCTGGGGCCTCGGCCTCGCCCTGATCGTGCCCGGACCGGCCGGCCTGGCACTCGTGATGATCGTCGAATTCGGCCTGATCACCTGCGCCGGCCTGTTCAACCCGGTCCTCGCGACCGAACGCCTCGACCTGATCCCGCCGGACCGGGTGGCCCGCGTGCTGACCGCCTGGTCGGTGAGCACCAAGGCCGCGATCGCCTCCGCCACCGCCCTCTGGGGCCTGCTCGCCACCGTCGCCGGTGTTCGCGGCGCGATCGCGATCGCCGGCGCGCTCCTGCTGGCCACGCCGCTGCTGTTGCCCTGGCGCAATTCCTTCAGTACGCCGCCGGACAGCCGACCCTTCTCACCGAAGCTGGAAGATTCGAGTGAGCAAAGGACGAGCTAACGGTGCAGACTTCCGCGGTTTACGACCAGATCCCCGTCGTGAAGGCGACCGGGCGGGGCACCACCACCCTCTCCGCGTTCCACGACGCCCTGGTCGAGGCCGACATCGCCGTGTACAACCTGGTCCGGCTGTCGAGCGTGATCCCGCCCGGCACCAGCGTCGACCCGAGCGGCAAGGGCCCGGTCCCGGAGGGCGCCTGGGGCGACAAGCTCTACTGCGTCTACGCCGAGCAGTACGCGACGCTCCCGGGTGAGCAGGCCTGGGCCGGCATCGGCTGGGTGCAGCGCCTCGACGGCCAGGGCGGGCTGTTCGTCGAGCACGAGGGCACCAGCGAGGGCTACGTGATCCAGGCGATCAAGAACAGCCTGCGTGACGTGGTACGCGGGCACGAGGAGGCGTTCACCGACCCGGACTTCGTGGTGCACGGCGCGGTCTGCGAGAGCGACCCGGTGTGTGCGCTGGTTGTCGCCCCGTACGAGACCGAGACCTGGGTCGGCGCCCGCGCCTGAAATGAGATCCGGCCGGTGTGCCCCCGATCACGGTGGCGCGCCTGCCGGAATCGTTCGCTGCGCCGGGAGGTTCGCGCTGACATGACGACGATCGGACTCATCGGCAGCGGGAACATCGGCAGCACCGTGGCGCGCCTGGCGGTGGCCGCCGGGCACGACGTGGTGCTGAGCAACTCCCGCGGGCCGGAAACCCTCCAGGAACTGGTCGCTGAGCTGGGCCCCAAGGCCCGCGCGGCCACCGTGGCGGAAGCGGCCGCGGCCGGCGACATCGTGGTGGTGACGGTCCCGCTGAAGGCCTACCGGGACGTGCCGGCGGAGCCGCTCACGGGCAAGGTGGTCATCGACACGAACAACTACTACCCCGAGCGTGACGGCGTCTTCGCCGAGCTGGAGGACGGCACGACCACCACGGGTGAGCTGCTCCAGGCGCACCTCCCCGAGTCGCACGTGGTGAAGGGCTTCAACAACATCTGGGCCGGTCACCTCGGCGCACTCGGGCGCCCGTCCGGCGCCGCCGACCGGTCGGCCCTGCCGATCGCGGGCGACGACGCGGACGCCAAGAAGGTGGTCACCGAGCTGTTCGACAGCATCGGTTACGACGCCGTCGACATCGGCCCGCTCGCCGAGAACCGGCGCACCCAGCGGGACACCCCGGTCTACGTCGGCACGTACGGGGACTACGGGGTTCTGCCGGGCACGCCGGCCGGTGCCGATGTCGTCCGCGAGCGCGTTGCCGCGGCCTGACAGGCATTATCCCTGGCTGAGGCCCGCCGCCCTCGGGGCGTCGGCGGCGGGCCTCGCCGCCAGGATCAGCTCCGGAACTCGTCGTGCGTGACGTACTGCCCGCCGGGCGGGGTCACGGTGCTGCGGTTCTCGCCCTGCTCCCAGGTCACGCTGCCGTCCGGGTTCTTCTTCAGGTACTTGAACTCGATCGCCGTGCCCGCCGGCAGGCTCACCTCACCGGACCAGACCGGATAGCCTGCGGCGGAGAGCGCGACCGCCCGCGCCGGATCCCATTCACCCAGCTCGCCGATGTTCCCGGTGACGAAGACGTTCTGACCCCAGTAGGTCTCGCCGGTCACGTTGAAGGTCGCCGCGACGCGGCGCGAGGCCGTCCGGAACCTCACCCCGAGGCCTTCGGTCACCGAGGTGCCGTTCACCGCGTACGCGAACCCGTCGCCACCCGCCGGGCCCTCCAGCCCGACGGTCGCGCTGATCCCGGCAGCTCGCGCCCCGGCCAGCCCTCGGTATCCGAAGGTGACCGATCCGTCGCGCCGGAGCACCGCGCTCACCGAGAGCCGCTGCGCCGTGTCCTCGCCGAAGAACCGCACGTCGCGCCACTCCACCACGAACGTGTCGCCGTCCGAAGCGATGTACACACCGGAGTCGGTTCCGACGAAGAGATCGTCCCAGAACGGATAGATCGCGTTGTTCGGCTCGGTGACGTCCGGCAGGCCGGTGTTCGCGTACCGGGTCTGCGCGCCGTCGAAGGAGATCAGCCCGTTGGTGCTGATCCAGGCCCGCTCGTGGGCGACGCCGTAGTGCGGGACGGGGAACGGCAGGCTCACCTCGATCGCGTTGTCGTCCCCGGTCAGGGCCAGCCGCTCGCTGCCCGCCCGGTAGGGCTCCGGCGACGGGCCGCAGACGTGGCCATACCGGTCGGTGCTCTGGTCGAGCGGCAGGTCCACGGTCACGTCACCGGTCAGCGTGATGTCACGGGACGCGCCACCGGTGCAGCCGCCGAGCGGGCTCACCGTGATCCGGTGAGCGCCGAGCGGGGCAGCGATCCGGTAGCGGCCGTCGTCGCCGGTGCGCACCGAGACCGGCGTACCGGCCAGCGACACGCTCGCACCGGGAACGGCTGCGCCGGCCGCGCTGACCAGGCCCTCGATCGTCGCCGAGGCGCTCACGGCCAGGTCGGCGTCGCGGGACTGCGCCACACCCTCGACGATCCGCAGGTCGGTCTCGTACGTGTCGTAGCCGAACGCGCTCACCCGCAGGTGGTGCACGCCGGCCGGGAGCCGCCCGAACCGGTATCCGCCGTCGGCGCCGGTGGCCGTGGTCCGGTCGCCGGCGCCGGTGAGCGCGACGGTCGCACCGGCGAGCGGGACGCCGGCACCGGTCACCGTGCCGGTCAGGCTGCCTGCCGGGCGCACGGCGAGGGCCACGGCGGCGTACGCGTCCAGCCTCCCCTCCCCGAACACGTTGTTGTCACCGGCCGTGCCGCCGCAACTCGTGTCGTCGGTGTCGATCGCGGTCGCGTCCAGGATCTCCCGGGTGGCCGCCACGTCCCGGCGCAGCGCCGGTGCCGCCGCCCAGATCAGCGCGACCGTCCCGGCCGTGTGCGGTGAGGCCATCGAGGTACCGCTGAGGCTCGCGTACCCGTTGCCCGGCGTGCTGGAGCGCACGTCGGCACCGGGCGCCGCGAGGTCCGGCTTGACCGTGCCGTTCTGGCCGGAGCCCCGGCTGGAGAACCCGGCGATCGCGTTGCCGATGTCGAACGCCCCGGAGGAGTACGTGTCCGCGTACGAGCCCGGGGTCGCGGCGGTGCCGCAGGACGGACCGGCGTTGCCGTTGGAGAACGCCGGGAAGATGCCCGCCGCCACCCACGCGCGGACCACGTCGGCGTACCACGGGTCGAAGCCCGGCGCGCCGCCCCACGAGTTGTTCACCACGTCCGGGGCCAGGTCGGGGCGAGGGTTCTGCCCGTTGCGGTCGGTCGGCGCGACGATCCACTGCCCGGCCGCGAGCAGCGCCGACACCGAGCAGGAGCTCGTCTCGCAGCCCTTCGCGGCGATCCAGGTGGCGCCGGGTGCGACGCCGACGCCCTCGGATCCGGCGATCGTGCCCATGGTGTGGGTGCCGTGCCCGTTGTTGTCGCAGGGGGCCGCGTCCGGGCAGACGCGGGACGGGTCGTACCAGTTGTAGTCGTGCTGGTACGACCCGTCGGCCTGGCGTCCCCGGTATCCGGCGGCCAGCACCGGGTGGTCGAACTGGACGCCGGTGTCGACGTTGGCCACCACGATCCCCTGACCGCGGTCGTCGCGATCGGCCCAGACGCGCGGCGCGCCGATCCGGTCGATGTTCCACTCGACGGCGTCGACGGCCGCCTGCACCCGCCCGGCCGCCGGTGCCGGCAGCGTCACCGGCTTGTCCGGCAGCACGGCCTTGACCTCCGGGCGGGACGCGACGGCTTCCACCAGCGCCGCGTCGCCGGTGACGCGCATCGTGTCGGCGATCCAGTAGGACTCGAACGTCGCCTTGCGGCTGGTCAGCAGCGTGCGCAGGACCTTCTGGCTGCGCGCGGCGCTCGCCCGCGCCCGGTCGTGGACCTCGGCGGCGCGCCCGCCGGTCAGGTCGAGCGTGTCGCGCAGCAGAACCCAGAACGTCGTCTTCCCGCCGTCACGCACCGCGCTGCTCACCTCCGCCGCGACCTTGGTGTCCGCGGCTTCGGCGGGCGCCGCGATCACCGCGACCGCGCCCAGCGCCAGGGCCACGGCCCAGCGCCCTCGGTGTTGCTTCATGGCGTTTCTCCCCCAGTTGGCTGTCCTTTTCGGATGGCCGGCCGGGATCGAACGCTACGTTCTTGCAAGAGGTTCCAGAACTTGCAGGCTGTTTCTGGTGCGTGAACAACGTTATATTGCCTGTTGAGTCCATGATCGATGACCTATGACGCTAATCACGACCGTCGATAACGACACATTGCTCGGCAAGAAGTTTCAAATGCTTCAGCGTACGCCCGTCAGCCGGGCGGCGGCACGCTGCTTCAGCGCGAAGCCCTGCTTTGCCGCGTCGCGCAGGCGCGCCACCAGCGGCGAGCGCGACCGGCGGGCCCACGGGACCGGCACCTCGGTGGTGCCGTACTTCGCCTTGTAGGAGTTGCCGCCCACGAAGTCGAACTCGGTGAGCCCCCGGGCCCGGGCCCAGCGCAGCGCGTGCCAGATCAGCGCCTCGTTGGGGCGCAGGTGCTGGTGCTCGCGATAGCTGGCGCCACCCCAGAAGTACATCGCGCGGTGGTGCCACGGCAGGACCGCCGTGGCGATCGACCGGCCCTCGCCGTCGCGGGCGCGCAGCAGCAGGATCCGCCCGGCGGGCGACAGGTGACGGATCAACGACCGAACTCTTTCCACCGAATAGGTGGGCACCAGGTTCTGTTTCGCGAATACGTCCCGTAATTGATCGTAGAATTCGTCGGCGAATGCGGGATCGCCGTCCACCTCTTCGATGACGACACCGGACTTGGCCGCCTTGCGGATGTTGCGCCGGCAGGCACTGGCCATCGCGGCGAAAAGATCATCCTCGGACGGCTCCAGATTGATCACCGCGGTCGGGGCGGACTCCCAGAGCAGACCCGACCCGGCCAGGTCCGCCTCGGTGAGGAAGCGGTCGCGGACCTCCGCGTGCGCGCAGCCGAGCTCGTCGAAGGCGAACGGCAGCAGCGCGTCGAGCGCGGCACGCCGCGACACACCCGGGTCCAGCTGGAACCCCAGATAGGACGTGGTCCAGCCGGCCATCGGGCTGCCCAGGATGCGCAGGCCGTACTTCCTCGTGAGCAGGCCGGTGAAGTGACCGGCCGGCGTGCTGCCGTCGGTGACGGTGGCCAGCACCGGCTCGGCGCCCTGGCACTCGGCCACGAACGCGAGCCACTCGGGCGTGTGGAAGATCAATCGGTCCGGGTATGCCGCGCGGTCGTTCCAGAGCGCGGGCGACGGCTCCACGCGTTGCAGTCGAAGCATGTGATCCCCGGTGAAGAAAAATACCTGTGGGCGGATGATGCGTCATCGTAAGCGCATTCCGCAAGGAGCCGATCGGGCTATTCCAAATCGATGTGAATCATCCTCGCGTTCATTATGACAATTGCTACTGCCGGTCTCCCCACGCATTTGCAATCGTGGGTGGAACGGTGAGGACAGACCGGGAGGTGCCGTGCCTACGGCGATCAGAAAACGCCTGAACGAGCTGGGGCTGCGCAGCAGGCTCCGGGCCCGGCCCCGGGTCCAGGGCCGCATCCTGGCGCCCGCCGGGCTGCTGCGCCGCCTGCCCAGCGCACCGGGTCTCTACTTCCCCTTCTACCACGACGTCCCGGCGGAGTACGGCGACGACCTGCGCCACCACCTGCGCACCCTGAGCCGGATCGGGCCGATGATCTCCTGGGAGAACGCGCTCGCCGTGCTCGCCGGTGACCGGCCGCTGCCCGGCCCGATGTTCTGCCTCTCCTTCGACGACGCGCACCTCACCTGGCGCGACGTCGCCGCCCCGCTGCTGCGGGAGCTGCGCGTGCCGGCGATGTTCTTCCTGACCTCCGGCATGGTCGGCCGGCCGGGGAACCTGACCTGGCAGGACTGCCGCGACCTGGTCGCCGAGGGGTTCGACTTCGGATCGCACACCGTCACGCACACCCGGCTTGCCGACCAGGACGACGAGGCCGCCGCCCGCGAGCTGATCGACTCGAAACGCGAGATCGAGGAAGAGCTGGGCGTCGAGGTCCGCGACTTCGCCGCGCCGTACGGGCATCCCGCCGTCGACTTCCGCGAGCGCGACGTGCGCACCGCCCGGGAGGCCGGATATCGCAGCTTCGCCACCACGCTGCGCCCGGCCATGCACGCCGGCGACTCGCCGATGTGGATCCGCCGCCAGGGCCTGCACCCGGCCTGGCCGATTCTGGCAGTGAGGACCCGGGTCCATGACTGACGCGCGCATCTATCTGTCCCCACCCGACGTCAGCGACCTGGAGCGCAAGCTGCTGCTCGCGGCGTTCGACTCGAACTGGGTGGCGCCGGTCGGCCCGGACCTGGACGCCTTCGAGGCGCAGACGGCCGAGCTGGTCGGTGTCCGGCACGCGGTGGCGCTCAGCAGCGGCACCGCGGCGCTGCACCTGGCGCTGATCGCGGCCGGGGTACGCCGCGGCGACACCGTCCTGGTGCCCTCGTTCACGTTCGCCGCCACCGCGAACGCGGTCGTCTATCTCGGCGCCCGGCCGGTCTTCGTGGACAGCACGCCGGACAGCTGGAACGTGGATCCCGTACTGGTCGCCGAGGAACTGCGGACCCGCGCCGAGCGGGGGCAGCTGCCGCGGGCCGTCGTCGCCGTGGACATGTACGGGCAGTGTGCCGACTACGACCCGTTGCTGGAAGCGTGCGACCGCTACGGCGTGCCGCTGATCGAGGACGCGGCGGAGGCGCTCGGCGCGACCTACCGCGGACGCAGCGCCGGGTCGTTCGGGCTGGCCGGGGTCCTGTCGTTCAACGGCAACAAGATCATCACCACCGGTGGTGGCGGCATGCTCGTCACCGACGACAGCCGGGTCGCCAAGCAGGCCCGGCACCTGGCCACCCAGGCCCGCGAGCCGGTGCCGCACTACGAGCACCGGCACATCGGCTACAACTACCGGCTCAGCAACCTGCTCGCCGCCGTCGGCCGGGGCCAGCTCCTGCGCCTGGAACAGATGATCGCCGCGCGCCGCGAGACGTTCGAGTTCTACCGCTCCGCCCTCGGCGACCTGCCCGGTCTGACGTTCATGCCGGTCGCCGGCTACGGCGTGCCCAACTACTGGCTGACCTGCGTGCTGGTGGACGAGCACCGCGACCGGGTCCTCGCCGAGCTGGCCGCCCGCGACATCGAGGGGCGCCCCGCCTGGAAGCCGATGCACCTGCAGCCCGTCTTCCAGGACTGCGTGATGCGCGGCGGCGAGGTCAGCGCCGGACTCTTCCGCCGGGGCGTGTGCCTGCCGAGCGGATCCGCCCTCACCGCGCACGACCGGCAACGGGTCGTGGAAGCGGTCCGTTCAGCCCAGGAAGGATGACGCGGCGGATGCGCATCGTCTACATCCATCAGTACTACTGCAACCCGGGCATGGCCGGCGGGATCCGCTCGTACGAGCAGGCCCGCCGCCTGGTCGCGCGCGGCCACTCGGTCGACGTCATCACCACCGACATCACGCCCGGCGCCCGCGACATGGGCTGGAAGGTGACCGACGACGACGGCGTCACCGTCCACTGGTTCCGCGTCCCCTACAACAACAACATGTCGTACGCGCGCCGCCTGCGCGCCTTCGCCGAGTTCATGATCCTGGCCGGGACGCGCGCCGCCCGGCTCAAAGCGGATCTGGTCTTCGCCACCAGCACACCGCTCACAGTCGCGGTGCCCGGCGTACTCGCGGCCAAGCTGCGCCGGGTACCGTTCGTCTTCGAGGTCCGTGACCTCTGGCCCGAGGTGCCGATCGAGATGGGCGCCCTGCGCAACCCGGTCGCCCGCGGCCTGGCCGGCGCCCTGGCGAACCTCGCCTATCGCAACGCCGCCGAGGTCGTCGCGCTCTCCCCCGGCATGGCCGCCGGCGTCGTCGCCCGCCGCCCCGGCACGCCCACCACGGTCATCCCGAACGCCGCCGACATCGACCTGTTCACCGTCGACCCGGAGGCGGTGCGCCGGTTCCGCGCCGAGCACCGCTGGCTCGGCGACCGGCCGCTGATGGTCTACACCGGCGCGCTCGGCGCGGTGAACGGCGTGGAATACCTCGTGCGGGCGTTCGGCCGGATCCGCGAGCTGGACCCCGGGATCCAGCTGCTGATCGTGGGTCACGGCAGGGAGTGGGAGTCCACGAAGGCACTCGCCGCGGAGAACCCGAACGTGCACATGTGGGAGAAGGTGCCGAAGTCCGAGCTGCCGGTGATCCTCGGCGCCGCGACCATGTCGTCCAGCACGGTCCGGCCGATCCGCGGCCTGTGGGACAACTCGGCGAACAAGTTCTTCGACGCGCTCGCCGCGTCCCGACCGATCGCCATCAACTACGGCGGCTGGCAGGCCGACCTGCTCACCGAGACCGGCGCGGGCCTGGTCCTCGACCCGGAGGACACCGAGCAGGCAGGCGAGATCCTGGCCCGGCACCTGCGCGACGACCTGTGGCTGCACCGGGCTCGTGAGGCCGCGCACCGCCTCGCCGTCGAGCGGTTCTCCCGGGACATGCTCTTCGACCGCTTCGAAGAGGTCCTGGACAGAGCGGCCGGGAGAAGCCCGGTCCGGAGCGGGGGTTGAGCGTGGAACTACGTGCGTACGTACGGGCCTGCCGGCGCCGATGGCTCTGGCTCGTGGTGCCGGTGCTGGTGGCGGCCACCGTGGCGGCCGGGCTGACGATGACCGGTACTCCCGGGCACCGGTCCTCGATGATCCTGTTCGTGAGCGGGGGCAACGGCGACCCGGACGCCGGTGCCCGGCGGCTCAACTCGTACATCGCGCTGCTCACCGGGCCGCGGGTGGCGCAGGGCGTGGTGGACCGGATCGGGCCCGAGGTCACCTCGGAGCAGGTGCAGAAAAGCCTGTCCGCCCAGGTCCGCGAGGGCACCGACCTGCTGGTCGTCTCGGCCACCGCCGAGTCGCCGGAGCAGAGCCGGCAGATCGTCACGACCGCCGCGTCGGTGCTGGTCGGGCTGGCCCGGCAGATCGGCGCACCGGGCGAGGAGGGCCCCGCACCGGCCGTCTCGATCGTGCAGGACGCGGTGACCACCCAGGAGCCGGACAACCTGCTGCGCAACCTCGGCTTCGCGAGCGTGCTGGGCCTGCTCATCGGCGCGGTGGCGGTCGCCGTGCGCGAGGCCACCGCCAAGACCGTCGGCGACGAGGAGGATCTGCGCCGGCTCGGCCTCGGCACGGTCGGGACGATCTCGCTGGGCGGGCGCGCCGGCCGGGGAACACATCCGGACCAGGCCCTCGCCGAGGCGTTCCGGCGGCTGCGCAGCCTGATACCGGACCTGGCCGACCCGGCGGTCCTCGGGCCGGGCAGGTCGCTGCTGCTCACCGGCTCGCACCGCAAGGAGGGTACCACCGCGGTCACCTGTGGGCTGGCGATAGCGATGGCCGAGACCGGCGCCCGGGTGGTGCTCGTCGACGCGAACATGCGCAACCCGGGCGTCGGCCGCTACCTGGCGCTGGACGGGGCACCGGGTCTGGCCGAGGTGCTGGCGGGCACCGCGCGGGTGCCGGACGTGCTGCAGAGCTCGCTGAACGGCCGGGTCACCGTGCTGCCGGCCGGCGAGCACGCGCCGGACCCGGGTGAGGTGCTCGCCTCCCCGCGGCTACGGGCCACGGTCCGGACGCTGACCGAGCGGTTCGACATCGTGCTGGTCGACGCGCCGGCGCTGCAGGGCGTGGCGGACGCGGCGGTGCTGAGCCGGGTGACCGACCGGGCGCTGCTCGTGGTGCGGGCCAACCACACCCGTACAGCCGACGTGCGCACGTCGATGGACCTGCTCGAGCGCGTCGGCGCGGAGGTGGCCGGCGCCGTGCTCAACGCGCTGCCCCGCAAGCTGCCGACCGGCAAGGACTGGCACGAGGTGGTGGCCGAGGTGCAGCCCGCCGAGACCGGTCTGGGCCTGTTCAGCGAGGCGCCCGACCGCCCGCCGAGGATCGACGACACGTTCGTCTCCCTGCCGGTGGTCGGCCCCGCACGTGGCCGCGCCCAGGTCGTGAAGGCCGAGATCAGCCCGCCGGAGAAGGACGAGAAACCGGAGAAGGAACCCGACGTCGCCCGCGGCTGGGCGAAGGTCTTCGAGACACCACCTGAGGACAAGAGTGAGTAGGGTCCAGGAGGCGGCGCCACGGAGCCCGGTCGCCTTCGTCGGCGGCATGCTCCGCGAGCCGTACGTCCAGTTGCTCGCCTCCCAGGTGCTCACCGGCGGCGTCGCCCTGGCCGCCAACATCCTGATGGTCCGCTCGCTGACACCCACCCACCGCGGTGAGGTCGCGCTGCTGCTGCAGGTGGTCTACCTGACCACCCAGGTCCTGCTGCTCGGCACCGAGCGCAGTTTCGTGGCGAGCTACCACAACGTGTCGGCTGCGCCGGCCGTCCGCGCGTACGCCCGGCTGCTCCTCGTCCCCTGCGCCCTGTTCCTGACCGCCGCGGTGGTCTACGCGATCGCCGCGCCGCACCGCCTCTCCCCCGGCCCGCTGATCATCGCGATGCTGGCGTGGTACGCGCTGATCGAGGCGGCCAGCCTGGCCACCCGGTCGATCGCGATCGCCGTCGGGCGGGTGCGTGACTTCCTGATCTGCCGGGTCATCGAGGCGGTGCTGCTGCTCGTGACGCTGGTGGCCCTGTACGCCACCGGCGCCTCGCACCCCGAGATGTGGTTCCTCGCCTACCTGTTCGCCGGCGCCGCGCCCACCGTCGTCTACCTCGTCATCTGGCTGCGGCTGCCGGTGCTGCCCGGGTCCGCCCCGGTCCGGCCCGACCAGAACCGCCTGGTGCGCCGGGAGGGCCTCGCCCTGTTCCCCGCGGCGATCTCCAACATGGCGATGCTGCGGGTGGACCGCCTGGTCATCCCGGCGCTGGCGTCCACCGCCGCACTCGGCCTCTACACGTCGGTGGCCACGATGACCGAGCTGCTCGCGTGGCCGGTCCGGGCGTACGCGGACTCCCGCCTCGGCCGCTGGCGTGCCTCGCACAACGACGGCGGCCTGCGCGCCAAGCCGCTCGTGGTGGCCGCCGCCGTCTACACCCTGGTAGTCGTCCCGATCGTGGCCGGCGGGCTGTACCTGCTGATCGAGCCGGTCTTCGGCCACCAGTACGCGCCGGCCAAGGCGATCGTGCTGCCGCTCGTCGTCGCCGCCGGGCTCTACGCGATCTCCCGGGTCGCGCTCGGCCTGCTGATCGCGAAGGGGCACAGCGGGCTCGTGTCGGTCGCCGAGATCACCGGGTTCGCGGTGAGCTTCGCGGCGTACGTGCTGCTCATCCCGAAGATCGGCATCCTCGGCGCGGCCTACGGCTCCCTGCTCGGCTACGGCGCCTGCCTGGCCTTCGCACTGATCACGACGATGGTGGCGAAGGACCGGCCGTGACCTCACGGATCTTCCTGGCACCGGGACTGATGCTGGTCCTGGTGACGATCGGTGGCCGCTACACCCTCGACCGGGCCGGCCTCGTCGACCTGGCCTGGGTCGACCTGCGCGTGATCGGCCTGATCCTCGCGATCGTGCTTCTCGTCATCGACGTCGCGAGAAGGGGCGAGAAGGGCACACCGAGCCGGGAGGGCTGGCTGCTCGCGGCACTGCTCTTCTTCCTCTTCCAGATCGCCTCGGCGCTGTGGGCGCCGCCCGCTTCGCGGATCGGCCCGCAGACCCTCGATCTGGTCCTGCTGGGCGTTCTGGTGCTGGCTTTCTATGTGTACGCGGTGGGCGACCCCGACCAGGCCATCCGCACGGTGTTCCGGCTGCTGTTCGTGGTCGCGACCGTCTTCGCGCTCGCCGCGATCCTCATCAGCGGCCCCGGCGAACAGGGCCGCTACTCCGCGTTCGGCGGCGGCCCGAACGTCTTCGTCCGCATCGAGATCCTCGGTGTGATCAGCGCGGTGGCGCTGTTCATGCTCACCGGAAAGCGCTGGCCGCTGCTGGTGACCCCGCTGTTCCTGCTCGCCGCGGTGCTCTCCGGCTCCCGGGCGGGCCTGCTCGCCGGCGCCGTGGTGGGTTTCGCCGCGCTGCTCAAGCTGCGCCACCGGCTGCGCACCGGCCCGATCGTGGCCGCGGCCCTGGTGCTGGTGGCCGCCGGTGCTGCTCTCTGGGCGTTCGCCCCGCCGGCATTCACCGACCTGTTCCAGGAACGCTTCGTTGAGCAGACCGTGCAGGAACAATATCTCTCCGACCGGACCTCGATCTGGGCCGCCGCGTGGAACCTCTTCCTCGACCGCCCGGTCGCCGGTGCCGGGCTGGACGGCTTCTACGGCGTGATCGGCGTCAACCAGGCCGTCGAGTACCCCCACAACTATCTGCTCGGCGTCGCCTCCGAGGGCGGGCTGATCGGCCTCGGCCTGCTCACCGCGTCGCTGGTGCTCTGGACCCGGGTCGTGCACGGCGGCGGCAACCGCCCGCAGCTGACCGGGCTCGCCGTCGCGGCGGCCGTGTTCGTGGCTCTGAGCAGCCTCTTCTCCGGTGACTACTACGACTCCCGGCTCGCCTGGATCTTCGCGGCGCTGGCCGCCGCGGCGGCGCTGACCCCGGTCAAGTCCCCCGACCGTGAGCTGGTGCTCCGATGAAGCGGCGCACCGTGTTGATCACACTCGGTCTCGGCGCGGCCGCGGTCGCCACCGCCGCGGCGCACACCGCGGTGCGCGGCGGCGAGGACGTGCCGGCGATCCGCGAGCCGATGCCTGGCGTGGCACCGGCCACCCAGGACGCGCTCAAGGTGAAACCGGTCGCGTTCTGGACCGGCGTGTTCATGAAGAGCTGGGATTTCTCGTACCGCAACGGGATTCCGCTGAGCCGGTCGGACGACAGCCGCGACCACTACGACCTGGCGTACGACGTGGACGGCCTGACCGCCATGTTCCGGGCCACCGATCAGCGCCGCTTCCTCGACCGGGCGCTGACCTACGTGGAGAACGTGGTGGCGTCGGCGAAACCCTCGGTATCACTGCGGGACAGCCAGTTCAGGGACGAGTACTCGGGATGGGCGTCCCGCAAGTCCGGCGAGGGCGGCGACGAGGTGCCGCTCTACGAGAGCTACTTCTGGCGGTACGCGACGTCGCTGCTGGTCGCCGTCCATGACAACCCCGCCGCGCGCGCCGACTACCGCGACCGCAGTCAGCGGCTGCTCGACTTCGCCGAGACGCAGATCTTCGAGAAGTGGTACTCGCGCGGCGCCGACGACACGATCTACCGCGAGCGCACGCACATGGCGGCGCACTGGGCGCTGATCTCGTTGAACCTGTCGCTGCTCACCGCCGACGCCGGCCGCCGCACCCGATACCAGACGGTCCACGACACGATCAGCACCCGGCTGCACGGGCAGATGCGGCGCAACCCGGCCGAGGCGACCGCCTACTTCTGGAGCGACGTCTGGGACTCGGCGAAGCGGCCCGGCCAGGACGTCGGTCACGGCAACGGCGTCATCACGTACGTCGTGGAGGCCCGTGACCGCGGCACCTCCTGGACCGGTGCCGACATGGCGGCTTTCGGCGCCCTGCTCACCGAGGTCGTGTGGCCGTCCGGCACCACCTACCGGATGTACGTCGACGGCACCGGCGCCGACAACGGCTGGTTCGCCGACGGTTTCGTGAAGCTGGGCCGCTACGACCCGGCCGTGCAACTGCGGCTGGAGAAACACCAGGTGGTGAACGATCAGTTCGCCGCGAACATGGCGCTCAACGCCCGCGTTCTGCGGTCGTGACACGCCGGAAGGAGACAGGACGATGACGGCTGCCCTCTTGGACCCGGCGGCACGCGAGTGGAAGGAGACGCTCCAGCACGTCGGTCACGACATGTACCACGTGCCGGACTACGTCGTCCTCGACGCGCGGCTGTACGGCGGCACCCCGGCCGCGTTCCACTTCGAACGCGACGGCCGGCGGTTGCTGATCCCGCTGATCGTGCGGGCGATCAACGGTTCGGAGCTCCGTGACGCGCTCTCGCCGTACGGCTATCCGGGCCCGGTGACCGACGCGCCGCCGGGCGACGCCGAGTTCTGGGAGCAGGCCTGCGCCGCGTTCGTCGAGACGCTGCGGGCCGAGGGGATCGTGACCGCGTTCATCCGGATGCACCCGCTGCTGAACCCGCCGATACCGGCGCTGCGCCACCACGGCGCGGTGGTCCACCACGGCGAGACCGTGTCGATGGACCTGACCGTCTCGGTCGAGGAGATGTGGAAGCAGACCCGCAGCGACCACCGCAACCACATCAACCGGGCCAAGCGGGCCGGTACCCGGGTGGTCTTCGACGACTGGGACCGGCTCGGCGAGTGGGTCGACGTCTACCACGACAACATGCGGCGGGTGGGCGCGACGTCCTACTACTTCTTCACCCGCGAGCACCTGGCCGCGCTGCACGACGCGGTCGGCGACCGGATGCACCTCGCGGTGGCCCTGGAGGGCGACGAGGTGGTCGGCGGCAACACGTTCTTCAGCTACGACGGGATCGCCACCGGGTACGTGTCGTCGACCCGGCGAGCCCCGAAGCGGTACGCCGACGAGCTGCTCTACGACGAGGTCCGGCGCTGGTGCAAGGCCCGCGGCGACGAGGTCTTCCACCTGGGCGGCGGCAAGGGCGGCGCCAACGACTCGCTGTTCACGTACAAGGCGGGGTTCTCGACGAGCCGGCACCCGTTCCACACCTGGCGGGTGGTGGCGGACCGGCCGGCGTACGAGGCCCTGGTGCGCGAGCGCAAACCGGGCGCCGACCCGGCCGACCTGACCACCACGTTCCCGTCCTACCGTTAGGAGCGCGCCATGCGGATCACCTGCGTCGGCGGAGGTCCCGCCGGACTGTATTTCGCGGTGCTGGCGAAGCTCGCCGACCCGGACCACGAGGTCACCGTGCTGGAGCGCAACCCGGCCGGTGTCACCTGGGGCTGGGGCGTGGTCTTCTGGGACGACCTGCTCGACGACCTGTTCCGATACGACTCGGTGAGCGCGGAGCGGATCTTCGCCTCCGCGCGCCAGTGGGACGAGTACGAGGTGCGTGCCACCGGGAAACCGGTCACTCACCTGGCCGGGTACGGGTTCAGCCTCGGCCGGCACCGCCTGCTGGAGATCCTGGCCGAACGGGCGGCCGAACTCGGGGTTGTCGTGAGCTACAGATCCGATTTATCGGATTTGTCGGACTTGCCACCGGCTGACTTGGTCATCGCCTGCGACGGCGCTCGCAGCCGGATCCGCGAGCAGCACGCGGAACACTTCGGCGCCGAGGTCGAGGTCGCCTCCAACAAGTACATCTGGCTCGGCACCCCGCACGTCTTCGACACGTTCACGTTCGGCTTCGAGAAGACCGAGGCCGGCTGGATCTGGTTCCACGCGTACCCGTTCAACTCCACCACCAGCACCTTCATCGTCGAATGCCAGCCGTCGACGTGGTCCGCGCTCGGCTTCGACGACCTGGACGCCCGCACCGGCGCCGCGAAGCTGCAGGAGATCTTCGCCGACCACCTGGGCGGCAAGGAGCTGATCGACCACCGCGCCGAGGTGGGCGGCACCGGCTGGCTCAACTTCCGCCGGGTCACCGCCCAGCGCTGGGACCACGGCAACGTCGTGCTGATGGGCGACTCGGCGCACACCACACACTTCGCGATCGGCTCCGGGACCAAGCTGGCGATGCAGGACGCGATGGCGCTGGCGGACGCCATCGCCTCCGGTGACGAGCTGGCCGTGGCCCTGGAACGTTACGAGCACCGCCGCAAGGCGGCACTGGCACCGCTGCAGCGCGCGGCGCGGGCCAGCAGCGCCTGGTTCGAGCGGGTCCCCGACTACGTGGACCTACCTGCCAGGCGGTTCTCGTACGCTCTGTCGAACCGGCGCGGGGAGTATCCGATGTGGCGTTACCTGCTGCACATGGCCACCCAGAACACGGTGCCCCGCACCCTGCTGCGCTGGACGCTCAGCGCCCGCAGGTGGAGCCGGGCACGGCGGCGCCCGGACGCCGCCCATCACCGGCTGGCGGTGCCGAACACCGCTTGACAACAGAACAGCGAAGGGATGACCGATGGCCGAAGGCGCCCTACTGCAACCCGACGACAGATCGTGGGCGGACGCGCTCGACCGCGTCCGCCACGACGTCTACCACCTGCCCGACTACGTCAGCCTGGACGCCCGGCTCAGCGGAGGCACACCGGTGGCGTTCCGGTACGACGAGGACGAGCGGGTACTCCTCGTTCCCCTGGTCCTGCGCCCGATCCCGGAGACGGGACTGTCGGACGCGATCTCCCCGTACGGCTACCCCGGCCCGATCAGCAACGTCGTGCCCGCCGGCACCGGCTTCTGGAGCCGGGCGGTCCGGGCCATGTCCGACCTGCTGCGCACCCACGACGTGATCACCGCGTTCGCCCGGCTCCACCCGCTGCTGCCCGCCCCGCTCGACGTTCTGGAGAGCGCCGGCACCGTCGTGCACCACGGCGAGACCGTCACGATCGACCTGACGCTCGGCACCGAACAGATCTGGTCGGACACCCACCGCACACACCGCAACCAGATCAGCAAGGCGCGGCGCGCGGGCGTACGGATCGTCTTCGACGACTGGACCCTGCTGGACGACTGGATCGCCACGTATCACGCGACCATGCGGCGGGTCGGCGCCACCGGCTTCTACTTCTTCGAGCCGTCCCACTTCCACCGGCTGCGCCACGCACTCGGCGACCACATCCACCTGGCCGTGGCCCTTTGCGGCGACGAGGTGCTGGGCGGCAACCTGTTCTTCGAGCTCGGCGGCATCATGCACACCCACCTGCAGTCCACCCGCGACGGACAGATCTGGTGGGCCGACAAGCTGCTCTACCACGAGGTGCGCCTCTGGGGCCGCGAGCGCGGCAACCACACGTACCACCTCGGCGGCGGCCTGGGCGGCGCGGACGATTCCCTCTTCCGCTACAAGGCCGCCTTCGCCCCCGGACGACAACCGTTCCACACCTGGCGAGTGGTCACCGACCCGATCGCGTTCGAAAAACTCGCGGCCGGCGCCCCGCTCACCGGCCGCTTCCCGCCCTACCGCTAGGCGGCCGCACGGCTGGCCGGTCCGGTGTCGTACCTCTCCACCAGGCCGGCCAGGATGTCGCGCGTGCGGTTCAGGTCCGTGATCTGTTCCTCGACCCGCTTGAGTTCGTCGCCCAGCCGGCCGGCCAGCCACGGCGTCCGGATGCTCTCGTCGGCGACGCACGGCAGCACGTCCTTGATCGTCGCCGTGGTCAGGCCCGCCGCCAGCAGCGATTTGATCAGCCCGACCCGCTCGATCGCCACCTCCGGATACGTCCGGTGGCCGCCCCCGCCGGACCGTTCGCTGACCAGCAGGCCCTGCTCCTCGTAGTAGCGCAGCGACCGCGCGCTCGCGCCGGTCGCCGCGGAGAGATCGCCGATGCGCATCGCTGTCTCCTGGGTCACAAGGGCTTGAATCTCACATCAGTGTCAAGTTCTACCGTCGTCCCATGATGACCGCAACCCGCCTGAGCAGCCCGGTCTCCGTCGCCGGCCTCACCCTGCCGAACCGTTTCGTGATGGCGCCGATGACCCGGTTCCGCTCGCCCGGTGGCGTGCCCACACCCGAGGTCGCCGACTACTACCGCCGCCGCGCGGAGAACGGCGTCGGCCTGATCGTCACCGAGGGTGTGCTGGTCGGGCATCCGAGCGCGAGCCACGAGACCACGGTGCCGCGGATGACGGCGGGTTCTGCCGAGGCGGGCTGGCGGCGGGTGACCGGCGAGGTGCACGCGGCGGGCGGGAAGATCGCCGCTCAGCTGTGGCATCTGGGCAGCGAGCGGGAGGCGGCCGACGGTTACCCCGCGTGGACGCCGTCGACCATGAGCACCGGTGACATCGACGTCATCATCGACTCCTACGCGCGGGCGGCGCGGGTGGCGGTGCGCGCCGGGTTCGACGCCGTGGAGATCCACGCGGCGCACGGTTACCTGCTCGACGAGTTCCTGTGGGCCGAGACCAACCGGCGCACCGATCGCTTCGGCGGTTCGCCGGCGGCGCGGGCGGCCTTCCCGGCCGAGGTGGTGGGCGCGGTCCGTGCGGAGCTTCCGGGTCAGATCCCATTGATCGTACGCGTCTCGCAGTTCAAGGAACGCGACTACGACGCCCGCATCGCCGCGACACCGGCCGAGCTCGCCGAGATCCTGACCGTGCTCGCCGCCGCCGGTGCGGACGTGCTGCACGCGTCGCAGCGCCGCTTCTGGGAGCCGGCCTTCGACGGCTCACCGCTGAACCTGGCCGGCTGGGCCAAGAAGATCACCGGCCTGCCCACGATCACGGTGGGTTCCGTCGGGCTCAGCCGCTCGTCGTGGCTGTCCCGTCTCGATCTCCTGGAGCGCGGCCTGACCGACGAGTACGACCTGGTCGCGCTGGGCCGGATCCTGCTCGGAAACCCCTCCTTCGTGCGGCTGCTGGAGGAGGATCGACTCGGTGAGCTCCGCGATTACCGCAAGGCGGACGAGGACATCTACTTCTAGCGATGACCCCGTTGATATGCCGACTCTGAGATCAACCACAGGGCATTCATAGGCTTCGATGTTTTGCTGCGGTCTCCCCCAACGGCAGAAGGAGGAACCACATGCAGGACAACGAAGCCTTCGTCCGCGAGGTGCACGACAAGGGCCTCGCGTACGACCTGCCCACCATGTCCCGGCGCCGGATGCTGACCGCGGTCGGCGGCGCCGGCGCCCTCGCCGTGGCCGGCGGCTCGCTGCTCAGCGGCACGGCCGGCCCGGCCGCCGCGGCGTGCGCGGCCGAGGTCGACTCGGAGACCGCCGGGCCCTACCCGGCGGACGGCTCCAACGGGCCGAACGTCCGGGTGCTCTCCGGCATCGTCCGCAGCGACATCCGGCCGTCGTTCGGCACCTCGACGACTGTCGCGCCGGGCGTGCCGCTGCAGTTCTCCCTGACCGTGCTCAACGCGGCGTGTGTGCCGACGGTGGGCGCGGCGATCTACGCCTGGCACTGCGACCGGGCCGGGCGGTACTCGTTGTACTCCTCGGGTGTCACCAACGAGAACTACCTGCGCGGCATCCAGGTCACCAACGCGTCCGGGACCGTGACGTTCACCAGCATCTTCCCCGGCTGCTACGCCGGGCGGTGGCCGCACATCCACTTCGAGGTGTACGCGTCGCTGGCCGCGGCGACCAGCGGGTCCGGGCCGATCCGCAAGACGTCACAGATCGCGCTGCCGGAGGCCGTGTCGCGGACCGTGTACGCGAGCGCCACCGGGTACTCCCAGTCGGTCACGAACCTCAGCCGGATCACCCTGGCCCGGGACATGGTGTTCGGCGACGACCTGGCGGCGACGCAGATGGCGTCGGTGACCGGTTCGGTCTCCGCCGGCTACGTCGCCGCCCTGACGATCACGGTGTGACCGCTCGCCGCGCCGGGCAGGTGCCCGGCGCGGCGACCCACTCACCGCCGGAGATATCCGTGCGGGTCGAGCACGTACTTGCGGGCCGCACCCTGATCGAAGTCCTGGTAGCCCTGCGGGGCCTGATCGATCGGGATCGCGGTGGCGTTGACGTTCTTCGCGATCTGCACCCGGTCGTGCAGGATCGCCATCATCAGGCCGTGGTTGTACTTCATGACCGGGCACTGACCGGTCACGAACGAGTGCGACTTCGCCCAGCCCAGGCCGAGCCGCAGGGAGAGCGAGCCGACCTTCGCGGCCTCGTCCACGCCGCCCGGGTCGCCGGTGACGTACAGGCCGGGCACGCCGATCGCGCCGCCCGCCCGGGTCAGGTCCATCAGCGAGTTCAGCACGGTCGCCGGCATCTCGGTCTGCGCGTCGCGGCCGTGACCGCGGGCCTCGAACCCGACCGCGTCGACGGCGGAGTCGACCAGCGGCTGGCCGATCGCCGGTGCCGCCCGGCCGAGGATCTGCTGCACCTGCTCGGCCGGCTCACCCCGGGACACGTTGATCGTCTCGCACCCGAAGCTGCGGGCCTGCGCGAGCCGGTCCTCGTTCAGGTCGCCCACGATGACGACCGCGGCGCCCAGCAGGAACGCCGACGTAGCGGCGGCCAGACCCACCGGGCCGGCGCCGGCGATGTAGACCGTGGAGCCGGTCGTCACGCCCGCACTCACACAACCGTGGTACCCGGTCGGGAAGATGTCCGAGAGCATGGCCAGGTCCAGCGCCTTCTCGAGCGCCTGGTCCCGGTCGGGGAACCGCAGCAGGTTCCAGTCGGCGTACGGCACGAGCACGTACTCGGCCTGCCCGCCTACCCAGCCGCCCATGTCGACGTAGCCGTACGCCGAACCGGGCCGGTCGGGGTTCACGTTCAGGCAGACCCCGGTCTTGCGTTCCTTGCAGTTGCGGCATCGGCCGCAGGAGATGTTGAACGGCACCGAGCAGACGTCACCGACCCTGATGTACTCGACGTCCGGCCCGACGTCGACGACCTCACCGGTGATCTCATGACCGAGCACGAGCCCCTCCGGGGCGGTGGTGCGCCCGCGGACCATGTGCTGGTCGCTGCCGCAGATGTTGCTGGCGACCGTCTTGAGGATCGCCCCGTGCGGCGTCTTGCGCCCCACGTTCATCTTGTTGACGCCGGGCCCGTCCTTCATCTCGTAGGTCGGATAGTCCAGGTCGCGTACCTCGACCTTGCCGGGCCCCTGGTAGACAACCGCTCTGTTGCCTGACATGGTGCGCCTCCATCCTTCGTTGCTCCGTTCGCCATATTTCTCGCGGAGTGACCAGATCAGAACCGTCCGTAGTGTCGATAAGCGGCGATAATCCCATTTGGTACGCCGCGTCTACGCTCCCGGTCGGATGACGGGCGCGCCGTGATCCGACAGAGTGGGGTGCGTGAGCGGGGTTCGGCGGGGCGACGTGGCGTGCGCGCTCGCGTTGTGCGCCTTCCTGGTGATCTGGAACCATTCCTTCGCCGACCGGATGCCGGGCACGCGCGAAACGGACACCCTCGCGGACATCCTCGTCGGCGCCGAGGCCGTCGCGCTGATCTGGCGCCGCGTCGCACCCCGGCTGGTCCTCGCCGCGGTCGTGGTGATCCTGACCGTCTACCTGCTGCTCGGCTTCCCCTACGGCCCGGTGTTCCTGCCCCTGGTCGTCGCCGTCTTCACCGTCGCCCGGCAACTACCCTGGCGTTCCGCCGCGGTGGCCGCCGGCGTCGCCGTCCCGGTCCTGGCCATGCACAACGTGAGCGACGGACTGGCGTGGACCGACCTGGCCGGGCTGCTCCCCGCGGCGGGCTGGGTGGCCGTGCCGTTCACGATCGGCACCCTGCGCGCCCAGCTCAGCGAGACCGCCGAACGCGACCACCGCGAAGCCGTCGAACGCGGTATCCAGGAGGAACGACTCCGGATGGCCCAGGAGGTGCACGACATCGTCGGCCACGGCCTCGCCGCGATCAAGATGCAGGCCGACATCGCCCTGCACGTTCTGGAGAAACAGCCGTCGATCGCCCGGCCCACCCTCACCGCGATCAGCTCCTCCAGCGCGCAGGCCCTCGACGAACTGCGCACCACACTGCGGATGCTCCGCTCGGCCGACGAGGCTGTGGCGTCCACACCCGGGCTGGCCGACCTCGACGCCCTCTGCCGGCGGATGCGCGACGCCGGCCTCCGCGTGCGCGTGCACACGCTCGGATCACCGCAGACCCTCGCGGCCGACGTGGACCTCGCCGCCTATCGGACGGTCCAGGAGGCGTTGACGAATGTGCTCAAGCACGCGTACCCGAAAGAGGCTTTGATCGTGCTGGAGAACGAACCCGGCGCCCTGCTGATCAGGGTGACCAGCGCCTACCCGGCCGATGCGACGCCGTCCGGCGGCGGCATGGGCATCAACGGCATGCGAGAGCGCATCGCGGCGCAGGGCGGCCGCCTCTCCGCCGGCCCGGCGACCGGCGAGAGGTTCGTCGTGGAGGCCTGGCTGCCGGCGGTCACCCGATGATCTCGGTGCTGGTGGTGGACGACCAGGATCTGGTACGCCTGGGACTGCGCACACTCCTGACGAGCGAGGACGGCTTCACGGTGGCCGGCGAGGCAGCCGACGGCCTGACCGCGGTCCGGCTCGCCGCCACCCTGAAACCCGACGTCATCCTGATGGACATCCGCATGCCCGGCATCGACGGCCTCGAGGCCACCCGCCGCATAGTGGAGTTCTCGGACACCCGCGTGATCGTCCTGACGACGTTCGAGCGCGACGAGTACGTGTTCGAGGCCCTCCACATCGGCGCGAGCGGCTTCCTCCTGAAGGACACGCCACCGGTCACCCTCCTCGACGCGATCCGCACCGTGGCGGACGGCGGCGCCCTCCTCTCCCCGTCGGTGACCCGAACCCTGATCAGGGAGTTCGTGACGAAGGGCCCGCGCCGGGTGGTTCCGCATCCACGGCTCGGTCAGCTCACCGAGCGGGAGCGGGAGGTGGTCGCTCTGGCCGCCGAAGGCCTCACAAACCAGGAAATAGCGGCCCGTTTGGTGGTAAGTCCCGCAACAGCCCGAACCCACGTGAGCCGTGCAATGGTCAAACTAGGCGCCCGAGACCGAGCCCAGCTGGTCGTCTTCGCCTACCAGTCCGGCCTGGCCACCTGACTCCCCCACCCCCGACCCTCTTCGCCCACCCGCGGTCGTCGCGCGGATCCTCGCTGGTCAGGCGGCGCCGACGAAACCCCGCGTGGGCGCGGGATGCGGGTCGGCGAGCGGTAGCCGGAGCACCGTAGGGTCAATCGGCAACGGCGCGGCACCCGCTCCGGCGATCGGACGCGGCCGGCGCGGCTCCACCCGCCCCGAACTGCCCCCACGCCCCGGATAGATCAGCAACCCGTTGACAGGATCCGGCACCGCGTCCAGCGCCGCCCGCACGACCGGCAAATCCCGATAAGTCGCGAAACGCTCCTCGCGCCGGAACCCGATCTCAAAGAGCACACCCCACGTGAACCGGTGCCACCGCCACTCATAGGCCCCGTGCGCAATGGCCGCCTCAACCAGAACATTGCCGAACGAGTCCCGCCAGCGCGCCGCCGACTGCCGCGCGCCGTCCAGTACTTCAATCGACCACCATCGCAGTTCCATGGTCCCCCGATGCTACTTCTCCCCTAGCCCGATGGCCCTCAAGTTGGCACACCCCTCCTCCAGCAAGATCTTGGAGAGTTGCGCCGGTATACGAGCCGAAACTCTCCAAGATCTGCGCGGGGGTCGAGAACCGGCGCCGCAGCCAGCGCAACCAGCGCAGCGGCGCGGCGAGCGCAGCCGGCGCGGCGAGCGCAGCCGGCGCGGCGAGCGCAGCCGGCGCGGCGAGCGCAGCCGGCGCGGCGTGGACGGCGCGGCGCAGCCGGCGCGGCGTGGACGGCGCGGCGCAGCCGGCGCGGCGTGGACGGCGCGGCGTGGACGGCGCGGCGCAGCCGGCGCGGCGCAGCCGGCGCGGCGCAGCCGGCGCGGCGTGGACGGCGCGGCGTGGACGGCGCGGCGTGGACGGCGCGGCGCGGACGGCGCGGCGCGGACGGTGCCGGCGGCCGGGAGGGGATCGTTCAGGCGGCGGTGGAGCGGCGGCGGCCCGAAGGCAGAGCGTGCGCCGGCCTCCGCGGAGCCAGATGCCGCGGAGCACGCCGCACCTCCGGCCTCGCCCCCGCCTGCCGCGTCTCCGGCAACTGCGGGCCCGCCCACGCCGGCACAGCTCCCGGCGGGCTCAAAGTGCGATCCGGCGGCACCCACAGCGGTTGCGGCGCCGACGCCGTCCCCCACCACAGGAACGTCCCGTAACCACGGACGAGTGGCGGCTGCAGCGCCGGCCAGTGCGCCTCCGGTGGAATCGCCAGCCGCCAGGCCTCCGCCGGCACCAGTGCCAGTCCGGCCTGCGCCGGGACCACTGCCGGGAGCTGGGAAGGCGAGTCGCCCGCCGGGGTGGTTGCTGCCGGGGCCGAGGCCAGGACGACGGCCGCGAGGATCGTGATCGCGCCGGCGGCCAGGGCGGCCGGTTCCCAGCCGGGGCGGACCGTGTCGCCGAGCAGGGTCAGGGCGATGAACGACGGTGCGACGACCTCGCCCGTCCAGTGAACCGCCGTTACCCGGCCGACTTCGCCCTGCTGTAGCGCGTTCGCGTACAGAATCATGCCGTTGATCGGAAAGATCAGGAGTGCCCAGACCAGGGGCTCGGTGGCGATGGCGACGACGCCCGTCTGCCAGGAGTCGACGGGGGGCATGTGCAGGGCGCGCCCGGTCAGCGCCGCGCCGCCCAGCGAGAATCCGCCGACCGCCGCGATCAGGCCGGGGATGCCGATCTTCGTGGTGGCCCAGCCGAGGATCACGAGTGCGACCGCCGCCGCGCAGAAGGCGAGCCGCATGGTTGCCGACGGCATGACCTCGTGCTGCTGCCCGGCCGACATGGCCAGGACCGTCAGGGCCGTGCTGGTGCAGACGATCGCCACGACGTCGCGGCGGCGCAGGCGGGACTTGAGGAACAGCCAGGCCAGCACGGCGGTGACGGCGAGGGAGCCGGCCAGCACCGACTCGACGACATAGACCGCCAGTTGCTGCAGGGCGAACATCGCGGCGACCCAGGCGGAGATGTCGAGGGCGATGCCGATCATGTAGAGCGGGTGCCCGAGCGTGCTGACCGTGCTGTGGCTGCGTTTCGCGCCGACGGCCTGCAGGATCGATCCGACCGCGTAACTCAGGGCGCCGTAAACGGCCAGTCCCAGTGCAATCCAGCCCGCGGTCGCCATGGCCACCTACCGAAGATCACTCAGCGTAGATCGTCTCCTCACGCCCTGATGATATGACGTGAGTGAAGTCCACGCGACCCCAGCGATCCGACCACATCGGAGATTCGCTGGACGTCCTCCGGGCCGCAGCGGTGGTCGACCGGCAGCGTCAGCACCCGGGCCGCGAGATCGGCCGCCTCCTCGTCGCCGCTCCAGAGCCGGCCGCGGTCCTGCCGCCAGTGCACCGGTGCGTAGATCCGGTGCCGGGCGAGGTGTTTCAGCAGGTCGTCGCGCAGGCTGGGTGATGCGCATTCGAGCTGCACCCGGAACGGCCCGTCGGACAAGACCGCAAAAGCATCTTGGGTACGGGTGACAAGCGCGTCAGCGAGTGTCCGTGCGTGGTGCGCGTTCGCCGTACGCAAACCTGGCACATCAAGGAGTGGCAGTGCCGCGACCGTGACCGCGCAGGCCGGCCCGGCGCAGCCCAGCAGCTCCCGCTCGCCGCGCTGTTGCAACTCACGGAACCGGTCCTTGGGCACCGGCCGGCCCTGCAGCCAGGCCGCCTTGAGCAGCATCGCGGCCAGCTTCAGTTGAGCCCCGTTGCTCTCCGGCCCCCGCGGCGCGGGCAGGTCCAGGCCGCGCGGTGACCACAGCAGGCCACCGTCCGGCAGCGGCAGGGTCTTGCGCAGTGAGGCGACGGCGTAGTCCGCGGTGCTGGCCGCCGCCCACGGGCCGAACGGGTCGTGCGAGTGGTCCTCGATCACCGGGATGCCGGGGTGCGCCCGCATCCACGCGTCCCACGGCCCGGCCTCCTCGCGCCCGAACAGGTTCTGCGCGAGCACGACGTCGCCGGCGACGGGCCGCAGCGTGTCGAAGCGCGGGCCGATTCCGTCGGGCAGATGGCGGTACCAGGTGATCGGCAGCTGCTCGCTGAGCGCCTCCGCGACGCCCATGCAGAAGTACGACGGGATGTGCAGCTTTCCGGCCGGCGCGAGCGTGCGGAGCAACTCGATCAGCGCGCCGCAGCCGGTGGCGAACAGTGATCGTTGTTCCGGCAGCCATCCGGGCAGGCCGCCCTGCTCAGCGCCGAGCAGGACGGCCGGGTCCCAGTGGAACTCGGATCCGATCTCAAGCGACACGGGACGGGGCCTTCGTCCGCTCGATGTTGAGCGTGTCCACGTGCACCGGCGGCTCGTCCCGGTTGACGGTGAGCGCGGTACGCCAGAGGATCCGCAGGTCGAGCGCGGGTGACCAGTTGTCGACGTACCAGCGGTCCAGGATGAAGCGCTGCGGCCAGTCGATGTCGTCGCGGCCGTTGACCTGGGCCCAGCCGGTGATGCCGGGCTTGACCTCGAGGCGGCGGGCGTCCGCGGCGGAGTAGCACGCGACCTGCGGCAGCACGTCGGGACGCGGCCCGACCAGGTTCATGCTGCCGGCCAGCACGTTGATCAGCTGGGGCAGCTCGTCGAGGCTGGTGCGGCGCAGGAAGCGGCCGCAGCGGGTGATCCGCGGATCGTTCTCGACCAGGCCGAACGGGTCGTCGATGCCGAGCTGGGCGCTGAGCGCGACCGAGTCGTGCACCATCGAGCGGAACTTCAGCATCCGGAACGGCACACCGTCGCGGCCGGCCCGGTCCTGTACGAACAGGACACCCTTGCCGTCGGCGATCCGGATCCAGGCGGCGACCGCCAGGACCAGCGGTGCGAGCAGGACAAGCATGACGGCGGCGGCCAGGCGGTTCAGGCCGTTCCAGAAGAGGCGTACGAGGTCCACTGTGAACTCCTAGAGCGACTCGACGGTTGGTCCGGTGATGCGGCGGCGGGTGTCGAGCACGTACGCGGCGTGCCCGACGACCAGATCGAGGTCGAACTCGTCGTGGTCGGCGAGCAGGACGACCGCGTCGGCGGCGGCGACCTGCTCGGCGGTGAGGTTCACGCGGATCACGCGGCTGTCGACGTGGGCGTCCTCGATGACGTGGGGGTCAGCCGCGCGTACCTCCGCGCCCATGTCCAGAAGCAGCGCCGCGACCCGCCGGGCCGGCGACTCGCGCGCGTCGCCGGTGTTCTTCTTGTAGGCGAGGCCGAGCAGCAGGATCGTGGAGCCGTTGACCGCCTTGCGCCGCTCGTTGAGCCCGGCGACCAGGCGGCGGGCGACGTAGTCGGGCATGTGGTTGTTGATGTCGTTGGCGAGCTCGACGAACCGGAAGCTCTGGCCGAGGGTGCGCTGGACCCGCCAGGACAGGTACGACGGGTCGATCGGCAGGCAGTGGCCGCCGACGCCGGGACCGGGCACGAACCGCATGAAGCCGAACGGCTTGGAGGACGCCGCGTTGATCGCCTCCCAGACGTCGATGCCGAGGGCGTGCGCGTACACCGCGAGCTCGTTGACCAGGGCGATGTTGACGTGCCGGAACGTGTTCTCGAGCAGCTTGGCCAGCTCGGCGACCTTGGGGTCGGAGACCGGGACGGTACGGTCCACGACCGTGGCGTAGAAGGCCTGCACGTGCGCCAGCGAGGACGCGTTGATGCCGGAGACGACCTTCGGCGTGGTGGTGAGGTTCCACTCGCGGTTGCCCGGATCGATGCGCTCGGGGCTGTACCCGAGGTGGAAGTCGACGCCGGCGATCAGCCCGGAGCCCTCCTCGAGCAGCGGTCCCACCAGCTCGGTCGTCGTGCCCGGGTACGTGGTCGACTCCAGCGCGACGGTGGCACCCGGCCGCAGGTAGCGGGCCAGCACGCGGGCGGAGTCCTCGATGTACCGCAGATCCGGGGTGCCGTCGCGCAGCGGCGTCGGCACGGCGATCACGGCGACGTCGAACCCGGCGCAGGCGCGGGGGTCGGACGAGGGGTGGAAGGTGCCGATCTCCAGGACCTGCTGGAGCTCGGCCGAGGTGACGTCGTCCACGTAGGACTCGCCGGTGGCGAGCCGCTTTATCCGCTCGTCGTCGACGTCGAAGCCGACGACCGAGTGGCCGACCTGGGCGGCCCGGACCGCGAGCGGCAGCCCGACGTATCCCTGACCGGCGATGACGACCCGCATGGGTGTGCTCTCCTTCTCTGTCTCGGTGCGTTGCTTCGGGGGCCGTACCTTGGGCCTGCGACGGTTCACGGGCGCCCTCCGGGCGGGACGGCAGCGGTCTCCGGGTGGCGCTTGCTGGCCACGGGCGCCCGGTGCCAGGTGTTGTTCGAGAGCGGCCCGCCCGGCATCGGCTTGTCCCGGCCGATGGGCAGCGCCGGGCTCTCGGCGAGCCATCGCAGGACGGCGATCAGGTCCTCGCGGGTGGCGGACGGGTCGAGCAGGGAGAGCACGGCGCCGTCGAGCGGCGGCACCGGCGCCTGCGAGATGAGCGGGTGGTTCGGCCGGTGGTCGGGCTCTTCCGGGCCGAGCAGGATCTCGGCGAGCTTCTCCCCCGGCCGCAGCCCGGTGTAGACGATCTGGATGTGCTGGTCGGCGGCGTCGGCGATGCGCCGGGCCACGTCGGCGATGCGTACCGGCTCGCCCATGTCCAGGACCAGCACCTCGCCCTTGCTGTCCAGCGCGCCGGCCTGGATCACCAGCCGGACCGCCTCCTGGACGGTCATGAAGTAGCGGGTGACGTCCGGGTCGGTCACGGTGATCGGCCCGCCTGCCTCGACCTGGGCGGCGAACGCGGTGAGCACCGAGCCGCGGCTGCCGAGCACGTTGCCGAACCGGACACTGCTGTAGGTGCCGGCCGCCCCGGTGTCGGCGGCGGCGGTGAGCCGCTCGGTGATCCGCTTGGAGTAACCGAGGACGCTGCACGGGTCGGCGGCCTTGTCGGTGGAGATGTTCACCAGCCGGTCGACGTTGTGCTTCAGCGCCGTCTGCAGGATCTGGTACGTCCCGATGATGTTGGTCTTGAGCGCCTCGGACGGGTGCATCTCCAGCAGCGGCAGGTGCTTGAGGGCGGCGGCGTGGAAGACCACGTGCGGCTTGTGCTCGGCGAAGACCTCGTCGAGGCGCTGGGAGTCGCGGATGTCGGCGACGACCAGGTTGCGGTCGTCGAGCATGCCCCGGCCGTCGAGCGACAGCTGCACGGCGTGCAGGCCGGACTCGTCGCGGTCCAGCATGACCAGCTTGGCCGGGTTGAAGCGGGCCACCTGCCGGCACAGCTCCGAGCCGATCGAACCCCCGGCGCCGGTCACCAGGACCCGGCGGCCGGCCAGGTATCCGGCGACGGCGGCCAGGTCGATCCCGATCTCGCGGCGGCCGAGCAGGTCCTCGTGGCTGACCGGGCGGATGTCCTCGACCCGGACCGTACGCCCGAACAGCTCGACCACCGGCGGAACCACCTTGAGGTCCACGTTGAGCGGCTGCGCCAGGTCGGTCAGGCCGCGGATCAGGTCGGCGCTGGCGCTGGGAATGGCGATGACCACGGCCTCGGCGCGGAACCGGCGGACCACCTCGGCCATCGCGTACCGGTTGCCGGCCACCGGGACGCCCATCACGTGCAGGGCGCGCTTGGCCGGGTCGTCGTCGAGCAGCGCGACCGGCACGTACCGGCTGGAGGGGCTGCGCAGCATGGCGCGGATGACCTGGGTGGCGCCCTCGCCGGCGCCCATCACGACGACACGGATACCGTCCTCGGGCGAGGGACGCAGGCGGCTGTCCTGGAGCAGCCGGACGGTGTAACGGAGGCCGGCGGCGAGCACGAGCGTGATCAGGCCGGCCGCGATGATGGCCGAGCGGGGTGCGAGCCGTCCCAGGAACGTGTCCAGGACGAAGACGACCGGTGTGGTGACGGCGACCGTCTTGACCAGCGCGGCGATCTCCTCGAAGCACCCGTACGACCAGCGCCCGGTGTAGAGGCCGAACCGGATGCCGGCGGCGGTCTGCACTCCGGCGGCGACCGCGGAGAGGATCACCAGGCCGCGGACGTCCACCTCGCCGATGGCGCCGTCGTGGCGCAGCAGGGTGGCGATCAGCAGGGCGAGGGCGAGAGCCACGGCGTCGGTGCCGGCGCGGAGCGCACGGCCGGGCAGAACGGTGCGGAACCAGGACGCCGGGACGGTGGCTACCTGCATGGAATCCCCCTCGTGCGATGCCTGCTGGCTGGTCGGCTCGGCTGGTCAGCCACAAAGAAATTGCTTTTCCGGCGGGTTTGAATATCGTCGCCAGCGCCTTTTCGACCCGTGTGAAAATCAGGGTTCCAGCCAGGCAGGGCTGATTACAGTAGCAATTGTCATGGGCTACATGAGAGATGCTCATGTTCCTTGATCGTCGAATCCCGGCGATACATTCAGGCCTGGTCGGCTGCCCATTCGGCGGAGGATGTCATATCCACAGTGAGAAGCTCTCACCTTAGGCATGACATCTGCGACTTACGAAACAACAAATATTGCGGCAGCGTCGAAGAAGCGGAGAGTCACAAGCGATCTGTCGAGAATGCGACCGGGGGACGGCCGGGGGATCAAAAATGAGGGTGCTGCACGTCATCAGCGCGCTGGAACCGGGTGGGGCCGGGCACCAGTTGCGATTGCTGGTGCGCCGGCTCCCGCATGACAACGAGGTCGTCACGCTGGCGCCCGGCGACGCCGGGACGATGGCCGCCGGCGACGCGCCGGTTCACCGGCTGGCCAGCAGCGGCGACCACGATCCGGCCGCCGTCGCGCGCCTGCGCCGGCTCATGCGCCGCGGGCGGTACGACGTGGTGCACACGCACCTCTATCGAGCCTGCGTCCAGGGCCGGATAGCCGCCCGGCTGGCCGGTGTCCGGCACGTCGTGGCGACCGAGCACCACCTGGGCACCGAGGTCATCGAGGGGCGGCGGGTGTCGCCCGGGGTCCGCGCCCTCTACCTGACCGGCGAACGCCTCGGCCGCGTCACCATCGCCACCTCACCGGCGATCGCCGAGCACCTGCGCTCCTGGGGCGTGCCGGAGGAGCGGATCACCATGATCCCGAAGGCGATCGACCCCGCCGAGTTCCGGTTCGACCCGTGCCTGCGGGCGCGGGCCAGGGCCCGGCTGGGCATCGCGCCCGGCGTGCCGGTCGTCGGCGCGGTCGGCCGGCTCGAGCCGGATCGCCGCTTCGACCTGCTGATCCGTGCGATCGGCGAGGTGCCGGGCGCGACCCTGCTGCTGGTCGGCGACGGCCCGGCCCGGGCCGCGCTGGAGCGTCTCGCGGACATCGAGGGGGTGTCCGATCGCGTGCGCTTCGCGGGGGCGGTCGGCCACGCCCGCGAGATGCTCTGCGCCATGGACGTCTTCGCCTCACCGGACCAGGAGACGTTCGGGCTGACCACCCTGGAGGCGATCGCCGCCGGGCTGCCGGCGCTCTACGCCGCATGCGCTCCGCTGGAGGAACGCGCCGCGCTGCGCACCCCGGTCCGGGGCACCCAGCGTCTGTCCCGCGACCGCGAGTCACTGCCCCGCGCGCTGCGTGCCGAACTGCTCTGCCTCGCCGAGCGCCGAGGCGAGCGGCTGCCGCCCCGATCGGCGGGTGTCCGGTACGACGCGGACCACCTCGCCGATTCCGTCGGCCGCCTTTACGAGCACATCGCGGACGGTCCCGGGCGGCGCCGGGTCATCGCACCGCTACTGGCGTACCGCGGTCGGTTCGGGCGAAAGAACAGCTTTCCACTGCCCGGCGGAAACGTTCGTAACGCATGAGCCTGCGGAACAGCAGATAACCGACGAGAGCGCCGAGCGTGTTCGACATCAGGTCGTTCACGTCGGGCCATCGGTTGGCGTGCAGCTGGATCACCAGAACGGCCTGTGAGACCTCGATGGCGAGGCTGATCAGGAAGCCCGTGAGCACGACCCGGCGCTGTTCCCGGACGCCGAACATGATGTACATCAGCGCGGCCATCGGCAGCGTCATCACGGTGTTCAGAATGACGTCGGCGGGGCGGGCGCTGAGCACCGGTTCGAGAATCAACCGGTACGGCTCCGGGTCGCCGGCGCCGGGGCCCCAGGAGAGCGGCAGCGGCAGCATGGTCGCGCCGAGCACCGCCACCGTCCACCAGCTCGCGAACCAGGCCATGCCCAGGCGAGCCCGGGTCATCAGGCCGCGCCGGTGCAGCACGGCGCCGGAGACGGCCATCAGAAAGACGCCCAGGGGCAGCAGGATCGGCAGAGCCGGGATGGTGATCTGGTGCGTCATCGGCACTTACGCTACGCCAACCGACTGGGCACACCCTGTGAAATTCAGCGCAGCCAGCCCTGCTTGCGGGCGATCCGGATGGCGTCGAGGCGGTTGCGGGCACCGGTCTTGGAGATGATCGCGGACAGGTAGTTGCGGACCGTCCCGCCGGACAGGTAGAGCCGCCCGGCGATCTCCTTGACCGACTCACCCTCAGCGGCCAGCCCGAGCACCTCGAGCTCGCGGGTGCTCAGCCCGCGGTCGGTGTTGAGCGAGGCGGCCTGCAGCATCGGCGAGACCACCCGCTCACCGCTGGCCAGGCGGCGCACAGCGTCCGCCAGCATGGCCGGCGAGGAGTCCTTGACCAGGAAGTTCAGCCCGCCGTTCCACCGGCGCGGCGGGAGCATGCCGCGCTTGGACGGATCGCAGAGCAGCAGCATGGAGCAGGACGGGATCGCGGTGTGCAGGTCCTCGGCGATCGGGAGCACCTGACTCACCATGTACTCCGTGTCGATCACGACGACGGTCGGCCACAACTGCGCGGCCCGCTGCGCGAGGTCGCCCCCGATCGGGAGCGTGTCGACGTAGTGCATGTCCGGCTCGGTCTCGAGGAACGCGCGCACGGGGACACCGAAATATCCCTCGTCTCTCACCACGACGACCCGGATCATCACACCACCCTCGTCGATGGACACCGCCGGCCACGGCCGGCGCGTCGGTCTGATGCTTTACCTTTCTATCGCCCCGTGTCCATTCCGCGGACGGCGGGCCGACAGATCTTCCAGTGATCCGGAACAGCGTGGGTTGTCCCAGCTCAAAACAACTCCGTGCCACCGGAGATCGCTGCCGGGCCCGTACTTAACGTAACGGTCGGGGGCACTGTTCGCACATAGCCTTAGCCGATCGACTGACCGAGGTCTGCCGGATCTACTAATCGAGGGGCCGAAATGATCGCGTCACCGATCAGATACCCTGTGGTAACCGTGGTCAATTACCCTTTTTCCAGGATAAATCGGACAGCAAAGTGATCCTTATTCGCCATTCCGATCACCTGAAAGTGATATTGGCAGGGCTATCGCAACCAGACCGTTATTCGCTCTATTCGCCAGCGAACGTGAAAGTGTCTGACCGAACCGAATTCGGATTTGCCCGTACCCTCCCGGGTGGTACCCCGAACGTGCGCTTGAACGCCCGGCAGAAGGCCGCCTCCGACGCGTACCCGAACCGGCGCGCCACGGCGGACAGCGGCTCCCCGCTCTCCCGCAGGTGCGCGTGCGCCAGCCACATCCGCCACTGCGCCAGGTACTGCATGGCCGGCTCGCCCACCAGGTCGGTGAACCGGGCCGCGAACGCCGACCGGGACATCCCCGCCTCCCGGGCCAGCGACACCACACTCCAGTCCCGGCCCGGCGTCCGGTGGATCGCCGCGAGCGCCCGGCCGATCTGGTCGTCGCGCAGCGCGGCCAGCCAGCCCTGGTGCGCCTCCGGCGCGCTGCCGAGCCAGGCCCGGATCGCCTGGATCACCAGGATGTCGGTGAGCCGGGTCAGCACGGTCTCGCCACCCGGGCGCAGCGCCTGCGCCTCCCGGGCGATCAGCTGCAGGGTGCTGTGCAGCCAGCCGGCGTCCGGCTCCTCCCATGAGTCCAGACAGATCACCGGCGGGAGCTGGGTGACGAGCCGGTCGCCGGCCACGTGGTCGAATCGCAGCACCCCGTACGTCACCTGTGTCCGCTCGCCACCACCGCCGTACGTCAGCAGCTCGTAGTGCTCGCAGATCGGCTCGACCGGCAGGTCGAACAGCGGCACGACCGGCAGGCCCGCCGCACTGCGGAACCGGTGCGGCGTGCCGTGCGGGATCAGCGTGAGGCTGCCGGCGGCCAGGCGCAGCGGCTCGGCACCGTCCACCTCGAGCAGGCAGCCGCCGGCGGTGACGACGACCATGGCCAGCTGGCCGGGCAGCGGCGGGACGTCGATGCCCCACGGAGCGGTGAGCTCGGCGCGGCAGTAGAACGTCCCGGTGAGGCGCAGCAGGTGCAGCGCCTCGCCGAGGGGATCGGTGGCGAGCATGTCCCCATCGTCCACGATCCTGGACGATCTGCAAAGCAGTCGGGACTTTGAACGATTGTTCGTCCACGGGAGACGCTTCAGGCTGGTGCCATGACAGAGATTCTTGTTCTCGGGGCGCGCGGCAAGACCGGGCGCCGGGTGGTCGAGCGGCTCTCGGCGGCGGGGCACGCGTACCGGGCGGTGGGGCGGCCGGTGTTCTCGTGGGAGGACCGGGGGACGTGGTCCTCGGTGCTGACGGGTGTGGTTTCCGCGTACATCGTGCATCCGGAACTCGCCGCACCCGGCGTGAGCGACATGATCGAGGCCTTCGCGAAGCGGGCGAAGGCCGCCGGGGTCCGCAGGCTGGTGTTGCTCTCCGGCCGCGGCGAAGCGGGCGCGGAGCGGTGCGAGGAGGTCGTGGCGGCCTCCGGGCTGGACCACACACTGGTACGCGCCAGCTGGTTCGCCCAGAACTACACCGAGGGCCTGCTCGTCCCGTCGGTGGAAGCCGGCCTGATCGCCCTGCCGGCCGGCGACGTCGGCGAGCCGATCGTCGACGCCGACGACATCGCCGACGTGGCGGTGGCGGCGCTGACCACCGACGGGCACAGCGGCCGCCTCTACGACGTGACCGGCCCACGGCTGCTGACGTTCGCGGAGATGGCCGCCGAGATCAGCGCGGCGGCCGGGAAGCCGGTCGGGTACGCCCCGGTCGACCCGGAGACGTTCCGCGCCGCGCTGGTCCCGATGGTCGGCCCCGAGCAGGCGGACATGCTCACCCAGCTGTGTGCCGAGGTGTTCGACGGGCGCAACGAGAAGGTCGGCAACGGCGTACGTGAGGCCCTCGGCCGCCCGCCCCGCGACTTCACCGACTTCTGCGCGAACGCGTGGACGGCGTGAACCGGGTCGTGCTCGGGCTGGCCGGCGCGGTGGTCCTGATGATCGGGCTGGCGAGCCTGGTCGCGCCGGTCGCCTTCCACGAGTCCAACGGGATCACCGGCGCCGGTACCGGGCTGCTCAACGAGACGCGGGGCACCGGCGGCGGGCTGATCGGGCTCGGCGCGATCGTCCTGGCCGGGGCGTTCGTCCCACGGCTGGCGGTGTTCTCGGCCGTCGCCGGGTCGGTGGTCTACCTGGGGTTCGGGCTGGGCAGGGTGGTCAGTCTGGCGGCCGACGGGTCACCGGGCGGCGGGCTGATCCTCGCCGCGGTGGTGGAGATCGCCCTGGGACTGGCCTGCGGTTTCGTCTTGCTTGGATCGCCTCGGAAAGTGCAGTGACGGCCCACCCGCCAGGCACCACAGGGCGATGACCGGGTCGCAGAGCGCGCAGCCGAACGACGAGTTGTGGTCGAACGGCAGGATCGGCTCGCCGCGCAGGTGGTGCACGACGTCCCAGGCGGTGTGCAGCAGCCAGCCCACCCCGATCCAGGTCCACGACGTCAGCCCGCGGAACGCGACGAACGCCAGCACCGCGGCGAACGCGACCTCGCCAACACCCAGCCCGCCGCCGCTCAGATAGGCGGCGCCCGCACCGCCGACCATGATCGCGTTGAACGGCCGGCGGTGCGGGTCAGGAATCAGCGAGCTGAGGACGACATAGGCAACGCCGATCAGGATCGGCACCAGAACGTTCATGAGCAGAACGTAGGTGCCGATCCCGACCCGGCACAGTGGCCGGAATGCCGACTGTCAACGGGTTCTGGCCACGTCGCTTCCGGTCTCCTTGGCGATCCGGACCAGTTCGAGGAGTCCGGACGCGTACTCCTGCGACTCGGCGTGCGCCTCGTCGAACGGCGGCTGGAAACCGACTCCCTCCCACTGCTGCGTGGCCTCGTTCCAGCGGTCGTTGCCGACCTCGAAGTTCCACGCGGTGATGCCGAGGTCGTAGTACAGGTGATCGGCGGAGTTGCCGGCCGCGGAGTAGAGCACGTCGGCGACCGGCCCGGTGTACGCCGGCCACGTGACCGTGCCCCGCTCGGACGAGATGGCCCCGACGATCCGCTTCGCGCTGTCCAGGAAGTACTTCTGCTCGTCGATCGACGGCCGCGGCAGCGTCACCCGGCCCGGCACCTTGTACGCGCCGGGCGCCCACATGAAGTAGCCGCCGTAGCTGTGCACGTTGAGCGAGAACTTGATGTTGGTGTGCGCCTCGGCCAGGGCGATCACGTTGCGGCTCTCCGCCTCGGACAGTTCGGCGGTGCCCGCGTACGTGCCGGACAGGCAGTTGGCACTGGCACCCACGTAACCGTCGAAGTAGGACCCGACCGCGTAGTTGCGGTTCACGTCGACGCCCCACGAGTTGCGGTACCGCGGGTCACGCGAGGCACCCGTGCAGTGGTTGACGATGTTCTTGCGCTGGAAGTTGAAGTCGTTGAACGAGTAGTTCGCCCCGTCCGGGTTCACCATCGGGATGACGAAGACGTCCACCGAGTCGACCAGGTCGCGGGTCGCCGGGTCGCTCGCGTAGTTGGCCAGCAGCCGCTCCGCGAACTCCAGCGTCACCAGCGGCGTCGCCCACTCCCGCGCGTGCTCCTGCGAGTAGGCGAGCACACCCGGCTTCGAGCCGTCGCGGACCTTGCCGATGCGCAGCGCCTGCACCGTCCACGGCTTCTTGGAGACCTCCGTGCCGGCCAGCCCGTCGTCCAGCCGCGCCGGTCCGGCGACCGGCATCGTCAGACCCGCCGAGCCGTCCTCCACGAACGCCCGGAACCGCTGCGGGAACTTCGCCGAGATGAAGGCGGCCACCTGGTCGGTCGTGCTGATCACCCGGCCGCCGGCATCCGTCGCGAGACGCACGGTCAAAACCCGATCACGGTACGCGGCGGACAGCGCGCGATTCGCGGCACCGGGATCGACGGTGCGCACCTGGACACCGTTCATGCCCTGGTCACCGAACTTGACGGAGTCGACGACGATCGCGGCCGTGGCCGGGTCGCCCAGGTAGGCGACAGCGGTACGCCGGTACCCCTGCGTCCTGTTCGGCAGGTTGATCACGTCGACCAGCTTCGGGTACTGCCGGCCCAGCCGCTTGATCCGCGCGGCGATGTCGGTCGGCGTCATGTACGCGTCCACGAAGTCCTTCTGGTACCCGCTCGGCAGCGCCGGCGGGGTGCTGCCCGGCCAGGCCTGCGGGGTGATCGCCCGGGACGTCCCGCCCAGGCTGGAGGTCGCCTTGACGCTGACCGGACGGCCGGGTAGCGGCTGGGGCAGCGCGTAGTGGTACTGGTACTCGTCCGCGTCCTCGAACCGGACCAGCGGGTACGACCCGGTGGTCCCGTCCGCGGCGGTCCAGGTCACCGTGATCTCCACATCCGGGTCGTCGGAGGCGGTCGTGGCGACCTGCGTCTGCAGGAACGTGCGGCCGTTGCTCGTCCACCAGTACGCCTGGAGGAACTGCAACGTGTCGGCGGCCGCGGCCCGCAGGCTCTGCGCCCGCAGACCGGCGGTGGCGGACTCGCGCTGGATCAACTGGACCGGCCTGGCGCCCTCGGCGGTCAGCGCGGCCAGTTCCCGGTCGTCGACCACGAGGTCGGCGAGGACGGCACCTGGGACGGTGCGTGGCCGTGCCGCGACGTCGGCGCCGCGTGCGACCAGGCGGTCGAAAGCCGCCTCGTCCGGTAGCTGGAATCGGATCAGGCCACGTTCGCCACTCGCCAGGCTGATCGGCGCGGGAGTGGGCGCCTCGGCTCCGGCTCTGGTTTCGGCGGCAGCGGCGCTAGCGGGAACGGTCAACAGACCGGCGGTCAGGACTGCGGCGGTCAGGGTGGCCGGCCAACGGCGTCCGGACGACATCGAACCTCCTGCGGCTTCGAAGGATGTTGCCCTCACCGCAATCCATAGATCCGAATCTGTCAATGACGCTGGCCGAATTCCCGGTCCCGGCGGTACGCTGCCTCGCGATGAACACCTTCCTGTGTGGATTGGGGGTCTCGTTCGCCGAAGGTGAGTGCTGATGCACTCCGACGCGACCGGGAACACCCGCCTTCTCGCCTGGCTGCGCGTGCGCCAGTTCGCCGTGCCGCCCACCATGATCAAAACCGCGACCGCCCGCCGCCTCACCGGCGACTGGGCCGGGGCGTGCGCCGCCGCGCGCTTCGACACCGACCTCAACCCGCGCGCGGTCGCCCGTCTGTACGGCGCCCAGGTCGCCGCCCAGCTCCGCGCCGACCTGCGCGACCTCGCCCCTGACCTGCTCCGATGGCACTTCCCCCGGGTAGCGCCGGACGGGCTGCTACGTCCCGGGCTGACTCTGACGCTCGCCCGCTACGACCCGCCGGGTGAGGGGCCGTTGCATCTGGTCGCCCGCACTCCCCCGGCCTGGGCCGACGCAGGACAGCGGATCAGCCTCGCGCTGTGGTCCCGCTCCCACCGCGAACCCAGCCCCGACCGCCGCTTCCGCCTAGACCTACACCGACACCTCTGGAACGCCCACAACTCCCCCACCCTCCCCACCCACCGTGTGGAGTACGGGTCAACGGGCGAGCCCAACTCCACACACCCACCACTCGACCTTCAGCGTGTGGAGTACGGGTTAACCGGCGGGCCCAACTCCACACACCCAGCACTCGACACCCAGCGTGTGGAGTACGGGTTCACGGGCGGGCCCAACTCCACACACCCACCACTCGACACCCAACGTGTGGAGTACGGGTTCACGGGCGGGCCCAACTCCACACACCCACCACTCGACACCCAGCGTGTGGAGTACGGGTTCACGGGCGGGCGCAACTCCACACACTCGGCGCTTGACACCCAGCGTGTGGAGTTTGGGTTTGTGGGTGGGATGAAATCCACACACTTGGCGGGGTTGGTGGGGTTGGCGGTGGGGCGGTGGGCTGAGGAGGCGCGGATTCTGCTGGAGGCCGACGGTGCCCGTGGGCCGGTTCTCGTGCGGGTCGGCTGTGGGCGGCGGCTGTTGTTCGATCCCGAACGGCTCACCGCGGAGCTGGTGCGGGTGCGCGCTTCGGCGGGGCTGCCGATTCTGCCGTACGCGGCCACCTGGGTACCGCCGGACCTGGAGTTGCTGAGCGCCGGACTGATCGAGCCCGAGGCGCTGCACCCGCTCGTGGCGGCGGCGCTCGTGCCCGGATACCGGCCGTCTCCCGCTGCGGCGGCGGAACCGGCGCCCGAGCGGATCGTCGACTGCCGTGGCGCCCGGCACCGGATCGGGCTCGCCGCCGGAGTCCTCGCGCCGCTCGACCACGACCCCGCCGAACTGCGCCGCGAGGCGCTGCTGGTGGCACTCGGCGGCACACCGCTGCCCTGCCTGCAAGCCGTTGATCTGGTCAACCGGCACCCGGAGTCACTCGACGACGTCCGGGCGCGGCTCGACCACGGTGACTACGACGGCGCTCTCGCCGAGGTGGAGCGCCTGCTCGGCCCGTCCGCGACGCTGCGCGAGGGCCCGCTGCGCGACGAACTGGAGGCGGCCGCCGCCCGGCGTCTCACCCACAGCATGTACCGCTCCGGGCTGACCGGGTACGGACCGCCCCGCCACACCCGTCCGCCCCGCCGGCTCTCGAAAAGACTCACGAAAACCCTCTCGAAGACAAGGTGATGCATTTGACCTCTCTCGACGTTGCCTCCGACCTTCTCGACCTGCTGGGTGACACCCGCACCGAGCCACGGCCGGACGTCCAGTTGGAGGCGCTGACCCTCGCCGTCAGCGCCGACCTGCCCGTGCTCCTCTGGGGCGAGCCGGGCATCGGCAAGACCTCTGCCCTCGAACAGCTCGCCGGCGCGCTCGAGCTTCCGCTGACCACGGTGATCGCGAGCGTGCACGAACCGTCGGACTTCGCCGGGCTGCCCGTGGTCGGCGACGATCCGGCTGTGCAGGGGGTACCGATGGCGCCTCCGGAGTGGGCGGTGCGCTTAGCGCGTACCGGAAAGGGGTTGCTCTTCCTCGACGAGCTCTCCACCGCCCCGCCGGCCGTGCAGGCCGCCCTGCTTCGCGTGGTTCTCGAACGCCGCGTCGGCGCACTCAGCCTGCCGCCCGGCATCCGCATCGTCGCCGCCGCCAACCCGCGCGCCTCCGCCGCCGACGGCTGGGAGCTCAGCGCCCCGCTCGCCAACCGCTTCGTGCACCTGCGGTGGGTGTACGACCACGACGTCGTCGTTCGCGGCCTCGGCGGCACCTGGCCCCGCGCGACCCTGCCCCGCCTCGATCCGGACCGCCTGCCGGAAGCGGTCGCGCTCGCCCGGCGCGCGGTCTGCGGCCTGCTGACGGCCCGGCCCAAACTGGTGCACGACCTTCCCAGCACCGAGACCCGCCGCGGCGGTCCCTGGCCGTCGCCGCGCAGCTGGGAGATGACGCTGCGCCTGCTGGCCTTCGCCACCGCGGCCGGTGCGTCTCGTGAGGTGTTGTCGTTGCTGGTACGCGGCACGGTCGGCGACGGACCCGGCCTGGAGTTGCTGGCCGCCCTGGACAGGCTCGACCTCCCCGACCCGGAGGATCTGCTGGCGTCACCGGAGACAGCGGTCCTGCCGGGCCGGGGGGACCTGCGCCAGGCTGTGCTGGACGGGGTGGTGCAGGCGGTCCGGAAGCGGCCGGAACGCTCGCGGTGGGATGCGGCGTGGGCGGTGCTGGCCCGGGCGTTGGACACGGGCGCGCCCGACCTGGTCGTGGTACCCGCGACCGCACTCGCCGAGCTCCGCGAACCCGACTGGGACGTCCCACCGGTGATCGACCGGCTGAGCGGCGCGGTCTCCGTCTCCCAGCGGGCGAGCCGATGACGGCCGCCCTCGAACTGGACTGGGAGAAGTTGTTCGCGGCGCGGTTGTCTGCCACGCGGGCGCGGCCCTATCTGGCGACGGCGCTGTTCGCTCTGCGGGCGGTGGCGTCGGACCGGGTGCCGACCATGGCGGTGGACACGCACTGGCGGTGTTACGTGTCGCCGCGGTTCGTGGACTCCATGCCGGTCGGCGAGCTCGGTGGCGTCTGGGTGCACGAGGTGTCACACCTGCTGCGTGATCATCACGGGCGCGGCGATCGGTATGCCGCCACGCTCGAGGACGGCGCCGGCGAGCGGCTGCGGATCAACATCGCGGCGGACTGCGAGATCAACGATGACGTCTACGGCGACGGCCTGCCGTGGCCGGACGGTGCGGTGCGGCCCGAGCACCTCGGCCTCGAACCGGGTGAGCTGATGGAGGACTATCTGCGGCGGTTCACGCTGGGGGCGCGTACCCAGAACTGGGCCTGGCTGGACTGCGGCAGCGGAGCGGACGGTCTGGAGCGGCCGTGGGATCTCGAACCGTGTGAGGAGGACGGGCTCACCCGGGAGGAACGGGACGCGATCCGGTTCCGGGTGGCGCGCGGGATGGACGGCCCACCGGGTAGCGCCCCGGCCGGCTGGCGACGGTGGGCGGAGGAGGTGTTCCATCCGCCGCAGCCGTGGCGGGCACTGCTGGGCGCGGCGGTTCGATCCGCGGTGTCGGCGGGAGGGACGGGGGACGATTACACGTACGCCAAACCCGCCCGCCGCACCACAAGCCTGCCGGGAGTGATCCTTCCCAGCCTGCGCCGCCGCCCTCCCCGGGTCTCCGTCGTCATCGACACCTCCGGCTCGGTCAGCGACGAGGAGCTCGGCACCGCCCTCCTGGAGATAGCCGAGATCGGCCGCGCCGTCGGCGGACGGGGCACGGTGACCGTGATGTCCTGCGACGCCGCCGCCCGCGTCGCCGAGCCGCTCTGCCGCGCCGAAGGCATCTCCCTGGTCGGCGGAGGCGGCACCGACCTGCGTTCCGGTTTCACGAAAGCCCTGGCCGGCACCCCGCGACCCGACGTGATCGTCGCCCTGACCGACGGCTTCACCCCGTGGCCGTCCAGTCCTCCCCCGTGCCGGACTGTTGTCGGCCTCTTCCGAAGACCGGTGCCGCACCCGGACGATGACTACACCTATCGGCGCCCGCAGACGCCGGGTTGGGCCCGCACCGTTCAGATCGGCTGACCAATGACACGGAGGGCAGCATGGCTGAGATGGTTGATCACACCTCCTTCGGCACCACCAAGTGGACATTTCGCACGTTCCACATGAACCTGGGTTTCTACGTGGAGTGGGGCGCCGAGACGATCCGCGAGAAGCCCGGCGGGTGGGGCTGGCAGCGCGCCGGCACTCCCCGCCCGTTCACGCTTCAAATGATCAACGGAGCCGGCGACATCGCCGACGCGGCCACCCTGAACCCTCTGGTGACGGTCGAGCGAGGATTCAACAAGATCTGGGTGGTCTTCGGGTGGATGGGTTCACCCGGTCCCGGCGACGGCGTCTATCCGCAGCCGATACAGCCCTTCGATCCCCGGCTCATCACCGACGTGGTCATGAACTTCAGGCACCGAGGTCACGGTTACCGGCTCTCACACGTCGACGGCCTCTCGATCGTCCCCTAGATCCGGCCACTTTTGCGCTGCATGAGTTCCGCGATCGCGGTGGGCATGGTGGTCTCGAAGTCGATCAGTTTGGCCCAGGTCGGTTTCACCACGATCCGGACCATGCCGTCGTAGAGCGCCCGCACGCCCCACCTCCCACTCGGCCCGCTGTTCAGGGGTCATCTCGTAGGTGCCGTTCCACTGGAAGTACTCGTCCGGGATGCCGTCGACCGGGTCCAGCTCTGCCTGGCCGCGCAGGAGCAGGACCCGGGGCGGGTGTGACTCGGTGTCGATGGTCAGGGCGACCGCGGGGTTGCGGCGCAGCGCGGGGAGTTTGCGGGCGTTCGTCGCGGTGCACATGACGATTTCGGTGCCGTTCCAGACGATGCCGATGGGGATCGACCGCGGGGTGCCGTCGAGTGCGATGAAGGCCATCCTGGCCAGGTCACGGGACAGGAGTTCCTGGCTGAGCGGGCGGTTCAGCACGTCGTCGATGGCGCTCTGGTCCATGATTCGGAACTCCTCAGTTGTAGTAGCGGCGGGCGCTGGAGCCGACACGGGAGATGTCCGTGCCGTAGATGTGCAGGCTGATGACGGTCTCGTCGCCGACGTTGCGGACGCGGTGGATGTCTCCGGGCGGTGCGAAGCCGCTGACCTCGCCGGGCGGGGTGTCTCGCGTACCGATGAGGTTGAGGTCTTCGTCGAACAACTCCTCGTGCTCGACGCCGGACAGCACGCCCACGGCGCACCAGGTGATGTGGTCGTGGATCCGGGTGGTCTGTCCGGGGCGCCAGACCAGGGCGAGGATGGAGAACGGTCCGGCGTGCAGCACGTGGCCGGCGACGCCGTCGGGGCTGCCGAGGCGCTGATCGGGTGTGAGGATCTCGGGGCCGGGCAGGTGTGCACGGAGCTGATCGGCGACCAGTTTCGCGGTGTCCGTCCAGTCGGCCCGTACGTCGATCGCTCGCCGCACGGCCGCGATGAGGCTGGTCATGTCGCATCCTTCGTTCGCTGAGTGGGGTTGGTCCCCCTCAGCGTCGCGCGCGACGACTCATTCGTCTAATGACAATAGTTGGGCGAACTCATGCGTACTCTTTATGGATGCTGGACATCGCTCGGTTACGGGTTCTCGCGGCGATCGCCGCGCACGGTTCGGTCACCAATGCCGCCAAGCAGCTGAACTACTCCCAGCCCGCCGTCAGCCACCACCTGGCCCGGCTGGAGGCCGAGACCGGGGCGAGGCTCGTCCAGCGGGTCGGGCGGGGCATCCGGCTCACCCCGGAGGGCGAGCACCTGGCCCGCCGCGCCACGGAGATCGTCGGCCGGGTGGACACGGCCGCAGCGGAGCTGTCCGCGATGGTGGGCCTGCGCACCGGCCGGGTCCGGGTCGCCGGCTTCCAGTCGGCGCTCGCCACGCTCGTGCCGCACGCCGCGGGCACCCTGCGCCGTGAGCACCCGGGCGTCGAGATCCATCTGGTCGAGGCACATCCGCGCGTCGCCCTCGATCTGCTGCGGGCCGGGCAGGTCGACGTCGCGATGATCTTCCGGTACGACGACACGACCCCCGACGACGTCCGCGCCACGCACCTGTTCGACGACCCGATGTATCTGCTCAGCCTCGAACCCGGCCAGACGCTCGCGGGCAACCGCGCCGCCGCCTGGATCGCGGGCTGCGACAACTGCCGCCGCGACTTCCTCGACGCCTGTGACAGGACCGGTTTCGTGCCGTCCATCGCATACATCAGTGACGACACGATCGTCCAGCAGGCACTGGTCGCCGCGGGAATGGGCGTGACCACCACGCCGGGGCTGACGCTGCGCACCCACCACGCGCCCGGAATCCAGCCCAGCCTCATCGAGGGCTTCCGGCGACGTGTTCACCTCGCAACATACGGCGATCCGCCCGATCCGCCGGCGACCACAGCGTTCATCAGCGCCCTGCACCAGGCGGTCCAGGAGACCCAGCCAGGGGTGACACCCGGTCGAGCCACTCGTTGACCAGCGCCTCGAACAACCCCGGCTGCTCGATCTGCAGGTTGTGCCCGGCGACGTCCAGCACCGCGAACGTCGCCCTCGGATAGTGCTCCAGCAGCGCGAACTGATCCACGAAGCCGACACTGCTGTCCTGGCGACCGGTCAGGATCAGGGACGGGCCGGTGTAGGGCGGACCGCTCTCCGGATCGGCAGTGAGCACCCACCTCTGGGCGATGCGAGCCATCGCCACCTGGTCGGCCTCCTCGAGACCGCTCCAGATCTCGTCGTGGAAGCGGCGGCGGGTCTCGCCGGTCTGCACCACGGACATAGCCTCGAACTCAGCCTCGAAGCGGGCGTCCCCCGTGCGGGACAGGGCGGGGTCGCGGTGCAGAACCGCGTGCTCGGGGACGGTGCGCCGGTTGCGCTCGACCCTGGTGCCGATCGGGCAGATCAGGGCGAGGCCGCGCACCTGGGACGGGCGGTCGCGGGTGAGGGCGCGGGCCAGGTAACCGCCGTAGGACTCACCGGCCAGCAGGAAGGGCTCGTCACCGAGCTGTTTGTCGACGAACTCGTGCACGGCGGCGAGCACGTCGTCGGAGCTCGCGATCGACGGGGCGGCGGTGGAGCGGCCCATGCCGGGCAGGTCGGGGTAGAGGCGGCGGAAGCCGGGGCGGGCGGCGAAGACCGGCTCCAGGCAGCCGAGCATCAGCCGGTGGTCGGGCGTCCAGCCGTGCAGGGCCAGGACCGGGGTGCCGGCGCCTCTCTCGACGAAGTGCAGGGACATCGATCCTCCGGAGTGTCGCGGTCACCCCGGATGCTGCCACGCCCCTATGACAGAAATGACGAGTTCGGCGGCGGCCGGGGAGGCCTCGTCGCCGATCTGCGTACGGCGGAAGCCCATGGCGGCGTCCAGCGCGGACAGCGGGTCACCGCCGGCCGCGCGGAGGAACTCGTCGATCAGCGGCGTGACCAGGGCGGCCAACGGATGGTCCGGGGAGATCGCGACCTCGGCCAGGATGATCGCGGATAGCGCCACGTCGACGTCCGGGGAGCCCTCGCGGACGTTGCGCCAGTCGATGACGACCGGGCCGCGGGCGGTCAGCATGACGTTCTCGGGGTGCAGGTCCAGGTGCAGGATCCGGTCACCGGGGCGGCGGGCCAGCCGGGGCGGTACGGCGTGCAGCCGCCGGTGCAGCCCGGCGAGCATTTCGGCGGCCTCCGGCACGGTCAGGTCGCCGGCTGCGGCCATGGTCGGCCCGTCGAGACGCTCCAGAACCAGGTCGGTGCCGGCCGCGTCGAAGACTCGCGGCACCGGAAAATCAAGATCCCAGAGGTACGCCATGACGTCAGCCTCGTCCGCGACGTCCCCGCCGTGCCGGTAGCGCCGCAGCACCCGGTGCTGGTCGATGGCATAGACGTCGGCTTCCCGGCCCGATCCGATCAGTTCCCAGGTCGTCACAGGCGCCACGCTAACGGTCCACGCAAACCCGACCCACGTCACGCGCTTGCGGGCGGCGCGAGAACCGAGGCGGGCCGTGCAAACGCGGGCGGGGCGGGCCGTGCAAACGCGGGCGAGGCGGGTCCCGGAAGGGCCCGCCTCGTGCGTGGAACGAGTGTCAGTGCAGCGGCACCGCGGCGGCGCGGCTGCCCTCTTCGTCGTCGAGGAGGTGTGACTCCTCCTTCTTGCGCGGCAGGAAGAACGCCGGGATCAGCGTGAGCAGCACGAGAACGAAACCGACCGTGAAGGTCGCCGCGTAGGAGTCCGCGACGAACTGCAGGCCCCGCTCGAGAATGCTCGGGTCCGGGACCTGGGCGGCCAGGCCCGGGTCCCGCTGCGCGGCGATCGCCAGACCGGCCTCGGTGACCGGCTCGCCGGTCGGGCCGTTCATGCCCGGGATGATCGCCGAGTCGTTGAGGTTGCTGGTCAGGATCACCGACATGACCGCGGAACCGATCGAGCCGGCGATCTGCTGCAGGATGTTCAGCAGGGTGGAGCCGCGGGCCACCTCGTGGTTGGTGAGCGTCCGCAACGCCGACGTCATGATCGGCATCATCGTGCCGCCCATGCCGAGGCCCATCACGAACAGCGAGCCGCAGAGCAACAGGTACGACGTGTCGGTGCCCACCTGCGTGAAGGTGAAGAAGCCGGCGGCGATGAACAGCAGCGCGAACGGCACCGTGCGGCCCACCGGAACCTTGTCGGCGAGCATGCCCGCGATCGGCATGGTGACCATGGCGCCGATGCCCTGCGGTGCCATCAGCAGACCGGCGTCGAGCGTCGTCTCGCCGCGCACCTGCAGGAAGTAGCTCGGGAACAGCAGGCCGGCGCCCATGAACGCGACGGTGAACACCGCGAGCGTGACGGACGAGACGGTCAGGTTCCGGTTGCGCAGCAGGCGCAGGTCGAGCAGCGGGTGCTTCGGCTTGAACGAGTAGAAGATGAAGCCGATCACCAGCACCGCGCCGGCCAGCATCGGCAGCCAGACCTTGCGGTCGGACATGGTGCCGGCCTCGGGCAGCGAGGAGACGCCGTAGAGGAACAGGGCGAGACCGGGCGACAGCATCAGCATGCCGATGAAGTCGAACGACTCGGACGGCTCCGGGTTGTCCTTCGGCAGCACGAGCTGGGCGTAGACCAGCGCGATGAGGCCGATCGGCAGGTTGATCAGGAAGATCCAGTGCCAGCTCGCCACGTCGATCAGCCAGCCGCCGAGGATCGGGCCGCCGATCGGGCCGAGCAGCATCGGGACGCCGAGCACGGCCATCAGCCGGCCGATCCGCTCGGGTCCGGCGGCTCGCGTCATGATCGTCATGCCGAGCGGCATGAGCATGCCGCCGCCGAGGCCCTGGAGCACCCGGTACGCCACGAGCTGCCCGATGCTGTCGGCGGTGGCACAGAGCACCGAGCCGAGAGTGAACAGGACAAGCGCCGTCATGTACAGACGTTTCGTCCCGAAGCGGTCAGCCGCCCAGCCGGTGAGCGGGATGACCGTGGCCAGTGCCAGGGTGTATCCGGTCATGGTCCAGGCAACCTCGGCGTACGAGGCGTTGAACTCGACCTGGAACGTGGGAATCGCGACGCTGACGACCGTGATGTCGAGGATCGACATGATGGCGCCGAGGACCACGACCCCGGCGACCTTGAGGACGGCGGCGTCGAGCTTGGCCGGCGCCGCTGCCGCAGGTTGACTACTCACAGCGAAATCTCCTGGAAGAGCTGGCGGAAAACGCCAAGCGGCCGCGCACGGGTCCGTTACGCGGCGGAACTTCGGTCGGTAGCAACCCGGCGCTGCGCCACACCCCCCTCGTGGCCTCGGCGAACGCCAGAATGCATTCGTCGTGAGCGTAACCACGTCGCTCGAAGAACACCGCCCCTTTTATCGAGCGCCGCCGGGCGGATCCGGCACCTCACGGCGGGACGAGCGCAGCGCGGCTGAGAGGAGTATTCCCAGGCCATTGGCGGTCCAGTGAACCAGGAACGGCGCCGGGAGACCCCCGGAGAACTGCCGCAGGACACCCAGGGCGGCACCCGCGAAGGTGGTGAACGCCACTTCCGGGAGCGAGGGCAGGTGCCAGAGACCGAAGAGAACGGCGGTGATCACTGTCGCCCACACGGGTCCGTGGTCGCGGGCGATCAGCGCCCAGAGCACCCCGCGGAACGCCACCTCCTCGAAGATCACGGTGGCGAGCGGCACCTCGACCAGTGCGGTCCGGACCGGCCGCGGATAGGTCCTGGCGGCCATCGCCTCGCGCACTGGCGGGATCCGCAGGGCGACCAGATATCCGATCCCGACGACAGCGGCGCCGCTCACTCCGTACAGAAAAGAAGAAAGAACGAGCCCCACCTCAGCGCGAGTGAGCCCGCTGAGGGTGACCAGCAACGCAGCTGCAAGCGGCCCGACGATCGGCTGAGCGCGGCGTGGCCCGGTGAGCGTCCACACGCGGAAGGCGGCCATGATCAGCAGCGTGACCGCGATCGCCATGACGCCACGATAAATCGGTCGACGCGAGACGGCAGCGTTCGTAATCTCGGAGCCGATCATCGCGACCAGGAGGGAGACCGCCGTGCGTTACCGCACCGCCGCCGTCATCCCGGTGTCGCGTTTCGAGCTGATCCTCGTGTCCCGTGTGCCCAGCCCCGGCTGCGCCACCGGGGCTGGACGTGCCTGACCGCTGATCAATCGCGGTCGGGTGGGCGCCGTCCAGGTCAAAATTCGAAGGAAAGCTCGATTGTCATGCGTGTCCGTAATCTCGGCATCCTCGCCCACGTCGACGCCGGCAAGACCACACTGACCGAACGGATCCTGTTCAACACCGGCGCCACCTACAAGACGGGGCGGGTGGACGACGGGAACACGGTGACCGACTTTGATCCGCAGGAGAGGGACCGTGGGATCACGATCTTCTCGGCCGCGGTGAGTTGTGAGTGGAACGACCATCGGCTGACTCTGATCGACACGCCCGGTCACGTGGACTTCTCCGACGAGGTGGAGAGGTCGCTGCGGGTGCTCGACGGCGCGGTGGCCGTTTTCGACTCGGTGGCGGGGGTGGAGCCGCAGTCCGAGGCGGTGTGGCGCAAGGCTGATCGGTATCGGGTTCCGCGGATCGCGTTCGTCAACAAGATGGACCGGGTGGGTGCGGATCTGGATGCTGTGGTGGAGTCGCTTCGGGAGCGCCTCGGCGTGATTCCCCTTGTGGTGCAGGTGCCGGTGGGCCGTGAGTCCGACTTTTCGGGAATAGTGGATTTGTGCTCGAAGCCGCCGCCCGCTTTCGCCGCCGCTCGGCAGCGTCTTGAGGAGGAGGTGGCAGCCCTGCACCCGGCCGCCCTGGAAGAATTAGGCGACATTTCCGATTTGACGCTTAAATCGGCGCTGCGGGATCTCACGCTTCGCGGCGAGGCGGTGATCGTTCTGTGCGGTTCAGCCTATCGGGATATCGGAGTGCGGCAGCTCCTCGACGCCGTTGTCGACTACCTGCCCGCGCCGGCCGTTCGCGAGGGCGACAACCTGGCGGCACTGGCTTTCAAGCGCCGGGACAGACTCACCTACTTGCGGATTTATCAGGGCATGATCTCGAAAGGGGACACCGTGTGGGACGCCACCGCCGCGCGCACCGAACGGATCTCCCGCATCCTCCGCGTGCAGGCCGACCGGCACACCGACATCGACCGCGCCACGGCCGGCGACATCGTCGCGGTGACCGGCCTCAAATCCGCCCGCACCGACACCACCCTCACAACGCGGGACAACCCGGTGATGCTGGAGGCGCCCCGCACCGCCGAACCCCTGGTCTCGGTAGCCCTCGAGGCCCGCACCCGCGCCGACGCGCAACGCCTGCCCGCCGCCCTGGCCGCGCTGATCGAGGAGGACCCCTCCCTGACCGTGCGCCAGGACGCCGAAACCGGTCAGACCCTGCTCTCCGGTCTCGGTGAGCTGCACCTGGAGGTCTCGGTGGAGAAGTTGCGCCAGGCCACCGGGCTGCGGCTCAGCACGGGCCGCCCGCAGGTCGCCTACCGGGAGACCGTCGTGCGAGGCGTGACCGGGCACGTCTACCGGCACGTCAAGCAGGACGGTGGCTCCGGCCAGTTCGCGCACGTCGTCCTGGACGTCGAGCCGGCGGACGGGACCGGGTTCGCCTCCACGGTGACCGGTGGCGGGGCGCCGGACGGGACCGGGTTCACGTTCGTCTCCAGGGTGACCGGCGGGCGGGTGCCGACCGAGTTCGTGCGGGCGGTCGAGGCGGGCTGCCGGGAGGCGCTGGCGGACGGCCCGCTGGGCGGTCATCCGGTGGTCGGCCTGCGGGTCACGCTGACCGACGGGCAGACCCACGTGAAGGACTCGTCCGAGATGGCGTTCCGCGCGGCGGGCCGGTTCGGGCTGCGTGCCGCGCTGCGCGCGTCCACGCTGGAGCTGCTCGAGCCAGTCGCGGAGGTCACGGTCACCGCGCCTGCGGACGCACTCGGCGCGGTGCTCGGCGATATTGCCGCGCGGCGAGGTCAGGTCACAGATTCAGGGGTACGCGAGGTGACGGCGATCGTCCCGCTCGCTGAGTTGTTCGGCTACGCGACAAGACTGCGCAGCCGAACCAGCGGCCGCGGCACGTTCACGAGTCGCCCGGCGGGTTACCGCCCTGCCGCCTGACCCCCGTTCACCCGGGCGGCCGCCTCCCGGCAGCACCGCAGACCTTGGACGTCGGAGCCGCTTGAGGGTGGCCTGGGCGTCCAAGATCCTCCCTGCGGGCGGCGGGACGGGGACCTCATCCTCGCCGGATGAGGTCCCCGTCGGCCCACCGCTGCAAGCTGTCGCCATGGCCGACCTCGAACGCACCCGGACCCCGTCCCAGCAACGGCGGCTCGGGCTCCTGCTGGCCATGGCCATGTTCGTGCTGGTCGTCGACACCTCGCTGATGAACGTCTCGATCGCCGCCGTGGTCCGCGATCTCGACACCACGGCCAGCGGGGTGCAGTCGGCGATCGCGCTGGAGGCGCTCGTCTCGGCCGCGTTCATCCTGATCGGCGGCAAGATCGGCGACCTGATCGGGCGCAAGCGCGCGTACGTCCTCGGCCTGCTCGGCTACGCGGTCGGCGCGCTCGCGATGACGTTCGCGCAGAGCCTCCTCCCGCTGATCGTCTTCTGGGCGCTGATCGGCGGCATCGGCGCCTCCCTGCTGCTGCCCTCGATGCAGTCGCTGATCCACGGCAACTTCGAGGGCGACGCCCAGCGGCGGGTCTACGCCCTGGTCGGCGCCGCGGCCGCGATCGCCGCGGCGGTGGGACCGCTGCTCGGCGGGTTCATCACCACGTTCCTGTCGTGGCGGGTCGGGTTCGCACTCGAGGTCGTGATCATCGCCGGGGTGCTGAGCGGCATCGGGCTGATTCGCGACGTCCCGTACACCGGCCCCCGCCACATCGACGTCACCGGCTCGGTCCTGTCCGTGATCGGCATGGGCGGCGTCGTACTCGGCATCCTCGTCTGGCAGGAGGGCGGCCAGTACGTCCTGCTCCTGCTCGCACTCGGCGTCCTGGGACTCATCGGCCTGCGCTGGTGGCTGGTCCGCCGGCACCGCGCCGGGCGCCCCACGCTGCTCGACCCCGATCTGTTCCGGTCACCGGTGTTCCGCGCCGGGATCTCCGGCCAGCTGCTCCAGCAGATCGCACTCGGCGGCACGATGATCGCCCTGCCGATCTACCTCCAGATGGTCCTCGAGTACAACGCCCTGGAGGCCGGCCTCTCCCTGGCCCCGCTGTCCCTGACGATGTTCGCCGTGGCCCTGCTCGCCGGAAAGCGCGCCGGGCGCCGGCGGCCGGCTGTCATCATCCGGACCGGCTTCCTGCTGCTCAGCCTCGGCACCATCCTGCTCATCCCGATCGTGCCGCGCGCCGAGTTCGGCTGGGCGCTGCTGATCCCACTGGCTGTGTCCGGGTGCGGTCTCGGCCTGCTGGTGTCGCAGCTCAACAACTACACGCTCTCGCCGATCTCGGACGAGCGGGTGAGCGAGGCCGCCGCCGTCAACTCGGCCGGCGGCTCGTTCGGGCTGTCGTTCGGCCTGGCCTTCGCCGGTGCGATCATGCTGGCCACGCTGTCGCTGTCGTTCACCGCGCAGGCCGAGGACAGTACTGTCCTGTCGCCCGCCCAGCAGCAACAGGTGGCGCAGTCCCTCGAGGTGAACGCCGAGGTGATGACGAACGATCATCTACACGACCTGCTGGAGGGCCAGACACCGGCGGTGCACGACGAGATCATCCGGATCAACACGGAGGCCCGGCCGATCGCACTCCAGACGGCGCTGCTGATCCCGCTGCTGGCCGCCCTGCTCGGCCTCCTCAACTCCCTGCGGATGGTCCGGCTGCCCGACCCGGAGCCGTCCAGCAGCGGCGAGACACTACTGGGCTAACGATCGAGGGCGACCGCGAGCCGCCTCTGCCATTCCTCGGCCGTGCCACCCACACCCGGGTACACGTCGGCGAAGTTCGCCCAGTCGATGCCCTCCCAGGCGAGCACCGCCTCCGCGTCGAACCGGTCGGCCTGGTGGCCCAGCTCCTCCCGGATCAGATCCCGGACCAGCCCCAGATCCACCGTCGTGTACTCCGCGAGCAGCACCGCGTCGTACAGATCCTTGCCCTGCGGATAGGAGTCCGTGGCCAGCCACTGCAGCTTCCACGCCAGCGACAACTCCGCGGTCGCCGCCCACACCACCTGCCCGAGAACCTCGACCGGCTCCGGCGGAATCGGCAGGTCCTCGCCGAAGACGAGATCGATCTGCACCGTCCCGTCCGGAACGCCCGGCACCGAGAACGGGATCACCAGGCGGCGCCCCTCGGCCCGCTCGTACGTCCAGATCTCCTCGTGGACCGTGGCCTCCGGCCGCAGCCCAGCACCCGGCGTCTCCAGCACCGCACCGACGATCTCCGCCAGCAGCGCCTTGGCGTCCGCGCTCTCCGCCGACATGGTCGCCGGCATCACCACGAAGTCCAGATCGCCCGGCTCCCGCGCCGCGTCACCCACCCAGGAGGCCATCGTGACGCTGCCGCGGAGTGCGAGATACTCCGCCCACCGGGTCCCGGCGATCACCGTGAGCAGGTGCCGCATCGCCGCCCGGCGCGCGTCCCGCCAATGCTGCCCCGCCACCGCGTTCTCGAAAACCGGCTCACCGGCGGTGTAGGCGTGCGCATGCTGCTTCAGCGCCGGATCGAACGCTCCCCACTGCGTGACGCCGCGCTCCCGGGCGACCGGCTGGAACGTAACCGGAAAATCACGCATTCCGGAAATAGCACCTCGCATCCGCCGCTCCTGGCGATCCTGATAGGAGGGCGCGTACCGCGACCGCCGATCGAGCCACCCGTCATCGAGGCTCAGCCGGCTGTCGTACACCACGTACTCCTGCTCGGCCGAAACGACGTCATACCCCTGGAGCGCGGCCAGCAGCTCCTCCAGCCGATGACTCGCCGTCAGCCGCCCCACGCCATGACACCGCTGATTGACGAAGCGCACCTCGGTCCCGTCCTCGTACTTGCGCCGGGCGTTGCGCGACAGCCGGGCACCGTGCGGCTCCACGAGATCGGTCACCGCCAGCAGCCCCGCCACGCTCGCCGACGGCAGCCGCAACTTGACGTGATGCTCGAAGTAGCGCCCGGACGGCTCCCGTGCCGCGTCCCGGTCACGCTCCGGCACACCGTCCGACCACGGCGTCGCCTCGATCTTCGTGCGGATCGGCTCCATGCCGGCGGCGAGCAGCCACTCGCACCACTGCTCGGCCGTCGCCTCCTGCTGATCGAGCGAGCCCGAGCCGGTCAGGGTGAGCATGGGCTGGAAACGGCAGTCTCCCCGGTCCAGCTCGATGCAGAGGAACTTCACGCCATACTTCTCCGCGAACAGCGCCAGCCCCTCCGCATTGTCGCCGCTGACCGTGATGTGCGTTTCGAACGTACCCTTGATCATTGCTTTTTCGCCTCTATCAGTGTCCGGGTGGAATGCGCGACGAAAACCCCGTTCTCGCGCAGCAACCCGTCCATCCACTCGAGCCTCTCCCGATAGCGGTCGACGCTGAAATCCGGCACCCACCACACGCATTTTCGCAGCAGATAGACCACCGCACCCACGTCGAACAGCTCCATCCGGCAACGTGCGGTGCGCAGCGCGGTCACCTCCATGCCGGCCGCGATCGCCGCCGAGGCCTCGCGATCCGGATCGCGCGCAAGCAATTGCCGCGGAAGCGGCCCGAGAAAGATTTCAATCAATTCGTACGCGGACGCGGGCCCGACGTGCTGCGCCAGGTACGACCCGCCGACTCGCAACACTCGCGAGATCTCACTCCACGGCGGATCCACCGGGTGCCGGCTCGTGACCAGATCGAAGGTGCCGTCGCCGAAAGGCAGTGGCCGCCGCTGCTCCACGTGCACCACCTCGACGCCGCGCGGCCCCAGCACTGTGCGGGCGTGCTCCACGTTCGGCGCCCACCCCTCGGTGACCACCATTCGCGCCGGCAGAACGGGCATCTCCGCGACGATCTCACCGCCGCCGGTGTCCAGATCGAGGGCGGCGCCGGCGCGGGGCAGGCGATCGGCGAGCATTCTCACGTACCCCCAAGGCGGCCGTTCCTCGGTGGCGCGCCCGTCGAGCCAGCCGAAGTCCCACCCCTCGACGTCGACCGCCACCGCTTCGTCGATCAGCTCCTGAAATCCCCGCACGCCGTCCATTTTCCCGCTCGCGTCAAAGCGTTTCCGCTTCAGCGCGTCGCGTGATCTGCCGGACACGTCGGGATGCCATCATGCGGGGATGCGTCCCTCGGTGGCAGTGGTGTACCGGATGGTGTCGGCCCTCGAGGCGGCCGACAACCTGGAGGCTGAGCACCTGGCTCACGCGCGCACCTGGCTCGTCGGCACCGATGACGTGTTCCGCCGCGTCAAGCCCGCGAGCCCGCCGCAGCACCTGGTGTCGTACGTGGTGCCGGTCGACCCGGCGAGCGGTGACGTGCTGCTGGTCGACCACGTCAACGCCGGGCTGTGGCTGCCGCCCGGCGGGCATGTCGACGTCGACGAGCATCCGGCTGACACGGCCGCCCGTGAGATCCGTGAGGAGCTCGGCGTCGACTCGGCCCCGGCCGCGGATCCGCTGTTCCTGACTGTCACCCGGACGGTGGGAATCGATGCGGGCCATACGGATGTGAGCCTGTGGTTCGTACACGAAATGGGTTCCGCGCAAAGCCTGCGCCCCGGCCAGGGTGAGTTCCGCGAAGTGCGCTGGTGGTCCCGGGCCGAGCTGAGCGAAGCCGATCCGGCCCGCTTCGATCCCCATTTCTTCCGCTTCCTCGCCAAGCTCTCGCCGGAACCCGCCTTCACCGGATGACGCGATAGCTGAGGTGCGTGACGCCGCGCCCCTCGACCACTTCCGGCCCGGCGAGCCGAACCGGCGCGACGGTGAGCCCGCGCAGGAAACTGATCCCCTCACCGAGCAACACCGGAACCAGCGACACCCGGATCTCGTCGACCATTCCGGCGTCCAGATACTGCCGGGTCAGCGTGGGCGTGGAAACCGTCACGTCCCGCTTCCCGGCCACTTTCCGCGCCGCCTCCAGAGCCGCCATCGGATCCGGATAGAAACTCGTCGCCGAATCCGCCCGCGGCCACCCCGCCGGAATCGCATGGCACACCACAAACACCGGCCAGCCCGCCGGATGCCGCCCACCCCACCCGTCGGTGTGATCGAACAGCCGCCGCCCACAGATCAGCGCCCCGCCACCGCTCAACGCCGCCCGCAGAAACCGGGCACTGGCCGCACTCACCCGAAGCGTCCACCGCGGATCAGCAGTACGAACCTCGACGTCCCCGCCCTGATACCACCCGATCAACTCCGCCAAGCCATGATTCTCATCCGCCACAAAGCCGTCCAGAGACATGCTGAGGGCGGCGATCACTCGACCCATTTGCGCAGCCTCCCCTCCCTCGCAGATTGACCCCTTCGGGAACGCGCGAGCAAGTGAGTGAACCGCTCCGTCGTGTCTTTCGCCTCTTCGTGTAGCCGCCTCCACCGCGGATCAGGTTCTCGTGTCCCGAGCCGGATTCGAACCGGCGGCCTCCGCCTTATCAGGGCGGCGCTCTCACCAACTGAGCTACCAGGACGGAAGCAGGGGCGGGATTCGAACCCGCGAGTACGCCGCCGGGGAGTCGAACCTCGAACCTACTGATTACCTGCAACCAGGCTGGATCAAGCCGTTTACGAGGTCAAACGACTTTTGCGAGGCTGATCACGTTCGGTCCAGTGCGATGGTTGCTGTACTTCGCCGCTGTACAGCAGTTGCGCGGCAGGACCACGGGAGAAACCTCATGCTGGAGATGTTGGGCGACCCGGAGGCCCCTTGGCGGACTTAGCTCCTCGTTAGCTGGCGACTGTCAGCTTGGGAATCGCGTTGATCCACTGGCGGGGCGCCAGCGTCCTACGTCGTGACCTGAGTCCGGAGTGGATTTCACCGCTCTGACAGGCGCCACTGCCGACCCCCTGCTGACTGGTCGATCGGGCACGCGACGGGCACGCGTGGCTGAGATGCGCCCGTGAGCGACCATGTGGCTATGGCGATGGAATGGATGGCGCCGGTGGTTACCGGTGTAGTCGGACTCGGCGGTATGGCGTGCACCTACGCAGTCGCGGCTGCGCAACGGAAGTCCCAACTCGAATCATTGAAACTACAGCTGAAGGTCGCTTGGGCCAAGGACGTCGTCATAAACCGCGACAAGGCCTACATTGAATACGTTGAGGCTTTGAAGATCCCAGTTATTGCAGCCATGGGGCGCGCAAAGGCGAACGGTGACTTCGATTGGAACGAACCCTTGGATAAACCAGCCGCCCTTGAAATGCTCAAGGAGGCCCGTACCAAACGCGAGCAGGCCTGGGAGAGGTTCAGGTTCTACCTAGATAAGCCGGTCGTTGACGCTGCCGAAAGGCTGTACCAATGGATTTCAGGAATGGAGCAGTATGTCATGGATGACCCGAAATTAAATCGGAGCTGGAAGGAGCTTTGGGATGAGTATCAAGAACGAAGAGACGCCCTTAACGATATCGCGCGCAAAAGCAGCATGATGACCTCAATCCTGAGCGAGGAACTGTCCGGTTCGGCGAGCAACGGCGGATCCATGCCAACGGCATAGCAACAGCGATGATCATTCATGTCCATCAGACCTGAAGGGGCCCGATGCCGGTAAGGCCGCTGTCAGCGTTGGTCTTGCTGAGCGGCCTGAAAGTCCTAGTGATCGTAAGTGCCCCGGCAGGATTCGAACCTGCGCTTTCGCCTCCGAAGGGCGGCACCTGCCATGTCCTGGTTCCGGGCCGCGACCAGCGCATACGTGCGACCGACGTCTGCTCTTCTTGACTTCGGCACGTATCCGACATGCGGGGCCCGACCCGGGCGGCGTTCAAAAAGCTAGGCGAATCCCTTGACCACTGAGTCGGGACAGCGTTGCTGTACTTCGCTGCTGTATAACCCACACAGCGGATCAGTTGGTCGGCGGCATATCCGCCTTGACCTGGTGTTTCAGTACGCCGCCGGGGAGTCGAACCCCGAACCTACTGATTAAGAGTCAGCAGCTCTGCCTGTTGAGCTAGCGGCGCGTGGTGTCGCCGAGTGGGTTCGAACCACCGGCCTCCGCCTTATGAGGGCGGCGCTCTTGCCGTCTGAGCTACGGCGACACGTGCGGAAAGCGACACGGTGCGGAAAGCGACACGCTGCGGAGAGCGGGAGATTCGAACTCCCGGCAGCGGCCTGTGCCGCTGCTGCGGATCAGCAATCCGCTGCCTTAGGCCACTCGGCCAGCTCTCCCGAGACGCGGCCGGCCATCTCGGCCAGCTCGCGCAGGTGTTTCAAAACGGCTGCCTTCTGTTCGCCGTCGGGAAGTTCGTGGTTGGCGGCCTCGACGAGGTGGTCGCGCAGCTGGGCGACGGCCTGGCCGCGAGCGTCGGGGGGAAGCTCGGTCAGCCAGAACGAGCCCAGGTTGTTGTCGAGGATCTCCCGGAGGTAGGCGACCGCCTCGGGCGCGGACAGCCGGTCGATGAGGAACTCGAGGGTCCAGTCGAACAGCCCGCCACTGGCCGTCCAGTCCGTGCCCGGTTTCAACACCAGCAATCCCGCCATCACTGCCCCACCATGAAGACCCGCGGCGCGAGACCGCGATCCGCGATGAACTGTTCGACCTGGGCCACCTGCCGTGGCGCGAACTTCGACACGTCGACCGGGACCAGCTCCGCTTTGGAGAGGTGGCGCACGATCTGGTATCGCAGTTGCGGCCATTGCCGTGGAAAATACCGCGCGGAGAAGTTGCCCACCGCGTCGTATGTCTTACCCGATTGGTCGAGCCAGTCGGCGGAGGACCCGGCCGGTGCCCGCCTCAGGGTGACACCGAGTTCGTTCTCGATGCGCACCGCGGTCTCCGCCTCGGACGGCCGGAACCGTCCGACGGCCGGGTCGAACCCGAGGTCGTGGAGGCGTCGCGCCGGCGACTCGCCGCCGGTACGCCCCAGCAGGCGTTTGAGGTGTTCGAGGACGTTCCACGTGCCGGTCAGCACATTCGGCACCCGCTCGGTATTGATCACCACGAGCGGGTTGCCGGTCATTTCAGGCCACCGCCCGCATGGGACTCGGCGGCGCACGGCACCCAGTGTTGGAAGTCGCTCGGATCGAACATCGCGCCTCCCTCACCAGGGGTTACCGGGATAGTACCCCTGGTGAGGGCAGAAGTCGATCGTGGACCCGGCCGGGATCGAACCGGCCACCTCCCGTTTGCAGGACGGGCGCTCTACCAGATGAGCTACGAGCCCGGGAAACCACGCGTGCCCTCGGCGCGATTCGAACGCGCACCGTCCAGGTCCTCGGCCTGGTGCCTCTGCCTGTTGGGCCACGAGGGCGAAAAACGTTGAGCCACGAGGGCAAAAACAAAGCGTCCCCGGAGAGATTCGAACTCCCGACACCCGGATCCGTAATCCGGTGCTCTATCCGCTGAGCTAAGGGGACGTGCCTGATCCGCTGTGGAGTTGTCAAAGAAAACGCCGCCCGTTCCCAGTGCGGGAAGAGCGGCGCGAGGAGAACCGGAAAGGCCCGTTCAGTCGCGCCACCGCAGGAGCATCGCGGCGTCACTTCGCTTGGCGATCATTTCCGCTTGCTCCCTTCCTCCGTCGTTGTTGGTACATAAGTTAGAGCGCCAAACGCGCACCGGCAATCGATTTAAACAGGCCGTGTGGCGTCGGCGATGGCCTTGTGGGAGACATGCGCGGTCAGGCCGCCGTCGACGACGATCTCGGCGCCGTTGACATACGCGGACTCGTCCGAAACCAGGTACACGATGAGTGGCGCCACATCGGCCGGAGTGCCCACCCGCCCCAGAGGGATCTCCGGCAGCGCCGCGTCGAAGAACGCCTGTGGCGCCGACTCCATGAGCGGCGTGTCGATGAGCCCCGGCATGACCGCGTTGACCCGGATGCCACGCACCCCGAGCTCCAGCGACGCACTGCGGCTCAGCCCGCGCAACGCCCATTTGCTGGCGGTGTAGGGCGCCGCCGCGTGCCCGGACACCGCCGCCACCGAGCAGATGTTGACGATGGACGAACCCGCCGGCATCAGCGGCACCAGCGTTTTCATGCCCAGCATCGCGCCCGTGACGTTAATGGCGAACGTCCGCTCCCAGGCCGCGACGTCGATCTCCGGCAGCCGATCACGCCCGGTGACACCCGCGTTGTTGACCAAAGCATCAATGCGACCGTACGAGGACCGCAGCTCCCCCGCCAAAGACTGCCAGTCACCGAGAGACGCGACGTCGAGGTGCCGCACGCCGGGTGCCTCGATCACGTCGGTGGCGATGACGACGGCCCCCTCGGAGCGGAGCAGCGCCGCCTCGGCGGCTCCCTGCCCGCGAGCCGCCCCGGTGATCACGACGACCTTGCCCGCACACCTCATGACGCCTCCCACGGGTTCACGTTCAGCGGCGGCTGTCCGTCGCCGGTCAGATAGCCCACGAAGAGCCGCTCCGGATCCCGGGCCTCCCGGATCTCCTCGAGGCGCCGGTACTGAGCCTCGCCCATGAACTTCACCGGCCGTGCGGTGAAATCGGAGTCCCCCAGGTACTGCCCGGCGGTGATCGGCTGCAGCGCCGCCATCCGATCGGTCAGCCACGAGCGCAGGCGGACGTCGTCGGCCGGGTCCTCGTACACCAGATAGACAGCGCAGTAGATCTCCGACTGCAGCGAGAACGCCATGTCCGGCAACTCCCGCAACGGCGCCATGCTGAACCAGATCGCGAATGAACGTACCGTAGGAAGGTCTTTGAAAAGCGGACCCATCGCCTCGGCCGATCCGGTCAGCCAGGCGTTGTCGACGATGTAGCGGAACCCCTCGGGATTGGCCGCCATCTGCCGCTCCGCGTGCGACTCGAACGACGACGGCACCGCGGTCTGCCGCACCAGCGCCTTGTCGATCACCGGGCACGTCTCCAGCGGCGCCAGAGCCTCCCGCGCCTCATCGAGGGTCGCGACCAGCGCCAGCCCGGTGACCGCGAGCGAGCCCTCCGCCGACACCGCGACGATCTCCACATCCGGGGAGACCGTGTGGTGCATCCCGTGCAGCCAGGTCATCACGTCGTCGAAGAGGTCGAGCGGATAGACGTGAACCGTCTCCGCCACACACCCCGGCAGCGGCCGCGTCTGAAGATGAAATCTCGCGACAAGACCGAAAAATCCGGGCCCCGCGCCGCGAGCCGCCCAGAACAAATCCGAATTGTTCGACTCGTCAGCCCGAACGAGCTCACCCTCGGCCGTCACCACATCGACAGCGACGACCGACTCGGCGGCCCATCCCCACCCCCGGGCGTTGTAGCCCTGCCCACCCTGCAGCAGGAACCCACCCAAACCCACAGTCGGGCAGTGCCCTCCACCGAAGAACCGCCCCCGCTCAGCCAGATAGGGACGCAGGTCGGCCCCACCCCGCACCGACGGCGTAACGGACACAACACCATTATCCGAATTGTACGAGATCTCCCGGAACCCGCCGAGATCGATCAGCAGCGAGTCGGACCGGACACTCCACGCCGCCCACGAGTGCCCGCCCGACCGCACCGCCACCTTCCACCCACGAGCGCGAGCAAGCCGAACCCCGTCGATCAGATCCTGCTCGCAGACAGCCCGCAGAACCGCCGCCGGCTGCCGGGACGGACGCCGGGCATTGAACACCCGCCCGACCCGGGCGTCCTCCCATTCCGGATCCCCCGGAAACACGATGTCCACCGCTTCAGCCGCCCATCGCCGATACGCCGCCGTCGATGGCGACGTCCGCCCCGTTGATGAAGGTCGCGTCGTCCGACGCCAGGAACGCCGCCAATTTCGCCACGTCCGCCGGCTCACCCACCCGCCGCGACGGCGTCATCTTCAGCAACTCCGGCACCGGCCCGTCCGGATCGTCCACGAACTGCGCCGTCTCCGGCGTCCGAATCATTCCGGGCGAGATGACGTTGGCCCGGATCCCGGCGTCCGCGCCCTGAGCCGCCAAATGTTTCGTGAGCGCCAGAACACCACCCTTGGCGGCACCGTGCGGCGCCATCGGAACGAACGCCACACCGCGTTTCGCCGCCACCGACGCCACGTTCAGAATCACACCGCCGCCGCGGCTCACGAGGTGCGGCCACACCGCCCGGGTGCAGTGGAACACCAGGTGGAGCTCGTTCTGAATGGTGAAATACCAGTCCTCGATCGGCAACGAGTCCACCGGGCCGTGCCGCAGCGCGGACGCGTTGTTGTAGAGGATGTCGATCCCGCCGAACGCCTCCACCGCCGCGGCCGCCCACGCGTCGGCGCCGGCCTGACCGGACAGGTCGACCGGTGCCACCGATCGCATCTCCCCGCCGGCCTCGCGCACCATTTTCTCGGTCGCCGCATTGGCCTCGAAGTCGAGATCGGCTCCGAACACCCGTGCGCCGCACGCCGCGAATTCCAGGGCTGCCGCGCGGCCCACTCCTCTTCCGGTACCGCTGATCAGCGCCACTTTCCCACTCAGGTCGGTCATGACGGCCTCCGATCCAGCAATTCCAGAAGATTGCCTTCCGGGTCCGCCACATATGCCATGTCGACCCCGGATTCCGGGGACGGGCAGGGTGCCATCACCGGCTTGGCGCCCAGCGCCAGCAAATGCCGATAGGCCTTTTCCAGATCGGGTACGCCGAACGCGACATGCCCGAACCCGTGTGAAAGAACGGCCGCGGCCGGCGAGTCAGCCCGTGCGCCCGGTGACCCTCCGTCCCGGTACAGCAGTTCGAGCCGATAGCCGTGCTCGTCGCTGATCAGCATCACGATGTCCAGGCCGACCGGCGCCACCCGCAGGCGCATCTCGACCCGGAGCCCGAAGGCAAGGGTGTACCAGCTCTCGGCGGCGGCCAGGTCGGCCACGTTCAGCCCGACGTGATCGAGCCTCGGGTGCGCAGCGGTCATCGGCGACTCCTAACTGACGTGCAGCGAGCCAAACAGAGCCGGTAACCTCGCGGAAATCACCTTCAGCCATGGCAGGTATACGCCAGGCACACTGGCGGTATGGGATACCGGGTCCTCGCCGACGCGACGATGCTGCTGCACTTCGCGTTCCTGGTGTGGGTGGTGATCGGCGGCTTCGTGGCGTGGCGGTGGCCGTGGGCGATATGGCCGCACCTACTCGCCGCCGTCTGGGGACTGTCCACCGTCGTGTTCCGCCTGAACTGCCCGCTGACGTGGGTGGAGGACCACGCCCGTCAGGCGGCCGGTGACGCCGGGCTCAGTCGAGGCTTCATCGACACGTACCTGACCGGCATCATCTATCCGGAGCGCTTCGCCGCGCTGGCCCAGGCTCTGGTGGCGGTCGCCGTCGCGATCTCCTGGACCGGCTTCCTGCTCCGCCGGCGCACCCGGCGCCTCTCCGCTCCCGGCCCGCACCGCCGATGAGCAGGACCTCGCGCTTCCGACCCGCGCTGGCGGTTAGGTGACATCCAACTGCTTCAGGTCGCGAAGTTGTTCAGCTCCGAACGGGTTCAGATCGTGACGCCGGCCAGGACGGTGGAGACCATGTGACGCACGGCGGCGGCATCCGGCCGCGCTCCGGTGCGATCGGCGAAGAGCAGATGTCCGCTTCCGATCAAAACCGCGGCAAGCGTACGCACGTCAGCATCCGCCGCCACCCGACCGAGTCTCTGCTCCTCGCCGAGGTACCGCCCGATCATCATGGCGCCCTCGGTGAGCACCGGAACACCGGCCGGCCACGTCTCGCGTAGACGCGCGCGCAACTCGTCCCGGAACGTGATCAGCGCGACGATCGCCACCGCCACCGACTGGAACAGCGCCGTCACCGAGCCCGCCACGTTGTCCACCACCGTGCCCGTCCCCGCCGCGTCGTTGAGCACCGCCGCCTCCGCGTCCATCCGGTGCACCCGGGCCAGCACATACTCCGCGAGAAACGCGTCGAAGTCAGCGAAGTACTTGTGCAGCACACCCTTGGCGACGCCCGCCTCGGCCGTGACCGCACGGCTGGTGAGCCCGGTAGGCCCGTCCCGCAACAAAATCCGATCGGACGCGTCGAAAAGCTGCTCACGCACGTCACGCAGGGCCACGCCGGTCGGCGTCAAGACGTCCCCTTCCACAAGTGGGCGCTTGCCCACTACCGTGGGCACATGCCCACTCTACCGACCGAACCCCACCAGCAACGCCAGATGGCCCAGTCCTTCGGCACCGACCCCGCCCGCTACGACCGAACCCGCCCGCCCTACCCCAACGCCCTGATCACCCGCATCCTCGCCGCAGCCCAATCCACCACCCCCGACACCGAACCGCCCTCCCCTCCCAGCAACACCACCACAACGACGACCACCACGACGACCACCACGACGACGACCACCACCACGGCGACGGCGACGGCGACCATTGACAAGACAACCACGATCCAGGCAACCAGCACCGACATTGACGGCGTCCACATTGCCGGCGTCAACACGACTGACGACTTGACTGACGTCAACATGACCGACGTCAACGCAACCGACGACATGACTGGCGTCAACATGACCGACGTCAACGCAACCGGTGTCAACACAACCGACGACGTGACTGGCGTCAACGTTGATGGCGTCAATGTGGCCGACGTCGGGTGTGGCACCGGGACGGCGGCGCGGCAGTTTCGGCGCGCGGGGTGCCGGGTGCTCGGGATCGAGCCCGATGCCCGGATGGCCGGCTTTGCGCGAGAGCAGGGGTTCGACGTCGAGGTGGCGACGTTCGAGGAGTGGGAGCCGGCTGGGCGGCAGTTCGACGTGGTCGCCGCCGGCACGTCCTGGCACTGGGTGGACCCGGTCGCCGGCGCCGCCAAGGCCGCCCGGATCCTGCGCCCCGGTGGCCTGTTCGCCGCGTTCTGGCACGCCCCCGAGCCGCCGCCGGAACTCAACGAGGCCCTGGGCACCGCACTCAAGCGCGTCATGCCCGACGCACCGTTCGACCTGTCCCAGCGACCCGCCAGATCCTCGATGGACGGCTACCAGCCACTGCTGACCAGAGCCGCGGACGGCATCCGAGCGGCCGGCACCTTCAGCGCGCCAGAGCAGTGGTCCTTCGCCTGGGAGCACCGCTACACCCGCGACGAGTGGCTTGATCAGCTACCCACATCCGGCATCCTGACCCGCCTGCCACCCGCCCCACTCGCCCACATCATCCAAGAGGTAGCCACCGCGATCGACACCCTCGGCGGCACCTTCACCGTCTCCTACACCACCGCCGCTGTCGTCGCGCGGAAACGGCAGCCGCCGGTCAGGGCAGCGCAATGAGCGGGCAGCCGCCGGGCAAGGCCGCAGGGTGAGCAGGTGACCGCCGGGCAAGGCAGCGCAACGAGCAGGCAGCCGCCGGGCAAAGCGGCAGAATGAGCAAATAGCCGCTGGTCAGGGCTGGGCGAGCAGGGAGTCCTTGGGGCCCGCGCTGCCGGCCGCGTACTCCAAGAGCGGCACCTCCCCCGCCCGCCACGCCTTCGCCACCGGGGCGACGATGCGCCAGCAGTGTTCGGCGGTGTCGCCTCGTACTGAGAGGGTGGGGTCGTTCTCGAAGACGCCGCGGAGGACCTCGCCGTAGGGCGGTAGGTCGCCGGGGCCGAAAGCGGCGCTGAGGGTGACCGGGTCGAGTTGGAACGGGTCGCCAGGGCCGTTGATGTTGAAGTCGAGGCCCAGGGCGTCCGGGCCGAAGCCGATCCGCAGGCGGTCCGGCTGGTCGCAGCCGGTCAGGCCGTCCGGGATGCGCGGCGGCCGTTTGAAGGTGATCACCGCTTCCTTGCGGCTGTTGCCGATCGCCTTGCCGGAGCGCAGCCGGAACGGCACGCCGGCCCAGCGCCACGTGTCGACCGTGAACACCAGCTCGGCGAGAGTCTCCGTGCCGCGTGACGGGTCCACGCCGGGCTCGTCCGCGTACGCCGGAAGGTTCCGCCCGTCCAGCGTCCCCGCCGTATAGCGGGCTCGGCGGCTGCAGGCCGCCGGACTCGGGTCCCACAGCCGGGTCGCGCGCAGCACGTCGGCCTTGCGGTCGCGGAACTCGGCCGCGTCGAGGGTCCCGGGTGCCTCCATCGCGAGCAGCGCGAGGATCTGCAGCAGATGGCTCTGGATCATGTCGGCCATGGCGCCCGCGTGGTCGTAGTAGCCGGCCCTGTTCTCCAGTGCCAGCGCCTCGTCGAAGACGACCTCGACCGACGCGACGTGCTCGGCGCTCAGCAGCGGCTCGAAGATCCGGTTCGCGAAGCGCAGGCCGAGGATGTTCAGGACCGTGGACTTGCCGAGGAAGTGGTCGACCCGGTGGATCCGCTCCTCCGGTACGAGCCGGGCGAGCACCGCGTTCAGCGCCGCCGCCGCGTCGCCGTCGATGCCGAACGGCTTCTCCAGTACGAGCCGGGTCCCCTCCGGGAGGTCCAGCTTGAGCAACGCGTCGCAGGCCCGCGCGGTCACCGCCGGCGGCAGCGCGAAGAAGATCGCCGCCGGGCCGCGTGCGGCGCCGAGAATCCGGCGCAGGTCCTCCGCGTCGGTGACGTCGGCGCGCTGGTAAGAGGTGCGCGAAACCACGCCCTCACCGCACGACTCGGCCACCCGGCGCCGCCACTGCTCGTCGTCCCAGTCGTCGCGGGCGGCGCCGATCAGCGTCAGGCCCGGCACCTGGCCGGTGGCGAGCAGTGCGCCGAGGCCGGGCAGCAGCAGGCGGGCGGTCAGGTCGCCGCTCGCACCGAGGATGATCAGGGTCTGGTCCGTCATGGACCGGAGATACCCGCCGGAGCCGGGCGATACTCGACCTCCGGCCGGCCCGGTCCGCCGTACCGGGGACTGCGCGCGACCCGGCCCGCGTCGGCCAGGTGCTCCAGGTATCGGCGGGCGGTCACCCGGGACGTGCCGGTGCGGCCTGCCACCTCGGCCGCCGACAGCCCGGCCGGTGCCGCGTCGCGCAGCGCAGCCAGGATCAGGTCGAACGTGCTGCGGTCGAGGCCCTTGGGCAGGGTGTCCGGCGGTGCGCCGCGCAACGTGGCGAACACCCGGTCCACCTCGTGCTGTGCGGCCACCTCGCCGGCCGCGGAGAGCTGGCGGCGGTACTGGGCGTACCGGTCGAGCTTGTCGCGGAAGGCCGCGAACGTGAACGGTTTGAGCAGGTAGTGCGTGACGCCGAGAGCGACCGCCTGGCGGACCATGTCGATGTCCCGGTTCGACGTGACGGCCAGGACGTCGGTGCCGCTGCCGGCCGCGCGCAGTGCACGAGCGATCTCCAGGCCGTGCTTGTCCGGCAGGTTCAGGTCGAGCAGGACCAGGTCGACCGGGCCGGCGCGCAGCTGGGTCATCGCGTCGCGGGCGGTGTGCGCCACCCCGACGACGCGGAAACCGGCGACCTTCTCGGTGAACGCGCTGTGTGCGTCGGCGATCAGCGGCTCGTCGTCGACCACGAGCACCCGGATGGCGGGCACGGGTGTGGTCATGCCGGCACCGGCAGGCGCACGCTGAAGACCGCGCCACCACCGTCGGCCTGCTCGATCGTGCAGTTTCCTCCGTACCTTTCAGACACCTGCCGGACCAGCGACAAGCCGACGCCGCGCCCCTGTCCCTTGCTCGACCAGCCACGCCGGAAGGCGTCGGCGGCCTGGTCCGGGCGCAGGCCCGGACCGTTGTCGCTGACCCGGACCACGATCTCGCCGTCCGCGTGCCGGACCAGCACACGGACCCGGCGCGGCGCCTCGATCCCGCCGACCGCCTCGAGCGCGTTGTCCACCAGATTGCCCACCACGGTCAGCAGGTCGCGGCCCGGCAGCGGCTCACCCTCGATCCGCGAGTCCGGCTCGACGGTGAGTTCCACGCCGCGCTCGCTCGCCTGCGCCGACTTGCCGAGCAGCAGCGCCGCCAGCGCCGGCTCCTGCAGAGCGCCCACGACCTGGTCGGTGAGCTGCTGCGCCAGCGCCAGCTCGGCGGTGCCGAGCCGCAGAGCCTCATCGGTACGCCCGAGCTCCACCATGGTCAGCACGGTGTGCAGCCGGTTCGCCGCCTCGTGTGCCTGCGCCCTCAGCGCCTCTGTCAGCCCGCGCACCGAGTCGAGCTCGCCGGTCAGCGCCCGCAGCTCGGTGTGGTCGCGCAGGGTCAGCACCGTGCCGAGGGTGCGGCCCTCGAAGCGGGTCTCGCGGCGGCTGGCCACCAGTATCCGGTCGCCGACCAGCACCGGCTCGTCCACGGTGGGCCGCTGCTCGGTGATCAGGCCGGCCACCTCCCGGGGCAGGTCGGCCGGTCCGGACGCGGGCGCTCCGAGCAGCCTGCGGCCCTCGTCGTTGATCAGCTCGACCCGGCCGTCGCGGTCGACCACCACCAATCCTTCGCGGACAGCGTGCAGGACGGCGTCGTAGTACTCGTACATCCTGGTCATCTCGGCCGGGCCGAGTCCGTGCGTCTGCCGGCGCAGGCGGCGGCTGAGCAGCCAGGCACCGAGAGCGGCGAGGAGCAGGGCGCCGCCGGTGGCGGCAGCGACGGCGGGGACCTGGGCGGCCAGGTTGCGGTTGATCGCGGCGGTGGTGATGCCGACGGAGACCAGGCCGATGACGGTTGCGGTGCCAGGTTCAAAAACAGCCACTACGGTACGCACGGACGCGCCGAGACTCCCCCTGTACTCCTCGATCACAGTGCCGCCGTGGAGCGCCTCGTCCACGGAGCCCGCGAACGGTTTGCCGATCAGCTCCGGGGTCGGGTGCGTGTACCGGGTCCGGTCCGGCGCCATCACCACGATGAAGTCCGTCTCGGTGGCGATGCGGGTGGCCTCGGCGTACGGCTGGAGCGACTCGGTCGGGTCGGCGGTGTGCAGTGCCTCGACCACCGCGGGCGAGTGCGCGATGGTCTCGGCTACCGCGGTGACCTCCTCGATCGCCGCGTTCACCGCGTCCCGTCGCGCGAGCAGCACCGCGCCCGTGGTGCAGACCGCGACCAGCAGCGTCACCACCAGCACCTGCAGGGCGAAGAGCTGTTTCGCGATACTCCAGCTACCGGACATCTGTTTCCTTCGAGTGAACAGAATGAACGTAATCGTGATCCGGGTTGAGACCCAGGCCACATTCACGACATGGAAACCGCTCCCGCCCCGCGGGTCAACAAGGACCGCACACGCTATCTCTATCCGGCGGTCGTCGTGGCCGTCGCGCTCGGCATCGGAGTGGGCCTGCTCTGGCCCGACGCCGCGGTCGAGCTGCGCCCGATAGGCACCGGATTCGTGGACCTCATCTCGATGATGATCAGCCCGGTCATCTTCTGCACGATCGTGCTCGGTGTCGGCTCGGTACGCCAGGCCGCCAAGGTCGGCAAGGTGGGCGGTCTCGCCCTCGGTTACTTCCTGACGATGTCCACCGTCGCCCTCGCCATCGGCCTCGTGGTCGGCAACCTGGTCCACCCGGGCACCGGCATGCACCTGGACGAGTCGGTGGCGGCGGCCGGGCAGAAAGCGGTCGGTGACACGGCCTCGGAGAGTACCGCCGACTTCCTCCTCGGCATCATCCCGACCACCCTGGTGTCACCGCTGGTCGAGGACAACGTGCTGCAGACGCTGCTGGTCGCGCTGCTCGTCGGTTTCGCGCTGCAGACGATGGGCGAGAGGTCCGAGGCGGTACTGCGCGCCATCGGCGTCTTCCAGCGCCTCGTCTTCCGCGTCCTCGCCATGATCATGTGGCTGGCCCCGATCGGCGCGTTCGGCGCCATCGCCGCGGTGGTCGGCGCGACCGGCACGAACGCGCTGGTCAGCCTCGCGCAGATCATGCTGGGCTTCTACGTCACATGTGCGATCTTCGTCTTCGGCGTGCTCGGCTCGCTGCTCTGGCTGGTCGCGCGGATCAACATCTTCACGCTGCTGCGCTACCTCGGCCGCGAGTTCCTGCTGATCGTCTCGACGTCGTCGTCCGAGTCGGCGCTGCCCCGCCTGATCGCCAAGATGGAGCACGTCGGCGTTTCCCGCCCGGTGGTCGGCATCGCGGTGCCGACCGGCTACTCGTTCAACCTGGACGGTACGGCCATCTACCTCACGATGGCGTCGCTCTTCGTGGCACAGGCCATGGGCGACCCGCTGTCGGTCAGCGAGCAGATCTCCCTTCTCCTGTTCATGATCATCGCCTCCAAGGGCGCCGCGGGCGTGACCGGCGCGGGCCTGGCGACACTGGCCGGCGGCCTGCAGAGCCACCGCCCCGACCTGGTCGACGGCGTAGGCCTGATCGTCGGCATCGACCGCTTCATGTCCGAGGCCCGCGCGCTGACCAACTTCGCCGGCAACGCGGTGGCCACCGTTCTGATCGGCATCTGGACGCGGGAGTTCGACCGCGAGCGCGCCAACCTGGTACTCAGCGGCGGCGACCCCTTCGACGAAGCCACCATGGTCGACGACGTCCACGGCGGCCCGGACCCCGCACCCGCCGGCGTACCCGCAGCCGCCGGCGTGCCCGCACCCGCGGGGGCGCCCACTTCCCGCGACGGGTCGGCCGACCGCACCGCCGACTCCGGTGCGACCTCCACACCCGCCTAGGAGCGCTCTGAGCGGCCCAAACGCCCAAGATCCCGCGCGGGCGGGCGGCGCGGGCGAGACCTTGGGCGTTCGAGCGCGCTCAGGGCGGCCCCGATCCGCGCGGGCGGGCGGCGCGGACGAGACCTTGGGCGTCAGAGCGCGCTCAGAGCGGCCCCGACGCCCACGATCCGCGCCGGCGGGCGGCGCGGACGAGACCTTGGGCGTTCGAGTGGGCTCCGGGACGACTTACGGTCCCGCATAGCTGGGCCGGCGGCCGTCAGGTCCCCGAACCGGCGGCCGCCGGCCCTTCCACGCTCCGCCCCGCCGCGCTCCCCAGTGCGCGACGGGGCGGTTCTATTTGCTGAAAAATCCGAATTTTCGGGTAGGGGTGCCTAGGTTGGTCCGATGAGACGAATCCTCGCGCTGACCGGTATGGTGCCGATCCTTCTCGCAACCCTGGCCGGAGTCGCCACCGCTGACCGGACCGTCCCGCCGCCGGGCAACGACTACTTCACCTCGGCGCAGCTGAGCCGTGGACTGTTGACCCCGGCGAAGATGCCGGACGGCTACACCGCTTCGGGCGGCAGCGCGGGCTCCCAGTACAACCCGCTGGTCTACGGCTCGAACGTCTGTGGCGGTTACGCGTCGGAGGTGTGGGGGTCGGTCACGTACGCCTCCAAGCGTTTCGTCAACAAGGACGGCAGCACCGTCGACGTCTCGATCACCGCGCTCGGATCGGCGAAGGCGGCCGAGGTCGTCGGGTATCTCGCCGCTGCGCCCCGCAAGTGCCCGTCCCTCACCGGTGTCGGCGAGACCACGAAGCAGACCCGCCTCACGCTGCCCGACCTGGGCGTGACCTCGGCCGGGTTGATCACGGTCAACCAGGTGGGCAGTGTTTCCCGGCGGCGGCACGCGGTGGCTGTCGCGTACGGCAACGCGTCCGCGGTCTTCGAGGAGAACGGCGCGACCGCGGGAACGCAGGCCCGGTTCCTCAAGATCGTCAAAGCGGGCGTGAAGGCGCTCAAAAAGATCAACGACCCGACCCCGGCGGCGCAGCTGAAGCGGGGGCTGATCGAGCTCGCCGATCTGCCGAAGGGCCATCGCGTGGTCACGGACGGCACCGTGAGCGGCGGTGACTGGTTCACCGAGTACGACTGCTCCGGCAAGCTGGTCCGCTACGGCCCACGCGGCACCGCCGTTGAGCGCTCGTTCGCACCGGACAAGGGCGCCGCCACGATCCGGATGGCGGTCGGCTCGATCGAGTCCACCGGCATCGTGGACGCGATCCGCAAGCGGCTCTCCGAGTGCCCGGCCGTCACCGACCAGTCCGGCATACGACGCACCTCCACCTATTTCTCTGCGCCGGCCACAGACATCACCGTGGTGGCCATCAAGTACCAGGACAAGCCCGCCGTGGCCCGAGCCGTGATCGTGTACCGGGACTGGTACGCCGACGTCCGCGTGACGATGACCGCGGGCACCACGACGGAACAGGTCGACGCGATCTTCACCGCCGCAGTGACCAGGATATTTGCTGTCAACACATGAATCGTCAACACCCGTGAAGTCAGTTCAAGTGCAGTCAACAAGAACTGTCAACATCTGTGAAGTCAGCTCAAGCGCGGTCAACACAAGAACTGTCAACACTTGAGCTTGTCAACACCAGAGCAGCACCTCCGGGCAAAGTCGGACGTCGGACCTTCGCCGTTCCGCCGGAGCCGGCCGTCGGCGGCACCTAGCGTGACGCGTATGGGACCACTCCTCGCCGCCGCGGCCACGCTCGCCCTGCTCACCGTCCCGGCCGCGCCCGCCACCGCCGCCGAACCGGCCTTGCCCGCCACCGCCGCGGGACCGGCCTTGCCCGCTGCCGCCGCGGGACCGGCCGCGCCCGCCGCCGCCCAACCGGCCCTGCCCGCCGCTGCCGCCGCCCAACCGGCCCTGCCCGCCGCTGCCGCCGCCCAACCGGCCGCGCCCGCCGCCGCCCAACCGGCCGCGCCCGCCGCCGCCCAACCGGCCGCGCCCGCCGCAGCCCAACCGGCCGCGCCCGCCGCCGTCGAACCGCCGACGATTGACCAGATGAAGAAGGGTCTGCTCGTTCAGTCCGATGTGCCCGAGGGCTACGTCGCTGAGGGCGAGCCCGCGCCCGGGACGAAGATGTTCGCCGGCAAGGTCAAGGCGCCGTGCGATCTCCTCAAGTCGGAGACGACCGGTCCGACTGTCGACATGGTCTATCAGGGCTTCACGGAGAAGGACGGCACCTACGCAGACATGATGATCGCCGCGCCGGGTGCCGCTACGGCTCTTGAGTCGATCAAGCTGGGTGCGGCGCTGCCGGAGGGTTGCCCGGAGTTTGTGGACGAGGTCGGGTTCACGTACAAAATCAAGGCCTTTGATCTGGACAGCCTCGGCGATGCGTCGGCGGCGATCGACGTGACCATCCACATGAGTGCCGGCGATCCGATGCGGGTCCTCATGGCTGAGGTGGCGCTCGGCGACCTCTCGGCGGCGTTCTCGATGACGCCAAACGATGACAACGACGAGGCCGAGTTCCGCGAGATCGTCAAAACCGGCGCGAAGAAGCTCAACAAGATCGGCTGACAGGAAGAACGAACGTTCTTGCCACCAGCGACGGCCGCCAGCGGGAACGGCTCGGCGGAAACGGCCAGGCCCGGAAAGGCCAGGCCAGGAAACAGCCAGGCCCGGAAACAGCCAGGCGCACAAACGGCCGAGCACGAAAACGGCCCGGAACGGCCCGGCGCACAAACGGCCCAGCGTGAAACCGGCCCGGAACGGTCCGGCGCGGGGACGGAAGGCGGGGCCCGGAAAATCCGGCAAATCGGTGGTGACAGCGTTTTGTCAGGCCGTGACAGGCGCGTGTGCGGTTCGTGTCAGCGCCCGCCCGCAGTCTCGATGTCGTAACCCACACGGAGGGAATGCGACATCGTGGAAGATCTGGTGGTGCGCGCCGAGGGGCTGCGCAAGCGGTTCGGTACGACGCAGGCGCTCGACGGCGTCGACCTGGCCATGCGGCGGGGCACGGTGCTCGGCGTGCTCGGGCCGAACGGCGCGGGCAAGACCACTGCGGTACGTGTCCTGGCGACCCTGCTGAAACCCGACGAGGGCAGAGCTACGGTCGCCGGGATCGACGTGCTCAAGCATCCGCAGGAGGTGCGCCGCAAAGTCGGGCTGACCGGGCAGTACGCCTCGGTCGACGAGGACCTCACCGGCGTACAGAATCTGGTGTTGATCGGAAAGCTGCTGGACCTGTCGCGCAAGGACGCCCGGCGCAGGGCTGACGAGCTGCTGGAGTGGTTCGATCTGACCGATGCCGCCCAGCGGCCGGCCAAGACCTACTCGGGTGGCATGCGGCGGCGTCTCGACCTGGCGGCGAGCCTCGTCGGGCGACCGGAAGTGATCTTCCTGGACGAGCCGACGACGGGTCTGGACCCGGCCAAGCGCGAGGACATGTGGGGTGTGGTCCGCACCCAGGTGGCGCGGGGCGCGAGTGTCCTGCTGACCACGCAGTACCTGGAGGAGGCGGACGCGCTCGCCGACGAGATCGTGGTCGTCGACCACGGCAAGGTGATCGCGCACGACACCCCGGACGGGCTCAAGCGCCGTGTGGGTGGCCAGACGCTGCGGGTGCGCCCGTCCGATCCGGAACGCCTGCCGGAGGTGCTGCACGTCCTCGAAGCGGTGGCCGCGCCGGGCACGACAGCGGCCAAGGACGAGGCCGCAGGCAGCCGCCCCGGTTCCGCCTCGGTGCCGGTGACCGGCGACGCGGCCCTCGCCGACGTGGTGATCGAGCTGCGCGGCCGGAACCTCGAGGTGACCGAACTCGCCCTGCACCTGCCCAGCCTCGACGAGGTCTTCCACACCCTGACCGGCAAGAAGAAGGCGGAGGAGCTGGTATGACAGCGATCGCGAAGCACAGTGCGGCGCTGGCGCACCGCAGCCTCATCAAGACCTTGCGTACGCCCGAGGCGCTCATCGACGTGACGATCCAGCCGGTGATCTTCCTGCTGCTCTTCACGTACCTCTTCGGTGGCGCCATCGCCGGCGGTGACCGGCACGCCTACCTGCAGTTCCTGCTCCCCGGCATGCTCGCGCAGTCCCTCGCGATGGGTGGCGTGGCGCTCGGCCAGAACCTGAACGCCGACATCGAGAAGGGCGTCTTCGACCGTTTCCGGTCACTGCCGATCTCCCGGTCCGCGCCGCTGGTCGGCGCCGTGCTGGCCGACGTCATCCGCTACCTGACCGTCTGCGTCGTCATGCTGGCCTTCGGCACGATCATGGGCTTCCGGATCGAGACCGGCGCGGTGCCGGCCCTCGCCGCGGTCGCGCTCTCGATCGGGTTCGGGCTCTGCTTCTGCTGGATCTCGGTCTGGGTCGGCATGCTGGCCCGCACCTCGGGCGCCGTGCAGGGCATCATGTTCCTGCTGGTGCTGCCGCTGACCTTCGGCAGCAACGTGTTCGTGGAGACCGACACGCTGCCCGGCTGGCTGCAGGCGTTCGTGCACGTCAACCCGATGACGCCGCTGGTCGAGACAATCCGCGGGCTGCTGGTCGGCGGCCCGGTGGCCGGGCACCTGCTGGTCACCCTGCTCTGGATGGCCGGACTGCTGGTGGTGTTCGTCCCGCTGGCCCTGCGCGCTTACGCCCGCCGGGCATAACTCAAGAGTTCAGTGCCAGCCGCGCAGGGTCGACTCGACGCTGCGCGGCCGGCGCGTCCAGCGTCCACCCCGCCGTGTACGCCTCCGTGAACCCCTCGTCCCCCAGCGCCCGCCTCACCTTGCCCGCCACCTCGCTCACGTTGAGATCGGTGTGGTCGTGCGATCCCCGCAGCCGGGCCGCCGCCCCGAGCAGCATCGCCGCGTCCCGGTACCGCTCGTACAGCACCGCCAGCCCGCTCGCCGTGACCGCCACCATCGACAGGATCGGCATGTCCCGGGTGTCCAGGGCCGCCGAGTACGCCATGACCAGCGCTTTCTCCGCGGCCTCTGCGTCGCCCCGATGCAGCGCCAGCGACGCCTTCACCGACCCGATGATCGCCGTACCGTGGTCGCCGCCCAGCACCCGCGTGCCCTCCTGGCCGAGACCCGCCGTGGCCCGGGCGAGCAGCTCGTCGGCCCGGTCGAGGTCGCCCATCCACACGAGCGTCCCGGCCTCCAGGGCGTCCACCAGCAGCGCCAGTTCGGGCGAGCCGGAACGGTCGGCACGGAGGCGGGCCTGCGCGACCGCCCTGCGCGCCTCGTCCTGTTCGCCGCGCCGCATGTGCAGTTCGGCCCAGCGCAGCTCGATGAAGATCTCGTCGGCCAGGTCGAGGGAGCCGAACTCGCGGCCCAGCTCCCGGGCGACGGTCAGGTCGGCGAGCGCGCCGTCGAGGTCTCCCGCGTACTGGCGTACCAGCGCCCGCAGCGGCAGCACGGTGGCCTGGCCCCAGCGGTCGCCGATGGCCCGGAACCCGTCCAGGGCGGCGGTCACGTCCTGCTCGAGCTGCCTCTGGTCGCCGTTGTTCTCGGCGACCTGCGCCCGGAACACGTGCCCGAGCGACGCGAGCCAGAGATCGGGCCCGTTGACGAGACGGTCGATCCGCTCGTTGGCGGCGTCGGTCTCCTCGGCCATGAAGAGCACAACCGCCGCCAGGGCGCCGGCCGGGCCGGGCAGATCCGGGTACGTCATGAGGCGCCGGGCCAGGTCGCGCAGCCGGTCACGGCGCTGCTGGGCGGTCTCGGTGATCAGTCCCGGCTCGGTGCCGGTGCGGTTGAGCACGAGCACGGCCTCGGCGCAGGTGGCGATCAGGGCGTCACCCTCGCCGGGCACCGCGAGCGCCGCACGCAGCCAGTACGCGGCGTCCGCGTGCCGGCCGAACATCTGCCAGTACCAGCCCAGGTCCATGGCCAGCTGGAGAGCACCCCGGGCGTCGCCGCTGTCGCAGAGGTGGCGGAGGGCGGCGAGGGCGTTGTCGTACTCACCGCGCATCACCCGCAGCGCGGCGAGCTGAGCGGGGGTGCGCAACTGGGCGTCCTGCTCGCTGACCAGCGCGGAGAGGAAGGCGGCGGCGCGGTCGCGGACCTCGTCAAGAACTCCCTGCTCGGACAGGCGCTCGATGCCGTACTCCCGCAGCGTCTCCAGCATCCGGTAGCGCCCGCCGTCCGGTGCGAGCTGCAGCAGCGAGCGGTCGACCAGCGCGGCGAGCAGATCGGGGATCTCCGCGGCGGGCACCGCGCCGGCACTGACCGCGGCGGCCGTCCCGGCGGTCACCCCGCCGGGCAGGACGGCGATGCGCTCGGCCAGGATCCGCTCGTGGTCGGCGAGCAGGTTCCAGCTCCAGGCGATCACCGCGCGTAGCGTCCGGTGCCGCGGCTGTGCGGTGCGGCTACCGGTGGTGAGTAGGCGGAACCGGTCAGAGAGGCCGTCGGCCAGCTCGGGCAGTGCCAGCGTGCGCAGCCGGGCGGCGGCGAGTTCCAGGGCGAGCGGGAGTCCGTCCAGGCCGCGGACGATCCGCACGACGTCGGGGGTGGTGGCGGCGTCGATCGCGAAGCCGGGCCGGACCGCGGAGGCACGCTCGGCGAAGAGCCGGACCGCGGGGGCTCGGGCTGCCTGCTCCGGTGCGGCATCGTTGCCGGGCAGACCCAGAGGACCAAGGGGTACGAGTGATTCGCCGTCGATTGCCAGCGGCTCTCGGCTCGTGGCGAGTACTCGCAGGCGTGGGCAGCGCACGAGCAGCGCGGACATCAGGTGTGCGACGGCGTCGATGAGATGTTCGCAGTTGTCGACCACCAGGAGCAGGTCGCGGCCGTTGAGTTGATCGGCCAGAATGTCGAGCTCGTCGCCTTTTTTCAGGACACGGCCGGGCGTTTCGAACAGGGCCGAGCCGCGGAGGCCGGCGGCTGCCATCACTGCGGCGCCGACCTTGGCTGCCTCGGTCACGGAGGCGAGATCCACGAGCCAGGTGCCATCAGGGTACGCGTCGCGGTTCAGCCTTGCCGCCTCGAGCGCGAGTCGCGTCTTGCCTGCTCCGCCGGGTCCCAGGACGGTTACCAGGCGGCCGGTCGTCAGGAGGTCGTGGACGCGGGTGAGATCGTCGTCGCGGCCGATGAAGCTGGTCAGCGGGGCGGGGAGGTTGGTGACCGCCCTCGGTTTCTCCGACTTTTCCCGTAACAGCTGGACATGTCGGTCGCGGAGCGCGGCGCCGGGGTCGGCGCCCAGCTGCTCGGCCAGGTCCTCGCGGATCCGCTCGTAGGCGGCGAGCGCGTCGGCCTGCCGCCCCTGCGCCGCCAGCGCGTCGATGAGCAGCCCGGCGAGTCGCTCGTTCAGCGGGTGCTCGGCGACCGGGCCGGTCAGGCGCGCGGTGGCCCGCTCGGCGTACCCCAGAGCGATCTCGGCCTCGGCCAGGTCGGCGGTCGCCTCGACAACCACCTGCGCGATCCGGGTAGCCTGCCCGCCGGCCACCTCCGGCGCGACCGGCCCCGCAACCAGCTCCTCCGCCTCACCCAGCACCGTCGCGGCGCCGGCCGGGTCACCCGCGCGCAGCCGGTCCCGCCCGGCCGCGGCGAGCCGCTCGAACCGAATGGTGTCCACGTCGGCGACAAGCCGGTAACCACCCTCGACCTGCAACAGGAACTCCGACCCCACCAGCCGCCGCAGCCGCGACACCAGCGACTGGAGAGCATTGGCCGGATCAGCGGGCCGCTCCTCCGGCCACAGCGCGTCGACCAGCACCCCGGCTCCGACCGGCTGTCCACCCGCCACCGCGAGCCGGGCCAGCAGAGCACGCAGCCGGGCACCGGGCACCGAGATCTCGCCGCCACCCCGCCGAACCCGGACAGCGCCGAACAGCACCACGTCCAGTCCCCCGCACTCCGCACTCACCCAACGATCCTCCCGCGCCCCGTCCACCCCCCAAAACCGACCCCCACCCAGCCTTCCCCGCCCGGGGGTGTCTAGCGCCTGTTTCGGAGTGGATGGCTGGGCTGCGGCGTGGCCCAGCCGCCGTCTGGCCGCACGTCGCGAACACCCAGATACAACCCCGGTATCT
>NZ_JBFAYE010000034.1:0-67327 GCF_040681145.1 Actinoplanes sp. NPDC051861
GGTTCGACCTGCTCCGCAAGCGGGTCCTGCTCAGCCGCTGATCAGAGCCATCGGGGTCAGATGCGATCACGAGATGGGGGTCAGAACCAGAACCACTCTTCAGGAATCAGCGACATGGGAGTACGCCCGCAAACGAACCGGCGACTACGGACGGTGGAGCCGCCTCACGGTGCTGACCTGGCCGGAGTTCAGCTGGCGGCTGGCCGGGCGGGTGCCGGCAAGCGCGTTCCGCCCGGTGCCACGCGTCGACGGCGGAATCGTGGTGCTGGAGCGACGGGAGGTGCCGCTGGTTCCCCCGTCGCGAATGCATGATTTTCAGCGTTTCGTGGAGCGCGGTTTCACCGGAGTGGGCGGCTCGCTGCACGCGACTCTTGCACGTTTTCACGGATTGCAGCGCGTTTCGGCTGCCTTCCGCGCGAGCCGGATTCGCCCGGAGACGCCGGTCGGCGAGGTGTGGCCGGAACAGTGGCTGACCCTGTTCCGCCTGCTCAGCGACGGCCGCGCCCGGACGCACCAACCCAGAGGCGACGACCACGAACGAAGGCGCAAAGGCGACGACGGCCGGACCCCGGGACTCGACGGCAGCCACGGGCGCGACGGCGGAAACACGCAGGACGGCGGAAACGTGCACCACGGCGGAAACACGCACCACGGCAGAAACGGGCAGGACGGCAGAAACGGGCAGGACGGCAGAAACGGGCAGGACGGCGGAAACACGCACCACAGCGAAAACACGCACCACAGCGGAAACGGTCAGCGGCGGTCGCGGCTGGAGGACAGTGGTCCTTCCCAGCCCGGCGGGGTCGCGCGCAGGCCGGGGCGGGCGTCGCGGCTGCGGTAGACGATGTAGGGACGGGTCAGGTAGCCGATCGGTGCCGAGAAGACGTGGACGAGGCGGCTGAACGGCCAGAACGCGAAGAGGACCCAGGCCGCGAGCGCGTGCAGCCGGAAGCCGATCGGGGCGGCCAGGATCAGGGTGGTGTCCGGCTGGAGTGTGAAGATCGAGCGGAACCAGGGTGAGACGGTCTCACGATAGTTGTGCGGTTCGGCGCCGAGGTTCGCCAGCACGGTCGTGCCGAGTCCGAGAACGATCGTGCCGACCAGCAGCACGTACATGATCTTGTCGTTGACCGTGGTGGCGGAGAAGACCGGGCCGGTGACGCGCCTGCGGTAGATCAGGATCGCGGCGCCGGTCAGGGTCATGAAGCCGGCGACCGCGCCCAGACCGACCGCGACCGCGTGGTAGGCGCTCTCGCTGATCCCGGCGGCCGACGTCCAGGACTCCGGGATCAGCAGGCCGCCGACGTGGCCGAGAGCGACCAGGAGGATCCCGAAGTGGAACATCGGGCTGCCGATCCGCAGCAGGCGGCGCTCGTAGAGCTGCGACGAGCGGGTGGTCCAGCCGAACTTGTCGTAGCGGTAGCGCCACACGTGACCGGCTATGAAGATCGTGATGGCGACGTACGGGACAACGACATAGAGCAGCGTGTTCACTGATATCCGACCTCCTCAGCGGGCGGTCCCGCAGCGGCCAGCCGGGCTATCGCGGTGTGTTCATCGCCCTTCAGCGGCGGCAGGGTGGCCGAAATCGATTCGAGGACGCTTGCCCAGGGAGACGAGGACTCCTTGAGCGCGAGCCGCAGAAGCTCCAGACCCGCTCGATGATCCTGGAGCAGGCGGCGGCCGGACTCCGGCTCCGCGGCGGCGAACTCGAGGATGACGGCTAGGTGGTCGGGCAGTTCCTCGTCGCTCAGGTGCTGGCCCTTCGCGGCGTACGTCTGCTTGAGGTTGAGCAGCGCCATGCCGCGCTTCCGCGTGTCGCCGTAGGCGTAGTAGGTCAGATAGAGACAGCACCGTTTCCGCTGGTCAAAGGTCGAGACATACTCAGCAGCGAGCGCACCCGGAGCCATTTGCCGGATATTTCGGAGGAAAACCCCCAACGGCGCACCCACCGGAGAATCCAGCGTGCCCACCACCCGCTCCACAAGACCGATATTTCGGAAATATCGGTCATCGGGATACCCCAGCAGCAACGACTGCACCTGCCACGCCCGAGAACTCATGGTTCCTCCCGGCGAGGCGGGAACATGTTCTCCGGCCGGCCCTTCCCGTCCCAGTTCAGCAGATTCAACCGCCGATCCGACGTCTGCCGGTCCTTGAGCATGTGGAAGTTCTCCACCGCGATCGGATCCGCCCCACCCGACGACTCCCCGAACGGCCCCGACCCACCCATCCCCGGCCCACCCTCATAATCCAGGCTGCACCCGAGCTCCTCCAGCTGATGGGCCTGCTCCGCGTGCGCCGCCGGAATTACGTACCGCTCGTCGTACTTCGCGAGCGCCAGCAGCCGGTACATGTCGTAGATCTGCTCGCCCGTCATGCCGACCGCCTCCGGGATCCGCTCGTCCGCGTCCCGCCCGAGGTTGAGGTCCCGCATGTACGAGCGCATCGCCGCCAGCCGCCGGAGCACCGCGTCCACCGGCTTCGGATCACCCGCCGTGAACAGCTGCGCCAGATAGTCCACCGGGATCCGCAGCGCCTCGATCGCCGCGAACAGGTTCCCCCGGTCCTCGGCGTCGTACCCGGTCTCCCGCACCACGTCCACGACCGGCGACAGCGGCGGGATGTACCAGACCATCGGCATCGTCCGGTACTCCGGATGCAGCGGCAGCGCCACCTCGAACGTGTTGATCAGGGCGTGGACGGGTGACCGGCGCGCCGCCTCGATCCAGTCCCGTGGGATGCCCGCGCGTTCGGCCGCACTCGCCACAGCGGGATCCGACGGGTCGAGGAAGACCTCCCGCTGCGCCTTCAGGAGATCCTTCTCGTCGACCGAGGCCGCGGCGAGCACGCGGTCCGCGTCGTACAAAATCAGCCCGATGTATCTCAGCCTGCCCACGCACGTCTCCGAGCACACCGTCGGGATCCCCACCTCCACGCGCGGGAAGCAGAACGTGCATTTCTCGGCCTTGCCGGTGCGGTGATTGAAATACACCTTTTTGTACGGGCACCCCGACACACACATCCGCCAGCCCCGGCACCGGTCCTGATCGACGAGCACGATCCCGTCCTCGGTGCGCTTGTAGATCGCACCCGACGGGCAGGACGCCGCGCACGACGGGTTGAGGCAGTGCTCGCAGATCCGCGGCAGGTAGAACATGAAGGTCTGCTCGAACTCGAACTTGACCTTGTCAGCGATGCCCTTGAGCAGCACGTCCTTATCGGGCGGCCCGCCGAGGTTGTCGTCCCAGTTCGCCGACCAGGAGATCTTCATGTCCTCGCCGGAGAGCAGCGACTTCGGCCGCGCCACGGGCGTGTGTTCCTGCAGTGGTGCGGTCGTCAGGTTCTCGTAGTCGTACGTCCAAGGCTCGTAATAGTCCTGGATTGCCGGGAGTTTCGGGTTGCTGAAGATGCTGAGCAGCTTGCGCACCCGGCCGCCGCCCTTGAGCACGAGACGGCCGCGCCGGTTCAGCGTCCAGCCGCCCCTCCACTCCTCCTGGTCCTCGTAGCGCCGCGGATACCCCTGGCCGGGGCGGGTCTCGACGTTGTTGAACCAGACGTACTCGACGCCGCTGCGGTTGGTCCACGCCTGCTTGCAGGTGACCGAGCAGGTGTGACAGCCGATGCACTTGTCGAGGTTCATCACCATCGCCATCTGCGCCATGACTCGCATCAGTACGTCACCTCCTGCGAGCGGCGGCGGATGACGGTCACCTCGTCGCGCTGGTTGCCGGTGGGGCCGATGTAGTTGAAGGCGTACGAGAGCTGCGCGTACCCGCCGATCAGGTGGGTCGGCTTGATCAGCAGCCGGGTCAGCGAGTTGTGGATGCCGCCGCGCCGGCCGCTGGTCTCGCTGCGCGGCACGTCGATCAGCCGGTCCTGCGCGTGGTGCATGTACACCGTGCCCTCCGGCATCCGGTGGCTGACGACCGCCCGCGCGACCACGACGCCGTTGCGGTTGACCGCCTCGATCCAGTCGTTGTCACTCACCCCGATCTTGGCGGCGTCCTCCTTCGACATCCAGATCGTCTGCCCGCCCCGCGACAGCGAGAGCATGAACAGGTTGTCCTGGTACTCGGAGTGGATCGACCACTTGTTGTGCGGTGTCAGATACCGCACGGTCACGCCCAGCTCGCCGGTCTCGCCGATCCGCGGCTCGCCGAACAGCGCGTCCATCTGCAGCGGCGGCCGGTACGCCGGAAGCTCCTCGCCGAACTCGGCCATCCAGTCGTGGTCGAGGTAGAAGCTCTGCCGCCCGGTCAGCGTGTGCCACGGCTTGAGCCGCTCCACGTTGATCACGAACGGCGAGTACCGCCGGCCGCCCGCCTCGGAACCCGACCACTCCGGCGAGGTGATCACCGGGGTGGGCCGGGACTGGGTGTCGGCGAAGGTGATCTGTTTGCCCTCGTGCTCGGCGGCCAGGTCGGCCAGCTTCGTCCCGGTACGTTTCTCCAGCTGGTGGAAGCCCTGCGTGGCGAGGTGGCCGTTGGTGGTCCCGGAGAGCGCGAGGATGGCCTCGCAGACGTGCACGTCGCGCTCGATCGAGGGACGCCCGCGGACCACGCCGTTCTTGTGCCGCAGGTATTCGAGCTCGCGAGTGAGGTCGAAGGTCACGCCCTTCGTGGTGGCGCCGAGCGTGTCCAGCAGCGGGCCCAGCGTGGTCATCCGGTCGGCGGTGGCGGGGTAGTCGCGTACCACCGGGATCAGCTTCGGCATGGTCCGGCCGGGGACCGGGTCGCACTCGCCGGCCTTCCAGTCGGCGACCCGGCCGCGCGGGGTGGCCAGCTCGTCGGGAGTGTCGTGGGCCAGGGGCGCGGCGACGAGGTCGGTCCGGACGCCGAGGTGCGTGGCGGCCAGGTCGCTGAACGCCCGCGCGATCGTCTGGAACGCGTCCCAGTCGGTCCTGGTCTGCCACGGCGGGGCGATGGCCGGGTTGAACGAGTGCATGAACGGGTGCATGTCGGTCGAGCTCAGGTCGTGTTTCTCGTACCACGTGGCGGCCGGCAGCACGATGTCGGAGTAGATCGTGGTGGACGTCATCCGGAAGTCGATCGTGGTGAGCAGGTCGAGCTTGCCGATGGGCGCCTCGTCGCGCCAGACCACGTCGCGGGGGCGGTTCACGGACTCCTCGGCGCGCACCGAGTTCCCGGTGCCGAGCAGGTGCTTCAGGAAGTACTCGTTGCCCTTGCCCGACGAGCCGAGCAGGTTGGCCCGCCACACGGTCAGCACCCGCGGGAAGTTCTCGGGAGCGTCCGGGTCCTCGCAGGCGAATCTCAAGTCCCCCTCACGGAGCCGGCGCACGACGTGATCAACGACCGATTCACCGGCCGAGGCAGCGGAGGATGCCAGATCGAGGGGGTTCTGGTTGAAGGTCGGGAACGACGGCATCCAGCCCATCCGGGCCGACGCGGCGATCAGGTCGGCGGTGGTCTGCCCGGCGAACCGGCCGCCGTCACGCCCGGTGGCCAGGGTGGCGGCGGAGAACGGGTCGTAGCGGAACTGGTCGGTGTGCAGGTACCAGTAGGCGGTCTGGATCATCTGCCGGGCCGGCCGGGACCAGTCGGCGGCGGTGGCGATCGCGGAGTACCCGGTGATCGGCCGGACCTTCTCCTGCCCGACGTAGTGCGCCCACCCGCCGCCGTTGACGCCCTGGCAACCGGTGATCGTGGTCAGCGTCAGCATGGCCCGGTAGATCATGTCGCCGTGGAACCAGTGGTTCACCCCGGCACCCATGATGATCATCGAGCGGCCACGGGACTGCTCGGCGTTGGCGGCGAACTCCCGGGCGATCCGGGCCGCGGCCGGGCCGGGTACGCCGGTGATCTCCTCCTGCCAGGCGGGGGTGTACGGCTGCGTGGGGTCGTCGTAACCGGTGGGCCACTCCCCCGGCAGGCCGTCGCGGTGGACGCCGTGCTGGGCGAGCATCAGGTCGAAAACGGTCGTGACGAGGTGGCCGTTGATCCGGCGGACCGGAACGCCGCGGCGCATCATCGTGGCTGCGCCGGTCGGGGTGTCGAAGCGTGGCAGGCGGACCTCGACGGGTGGCTCGTCGCCACCGGAGGCGCTGAGCAGGGGATCCACGCCGTTCAGGTCGAGGTTCCACTTTCCTTCGCCGTCGTCGCCGTAACGGAAGCCGAGTGAGCCGTTCGGGACGATCGGGGTGCCGTCCGCGTCCAGGACCACAGTCTTGAACGCCGCGTTCTCGTCCTCCAGCCCAAGATCCGCAGCGGTGAGCATCTTGCCCGGTCTGTCACCGTCCAGCCGCACCAAAAACGGCAGGTCCGTATATTTCGCGATATATTCGGCAAAATACGGCACCTGGCGAGCGACGAAGAACTCCTTGAGGATCACGTGACCCATCGCCATGGCCAGAGCACCGTCAGAACCCGGCGCCGCCGGCAACCATTCATCGGCAAATTTCACGTTATCGGCGTAGTCCGGCGCGACAACGATGACCTTCTGCCCCCGATACCGCGCTTCCGCCATCCAGTGCGCATCCGGCGTCCGCGTCACCGGCACGTTCGAGCCCCACATGATCAGATAGCCGGCGTCCCACCAGTCCCCCGACTCCGGCACGTCCGTCTGATCACCGAACATCTGCGGCGACGCCACGGGCAGGTCCGCGTACCAGTCATAGAAGGACAGGATCGCCCCGCCGATCAGGTTGTAGAACCTGGCGCCGGCCGCATGCGACACCATCGACATGGCCGGGATCGGTGAGAAGCCGGCGAGCCTGTCCGGCCCGTACCTCTTGATGGTGTGCACATGCGCAGCCGCGATGATCTCCGTGACCTCGTCCCAGCTCGCGCGCACCAGGCCACCGCGCCCGCGTGCCGCCTTGTAGCGCCCCGCCCTCTCCGGATCCTCGACGATCTCCGCCCACGCGGCCACCGGGTCACCGAGCCGCTGCCGCGCCTCCCGATAGAGATCGATCAAAACCCCACGGATGTACGGGTACCGCACGCGCGTGGGCGAGTAGGTGTACCAGGAGAACGCCGCCCCCCGCGGGCAGCCCCGAGGTTCGTACTCCGGACTGTCCGGCCCGACGCTCGGATAGTCGGTCTGCTGGGCCTCCCACGTGATGATGCCGTCCTTGACGTACACCTTCCACGAACAGGAACCCGTGCAGTTCACCCCGTGTGTCGAGCGCACCACCTTGTCGTGCGACCACCGGTCACGGTAGAAGGTGTCCGCCTCCCGCCCGCCGATCTGCAGCAGGGTCCGCCGGTCCGCCGACACCTCGCCGCGGGTGAAGAACCGCCGGGTACCGACCAGCGCCTGCGTCAGGGGATCGTCCAGTCCGGCCATTTCGGCATCCCTCCTGCCGACAAATCACGTTAGTGGCGAACACGATCGAGCACAGCCCCGTCGGCCGTTTTCTCCCGGCGTGTGCGGCCTTCGCACCCCGGCCCCTCACGCGTGTGCGGCCTTCGCGACCCGGCCCCTCACGCGTGTGCGGCCTTCGCACCCTGGCCCGTCGCGCTGCCGCGGCCCACCGAGAAGACGTCCAGCAGCAGGGCGGCCAGCGCGACCACAGCCAGCAGCGCCAGGCCGAGCCCATATGACCCGAACTGCCCGTAGATCAACCCCATCACCAGCGGCGGCACGAATCCGCCCAGCCCGCCGGCCGCACCCACCACGCCGGTGACCGAACCCACCTGGTTGGCCGGTGCCATCTGCGCCACCAGCGCGAACGTCGCACCGCTACCCGCACCGAGCGCGGCCGCCATGCTGAGGAACGCGATCGTCCCGACCGGCATGAGGCCCGGCGTGAACGCCTGCACCACCGCGCCCGCCACGACCACGCCGAGGCTGACCGCGAGCACCCGGCTCGGCGAGAACCGGTCCGACAGCCATCCGCCGAGAGGCCGCATGACGACGGCGAGCAGCACGAACCCGGCCATCCGGTTGGCGGCGTCCGCCTGGGTCAGCCCGTAGGCGGTCTTGAGATACGCCGGCAGGTAGACCGAGAAGGCGACATATCCCCCGAAGGCGACCGCGTAGAGAGCGGCGGCCTGCCACGTGACACGCAGCCGCAGCGCCGATCCGAGCCGTTGCGCGAGCGGGGCGGTCGGCACCGGCCGTCCGGGCGCGTCACGCATGACGGTCCAGGAGAGGACAGCGTACGCGGCGAGCACGACCGCTGTGATCAGGAACGGGGTGGACGTACTGCCGGCGTCGACCAGCTTCACGGTCGTCAGCGCGCTGATCGCCGTACCGCCCATGCCGGCACCGAACACGCCCACCGCGAACCCGCGCCGCTCGGGCGGGAACCACGCGTTGACGAACGGCACGCCGATCGCGAACGCCGTACCCCCGATGCCCAGAAAGAAGCCGCCAACCAGAATCGCCGGCAGTGAGTCGTGCCCGAAGAACCCCAGGAAGAGAACCGGCAGAATCGTCGCGAGCGACACCAGCGGAAACATGACCCGCCCGCCGAACCGGTCGGTCAGCGCACCCACCGGGATCCGCCCCAGCGACCCGACCACCACCGGCACCGCCACCAGCAGCGCCTGCTCGAACGAGCTCAGGTCGAGCGCCACCTGAAACCGCGACGCCAACGGGCTGAGCAGCGCCCACGCCCAGAAGTTGACCGCGAACCCGACAGTGGCCAGCGCGAGCATCAGTCCAGCCCGTCCGGTCCTCGTCCCCTGGGCCTGCGTTGCACTCATGTCCCACTCCACTGGTCCGCGCCCGGCTCTCCGGGCCCCCACCAGCTCACTCTCCCCCGCCACAGCCCTCACGGACAGGGACGAAGGTCCCGCCCTCGTCGTTAACGGCAGAAGTCCAGGCCGTTACATCCTCACCAAGATCGGCCCAGCCACGTTTCCCCGATCTTGAAGTCGGGCATTTCCGGTTCTCACCAGCGTTCGGCCGTCGAGAAGCCGGAGGTCGTCATGTCCCAGCTAGAGCTCACCCGCCCCGAGGATGCAGGCGCCACCCCCGACCGCATGACCTTCGAGGTAGACGGCTGGCCAGTGGCCCGCCTCCAACCCGGCGAATCCACCTCGATCCAGGTAGCACCGGGCCCCCACCTACTCCAGATCCGCCTCGACTGGCTGAGCAGCGCCCCCATGGAGATCAACGTCCCCACCAACGCCCGAATCCGAGCCACCGGCACCCTCACCGAAGACTCCCTGAACGTAACCGGCGCCTACATAACCCCCGAAACCGCCCTGAACCTCCACGTCGCCTAACACCTCCCCAAAGCCACCAACCCGCCAGCCGACCGCAACCACCGCCGGCCGCAAGCGGTGCCACCGCCGCAACCGGGCACCCCGGCCGCTGGCAAGCCCTCACGCCAGCCACGACGCACCGCGACCCCGAACACCCAGCCACCGCCGGCGGAGACGCTCTAGCCTGGTCAGCCACCCGGCATGGTGAACGTCGTCGAGGGATGGCACGTCCCGGAGCATCCAAGCCCGAGCTGCAGCTGCGCCCAACCGCCGACGGGTACGTCGATGCGGCGCTTACCGCGGTCCACCACCCAACCCTGATCGATCATGGTGGTGAGCAGAGCCGCCGGCAGCGAGCCGGCCAGGTGCGGAGTCCGCTCGGTCCAGTCCAGGCAGTCGACGACGAGACGCCGGCGCCGGCTCGCCGCCCCGCCCAGGTCGATGCCCAGAGAGGCGATCCGCCCAGCGCCGTCCTCGCTGATCTCCAACAGCGTGCCCTGCCCGTCAGTGCCCCGCGAGGTCATGGCGGTGAGAATGCCGTGGTCGAGCATGATGCTCCGCAGGGCCACACCCGCACGGCCCGCGAGATGGTCGTAGCACGTTCGGGCGACGCCCAGCCGACGCGCCGTAGTGCTCTGCTTGAGGCTGCGCACCGGAACCGGCGGTGCGATCGCCGCCAGCGCTTCGATCGCGTGGGCCACTTCCGCGCGCGTGATGCGGTGATACCGGTGCCGCCCCTGCTGGAACACCTCGATCAGACCAGCACTCACCAACTGCTGAAGATGCTCGCTGGCAGCGGGCCGCCCGATGCCGGCCACCTGAGCCAGCGCGGCGGCCGGATACGCCCGCCCGTCGAGCAGCGCCGTGAGCATCGCCGCCCGGGACTGATCCCCCAGCAGACGAGCCACCCGGGCCACGTCGACGTCAGCTACCTCCACGCGCCCACGCTACCGCCACCACAGTTCGGCGCCCGGCGAACCGTCCCGGCCCTACCGTGACATGACCTCATCGAGCAGCGGAAAAGGGCACCCCACCATGAGCGACGACGTCCCCGCGACCGACGACCGCAACCCAGCAGACCTCATCAACGAGTCCGTGACGCACGCCCTCCGCCTGGCCCGCACCTGGACCACCTGGAACGGCGAACCACGACACATCGACGGCCGGATCTACACCCCTCACAAGGCAATGCGCCGCATCACCGACCACCTCATCGATCATCTGGCCGAACTGGACGCCCGCCTCTCCGGCCAGACACCACTCCCGGACCGCTGGCACCACTCCGCGATCACCACACCGGCCGACCTCGCTCCCTTCACCCAGGACGACCTCGACGAGGCCCGGAGCCGCCTGACCCGCCTGGCCCAGATCTGGTCGACAAGGCTCAACAGCCTCACCAACGAACGCCTGGACCGCACCGAAGGAGACGCCTGGACCTTGCGCCAGGTCACCTTCCACGTAGCCGACACCTACTACGCGGACACCCTCGGCACCCTGAACCAACGCCCGACACCGACCCAGACCCCGGACCCGACCACCTAGCACCACGGCAACCCGACCATCCACCACCGCGACAACGGTCCGAACCGAACCCACCGGGACCGCGCAGCGGCCAGCAGCGGAAGCCAGGCGTTGGCGCCGCGCGCCGCGAACAGGCACCCCCGCTGCGGGGCAGAGCGACTGCGGCCAGGCGCCGCCCAAAACCCGGAGCTGGCCGCAGCCCGCAACCGGCCGCAGCCCGGAACCGGCCGGCGTCTGGAACCGGCGGCAGTCAGGAACCGGCCGGCGCCAGGACGGCGACCAGGAAGTCAGCGGTGGGTGTGAAAGGCCGCAGGTCCCAGGTGCTCAAAAGCAGCTCAGGCACGAGTTCGGCGGTCTTGGCGTCGGTCAGGAAGTCGGTGAAGTCGTAGTCGCGGCCGGCCCCGAAGCCGATCACGGCTCGGCCGCCGGGGGCCAGGTGGGTATGGAAGCGCCGGAGGATGTCGACGCGGGAGCGCGGGGCGGCGAAGGTCATCACGTTGCCGGCGCAGACGATCGCCTGGAAGCGGTCGGGCAGGTCGAGCTGTGAGAGGTCGCCGACAAACCAGTCGGGAGACGGGAAGTTGCGTCTCGCCTCGGCGATCAGCTCGGGGTCCAGGTCCACACCGGTGACGTCGTGGCCGGCCGCGGCGAGCAGCCCGCCGACCCGCCCGGTGCCGCAGCCGGCGTCCAGGATCCGGGCACCACGCGGCAGCATCGCGTCGATCATGCGAGCCTCGCCGCCCAGGTCGTCGCCCCGGGCGGCCATCTCCCGGAACCGGTCGATGTACCACTGCGAATGCCCCGGATTCTCCGCGATCTTGCGCAGCCAGAGATTGTCGATACCCGTCACAGCTTGTTTCCGATCCTTTCGAACGACAACGTCAGTGCGACGGCTCAGCCGAGGCCGCCGCCACCTCCTCGATCCAGCCGAGGGCCGCGATCGCGGCCGGGAAGCCGCGGGTCGTGACGGCGGCCAGCGCGACCGCGCGGACCTCGTCGAGGTTCGCGCCGTGCTGGAGGGCCTTGCGCACGTTCGACCGGACGGCGCCCTCGGCCTCCGCGCCGACCGCGACCGCCAGCTTGATGAGGCGGTCGGTGCGGTCGTCGAACGGGTTGGTCTCCCGGATCACGCGGGCCAGCGAACCCTGCGCCTCGGCAACCTCCGGGAAGCGCGAGAGGAACTGCTGGTAGACGCCGGGCAGGTAGTCGTCGCTCATGATCTCACCGTAGTCAGGAGGCGAAGTCGACCTTCGCCGTTTCGACGAGGGCGGCGGTGCGGCCGGGTGCACTGGTGAAGTCCCAGTAGAGGTTGGTGTGTGCGATGACCTGCTCGGGGGCGGGAGCACCATATTCCGTGAGGTCCTCGGTGGTGTGGGCGTCGGACACGAGGGTCACGTCGTAACCCCGGACGAAGCCGCCGTGGATCGTGCTGCGGATGCACGCGTCGCTCTGGGCGCCGGTCACCACGAGGCGGCCGACACCGCGGTCAGCGAGCAGATCCTCCAGGTCGGTCGCCTCGAACGAGTCGCCGTAACGCTTGTGCACGAGCGGCTCGTCGTCGCGCCGGGCGAGCTCCGGAACGTATTGCCAGGCCTCGGTGTCGCGCGCCAGGCCGCCGTCGTCGGAGTGCTGCACCCAGACGACCGGCACGTCCTCGGTGCGGGCCTTGTCGACGAGCGCGTTGATGTTGGCGATCACGTCGTCACGGCGCGGCGCACCGGCGACGACGCCGTTCTGCACGTCGATGACCAGCAGCGCGGTGTGCGGGCGGTCGGGCAGGGTGGTCATGTCAACCTCCGAGAATCGATGTCGACCCAAACCCTAGAACGACCCCCTGACATTTTCCGATGACCGCGAGGGCCGCCGCCGGTAGACCACATAGGGCCGCCACAGATAGGCCAGCGGCGCCGACCACACGTGCACCAGCCGGGTGAACGGCCACAGCGCCAGGAACAGGAACCCACCCAGCGCGTGCAGCTGGAACACCAGCGGCGCGCCCACCATCAGCGACGCCTCCGGCCGGAACCAGAAGATCCCCCGGAACCAGACCGCGATCGTCTCGCGGTAGTCGTACCCCTCGCCGAACAGGTTGATCGCCACGGTCCCGCTCATGCCGAGCACGACCATCAGAGCGAGCGCCGCATAGAGGACCCGGTCCATCCGCGTGGTCACCCGCCGCACCCGCCCGCTGACGAACCGGCGCGCGATCAGCAACGCCAGCCCGGCGACCAGCATGACCCCGGTGATCGTCCCGCCGGTCACCGAGACCACGTGATAGACGTGATCAGAAACGCCCAGCGCTGAGGTCAGCGACGCCGGCACCAGCAGACCCAGAGCGTGCCCGCCGATCACCCCGAACGCGCCCAGGTGGAACAGCGGCGAACCCCATCGCAGCAGCCGGTTCTCCAGGAGCTGACTGGTGTGCGTGGTCCAGCCGAACTGGTCGTGCCGCCACCGCCACACGTGCCCCACCAGGAAAATCGCCAGGCAGACGTAGGGAATCACGATCCAGAGCAAAGTGTTCATCGCGGGCACCCAGGGTAGGGAGAGAGGTCCGGCCCGACGCCGACGGTTTCGAGACCGGGCGGGCCGTCAAAGGCGAGAGCGGCGATTGCCGCGAGATCAGAGTCGGTCAGCGGCGGCAGGGCGTCACACACAACATCCAAGATCATTGCGTACGGCGTACGCGCGCTGTGCAACGCCGTACGCAACAGCTCCAGCCCTTGTCGATGCTGGCGCAACGGCGCCTCGCCGTCCCCCGGACCCACCGTGGCCGCGAATTCGAGCACCACCGGCAGCAGGTCCGGCATCTCGCCGTCCGCCAGCCGCAGCCCCTTGGCCCGGTACCGCTGCTTGAGCATCAACAGCGCCATCCCGCGCTTCCGGGTGTCCCCGTGCAGGTAGTACGTCAGATACAGCCCCGACTTCCGCCGCAGGTCGAACGTCTCGACATAGTGCCGCTGCGCCTCGATCAGCGTGCCGCCCAGCAGCCACGCCACGAACCGCGACAGCCCCTCGTCCCCGGCCGCCTCCGCCCGCAGCTCGTCGCCCGCCGCCAGCAGCTCCTCGTCCGGATAGGTCAGCAGCACCGACGCCAGCCGGAACATCCGGTCGCGCCTCATGACCGCTCCACGTCGATCGTCAGCCCACGCCGCCCGTCAGCACGTGGCGTGACGGAATCCGGGTGGAAGCCGACCGGGCAACCCGGCTGCCCGGCCGCCTGCGAGTCGAGCACCGCCGCCTGCCGGGAGTGCGCCGCCGGGATCACATACCGCTCGTCGTACTTGGCGATCGCCAGCAGCCGGTACATGGCCTCCACCTGCTCACCGGTCATCCCGATACCGTCCAGGAGCTCCGCGGCCACCGTCCCGTCCAGCGTCCGGCCCCGCATGTAGGACCGCATCGCCGCCAGCTTCATCAGCACTCCGGCGACCACCTCGACATCGCCCGCCGTGAACAGCGAGGCCAGGTACTCGAGGGGAATCCGCAGCTCGGAGATGGTGTGGAAGACGTCGTCCGCGTCCGCGGTGTCCCGCCCCGCCGCACCGGCCGCGTCCAGCACCGGTGACAGCGGCGGCACGTACCAGACCATCGGCAGCGTGCGGTACTCCGGGTGCAGCGGCAGCGCGATCCGGTACTCGCTGATCAGCGTCCAGACCGGCGAGGCCGCGGCCGCCTCGATCCACTCCTCGGGGTGGCCCGCCTCGCGAGCCGCCGCCCGCACCACCGGGTCGTGCGGGTCGAGGAACACGCCGCGCTGCGCGTCCAGGAGTTCGGACTCGGGCACCGACGCGGCCGCCAGCACGGCGTCCTCGTCGTACCAGACAATGCCCAGATAGCGCAGGCGCCCGACGCAGGTCTCCGCGCAGATGGTGGGCTGGCCGGCCTCGATGCGCGGGAAGCAGAGGGTGCACTTCTCCGCCTTGCCGGTGGCGTGGTTGACGTAGACCTTCTTGTAAGGGCATGCCGAAACACACATCCGCCAGCCCCGGCACCGGTCCTGGTCGACGAGGACGATGCCGTCCTCCTCGCGCTTGTACATCGCGCCCGACGGGCAGGCCGACACGCACGCCGGGTTGAGGCAGTGCTCGCAGATCCGCGGCAGGTGGAACATGAACGTCTTCTCGAACTCGAACCTGACCCTGTCGGCGAGCCCGGCCAGATTGGGGTCCTCCTGAGCGGTCTGCCCGCCCAGCGAGTCCTCCCAGTTGGCGCCCCACTGAACCGACATGGGTGAACCGGTCAGCGCCGAGTACGGCCGCTTGACCGGCGTGTCGGACAGCCCGGCCGGAGCGTTGACCAGCACGTCCTTGTCGAACGTCGCCGGCTCGTAGTAGTCGTCGATGCTCGGCAGATCCGGGTTCGCGAAGATCTTTCCCAGCCGGGCGAGGCGCCCTCCGGACCGCAGGACCAGGCGGCCGCGGCCGTCCAGCTTCCAGCCGCCCTTCCACCGCTCCTGGTCCTCGTAGTGCTTCGGGTACCCGATGCCCGGCTTCGTCTCGACGTTGTTGAACCAGACGTACTCGGTGCCCTCCCGGTTGGTCCACGTCTGCTTGCACGTGACCGAGCAGGTGTGGCACCCGATGCACTTGTCGAGGTTCATCACCATGGCGACCTGCGCCCGGATCCGCATCAGTACTCCACCTCCTGGTCACGACGGCGGATCACGGTGATCTCGTCGCGCTGGCTGCCGATCGGGCCGTAGTAGTTGAAGGCGTACGTGAGCTGCGCGTGCCCGCCGGCCAGATGGGTCGGCTTGATCAGCAGCCGGGTCATCGAGTTGTGGTATCCGCCCCGCCTGCCGGACTTCTCGGCCTTGGGGACGTTCACCGTGCGCTCGGGCGAGTGGTACTGGAAGACCGTGCCCTCCGGCATCCGGTGCGAGACGACCGCGCGGGCCACGACGACGCCGTTGCGGTTGTGCGCCTCGATCCAGTCGTTGTCGGCGACGCCGATCTTCGCCGCGTCCGCCACACTCATCCAGATCACCGGGCCGCCGCGGGACAGGGCCAGCATCAGCTCGTTGTCGTGGTACATCGAGTGGATCGACCACTTGGCGTGCGGCGTCAGGAACCGCACGGTCACTCCCCCGTCAACGGCCTCACCCGGTTTACCGAAGTGCCGGGCCATGTTCAGCGGCGGCCGGAACGCCGGCAGGTGCTCGCCCAGTTCGGCCACCCAGTCGTGCTCGACGAAGAAGTGCTGCCGCCCGGTGATCGTGTGCCAGGGCTTGAGCCGCTCGACGTTCAGCGTGAACGGCGAGTACCGGCGGCCGCCCTTCTCCGAGCCGGACCACTCCGGGCTGGTGAGGACGGGTTGCGGCGCCGCCTGGGTGTCGCTGAACGTGATCCGGTCGCCCTCATGACCCTCGACGAGGTCCACGAAGGGCTGTCCGGTCCGCTTCTCCAGTTCCACGAAGCCCGCGTGGGCCACCCGCCCGTTGGTCGTCCCGGACAGTGCCAGGATCGCCTCGCACATCCGGTCGGCGGTCGCAAGGGACGGCCGCCCGTCGATCACACCGTTCTGATGCTTGAGATACGATATTTCGGCATTTACATTGACGGTGAGCGCCTTGGTCGTGGTGCCAAGTTCGTCCAGAAGCAGCCCCACCGTACGCATGCGCCGGCCGAGCTGCGTGTAGTCGCGCGAGACAGTGATCAGCTTCGGCATCGACACACCCGGAACCGGCGAGCACTCCCCGAACTTCCAGTCCCGCACCCGCCCGCTCGGCATGGCCAGCTCATCGGGGGTGTCGTGCTGCAGCGGCGCCGCCAGCACATCGGTACGCACCCCGAGATGCGTCACCGCCAGCTCGCTCACCCTGTCCGCCAGCGCCAGGAACGTGTCGTAATCCGTGTGCGCGTCCGCCGGCGGCGGGACGGCCGGGCTGAACGCGTGCACGAACGGGTGCATGTCCGTGGTGGAGATGTCGTGCTTCTCGTACCAGGTCGCGGCCGGCAGCACGACGTCCGCGTGCAGCCCGGTGTTCGTCATCCGGAAGTCGATCGCGGTCAGCAGGTCGAGCTTCCCCACCGGCGCCTCGTCACGCCACGTCACGTCCCGGGGCCGCTGCCCCGGCTCGCACTCGGTGGCCGTCGCCGACGACGCCACACCCAGCAGGTGCCGCATGAAGAACTCGTTGCCCTTGCCCGACGAGCCCAGCAGGTTGGCCCGCCACAACGTGAGGCAGCGCGGAAAGTTCGCCGGGTCGTCCGGGTCCTCCGCGACGGTCTTCAGCGTCCCGTCCGCCAGAGAACGGACCACGAACTCCGTGACGTCAAGACCGGCGGCAGCGGCGGAAGGAGCCAGGTCGAGGGGATTCCGGTTGAAGAACGGATGCCCCGGGCTCCACCCCATCCGCTGCGCGGCCGCCACGGTGTCGGCGAACGCCATCCCGGCGAACCGCCCGGTACCCAGCGGCGACGCCAGCTCGTCGGCCGGCACCCGCTCGTAACGCCACTGGTCGGTGTGCAGGTACCAGAACGGCGTCGACGCCTGGTGCCGCATCGGGCGCTGCCAGTCGAACGCGAAGCTCAGGTGCTGCTGGCCGGTGATCGGCCGCGCCTTCTCCTGCCCCACGTAGTGCGCCCAGCCACCACCGTTGACACCCTGGCAGCCGGTGAGCGTGACCAGCGAGATGAACGCCCGGTAGGTCATGTCCGAGTGGAACCACTGGTTGGCACCGGCGCCGAGGACGATCATCGAGCGGCCGTTGCTGCGCTCGGCGTTGCGGGCGAACTCGCGCCCGATCCGGGCCGCCAGCACCGCCGGAACCCCGGTGATCCGCTCCTGCCAGGCCGGGGTGTTGGGCGCCTCGGCATCGTCGTAGCCGGTGGGCCACTCGCCGGGCAGGTCGCCACGGCGTACGCCGTACTGGGCCATGACCAGGTCGAAGACGGTCGTGACGCAGTGCCCGCCGATCCAGCGGACCGGGACGCCGCGACGCATCACGCCGCCGCCCTCGGTGTCGCCGACGTCGAAGCGGGCGAGCGCCACCTCGACCGATTCACCCGAGATGTCCAGACCCAAGGCGGGAACCACGTCGCCCAGGTCGAGATTCCACCGGCCGGGCGAGGCGTCGTAGCGGAACCCGAGGGAACCGTTGGGTACGACAGGCGAGCCGGAAACCGAGTCGATCAGAACAGTCTTGTGGGAACCGTCCGCCTCCCCGAGATCGCCGGCGGTCAGAAAACGATCAGCTGACCAGACGTCCCCGTCATTCCGCAGCGTCACCAGGAACGGCAGGTCCGTAAATTTCCTGACATAGTCCTGGAAGTAGGGCACGGTGCGCTGAACGAAGAACTCATTCAGGATCACATGACCCATCGCCATGGCGAGGGCCCCGTCGGTACCGGGATGCGGCGCCAGCCACTCGTCCGCGAACTTCACGTTGTCCGCGTAGTCCGGCGACACCGCGACGACCTTCGTACCCCTGTATCGCGCCTCGGCCAGGAAGTGCGCGTCCGGCGTGCGGGTGACCGGGATGTTCGAGCCCCACATCATCAGATACGTCGAGTTCCACCAGTCCCCCGCCTCCGGCACGTCGGTCTGGTCACCCCAGATCTGCGGCGAGGCGATCGGCAGGTCCGCGTACCAGTCGTAGAAACTGAGCAGCGTGCCGCCGAGCAGCGCGTGATAGCGGGTGCCGGCCGCGAACGACGCCATCGACATGGCCGGGATCGGCGAGAACCCGACCACGCGGTCCGGCCCGTAGTTCTTGGTCGTGTACACGTGCGCCGCGGCCATCATCTCGATCGCCTCGTCCCACGTCGCCCGCACGAATCCGCCGCGTCCGCGCTGCGCCTTGTAGGCCTGAGCCTTCAGCGGCGTCTCCACGATCTCGGCCCACGCGGCGACCGGGTCATTCAGCCGCTGCCGCGCCTCGCGGAACATTTCGGCAAGAACACCACGGATGTACGGGTACCGCACGCGCGAAGGCGAGTACTCGTACCAGGAGAAGCTCGCGCCCCGAGGGCAGCCCCGGGGCTCGTAGTCCGGAGCGTCCGGCCCGGTCGTCGGATAGTCGGTCGCCTGGTGCTCCCAGGTGATCAGCCCGTCCCGGACGAACACGTTCCACGAGCAGGAGCCGGTGCAGTTGACGCCGTGGGTGGAGCGGACCACCTTGTCGTAGCGCCACCGGTCGCGGTAGAACTCGTCCCACTCGTTGCCGTCGACCTGGTGCAGCGTGCGGCCGTGGTCCCCGACCGTCTCCCGGGTGAGGAACCGGCGCGCGGCCAGCAGAGGCGCGGTACCGGGGACGGCGTCCGTGGCGGGTTCTCGTGTCACGATGCGGTTCCTTCGTCGTCGGGCCGGGCACGCGTCCAAATCTCCTCGAAAGGAGGCCGCGCGACCTGAGCCCGGGGTCCCGCACCCTCCGGGACCAAAGTCCCCTCTTCAGCGGACCCGCCTACCGCGCTTTACTTGCCCGGTGACCACCGACTCCCCCGGCCTCGCCGACGTCGCCCGCCACGCCGGCGTCTCGATCGCCACCGCCTCCCGCGTGCTCTCCGGCAAGGGCCCGGCCTCACCGGCCAGCCGGGACGCGGTCCGCCGGGCGGCCGCCGACCTCGGTTACGTGCCGCACCCGGTGGCCCGCCGCCTCGCCCAGCGCGCCGGCACCCGGATCCTGTTCGCCGTCCGTGACCGCCGCACCGACATCCTCCGCGACCCCTTCGTGAGCCGGGCCGCCGCCGCGATCGCCGGTGCCGCCGAGCCGGACGGCCTCGGTGTCGCGCTGCGCCGCCTCCCCCTGGACGCCACCGCCGAGCTCGAGTCGATCGCCGCCGACCGCAGTGTCGCCGCGGTCGTGCTGGCCGGCCACGACCGCGCGCTGCTCGACCACCTGCCCGCCGGGCTGCGCGGCCGGACCGCGGCGATCGGCGCCGGCGGCGCGCACGTGGACAGCGCCGACGTGGACAGCGCCGCCGGCATCGGCGGCCTGCTGCGCCACCTCTACCACTCCGGCCGCCGCCGGATCGCCCTGGTCGGCGGCCCGCCGTGGCTGGCCGCGGCCCGCGCGCCACTGCACGCCTACACCACGCTGATGCACGCCTCCGGCCTGCCGGTGCGGGTGGTGCCCGGCGACTTCACCGCCGCGCGCGGCCGCACCGCCGCCCGGACCGTGCTGCGCCGCTGGCCGGACACCGACGCGATCGCGACGGTCAGCGACGCCACCGCCCTCGGCGTCCTGCAGACCCTCGCCACCGCCGGCATCCGCGTCCCGCACGACGTGGCGGTCACCGGCTTCGACGACATCCCCCTCGCCGCGGCCACGTACCCGGCCCTCTCCACCGCCACCCACCCGGTCGAACTGATCGCCGTCGCCGCCACCCGGGCCGCCCTCGGCGCACGTCAGCCGGGCCGCCTGTTCCCCAGCCGCCCGGTCCTGCGGCAGACGGCGTAGCAGGGCCGGTCACCCCTCTCGGTAGAGACCGGAGAGCTCTGATCCGATTCGGGCGAGCTCCGCGCGTACATTTGCCGGGTCTTCCACCTCCACCAGCGCGCCCCAACCGGAAAGCATGCGTGCGACGTCCAGCGCCGTAGGCGCGGCGACCCGGACCCGTGCGCGACCGTCTTCCCGGACCTCGACCACCTCGTAATGCCTGCCGAAATGATCGCGGAGCACCCACAGGAAGCGCTCGGCGATCAGCAGGGTGGCCCACGTCCGCGAGCGGCGCTCCTCCATCTCGCCGACGACCTGCTCCCACGCCGCGCCGAGTGCGAAGTCCGCCGGGCGCTCGAAACCCTCGCCGGTGACCGATATCGACGACATCCGGTCGACGCGGAACGTGCGCCTGCCGCGCTCGGTGCCCGCGATCAGGTACCAGATGTCGTCCTTGTCGATCAGGCCCCACGGGTCGGCCTCGCGCTGGTCACCGCGATAGGCGAAGCGGATCCGCCGCTGACGGACCACCGCGCCCTGCAATGCCTCGACACCCTCCGGGCGCGGCCGGTCGATCGCACCCCAGCGAGCCGGATCGATCAGCGTGGCCGACGCGGCGGCCTCGGCCTCGTCCCGGAACGGCGCCGGCAGGGCGCGCAGCAGCTTGCGCAGCGCCGCCTTCGCCTCGCCGGAGACCGCCGCGGCCGGCCCGGCCAGCAGGAACAGCGCCTGCGCCTCGGCCGCCGACAGCCCGCTCAGATCGGTGCGGGCACCGCCGATCAGCTGCCAGCCGCCGTGCCGGCCGGGCTGTGGATAGACCGGGATCCCGGCGGCGGAGAGTGCCTCGAGGTCGCGGCGCGCGGTCGCCACCGAGACCTCCAGCTCGGCGGCGATCTCGGCGGCGGTGACCCGGCCGCGAGCCTGCATCAGCAGGAGGGTGGCAACCAGGCGATCCGCGCGCATGCCTGACAGACTCCCACGCATGCGACTCGTGGACCTGAGCGCCGCCGCGCTGTCCGAAGCCGTACGCACCCGCGAGGTGAGCTGTGTCGAGGTGATGACGGCGTACCTGGACCACATCGACGAGCTGAACCCGCGCCTCAACGCGATCGTCAGCCTGCGCCCGCGCGCCGACCTGCTCGCCGAGGCGGCCGAGAAGGACCGCCAGCCGCACCGGGGGTGGATGCACGGCTTCCCGCACGCGGTCAAGGACCTCGCCGACGCCCGCGGCCTGCCGACCAGTTTCGGTCTGTCGCTCTTCCCACCGGCAAGGACAGACTCTGTTTTCGTGGAGCGGATCCGCGCCGCCGGGGCGATCGTCATCGGCAAGACCAACGTGCCGCAGCTGGGGCTCGGCTCGCACACCTACAACGACGTGTTCGGCACCACGATGAACGCGTTCGATCACACTCGGTCCGCCGGCGGCAGCAGCGGCGGGGCGGCGGTCGCCGTGGCCACCGGCATGGTCCCGGTCGCCGACGGCAGTGACTTCATGGGCTCGCTGCGCAACCCGCCGGGCTGGAACAACGTCTACGGCCTGCGCCCGTCCGTCGGCCGCGTGCCCTCGGCCGGCGGCGATCTCTTCGCCGATCAGGGCGGTGTCGCGGGCCCGATCGCGCGCACGGCCGGCGACCTGGCACTGCTGCTCGACACGATGGCCGGTTATGACGATCGGGCGCCGCTCTCCCTCGACGGTTATCGCCCACGGCCGGAAACGGGCCGGCTGGCCTGGCTCGGCGACCTCGGTGGCTACCTGCCGATGGATCCCGAGGTGCTCACCGTGACGACCGCGGCCCTCTCGGCGTTCGGCATGCCCTTCGACACCATCGACGAGCTGCCCGGACTCGGCAACGACGCGCTCTGGCCGCTGTGGCTCACCTACCGGCACTGGCTGGCCGGCATGGCCGTCAAGCAGTTCCACGATGAGCCGGACCTGCGACCGCTGCTCAAGCCGGAGGCCGTTTTCGAATACGAGGGCCTGACCCGCCTGTCCGCGATCGACGTCGGCGAGGCCTCACTGCGGCGCAGCGAGCTCTACGAGGCGTTCCGCAAGATCTTCCAAACGTACGAGTACGCGATCCTGCCGACAGCGCAGATCTTCCCCTTCGACGCCGCCCTCCCCTGGCCCGCGGAGATCAACGGCACCGCGATGAGCAGCTACCACCGGTGGATGGAGGTGACCGCGATCGCCACCCTGATCAACGCGCCGGTCCTGGCCGTACCCGCCGGATTCAGCTCCACCGGCCTGCCGATCGGCCTGCAGATCATCGGCCGCAACCACGACGACAGGGGTCTGCTGGATTTCGCGAACTCCTGGGAGAAAGTGCTCAGAAGGTGAGCACTTAAGCCGTCAGGATCGACAGCATGCTACGAGGATTCACGACAGTCACGTTCTTCTCCGACGACATGGCCGCCGCCCGCGAGTGGTACACCCGGGTGTTCGGCATCGAGCCGTACTTCGACCGCGGTGGCGCGTACCTGGAGTGGCGGGTCGGCGACCACCAAAACGAGTTCGGCGTGCTCGACACCCGCTTCGCCCCGCACACGCCGGGCACCGGCGCGGTCGTCTACTGGGCCGTCGACGACGTCGAGGCGGCCTATCAGCGGCTGCTCGACCTCGGCGCCACCGAGCACGACAAGCCCACCGAGCGCGGCACCGGTTACGTCACCGCCTCGGTGACCGACCCGTTCGGCAACATCCTCGGCGTCATGTTCAACCAGCACTACCTGGACATGGTCGACGCTTGCGGTGGAAGCGTTTCCACCGCCTAACGTTCCGGGCGTGCCTGAGATCCGCGAGTACCGCCCGTCCGACCGGACCGCCCTCTACGACATCTGCGTGCGCACCGCCGACGCCGGCGGTGACGCGCGCGGGATGTACTCCTCCGACGACCTGATGGGCGACCTGTTCGCCGGCCCGTACGCCCACCTCGAGCCGCACCTGGCGTTCGTCGTCGACGACGGCGGCGAGGCGGTGGGCTACGTGGTCGGCACCTCGGACACGCCGAGGTTCGTCGAGCGGTACCGCGCGGAGTGGATCCCGCTGGTCGGCGACCGGTACGCACATCCCACCTCGGCGGACGAGCCGATGGTCGCGCTCCACTGCGGGCCCGAGCACATGCTGGTCCCCGGCCTGGACGATTACCCGGCTCACCTGCACATCGACCTGCTGCCGCCGTACCAGGGCCAGGGCTGGGGCCGCCGCCTCATCGACCGCTTCCTGGCCACGGTGGACGCCCCCGGCGTCCACGTCGGCATGCTGACCGCCAACGTCAAGGCCCGCGGCTTCTACGACCGCCTCGGCTTCACGGTTCTGCCGGTCCCCGACCCCGGCCCCATCACCTACCTGGGCATTCGCTCCTGATTTATCCCGCTCGCCTTCTCACCCGTCACTCTTGTACGATCGTACTTGTACATACGTACAAGATGATCGAGGTGTTTTGCAGTGCCGTACGTGCTTCTGTTCTTCGCGATCGCGGCCGAGCTGGTCGCCACGAGCCTGATGAAGGCGACGGACGGTTTCACCAGGTTCTGGCCGACGGCCGCGGTGCTGGTCGGCTACGTGCTGTCCTTTGTGCTGCTCGCGCAGGCGGTGAAGGGGATGCAGGTCGGTGTCGCGTATGCCATCTGGTCCGCCGTCGGCACCGCCGCCATCGTGGTGATCGGCGCGCTCTTCCTCGACGAGCCGTTCACGACCGTTAAGGTGGCCGGGATCTCGCTCATCATCGCCGGAGTCGTCATCTTGAACCTGAACACCGGATCGGCCCATTGACCGCCCGCCGCCCCCAGCGCGCCCGCGACCCGGAAGCCCGCCGCGCCGCCCTGGCCGCCGCCACCATGGAGGTCATCGCGGAAGCCGGCGTCGGCCGCACCACCCACCGGGCCGTGGCCGCCCGCGCCGGCCTGCCACTGGGCGCGACCACGTACTACTACCCCACCCTGGACGACCTGATCGCCGCCGGCCTGCGCCACGCCGTCAACACGCTGCAGGCCGACCTCGACCAGTGGGCGGAACGCCTGCGAGCCGCACCCGACATGCCCGACGAACTAACCGTTCTCGTGCAGGAGTACCTGACCGACCGCCCCCAGGTCCGCCTCGAATACGAACTCTGCGTGGCCGCCGCCCGCGACGAGGCACTGCGCCCACTGGCCGAGGTCTGGATGAACGGCCTGGTGGACGTCCTGGAGCCGTACGTGGGCGCGGCCGCCGGCCGCGACATCTCCGCCCTGCTCGACGGCATCATCCTGCTGGCCCTGGTCACCGAGACAGACCTGGACGCCCCAGGCCTGACCCGCGCCATCCGCCGCCTCTCCGCGACGTGATCGTCAATCGCCGCCGAGGGGCCGGCAGCAGCAGCTCCGCCAAACCGACCAGCGCCACGATGCCCTCACCCAGTTCCGGACGGCCGGCCGCCAACCCCTCCAACTCAGCGACCAGCATGCCCACCTGACGCGAATTGAACGTCGTGTCGTCATACTCATCCACCCCGGCCAACAGCGGATATCGCCCCGGATCCGACGCCACAGCCCGGCAAACGGCGTTCACATCACAGACGCCGGCAAGCTCCGCAACGAGCTCCCCGGTGTACTCAAATACCGAAACGCCGATCCCCACGATCAAAAGTATGCCCAGACCCGAACCAACCCGCCCGACACCAACCCGAAAGCCACGCTCAGCAGGAACCGGCCAGCGCACGCGCAGCGACAGCGGTCGTCAAACGCGGGGCGCGCCTTGTCTGCGGCGCGAGGGTAAGTTCGCCGCGTGGATAGTGAGATCGTCCTGCGACTCGACCGGAAGACCGCCGAGGATCTGTATGGCACGCTGTATGAAGTCGGTGAGCACATCGCTGCCGGCGCCCCGATGACCCCGCCGACCCATGACGAGGTCGAGCGCCTGGCACAGGTTCTTCGAGATCTCGCCCACTCCCTTGGACGCCGGTGCAACCCATACTGCGACCACGTTTGATTGACGACCCGGCGCCAAACAGCCGCAATGAGTATGCCGCGCTCTGCGCACGCCAGAAGCCGATCGTATTAGTGAATGAGCGGCCCGGCCGCCGTGCCGCCTAGCACGACTCTGTGATTTTGCCGAGCACAATGCCGACGAGCAGGAAGACGGCACTGACGATAGCGTTCGTGACGAGCGCATCTCGATTTCGATTGATCCACAGCGGGTCGTCGGTTCTGGTCTGAACGTGTACGACTGCCAGGCGGCGCGGCTTTCCGCCAAAGATCAATCCCGATGCCACCATGATCGCTTTTGCCAGAATCATCAAGGCGACCAAACCAGCTATTCGAAAGTCACCCCATAGCGGCAAAGTTGCTACGGATAGCACGACAACCGCTGCACTTGCGCCTAATCCCCAGACGAGACCGCGTTCTCGGTGCTTCACCCGCTGATGGCGGGTGGCAATCCGGTGAACCTCCTCCAGCATTCCCCGTGTTGGAAGATCCGGATCGTCGGCGCTGATGGAGGCTTCCTCAGGGGAAAGGACGAGCCTGATCCTGCTGTCGCCGGATGTGGCTGCAAACGTAGACACCAGTCTCGCCGTCAGGCCGTCAAGGTCATTGACCTCGTCAAGGGAGTAGTTGTCGGCTCGCAATGTCAAATCAGGCGCAACCTGCCGCATCACGGAGACGATCTCAACGAGATCTTCACGCCACACCCACGTCGGGCCGAAATCTCGGATGACGGTACGCGGCTCGGTGAATCTGAGAGGCATGGGTGGCAGACTGCCAGACCACCCCGGCCACATCCATCGTCCGCGCGATATTGGTGCACCGGATTCTGCGGTGCGGACTGCATGGAGAATGACGCCAAAGAGGACATGTCGAAGCGACATTCATTGCCGGTGCCGCGCGAATTGGTTCCGAAAAGCGAGAATCCAACCCCCGGTCTCTGGCCGAAATCAATCAGTACAGTGGCGTGCTCAGATACCTCTCCCCGGTGTCCGGCAGGACCACGACGATGGTTTGGTCCTTGTTGTCCGGACGGTGGGCCACCTCCCGGGCCGCGTGTAGCGCCGCACCGCTGGACACGCCCGCCAGGATTCCCTCGGTCCGGGCCAGCAGGCGCGATGCCGCCCGCGCCTGGTCGACGTCCACGTGCACGATTTCGTCGTACACCGTCGGGTCGAGGACCTCGGGTACGAAGCCCGCGCCGATTCCCTGGATGCCGTGTGGGCCCGGCGGGCCGCCGGACAGGACCGGGGACTCGGACGGCTCGACCGCGACCACCCGGAGCGCGGGTTGCTTCTCCTTGAGGATCTGGCCGGCGCCGGTCAGGGTCCCGCCGGTGCCCACCCCGCCGACCAGCACGTCCACCTCGCCACCGGTGGCTTCCCAGATCTCCAGGGCGGTCGTGCGCCGGTGCACGTCCGGGTTGGCCGGGTTGTCGAACTGGCGTGGCAGGAACGCCCGCCGCTCGTCCGCGATCTCCAGGGCACGCCGCACCGCGCCCGCCATGCCCTCGGACGCCGGGGTGAGCACCACCGAGGCGCCGTAGGCCGCGAGCAGAGAACGCCGCTCGACGCTCATGCTCTCCGGCATCGTCAGCGTCAGCCGGTAGCCGCGCGCGGCCGCGACGAGCGCCAGCCCGATCCCGGTGTTGCCGCTGGTCGCCTCGACGATTTCGCCGCCGGGACGGAGTTCCTCGGTGGCCTCGGCTGCCTCGATCATGGCGAGGGCGATGCGGTCCTTGACGCTGCCGCCGGGATTCGCCGACTCCAGTTTGGCCACCAGCCGCGCGGGCAGGCCGGGCTCGAAGCGGGACAGGCGCACGAGCGGGGTCCGGCCGATCAGGCCGGTCACATCAGAATGAATCATGGATAGCCCCTGAGGTCAGTAGCGGGAAGGCGGAGCCGCCCACCCGGCGGGACGTCGGCGAGCACCAGGCAGTGCGCCCCGATCTCCGCGTCGTCGCCGACACGTACCGGGCCGAGAACGCTCGCACCGACCCCGATGACGACCCGGTCGCCGATCACCGGATGCCGGGACGAGCCCTTGGGTTCGCCGCCGCGCCCGCCCAGCGTCACCCGGTGGTACAGCGTCACGTCGTCACCGACGCGCGCGGTGGCACCGATGACCACGCCCGCGCCGTGGTCGATGAACAGCCGCCGCCCGACGACCGCGCCGGGATGGATCTCGATGCCGGTCAGCAGGCGGCTCACCTGCGAGAGCAGCCGGGGAAGAAGCGGCACGCGCCAGCGGTGCAGGCGGTGCGCCACTCGATGTGCCCACACCGCCCAGAGTCCCGGATAGAGGAGCACCTCGGCGTGCGCGAGGCCGTGCAGGGCGGGGTCGCGCCGGCAGACGGCGCGGATGTCGTCGTACATTCTCGGTCCTCGTCGGAAGGATTCCGACGCTATCCGTGCGCGACCTCCGCGGGGCAGGGACCAACGGCCCTGTTCGCTGCGCCGTCCGGCGGCATAGCTTTCCGGCCATGAGCGGCACCACGGTCCGTCCCGTCCGACGGCGCAGTGTGCGCACGTTTGTGCCGCCGCAGCACGGTGCGTGGGCGATGCTGCTGGTCCCCTACCTTGCCGGGCTGACGGTGGCCGGGTTCCGGTGGCCGGATCTGCCGCTGCTCGGCGCGTGGCTCTGCGGATACCTCCTGTCGTACTTCGGGTTCCAGGCCGTCAAGACCCGACGGCCCGGCCGGTACCGCGAGCCGCTGCTGCTGTACGCGCCACTCACCGTCGCGTTCGCCGTTCCGGTGCTGGTCGGCAGCCCGCGGGTGCTCGTGTTCGCCCCCGTGTACGCGGTCCTGATCGCCGTCAACGCCGTCTACGCCCTGCGGCGCCGGGAACGTGCCCTGGTCAACGACCTCGCCTCGGTCGTGCAGAGCTGCCTGATCATCCCGGTCGTGGCCGTCATCGCCGAGCTCCCCGTGACGGAAGTGCTGCCGGCCGCACTCGTCGTGCTGCTGTACTTCACCGGCACCGTCCTCTACGTGAAGACGATGATCAGGGAGCGCGGCGTTTCCGCGTACATCCTTGCCTCTGTCGTCTTCCACATGCTGGCGCTCGCCGCGGTGAGCCCGCTCGGCCCCGTGCCCGCGCTGGTTTTCGCCCTGCTGCTGGCCCGCGCGTGGCTGCTGCCCGGCCGCCCGCTGACGCCGAAGCGGGTCGGTCTCCTCGAGATCGCCGCCAGCGTCCTGGTCCTGATCGCGATTGCCTAGGATCGACTTCCATGACGACCCGGCCGCCGCTGGCGGAACAGCTCGACATGGCGCCGCACCCCGAGGGCGGCTGGTTCCGGGAGACCTGGCGGTCAGCCGTCAGCTTCAAACCTGAGGGGTACGACGGACCGCGCAGCGCCGCGACCGCGATCTACTTCCTGTTGCACCCGGGCGAGGAGTCCGCGTGGCACGTGGTCAAATCGGACGAGCTGTGGTTCTGGCACTCCGGCGGCGCTCTCGAACTGCGCCTGGGCGGCGACGGTGACCATCCGGGTGAGGTCGAGGTCGCCGCGCTCGGGACGGACCTGGCGGCCGGGCAGCGCCCGCAGGTGCTGATCCCGGCGGGGGTGTGGCAGGCCGCGGCACCGGCCGGTGACGATCCGGTGCTGGTGAGTTGTGTGGTGGCGCCGGGCTTCGACTTCGCCGACTTCCGGATGCTGCCCTAGTTTCGCGGCTTCGTCTCGGCGGAACGGCTTCGTCTCAGCGGACCAGGCGGAGGCGGCCCGGTTGGTAGGCGACGACTCCGGACGGGTCCAGCTCGTAGGTGGTGGCGGGGCCGTCGCCGGTGACGCGCAACCGTTTCGGGCTGACCAGGTGATATGTCGTAGCGGACGGGACCACCGCTAGGGACGGCACCAGCACCCGGGCCGACGGCACCGTCACCGGGCCGGACTCGGCGGTCAGGGCCAGCCGGCGCACCGCCCAGCTCACGAAGACCGGCGAGTCGGTGACCCGGAGAACCGCGTCCTCCGGGATCGCGGCCGGGTCGGCGCAGCCCGGAGCGGGCAGGCCGGCGTCGCCCGACTCGGCGGCGTGGCAGGTCCAGCCGCCGGCGTTGCGGCGCAGGTCCAGGGTGCGGCTCCAGCCGCCGCCCCGGCAGGTCACGCTCAGCTCGCGCACCACCGCGTCGTCGTCCACCTCGGCGGTCCAGGTCATCGCGTATGGCAGGGCACCGTGCACGACCGCGGTCCCACCGCCCGGCGCCAGCACCAGCTCGGTGCCGACCACGTCGGTGCGCTGCCACGCCAGCGGCCCGGACAGGAGGGTGCGAGCGGTCATCGTGTCCGTCACCACGCCTCCCTCACCGCCGTCCCGGATTCCCATGTTTGCACCGCCTCATCGCTGATGCTGCCGATACGTCCCGATAGGGTACTCACCGCCGCCCCGGATGCCCGCAGTGTGCCCAGGACGCGCAAGTCATGCGGAGTTCCCCGGATCCGCTTGCCGCACACCCCCAAGATGGACGGCATGCCCGATCTTGAGGATCTCGTCCGCCAGTCCCTCGGCAAGCTCTCCAAGGACCGCCATGGCGTCGTGGTCGCGGCCGTCGCCGGCGACACCGTCGAGATCCAGGGCACCGGCGGCCACGACGCCACCACCCGGTTCGAGATCGGCTCGATCAGCAAGGTCTTCACCGCGCTGCTGCTGGCCCGCCTCACACTCGCCGGCGTCACCAGCCTCGACGAGCCGCTGCGCGACCTGCTCCCGCCCGGCGCGAAGGTGCCCGTGCGCGGCGGCCAGGAGGTCACGCTGCGGCACCTGGCCCAGCACCGTTCGGGGCTCTCGCGCCTGCCGACGGGCATGCTGCTGCGTGCGCTCCTGCGGCCGTCGACGCCTGATCCGTACGCTGCGTGCACCGAGGAATTTCTGCTCGACGCGCTCGGCCGGGCCAGGCTCGGTGCGGTCCCCGGACGCCGCTTCCGCTATTCGAACTTCGGCGCCGGCCTCCTCGGCCTGGCACTCTCACACCGCGCGGGCATCAGCTACGGCGCTTTGGTCACCCGAGAATTCAATCTTGAGGGTACGGGAACCGACGGCACCACGACCCAGGGGCACCGCAAACTCGGGCGGCCCGCCGAACCGTGGCACCTGGCCGACCTCGCCGGCGCCGGTGGTCTCCGGTCCACCGCGACCGACCTGGTCACGTTCGTCCGCGCCCATTTGGCCGGCGACCCCGCGATCAACCTCGCCCTCGAAACCGGACACCGCCTCAACCCGTTCGCCACCGTCCACCTGGGATGGTTCTCCCGTCGCCTCAAAGGGGGCGTCCAGCAGTACTTCCACAACGGCGCAACCGGCGGCTTCTTCTCGTTCGCCGGCTTCGACCGGGATTCCGGTACCGGTGTGGTGGTGCTGAGCGACACGGCCCGATCGGTGGACAACGCCGCGTTCGCCCTGCTGACCGAGGTCGGCTCGCTCTCCTGACCGCTCTGGCACAGGTAGACAGAACGCGCGTTCTTTCTCCCTGTCCCGTCTCTAGACAGAACGCGCGTTCTTTCTCCCCGCGCCGCGATGAACCAGATCACGTCGTGCTCATCGTCCTGACCGGCCTCGCGCCGCGCCCGGCACAGGTAGACAGAACGCGCGTTCTTTCTCCCCGCGCCGCGATGAACCGGATCACGCCGCTCCTGGTATGGGGAAGAGACAGCGACGACTGCGTATCGTCGACGTAGACCTCAATCGATGAGCGAGGGCACCACCATGGCCGGTCAGCGTTCCGAGTACCCGGAAGGGCTGAGCCTGCGGCGTTTCCTGTCATTCCGCCGAGGACGGCTCACCCCCGACGAGGCTGCCACGATCACCGCCCAGGTCGCCGCGGCACTCGCCACGGCCCACGTGCAGGGGACTCTCCACCTCGGCCTGAGACCGGAGAACGTGGTCGTCGTCCGCGGATCGTCGCCGCCCGAGGCCCGGGTGGCGGGGTTCGGAACACCCCGCGTGCCGGACCCGGCGTACACCGCGCCGGAGATCCGCGGCGGGAGCGCACCTTCAGCGGCAGCGGACGTGTGGTCGCTCGGGGTGATGCTGGTCGAGATGGTCACCGGGGATGTTCAGGGGGATCCGCGATCTCTGCCGTCTCCGCTGGACGTGGTGAGCAGGGATTGTCTCGCGGTGGAGCCGGGGCGGCGGCCGCCGGCTCAGCGGGTGGCGGTCTATCTGGGGCAGGTCGCGGGTTCGCTCAACGCGGCCGGCTTCCCGGGGCCGGCTGGGTTCCCGGACGCGGCTGGGTTCCCGGGGGCGGCTGGGTTCCCGGAGGCGGCTGGGTTTCCGGCGCCGGCGCCCGGTCCGGTCGTTTCCGGCCCGCCGGCGGCTGGGTCTGTTCCGCCTGGTCCGGCTCCGGCTGGGACTGTCCCGCCGGGTCCGGCCGGTCTTTCCGCGGCAGCCAGCGCATTTTCGGCGGCGGCCAGCTCTCTGCCCGCTGTGCCGCCCGGCATCTTCCCGGACTCGCATTCGCCGGCCGGGCCGGTCTCGCCGCCGGAGGCGCCCAGCACCTTCCCGACAGTCGAGCCTCCCACCACGTTCCCGACAGTCGAGCCTCACGCCACGTTCCCGACAGTCGAGCCTCACGCCACGTTCCCGACAGTCGAGCCTCACACCACGTTCCCGGCCGCGGAGACCAACCCGTTCCCCGTGGAGCGACCCACCACATTCCCGGCCGCCGAGCCTCACGCCACGTTCCCGGCTGCGGAAGCCAGCCCGTTCTCCACCGAGCGACCCTCCACATTCCCGGCCACGGAGGCCGGTGCGCCGCTCGCTGCCGGGCCTCACACGCTTCCCGCCGACGGGCCGTGGGCGTTCCCTGCCGACGGGCCGGGTGGGTTCGCCACCGGTGTCGCCGCCGCGCCCGCCGGGCCGTACCCCGGCCCCGACCTACGAGCCGCCTCGGCCGCCCCGCCGCCCGAGCCGGAGCGCCGCCGCTGGCGACGCGGACCCCTGCTCACGCTCGGTGCCGCGGTCCTGGTCACCGCCGCCCTGGCCGGGCTCAACCTGACCGCCTCGCCCGGCGAACGTCCCGTACAGACCGCCCAGCAGATCACCACGACAGCGCCGGCGGGCACCACGACCGCCCTCTCCGCTCCCCCGACCACAGCACTCGGCGCGCCGCCGGCCACGACCACCGCCGCCCAGGAGCAGCTCCGGGTGACACTGGCCGGCAAGGTCGACAACGACGGCGGGACACTCGCGCTGTCCATCCGGGACGGAAAGGCCATCGCGTACGTCTGCGACGGCGACCGCGTCGAGTCCTGGCTGCAGGGCACCGCACGCGACGGCGCCCTCGCCCTCAAGGGCCGCGACGGCAGCAGTTTGACCGGCACATTCGACGCGCGCAGTGCCGAGGGCGAGATCACCGTCGCGAACGCGACCAACACGTTCAAGCTCGGTGTCGTCAAGAAGCCGTCCGGCCTCTACCGGACCGCTGCTCGCGTACGCGGCGCCCAACTCGACGGCGGCTGGATCGTCCTGGCCGACGGGCGCCAGGTGGGCGTACTCGCCGTCAACGGCGTCCCCGCCCCCGCCCCGCCGCTCGACCTCACCACCCGCACCACCACGGTCGACGGCGAAACCGTCCCCGCCACCACGATCGACGCCGACAGCGGCGAGGGATTCTGACCGTGGACGCCGGCACGCTGACGCAACCCCGCATCTGGTTGCCCACCGTCGCCGGCGTCGGCACCGCCGTCTCCCTGGGCGTCTACGGCCGCCTGCACACTCCCGCCGGCGCCGCCGACGTACCCGCCTTCATCCGCCTGCAGGACACCAAGGTCTGGCTCGCCACCGCCGTCCTGGCCCTGGCCGTGATCCAGCTGCTCGCCGCCCTCTCCCTCTACGGCAAGCTACCCACCGCCCGCTGGATCCCCGCCCTGCACCGCTGGACCGGCCGCCTGGCCCTGCTGCTCTCCCTGCCGGTAGCCGTACACTGCCTCTACGCCCTCGGCTTCCGCAGCGACGACCTCCGGGTCCTCGCCCACTCGCTGCTGGGCTGCCTCTTCTACGGCGCTTTCGTCACCAAGATGCTCCTGCTGAGCCGCCCCGGCCCCACCCGGCCGTGGACCCTCCCCCTGATCGGCGGCCTGACCCTGACCGCCGTCACGGGCCTGTGGCTCACCTCAGCCCTCTGGTTCTTCACCACCATCGGCCCCGGCTGGTCCTTCTAGCACCGGCGAGAGGAAACCCGTTGATCGACGACTCCCCGAATGGCGGCACGGTAGCTATGGAGCTGCCTGGACGGTTCCGGCCCCGGCGTTACGTGATCGGTCATTCGGAGCTGGAGATTCGGAGTGGGTACGGCTCGGACCGGGTGACCAGTCTGATGTTCTTCGGGGTGCTCGGCGTCAAGCTGAAGTCCGGGTACGACTCGTTGACGGTGACCGATGCCGACGAGCCGCTGCGGTCCGAGGTCCTTTCCTACATCGGTGTGGCCGGGCGGTCATCGGCGCGGCGGGTCCGCGTCTTCGCCCTCTCGGAGCACAGCTTCGTCGCGTGCTTCACGCTGGTCATCCGTGAATACGCGAACGCGGACGACACGGACGGGAAGCTCATCTACCGAAGCTAGACCGTGCGGCGTCAGCCGTTGGGGCGGTTGTCCAGCGCCTGCAAAGACCACCTGTTCCCGTCCGGGTCGCGGAAGTGGACGAACCTGCCCCACGACAACACCTCCACCTCGCCCGCGTCCACGCCGGCGTCCGTGAGCTGCCGGCGCGCGGCCTCGACGTCCGCCACCACCACCAGGATCTCCTGGGTGCCCGGCTCCCGGTCGGTGATCCCCTCGCCGAGCGAGATCGAACACGCCGATCCGGGCGGCGTCAGCTGCACGAACCGCAGCTTCTCGTGCACCCGGTGGTCATGGTCGGCGTGGAAGCCGATCCTCTCGTAGAACGCCTTCGCACGATCCACATCCGTAACCGGCACCGGAACGAGCTCGATCTTCCAGGTCGCTGTCATACGCCGAGCTTGCCGCCGATTGCGGCCACTTCCTGACCGCTGCGCTCAGGAACCCGACGGCACGTCGCAGTTGTAGGTCATCAGCACCTCGCCCGTCCCCTCGTCGATCAACACGAGCGCGGCGGGTGAGCCCGCCCCGGTGGTGATCCAGGCACAGGTCTTGGGCGGCGCGGGCGGTATCCGCTCGCCCGGGAGTGCCAGCACGAGCATCGCCAGCGGCGCGAGCACCAGGAAGCGGGGCGGCCTCCAGGTGGTCCGGGAACTCCGCTGCGGCAGCGGCGCGTCGAGATCGATGATCGGCACGGGGCGAATGCTATCCGAGAGCGCTGACGGGAGGCCGGACACGGGGCGCCGCGCGCCGGTGGCGGGTCTCGACGCGCTGCCCGTAGTACGTCCCGCCCAGCACCAGCACGATCCCCGCCACCGTGACGGCCGTCAGATGCTCCCCGCCCAGCCCGACACCGATCAGCACCGCCCACACCGGTTCCGTCCCCAGGAGCAGGCTCGCCCGCGCCGCCGACGTCCGCCGCACCGCCCACAGCTGCACGAGGAACGCGAACACACTGCATCCCAGCGCCAGATAGACGATCCCCGCCCACTCCGCGAATCCGAACGCCCGCACGGCCGCGCCGAGCGTAGGTACAGCCGCCACCCCGAACAGCACGGTGCCCACCACGGTCTGCACGAACGTCAAGGTGACGGTGTCGAAGGACCGGCCCCGCGTCAGATGACCGGAAAGGGTCACGTGCACCGATCGGACGACCGCCGCGCACAGCATCAGGCCGTCGCCGAGGGACGGTGCGGTGAGGCCGGGGCCCGCCACCAGCAGCACCACACCGGCGACGGCGACCAGGGACGCCACGAAGAAGCGGCCGGGCAGGAAGCGGCGGCCGGCGACACCCTCCATCAACGGTGTCAGGAGGATCGTCAGGCTGATCAGGACGCCGGCATTGGTCGCACTTGTGTGCGCTACTCCGTACGTCTCAAGCAGTAAAACGGCCGATTGCGTCAGTCCCAAGAGTGACCCGACGCCCAGCTCGCGACGGCCCGGCCTGCCGGGGCGCCGCACGGCGATCACCGGGAGCATCGCGACGGCCGAGAAGAGGAACCGCAGCGCGAGCACGGCGAGAACGCCGCCGACGACGACCAGGGTCTTGGCGGCCAGATAGCTGCTTCCCCAGATCACCGCGACGGCCAGCAGGAGCGACGTCGACATGGTCGTCAGCCTGCGAGATGCTGATGATGTAGACAAGACGCGATGCGCTGAATCGACGATTTAGTGAGGACTTCATGGAACTGCATCACCTGAGCCTGCTGCGCGAACTCGGCGACCGGGGCAGCGTCGTCGCGGTGGCGCAGGCGATGCACATCACACCGTCGGCGGTGTCACAGCAACTCAAGGTGCTGCAGCGGTCGGCGCGGGTGCCCCTGACCGAGCGGCGCGGGCGCAGGCTCGTGCTGACCGAGGCGGGCCGGGCGCTGGCGAGCGCGGCGACGGAGGTGTGGACCGCGCTGGACAGGGCGGATCGCATCGTGGAGGCGTACCTCGAAGATCCGAACGTCCCGGTGAGCGTCGCCGCGTTCCACAGCGCGGGCCTCGCCTGGTTCGCGCCCCTGCTGCGCGAGGTGGCGGCGGACGGCGGGCCACCCCTTCGACTGGCCGACGAGGACGTCGCGCAGGCCGACTTCCCGACGCTGGTGGCCGATTATGACCTGGTGGTGGCGCACCGCCTCGCGCACAGCCCGCCCTGGCCGGCCGACCGGGTCGCGGTGGTGCCGCTGGTCCGTGAACCACTGTTCGTCGCGCTTCCGGCCGGCCACCCGCTGACCGCCAAGCCCACGCTGACCGCGAATGACGTAGCCGCCGAACCCTGGATCAGCGTCCACGACGGCTTCCCGCTGGAGGGGATCCTGGTGGCGATCGCCGCGGCCGCGGGCAGGCCGCTGACGATCGCGCACCGGATCAACGAGTTCACCGTCGCCGCCGCGGTGGTCGCTTCGGGCGCGGCGATCGCGCTGCTGCCGGGTTACACCATTCCCCCCAATCCGGGCGTAACGCTGCGCCCTCTGGCCGATCTCCCCGCTGCGCGCCACATCGACGCGCTCACCCGCCCGGAGACGCTGCAGCGGACCGCGGTCCGAGCGGTGGTCGATCACCTGCGGCGGCTTGCGGTTTCGCAAAATTCTTAGGGGTACGCGACTCGTGCTCTGCCGCACCGAGACCCGCGACCCGGCTGCCGCGCAAGGCCGTTGCGCGGGCTACGGCGCCCACTGCGTGGTCACCCGGCTGAACCGCCCGGCGTCCGCACCGCTCAGCAGCCCCGGCGGCAGCTTCCGCCCGCACACCACCAGCAGCAGGTCCTGGGCCGCCCCGCGCACCGGCGCCCCCTCGCCGAACGTCCAGTCCAGGTCGGTCGCCCGCAGGGACACGCCGTCGAGGCCTGCGCCGAAGTACGCCACGCTCTTCGCCGTCATCCCGCCGAGGACCACCCGCAGGCGGTCGAGGGGCACCCGCCGGTCCAGGCCGAGGGCGACGCTGATGTCGAGGCCGTGGATCACGTCGTGCGACAGCGCGCCCGCCGCACCGCCGCCCGGTGGCGTCCACGGGTGTGCGATGTTGTCCCGCAGCGAGGCCAGCAACTCCTCGCTGGTCATGCCGGCCGCGTCCCGGGCGGCGGTCCGGTCGATCATGCGGTTCATCCGCCCGCCGGCCTTCAGCATCTCGACCAGGAACCGGGCCGTCGACGTCCGGAACGGCAACGTCATGTGGGCGACCACCTCGCGTACCCGCCAGCCGTCGCAGAGCGTCGGCGCGTCCCACTGGTCGGGGGTCAGTGCGGCCAGCATTCCGGCCAGGTCGGTGCGTTCGCCTTCGATGTGAGCTCTCATGGACGGTATACGCCGGGCCTCGGGCAAACTCATCGGTATGTCGTCGACGGACCTGGAGCAGTACCGCGCCGAGCTGACCGGCTACTGCTACCGGATGCTGGGCTCCGGGTTCGAGGCCGAGGACGCGGTCCAGGAGAGCCTCCTGCGAGCCTGGCGGACCCACGATCCGCAGCGCTCGTCCGCGCGGACCTGGCTGTACCGCATCGCCACCACCGTCTGCCTCGACATGCTCCGCGGCGCCCAGCGCCGAGCCATGGCCATGGACCTCGGCCCCGCCGTCGAACTGGGCGAACCGTTCGGGACACCACTGCCACCGAGCCGCTGGGTCGAGCCGATCGTCCTGCCCGAGGACCACGCGGTACGCCGGGAGACGATCCGGCTGGCCTTCATCGCGGCGCTGCAGCACCTGCCGCCGAAACAGCGCGCCGTGCTGATCCTGCGCGACGTCCTCGCGTGGTCGGCGCAGGAGGTGGCCGGCCTGCTGGAGACCTCGGTCGCCGGCGTGAACAGCGCCCTGCAGCGTGCCCGGGCCACACTGCCGGCAACCACACCCGTCGACCCACCGGACCACGCCCAGCGCGAACTCCTCGAACGCTACGTCGCGGCATTCGAGCGCCACGACATCGAATCCCTCGTGAAGCTGCTGCACGAGGACGCCACCACATCCATGCCGCCGTTCGCGTGGTGGCTGCGCGGCCGCGACCAGATCCGCCTCGCGATGCTCGCCCCCGAGGCCTCCTGCGAGGGCGCCCGCCTCGTACCCGTCACGGTGAACGGCGGACCGGCCTTCTGGCAGACCCGCCCCGGCCCCGACGGCCGCCACGAACGATTCGCACTGGTCGTCGTCGAGACGTCAGGCGGCCTGATCACCGACACGATCACGTATCTGGAGGCCGACCGGCTGGCTCCGCTGTTCGCCCGGTGAGCCGCTGGTAGGCGGCCGGGGTGAGCGGGCGCCAGCGCTCCCGCCCCCGCCGGTCAATTCCACAGACGACCAACAGCCCGGTGGCCGTGCGCCCCAGCGCCCAGGCCGGCGCACACCGAGCCCCGACCCGAACGTCCCTCTGAGCAGCGGGCAAAGGGGCCGCCGCCGTCGACGCCTTCTCGGACGGCGTCGTGCTCGGGACCGCTTTCACCCTGGCGGGCACCGGGTTGGCGGCCCGGTTGCCGCTCTCCCGGTTCCAGCCGTAGAGCGCGGCCGGCGCCCCGCAGCAGATCAGAGCCAGCACACAGAGCGAAGCCACCACCGCGCCCACCGGGCGACGGTCACGCCGAGCAGCCGTGTCAGCAGGTTCGATGAGGATCGCGATCGTGGGGTCCCCGCCACCGGGACGCCGCCGCGGAATCGCGACCAGATGCCGCCGGGCACCGGGCCGCCCACGCGGCAGAGCGATCAGGTGCCGCCTGATCGGTTCGGTCACCGCCCCAGTCTCACCAACACAGAGTGCCCACGTCGATACCAGCCGTGTGCCGACTAATCTGGGCGGATGGACCCCGAAGGGCCCCGGGCGGGCGCGAGCGTCAGCGCAGTGGCTGCCAGTGGGGTGACGATCGGCCACTATGTCCAGAATGTTTCCGTGTCGACAGGACATCCCTGGCAGTTGCGCTCCGGTTACCTGGAGCAGGTGCGACAAATCGCACCGGTCCAGCTGGCCGGCAGAGACTCGGAACTCGCCGAGCTCGTGGCTTTCTGCGGCGGTGACGAGCAGTATCTGACGCTGCATGGCGAGCCATGGGCGGGGAAGACAGCGCTGTTGGCGACGTTCGTGTTGAATCCCCCGCTGGACGTCGATGTGGTCAGCTTTTTCGTGACCGCCCGGTTTGCCGCTCAATCAGACAGCGCGGCGTTCATCGATGCCATGCTGGATCAACTGTCCGCACTCGTCGGCGAGCCCGTTCCCGCGACGTTGACCCCCAGTACTCGAACGGCTCTGTACCTTGCCCTGCTCAGGCAAGCCGGGGAGCTGGCGGAAGCACGGGGTCGCCGGTTGGTCCTCGTTGTGGACGGCCTGGACGAGGATCGTGGAACGGACGGCCACGCCCTTCCCAGCGTCGCGTCCCAGCTGCCCATCCACCCGGCCGCAAACCTGCGAATCCTGACGTCCAGCCGGATGGGCCGACCGCTGCCGGCCGACGTATCCGTCGACCACCCACTGCGCCGGTGCAGGGTGCAGCTGATCAATCCGTCCGCGAATGCCGCGGACACGATGCTGGCGGCAAGAACGGAGCTCGCGGAGATCCTCCATGGCGGTTCCGAAGCCAGGGATCTGATCGGCCTCCTGGCAGCGGCAGGTGGAGCGCTCTCGACGAAGGACTTCGCGGCGTTGCTCGATCTTCCGCCCTGGCAGCTGGAGTCGACGTTCAGCGGGACGTTGGGACGGGCCCTGAGCTCGCACAGCGACCTCTACCTTTTTGCGCATGAGGCATTGCGAGAATCCGTGGTGCAAGGGCTGGGCCCGACGACCGTCGCCTCCTATCTGGCGCGCATCCATGCCTACGCGGACGACTACCGAACCAGGTCCTGGCCGGCGGACACACCGGAGTATCTGCTGCGAGGCTATCCACGGCTCCTGCAAACAATCTCGGACACGGAGAGGCTGCTCGCCCTGGCAACCGACGCCGCACGTCATAGCCGGCTGCTGGACGTGACGGGTGGCGACAACGCGGCCTTCGCCGAGATCGCATCGGCCTACGACGCCCTTCTCCGATCAGCCGAGCCGGATCTGGCCCAGGCGGCCCGACTGGCGTTGCATCGCGAACGGCTCGCGTCAAGAAACGCACATATGCCGGCGAATCTGCCGGCGGTCTGGGCGCGGACGGGGCAGCCCATCCGTGGGGAGTCCTTAGCGCTCGGCATCCGCCATCCGGAACGACGCGACGAGGCGCTGTCCGCGTTGATTCCGGTGCTCGCAGCGAGAGGCGACACCGACCGGGCATTGGGTTCGGCGCTTTCGATGGCTGATCCCGGCAACAGGCATCGGGCCCTGACACGGCTGGCGAAGATGGCCGGCCGTCACGGTGACTTCGACACCGCTCGTGTGGTCATCGACCATATCGACGACGTTCCGAGGCGGGATCGCGCTCTCGTCGAGCTCGCGATGACCGCCGCCGGGGAGGACCCGGACGCGGACGAAGCCGTGGCTCTGATCGACGGCGTCACGGACGACGAAGTCAAGGCGGAAGGTTTCGCCACCTTGGCCATCCACGTCGCCGGAGTGGACTTCACCGCAGCTCAGATCCTCTTCGAACGGGCCGAGAGCGCCGCCGCGGCGGTTGCTGACACGGAGGCTCGCGCTGCCCTGCGACAGCGGTTGACCGATCGAAGCAGGATCCTGAACCTCCGCGCGTTGCTGGTCTCCGGCAGCCCTGCGCCCAAGCTGGACACTGATTTCTTCGGCTTCGCGAGCGAGCGAGCTCTCGCCGCCGCCGTCCTGGAAGTCCTTCAGGGCACTCCTGCGGCGCGCAGGGATGCGGCGCGCGCACTGCACCTCGAAATTCCGGAACTGTCGCAACACTTGAATCCGGTGGAACGCGATCGCCTGTTCTCCGCTTTCGGGCGCACCGCTGCAGACGTCGGATTGTGGGCGCATGCGCGAGATGCGACCCGGCAGGTGGGCAATCCGACCAGCCGGGTCGAGTTGTGTGCCTACCTGATCGCTGGTGGAGACCCCGACGACGGCACCCGCACGTCTGCTCTCGACGCGGCCCACGACATCATGGATTCGTATCGACGTGCCTCAGCATTGGCCGGGCTGGCCCGTACTCTGTCGCGGGCCGAGCAGCCGGCGCGCGCTGTCGAGGCCCTTGACCTCGCCGAGGAGACCGCCCTCGACATCACCAACGTCAACCGGCGTGCCGCGGCGATCTCGCAGGTGGCGGCCGTTGCCGCCGAGACCGGCGATGCCGAGCGCACCGAACGGCTCGTCGGGCTTCTCACGGACAGCCGCTACCTCGTCGCATGTCTCACCGACATCGTCGCCCGGTCAGCGGACGCGGGTCTGGCCGCGCGTTCGGCCCGCGAGGCGGAATCCATGATCCGCACCATGGCGGAGGCGGCAGAGCGGGCAGCCGCCCTCGCGGACCTCGCCGAAGCTCTGGTCACCGCCGGTGACGCCGACAGCGGCGGTGAGATGGCCGCTACCGCTGAGTCGGTGGCCCGTGGTGTCACCGATGCGGCCCAGCGGGCAGAAGAGCTGATCGCTCTGTCACGCACGGCGCGGGCCGCTGAGGATGACCGATTGGCCGGCCACCTCAAAGATCTCGCCGTGACCGCCGCGGCAAAGGTCGTGGATCCGTACCGGCAACTGCTGTTGCTGGCTGACGCGGGCGTTCTCGATCGGGCAGACCACGTGGAGCGACTGCTCGGTGAGATCTCTGAGGAGGCCCTCCCACAGGCTCTCACCGTGTTCGTCCGCGCGTTCGCGGCAATCGGAGATGACGAGCGTGCGGCCCGGCACAGTGACCGCATCAGCGACCCCTACCACCGTTGTCTGGCGCTCAGCTCACTGGGTCGTCTCGACGAGGCCACTGAGGTGGCCCTTTCCCTTTCCGAAGCCGGTTTGCGGGTGCATGCGCTCGCCGAGGTCGCGAGCCGCCTGCTGTCCCTGGGCAACAACGCGGAGGCGGATCGCCTGATCCGCATCGCAAACGAGGCCCTGGCACGAATAACCGACGCGTACGAACGAGACGCCGCGACAGCGGCATTGGCGGCCCCGACCGCCGTTCTGCATGGCGAACGCTGGTCGGCTCGATACGCTGACCTCGCCGTGCGCGACGCTCGGGGGATCGTTGATCCGTACCAGCAAGCCGACGTGCTGGCTTCGCTCGCCCTGAGCATCGATCGATTCGGTGATCATGATCGAGCCGCCGCGGTCGCGCGCGCGATCACCGATGCGGACGGCTCAGCGTCGGCATTGACCCGGCTCGCGATGAGGGCAACTCATGGCCGGGCTGTCCGCCTCCTTGCCGAAGCGCTCTCCGTGGGCGGATGGACCGTTGTCCTGCCATCGGTCGCTGTCCTGGACAAGCAGGTGGGACTGGATGCCGTGCGCGATTACCTCGGCTCCGACTACCGCATTCCCACGGTGATCGAAACGCCCGCCGGTCCCATCGCGCGGTATTCGGTCGGTGAGCGCGATTTCGTCCTCGTGGACCAGACCAGCGACGACGTGACCGTCAGCTGGACCGGATCGTGCGACGCCCCGTCGTTCCTGGAGTCCGTGCGGCGTCTGGCCGTAGACGCGTCGGACGCACCGATGATCGCGGCCGTGGCCGGGACCCGGCTCACCGGTCCCGCCGAGATCGTGCTGGCGCGGGTGGGCGAGTTGGACACCGAGGTGATCGCTGGGGAGTGCGACTTCATCCGGGTGGACCTGCCGAGTTTGACCATTGCCTTCCACAGCCTGGGCGGTGCGGACGGCTCTGGGGATGCCCCGACCGTTATCGTCAGCGCCGTTCTGGCGGACCCGTCGAGTCCCCATTTCGGATGGCTGAGCGGGCGCACTTCGAACGCTGCCGTGGCGTCGCTGGTCGCGAGGGTCAAGCCGGTGTTTGCTGATGGTGAGGAGGTGCTGGCAGTTGGCCGATAACCCGCAGCGACCGAAGTCGCGCCGCAAATGCCATGCCCGAGCGGTCAACGTCCCCGGTTGGCTGGAAGTCACCACGTACGTGACCTGCATGGGAGGACGCTGCGTGGTGGACGGCTCCGGCGAGGAGCACAGGGTAATCGTCAAGAGCGACTCTCCGCTCCCGTACTTCGTCACTGTTCGTGGCATCTGCACCACTGATGGCGTTGCCTACGACGAGCCGTCCGGACCGGCAAAGGAGTGGACCCCGAATCCGGTGCACCTCGCCGGCCGCCACCGGGGCCCTGCCGTGGCCGAGGAGATAGGTCAGGACTTGGTCGTTGTCGAGGCGCGGGAGAACGAGACACTTGAGGTGGCGGTGTCCTGGGACTGCGTCACCTTCGACGGCACCGGACTGCTCACCGATCCGCTGATCCTGCAGATCGACACCCGCGCCGCCGGCGGCTCATGAAGACGGCCTTCCCGTTTCTCGCGGCTATCGCGATGCTGCTCGCGAACCCCTTGCTGATCAAGCGAGCCAAGTTCCAGGTCGGTTCCTGGATCGCGCGGGCCGGTAGCGGTTCGGCCGTGCCTGACCGCAGCGTTCCGGACTATCTCGCGCCACAGCAGGTGCTGGTCTATGTGGAGTACGCCGCGGACATCGCCCAGATCGTGCCCAGCATCGCCTTGATCGGGGTCGGGGTGATCGCCGGCATGCCTTCCGACACCTCGCCCTCGACCGCGGCTGCGATCACCTTGGCCGTAGTACTGGCGCTGGTCCTGGTGGACACGATGCTGCTCGCCGTGTCCCCGCAGCAGTACCTGCGCCGGAAGGTACTCGGACTGTCCGCGGTTCCTTTCGTGGGTGTCGTCGCGAATCTGATTGCGATGGCGACGATGTTGTCGATCAGCTGACGAGAGGCGGCCCGGTCGGGGGACCGGGCCGCTGTGCTCGTCGCGTACCCCTCAAAGGTTTTTCATCAGGTCTTCGAAGCTTGTGGTGAGGGCGAAGGGGTCGGTCACCGTGGCCGGCTCCCGGTGCTCGATCTCGCGGGCCAGTTCGGCGGCGGCGCGGTCGATGCGGGCTCGCAGGGGGCCCTCGACGGAGTTGGCGCCCCAGTCGTCGCTTGCGGCGAAGACGGCTGTGGGGATGACGGTGGCCCGCAGGTAGGCGAAGAGCGGGCGCAGGGCGTGTTCCAGGACCAGCGAGTGGCGGGCGGTGCCGGCTGTGGCGGCCAGCAGGACCGGTTTGTCGGCCAGGGTGTCCTTCTCCAGGACGTCGAAGAAGGACTTGTAGAGGCCGCTGTAGCTGGCGGTGAAGACCGGGGTGACGGTGATCAGCGCGTCGGCGGCGGCGACCGAGTCCTGGGCCTGCTTGAGGGCGGGCTTGGCGAAACCGGTCAGCATGTGGTCGGTGATGTCGTGGGCCAGGTCGCGCAGCTCGATGACCTGGACGTCGAGGGTCACGCCCAGCTGGGCGGCGGCGCGGACCGCCGCCGCGGACAGCTGGTCCGCGAGCAGGCGGGTCGACGACGGCTGGCTCAGTCCCGCGCTGACGACGACGAGATGGCGCTGCTTCATGCCTGGACCTCTTCCTTGGTGTTGAGGCGAGCCAGCAGGGAGGCGTGGGTGGGCGCGTCCGGGACGTGGGCCGGCTTGAGGGCGGCGAACTCCTTGCGCAGCACCGGTACGACCTCCTCGCCGAGCAGGTCGAGCTGTTCGAGGACGGTCTTCAGCGGCAGGCCGGCGTGGTCCAGCAGGAACAGCTGGCGCTGGTAGTCGCCGACGTAGTCGCGGAAGCCGAGCGTACGGTCGATGACCTGCTGCGGGCTGCCGACGGTCAGCGGCGTCTCCCGGGTGAAGTCCTCCAGCGACGGGCCGTGGCCGTAGACGGGGGCGTTGTCGAAGTACGGCCGGAACTCCTTGACCGCGTCCTGCGAGCGCGGCCGCATGAACACCTGGCCGCCGAGACCGACGATCGCCTGGTCCGCCGAGCCGTGGCCGTAGTGCTCGAAGCGCTGCCGGTAGAGACCGACCATGCGCTGGGTGTGCGAGGCCGGCCAGAAGATGTGGTTGGCGAAGAAGCCGTCACCGTAGTACGCGGCCTGCTCGGCGATCTCCGGGCTGCGGATCGAGCCGTGCCAGACGAACGGCGGGACGTCGTCGAGCGGGCGCGGGGTGGAGGTGAAGGACTGCAGGGGCGTACGGAACTTGCCCTGCCAGTCGACCACGTGCTCGCGCCACAGCTTGTGCAGCAGCGAGTAGTTCTCGACGGCGAGCGGGATGCCGGCCCGGATGTCCTTGCCGAACCAGGGGTAGACCGGCCCGGTGTTGCCCCGGCCCAGCATCAGGTCGACACGGCCGCCCGCCAGGTGCTGCAGCATCGCGAAGTCCTCGGCGATCTTCACCGGGTCGTTGGTGGTGATCAGCGTGGTGGCGGTGCTGAGCTGCAGGGTCGTGGTCTGCGCGGCGATGTACGCCAGTGTCGTGGTCGGCGAGGACGAGAAGAACGGCTCGTTGTGGTGCTCGCCGAGCGCGAACACGTCGAGGCCCGCCTGCTCCGCGTGCTTCGCGATCGTGACGATGTTCTTGATCCGCTCCGCCTCGGTCGGGGTCCGGCCGGTGGTGGGGTCGGTCGTGATGTCGCTGACGCTGAAGATTCCGAACTGCATGACCCGCTCCTGGTGCTCTCCGGCCGGGGCTCTGGGCGTCCCGATCTGCCCTGCACAACTTCCTTGACGGGGAAACTATTTCAGATTCAAAGAACTTGTGCTGCGGCGGGGGTCACAGTGCGGGCGAGATCGACCGACTTCGATCAGAGTTTGCGGATCACGCACCTCTTCGGGCTGGGTATTGCCTCTCGCCAAGGGGAGGCAGAGATTGATGGGCCCGGGGTTCTCATCGAGGAGGCGCCGCCATGGATCAGGAGACCGGAGCCCGCACCTATCCCCTCGGCCGCAGCCGGCCCGACCTGGCGGTGGACGATCTGCCCGAGCCGGAGCAGGTGTTCCGGGTTGAGAAGATCGGCAAGCGCCAGCTCTTCATGTACGTGGTCGGCCCGAGCCTGATCGCGCTGGGCATCTCGATCGGCAGCGGCGAGTGGCTGCTCGGCCCGCAGGCGGTGGGCCAGTTCGGGTTCGTGGGCGTGGGCTGGGTCATCCTGGTCTCCGCCGTGCTGCAGACGTTCTACAACGTGGAGTGCTCGCGGTACGTGCTCGCCACCGGTGAGACGCCGGTGGTCGGGTGGGGCCGGGTGCCGCCGGGTTACCTGCTGTGGGTGCCGCTTTCGGTGTTCGTGGTGATCTTCGCCTTCATCGCCGGCGGGTGGGCGGCCTCGGCCGGGCAGGGGCTCTACGCGCTGGTGCACGGCGAGGTGGCGCCGGCGGGTGCGGAGGAGCCGCGCCTGTGGGCGATGGCCCTGCTCGTGCTGGTGTTCCTGATGACGGCGTTCGCCAAACGGATCAGCCGGACCCTCGAGCTGGCGAACTGGGTGATGGTCGGCACGATCCTGATCGGCCTGGTGCTGATCGACCTGTTCGTGGTGCCGTTCGAGCTGTGGTGGGAGGGCATCCGCGGGTTCTTCACACCGGCCGCACCGCCCGCCGGGATCACCGCCACCCAGCTGGGTGGGCTGGCCGGGTTCACCGCCCTGGCGTCCGGGCTGAACTGGTACGTGATGGGCCACTACCGGGACAAGGGCTACGGGATGGGATACCGGACCGGGTTCATCTCGGGGATGCGCGGCGACCAGCAGAAGATGCTCGACGTGGGCGTGACGTTCCCGGACGACGCGGCGAACACCGGCCGGTGGAAGCGGTGGTACCGCTACCTGCTGATCGACATGTGGGGCGTGTTCTTCCTCGGCGCGATGGTCGGGATGCTGCTGCCGACGATCCTGATGGCGCACGCGGTGGAGGTGTCCGGGCAGCGGCCGACGACGGCCCAGATCCCGACGTTCGTGGCGTCGGTGCTGGGCGACCAGTACGGCCAGGGACTCTTCTACCTCACCCTGGTCATCGGCGTGCTGATCCTGTTCAGCACGCAGCTGGGGATCTTCGAGGCGATGGTACGGGTGACCACCGACGCGGCCCACGCCACGAGCCCCCGCCTGCGGAGGCTGATCGAGGGTGACCCGCGCCGGTTCTACTTCCCGTTCATGCTGACCCTGCTGGTGATCATCTCGATCATCCTGCACCTGGCCCTGCCGGTGAACCTCGTGCAGTGGTCGGCGAACATGTCCAACCTCGGCGCGCTGATCTATCCGTTCATGCTGATGTACCTCAACAGCAAGCTGCCCAAGCCGGCCCGGCCCCGGCCCTGGCACTACGTGCTGCTGGCCGCGAACGTGCTGTTCTTCGGCTTCTTCTTCCTCAACTTCATCGCCGACTTCTTCGGGGATCCGCTGGTCACCTTCTGAGCCGTTCGCTGAGCCAGGCGACCGCCTGCGGGTAGCGGTAGTCGATTCCCATGTGCCCACCCGGGAAGAGCTCGAAGGCGATCCTCTCGTCCGGCACGCCGACGCGCCGCAGGCCCGCCCGGAAGGCTTCGGCGCCCAGGTCGAGGAACCACTCGTCGCGGGTGCCGCCGTCGATCCAGACGGCGCGCAGCGACCGGAGCTCGTCGGCGTACCGGTCGATCATGCGGATCGGGTCCCAGGCCAGCCAGCGGTCCCACAGCTCGGGTATCAGCTGGCCGGACCGCGGGTCGAACGGGAGGCGGGGTGTGCCGTCGGGATCGGCGGAGAAGGCGGCGGCGCACCCCAGGACCAGGGTGAGGGTGACATCCTCCTCCTTGGTGAACGCGACGCGGGACTGGAAGTCCTTCCAGAACACCTGGATGTCATGGTCGTAGTCGCGCAGGGCACGGGTCGCCTTGGCGAACTCGCCGAGGTAGCAGTACTCGTAGAGGGCGTCGCCGGCGTGCGTGGCCAGAGCGCCGAACAGGTCCGGCCGCAGCATCGGGGTGATCATCGCGCCGAAGCCACCGGACGACTTTCCCGTGAGGGCGCGCGACTCACGGTCGGCGATGGTGCGATAGTGCGCGTCGACCCAGGGCACAACCTCATCGCAAAGGTACGAGTGATACGCCCCGATTCCGGGCGAGTCGACGAACTGCGAGCCGCCGTAGGCGGTCCACGCGTCCACGTACACAAGAATGCATTTGGGTTTGGTGGTGAACACGCGGTCGGCGGTCTCGATGAAGGGCTGCCGGAAGGGTTGGCGGTTGCCCCACATGGTCACCTGGCCGGAGTAACCCTGGATGACGTAGATGCTCGGATAGCGTGCGTCGCCCTGCTCGTATCCCGGCGGCGTGTACACCCAGAGCGGGCGCACGTGCGGGTCCCCGAGCGGGTTGTCCCGCAGCAGCGCCGAGTCGATGCTCTCGTGGTGCAGCGCCCCGGCGAGTTCACTGGTCCAGATCGACATGCCGACGAGTCAACTATCTTTTCCCGATGGCCGCATCCAGACTCGCCTGGCTCGACGGGCTCCGCGCCGTCGCCGTGCTGCTGGTCGTCTATGCGCATCTGACCCGGTACGTCTTCACCGACCTGCGCGCCGTGACCGGCGAGTGGCTGCACGCGGGCACCGCCGGGGTGATGCTGTTCTTCCTGGTCAGCGGCTACATCATCCCGGCGTCGCTGGAGCGGCGGGGCGATCTGCGGGCGTTCTGGCTGAGCCGGGCCCGCCGGTTGTTCCCGCTGTACCTGGCGGTGATCGCGGTGCTCGTGCCGTTCGCCGTGACGGCGGGGAAAGCCGGTACCGCCGGGCTGGCCGCGCACGCCACCATGCTGCCGTTCCTGCTCGGGACGCCGCTGCTGACGCCGGTGCTCTGGACGCTCAGCTTCGAGATGGCGTTCTACCTGCTGGTCGCGGGCGCGTTCGCGGTGCGGCTGCATCGCCTCGACGGCCTGTTCGCGATCGGGCTCGCCGGCCTGGCCGTGCTCACCGCTCCCCTGGCCTTCCGCGGCGCCGTCTCGGTGCCGGTCGCGATCGCCGTGCTCGTCGCCGGGCTGACGGCGGTCTTCTCCGGGCCGCGCTGGGCGATGACCGGCGGCAGTGTGCTGCTCGCCGGGCTGGCGCTGACCCTGCTGCTGGTCAACCAGGACCCGTCGCACGCCTGGGACGGTCTGCTGATCATCGCGGTGATGTTCACCGGCACGGTGATCCATCGGGCGGACCGGGGCCAGATCGGCTGGTGGCAGGTCGCCGTGGTGGCATCGGTCGTGTCCGTCGCGCTGCTGGTCAACTGGTTCGCCGAGCTGCGGTCGCTCGACGCTCTCACACCCCGCTACGTCACCCGGTCGGTGCTCACCCTGCTGGCTTTCGGTGGGACGTTCGCCGCCGGCATGGTCACAAGGCGATGGGGTACGCCGAAATGGCTCGCGAAAATCGGCGTGCTCAGCTACTCGATCTATCTGGTCCACTACGTGCTGATCCAGTTCCTGCGCCCGGTGCTGCGCTCGTCGATCCCGGACGTGCTCCTGGCCACCGGCTATCTGCTGGCCCTCGCGGGTATCTCCTGGGCGACGTACCGCTGGATCGAGGTGCCCGGCCAGCGGTGGGGTGTGCCGCCCACCCGCGAACCAGCGTCTCAGGTGACCATGCCGTCGCCCAGATAGACCTGTGGGGCAGCGGCGGTGTAGCAGCCACCCACGCTGATCACCCGGACCTCGATCGCGGCGAACCGGCTGATGTCCAGGTCGATCGGGACGGTCTGCCCGGCGCCGACCACGTAGCCCTGCCAGACCTTGCCGTCGGCGTACAGGGCGACGGTGGCGGAGGCGGCCGGCTCGGCGGGTTCGGCGATGCCGAGTTCGCCGACCAGTCGCTGATACTTCGTGCCGGGGTGGAAGCGGACGGGTGCGGGAACGTATCCGGAACAGGCCGTCATCAGGGTGGAGTGCGGGTAGCGGCTGCCGGCGAGGGTGACGTCGCGGGGTTCACGCTGGGAGCCCCGCTGCCCGGCCGAGTTGCCGGGCAGGTCGTAGAGGTAGGTGCCGGCCGATGTTTCTCGAGGTTGCTGAGGTCCGGGCACGGCGGTCGGGTCGCTGCCGGCGCCCGGTGCGATGCTCTCCGGCCTCGGAGCCGCGGAGGACTCCGCCGGGCGCGGACTGAGCCACGCCGCGACGGCCACGAGCAGGGAGAGCGCCCCGGCGACACTGCCGACACCGGCCCATTGCGGCCGGGACAGCCAACCCGCCCGCGCGGACGGTGGCGAAGAGGGGTCGGTCATCGGCGCTCTCCCGGGCTCGTGCGAGGTGACGGCCGAGTCTGACATTTCCGCCGTTACCCGGACGGGTGCCCAAATCCGCGGGGCGAGCCGCAGCCAGTGCTTCCTCGGCCGTTCGCCCCGCGGATCCTGCCCGAACGACGTCCCCGCCACGGGTCCCGGGACCGGCTCGGCACCACCCACGATCATTAGACTGGCCACATGCCGGACACCGCGACCGGACCGGCTCGCCTGGAGTCGTGGCTGACACCTGAGCTGGTAATCGCGGACCTCGGCGACGAGGTGGACCGGCTCAATGACCGGCCGGACTCCTCCCGCAGGTGCTGGGAAGCGCTGATCGCCTACGCCGCCGAGCCGACCCGCGTCAACCTTGAGGTCGTCCGCGAGCGGTACCACGCGGTGCCGGAGCACCGGCGGATCTACGTGCTCGGTGACATGGACCAGAACGACGTGCCGGTGCGGACCCTGCTCGCCGAGCCGGGCGAGACGATCCCGGCCCGGCATCCGGACCGCGTGTTCACCGTGACGCGCGAGTCGCAGGAGCGGGCGCTGGAGTACTTCCGCCGCAGCGAGCGCGGTGTCGCCGAATCACGGGCGCGGAAGGCGGTGGTCCGTCAACCGCTGTGCCATGGCCGGATGGCGGTCGAACTTGTCCCGGAGGAGCGCGACTGCTGGAACTGGTGCGTTCGGAGCTCGCGGAACGTTGAGCACGCCTTTGAACGGCGCCACCGGCCCGGGGACGGTCGGGCCGGTGGCTGGGATACCTCAGCGGCCCTGCAGAGCCTTCACGTTGTCGCCGAAGGTCCAGTTGCGGGAGCCGTCCCAGTTGATCGACCAGGTCATCAGGCCCTTGATGCCGGGGACGCTGTTGTACGCCTGGCTGACCAGCGACGGCGACATGTAGCCGCCACCCGCGCCGGACTGCGCCGGCAGGCCGGGGACCTGCTTGTCGTACGGGATCCGGATCGTCGTGCCCTGGATCGTCAGCCCGTTCGCCAGGCACTGGGTCTGCACGGTGAAGCCCTGGACGGTGCCGGCGCCGTAGGAGTCGCCGGAGCAGCCGTACATGCTGCCGTTGTAGTACTGCATGTTGAGCCACCAGAGGCGGCCGTTGTCCAGGTACTTCTTGATGATCGGCAGGTAGGAGCCCCAGATCGAGCCGTAGGTGACGCTGCCGCCGGTCACGTACGCGGTCTCCGGCGCCATCGTGAGACCGAAGTTCGACGGCATGGCCGCCAGCACCCCGTCGATGATCCGGATCAGGTTCGCCTGCGAGGTGGAGAGCGTGTTGATGTTGCCGCTGCCGGTCAGGCCGGTCTCGATGTCGATGTCGATGCCGTCGAAGTTGTACGCCTTCAGGATCGGCACGATGGTGGTCACGAACCGGTCGGCGACCGCGCTGGAGCTCAGGTCGATGCCGGCCGTCGCGCCGCCGATCGACATCAGGATCGTCGCGCCCTGCGCCTTGGCCGCGCAGATCTCGGCGGCGGTCGGCACCTTCACGCCGGCGTCCATGCCGTTCTCCCAGAGGACGGTGCCGTCGGAGCGGATCACCGGGAATGCGGCCATCAGCACGTTGTAACCGTGCTGGGTGATCCGGCTGTCGTTGATCGGGATCCAGCCCATGCCGGGGTGTACGCCGTTGGAGGCGCCGTCCCAGTTCTCCCAGTAGCCCTGGAGCACCTTGCCGGCCGGGCGGCCGCGGACGGCGCACGCGGGCTGGCTGGTGGACGGTGACGGGGAGACCGAGGGAGACGTCGACGGGGAGGGCGAGTTCGACCGGGAAGGCGACACCGACGGCGACGGCGAGGAGCCCCCGCTGCACGCGCCCAGGTCCTTCCACAGCGTCGGCGTGGCGGCCGGGTTCCAGCCGGTGCCGGCCCAGGCGGTGTGCGTCACGAGTGCCTGGTAGAGGTGTGCCTGGTAGGTGACCTGTTGCCCGGCGGTATAGGTGACACCCTCGGCCCAGTTCACCGAGGAGCAGGCCACGGCCGCGGCCCCGGTCGGTGAGAACGCCATCACGGAACCGGTCGCCACCACCACCCCGGCGACCACCGCCATCAACCCACGTCGAATTCTCATGGGCACATAGTGGCGTTCACAACAGTAAATATCAAGGGTTCTTAACTATTAACGGAAGGCCGAGGTAGGCGGCGTAGTTCTCCAGGGCCGGGCGGGCGTCGGCGAGGTCGAAATCGGCCAGCGGCAGGACGGTGACGGTGACCGCCTTCTTGCCGATCGCGCGCTTCCAGGTGGCCATGACGCGGCCGTCGCGGACCAGGGTGGACTGGAAGACGCCGTTGCCGCCGGGGACGATCTTCGCGAGCTGCTCGGGGGTGGCCATCATGGAGCGGTCCTTGTAGCCGAGCAGGTATTCGTCGAAGCCGGGCAGCGCCCACCAGCCGGTGACCGGGCCGGCGTCGAGGACCTGTTCGTCGGCGACCATCGCGACACCGTCGACGTCGATCGTGGTCAGGCCGTCCGCGGCGGCGACACCGGCACGGGCGTCGGTGAGGTTGAGACTGGTCCAGCCGGCGAAGTCCTTCACGGTGGCGGGACCGTGCGAGCGGAAGAACCGTTTGGCGAAGATGGCCAGACCCTCGTCACGCGACCGGGCGTTCCGGGACGGGACCCAGTCGTCCAGGAGAACGAACGTCTGCTCCTTGCCGGCGTTGGGGGCGATTGCCGTCAACGAGCGCTGACTCGCGTACCAGAGAAGGTGGTAACCCCTCTGCCCGGTGACGTCGACGCCGCCCTCGCTGAGCGCGACCATGCACTCGGATCGCGTCAATCTGCCGCTCGCCGCCAGCGCGGCAGCCAGGATCTCCATCGACTGGCCGGCGGTCTTCTCGTCGAGGCCGAGGTACTCCCAGCGTTTGGCGACGCCGCCGAGCTGGCGGACGCCGGTGAGTTCGAGCATCCAGTGCGCGTCGGCCGACGGGATGAGGTGGACGGTGCCGCGCATCGGCCAGGTGCGGACGACCTCGCGGTTCTCGGTCGCCTCGATGATGTCCGTCAGGTTGCGGCCGGGCAGGCGGGCGCCGAGGGACCAGAGGACGCTGTTGAGATCTTGGGCCTGCATGGCGCCGAACCACTCGACTATGTCCAGGACGGTGCCTTTTTGCCGGCGTGGAGATCCCAGTAGCAGGCTGGTCATGCGAAGGCTCAGTGCCGTAGACGTGTCCACGGCACTGAGCCTATGCACTACGACCGGCCGCGGGCTGCCCGGTAACGCTTGATCAGGACGTTGGTGGAGGAGTCCGCGTCATCAGCGGGCGCCGACGAAGCGGTCAGCTTCGGCGCGAGCTGGTTGGCCATCACCTTGCCGAGCTCCACACCCCACTGGTCGAACGAGTTGATCTCCCAGATCACGCCCTGGGTGAACGTGATGTGCTCGTAGAGCGCCACCAGCTGCCCGAACGTCGCCGGGGTCAGCCGCTCGGCGAGGATCGTGGTGGTCGGGTGGTTGCCCTGCATGACCCGGTGCGGTGCGATCCTCGGGTCGGTGCCCTCGGCCTCGACCTGCTCCAGGGTCCGGCCGAACGCGAGCGCGCCGGTCTGCGCCAGGAAGTTCGACATGAACAGGTCGTGCATCTCGCCGATGTCGTGGTTCGGCACGCTGAAGCCGATGAAGTCCGCCGGGATCAGCTTGGTGCCCTGGTGGATCAGCTGGTAGAAGGCGTGCTGGCCGTTCGTGCCGGGCTCACCCCAGAAGACCTCGCCGGTCTGGAAGGTGACGGGTTCACCGTCGAGGCGCACGGACTTGCCGTTGCTCTCCATCGTGAGTTGCTGGAGATAGGCCGCGAAACGGTGCAAATACTGAGCGTACGGGAGGACGGCGTGCGACTGGGCGCCCAGGAACGTGTCGTACCAGACGTTGAGCAGGCCGAGCAGGGCCGGGACGTTGCGCTCGACCGGGGTGGTTCGGAAGTGGTCGTCGACGGCTTTGTATCCGCTGAGCATCTCGGCGAAGTTGTCCTTGCCGATCGCGATCATCACGCTGAGCCCGACAGCGCTCGGGAGGGAGTAGCGGCCGCCGACCCAGTCCCAGAAGCCGAACATATTGTCCGTGTTGATCCCGAAATCTGCGACTTTTTCGGCATTTGTGCTGACGGCGACGAAGTGTTTCGCTACCGCTTTGTCCTCTTTGAGGGATTTGAGGAGCCAGGTGCGGGCTTCCTTCGCGTTCGTCAGCGTCTCCTGGGTGGTGAAGGTCTTGGAGACGATGATGAAGAGGGTGGTTGCCGGGTCGAGATCCTGGGTCTTCTCGTACAAATCGGTCGGATCGATGTTTGATACGAAACGGCACTCGATGTCGCGCTGGGAGAAGTCCTTCAGCGCCTCGTACGCCATCACCGGGCCCAGGTCCGAGCCGCCGATGCCGATGTTGACGACCGTCTTGATGCGCTGACCGGTGTGACCGGTCCACTCGCCCGAACGCACCTTCTCCGCGAAAGCACCCATCCGGTCGAGGACCCCGTGCACGTCGGCCACGACGTCCTGGCCGTCGACGACCAGCGACGCGTCACGCGGCAGGCGCAGCGCGGTGTGCAGCACGGCCCGGTCCTCGGTGATGTTGATGTGCTCGCCGGAGAACATCGCGGTGATCTTCTCGCCCAGTCTCGCCCGCTCGGCGAGGGCGTACAGGGCGCTCAGCACCTCGTCGGTGACCAGGTTCTTGCTGTAGTCGACATAGAGGCCGGCGACCTCGGCGGCGTACCGCTCGCCGCGCTGGGGGTCGCTGCCGAACAGGTCACGCAGGTGCACCGCCGAGAACTTCTCCGCGAGTCCCTGGAGGTTCTGCCATTCCGTGCTGTCGGAAACGTGTTCGCTCATCTCTCCCACTCCGGACCGCTTTTCGCCCATCGTGGCACGGACCGCCACCGGTCCGCCGGGAAGTGTGACCCTTCGACAAAATGTCGTACCCGGTGCTTAAGTTCTGCGGCATGGTTTCCGCGGCGTATTCGTACCTCGGCTCGTCGGCCCTCGACGACGGCCTCACCCTGCAGACCTCCGGCGGCCCGGCGGCGCACCCCCGCTTCTACACCGGGTTCCTCACCGATCCCGGCGCCGCGGCGACCGGGCTGCTCGCCGTGGCGGAGGTCGCCCGCACCCGATATTTCCGGCCGGTCAGCCCGGCCAGCCTCGATCCTGTCGTCACCGCCGGGTCGGATCGGCTCCGTTTCGAGTCCTTCTCCGGCTGCTGCGGCGTCTACGCGCGGATGGATGTGCTGCCGGCCGGACTCGACGGTGAGATCGTCGCGCACGGCACCACCAACGTGGACGTCAACGTGCCGCTGCAGCGGGCGCTGACGCGGGTCGGGCGCACCGATCCGATGCACGTCGCGGTCGGGCCCGACGATCTCACCGTCACCACGTTCGACGGGCCGCTGGTCGAGCGCAAGGTGCCGCTCCCCTCCCGCTGGCTGCGCGGTTTCGCCGAGGCGCAGGTGCTCACCGCCCGTTTCGACCCGCGAGCGGAGATCGGTGTCGCCGAGGCGCGGGTCCTGCTCAACCGGCTGCCCGCCAGCGACAAATCCGTGCTCTGGGCGGTCCCGGCCGGGCGCTCGCTCCGATTCACCTCCCGGCCTGCGCCGGGCGCGGTCTGCCTGCCGGGCGCCGGGCGCCTCGCCGCGTTGAAACCCTTCCTACGGTACGCGTTGACGCTGCGCGTCTACGGCCCCGCCGTCGCCGCCGGCAGCGGGCCGGTCTCCAGCACCTGGGAGCTGAGCATGCCGTCGCTGCGGCTGTCGCTGACCCTCTCCCCCGAGCCTTACCGAGGGTTCTCCGGTGAGGGTGCCGTGCTGGAGTCGCTCGCCTCCGACGAGGCCGCCGACGACGCCGACCTCGTCAGCGCGCTGCTCTCCTGGGACCCGACGATCGACGTGGACGCTCTCGCCACCGCGGCCGGCATCGACGCCCGGCGGGTGCGTGACGCGCTCACCCAGCTCGGCACGTCCGGCCGGGTCGGCTACGACGTGGCCGAGGCGGGCTACTTCCACCGCACCCTGCCGTATTCGGCGGCCGTCGTGGACAGGATGAACCCCCGCCTGGCCGCCGCACGCACGCTGGCCGCCGCCGGAGCCGTGACCGCGAGCCCGGACGTGTCGACCGTCCGCAGCGGTGACGAGGTCTACCAGGTGCGCAACGCCTCGTCGTGCACCTGCCCGTGGTGGGCCAAGCACCGCGGGGAACGCGGGCCGTGCAAGCACGCGCTGGCCGTGCAGATGGTCCTGGCCGGCGCGCTCGAGGCGGCGGACGCGTGACGCTGTCGTGGGAGGTGCTGCTGCGCCGCGCGAGCAACGGCGACCACGCCGGCGTGACGTCGCTGCTGCTCAAGGCCGATGAGGCGGAACGCCTGGCGTTCGCGGCCGAGGTGGCGGCCGGCATCAAGGGCCTCGACCGGGACGCGTGGTGGCAGCCGCCGTCCCACCCCGCAGGCGGTCTCCTGCTGGCCGTCCTCGCCACGGCGCCGTCCGCCTCGGCGGCCGCCGGCCTGCTGACCAGGCGGGACATGCGGCCCGGCTGGCGCTCCGCCCCGCTTTCGAGGGTCTCCGAGATCGCGGCCGCGCGGGAGCTGACCTGGCTCGGCGACCTGGGCGTCCGGCTGGCTCAGAAACTGCCCACCCGGGACACCTGGGCCACCGGCGACTGGCAGTTCACGGCGGCGCTGCTGGCCGCCGGCGGCACCGAACCGCCGGTCACCGAGGGGTACGTGCGCGGCTGGCTGCTGCACCTGCTGCGGCCGGCCTGGGGCGAGAACATGCCGTCCGTGCCGCTGGCCGACCGGCTGCGCGACGACCCGCATCTGGAGGTGCTGCTTCCGGGGATCTTCGAGTTCGACGGGCTCGGCGCCGACATCGGCGGCACCGCGTGGAACGAGGAGACCCAGAGCTACGACACCACACCGCGGCTGCCCGGCGCGATCGCCGCGCTCGTCGCCGAGGGCCACACCGACCGCGCGACCGTCCTGACCGCCACGATCGACCGCCTCGTCCGGGGCGACAAGCCGCACGCGCTGCGCCCGTTCGCGGTCCTGCACGACGCGCTCGCGCCCACGGCCGGCGAGATGGCTCCTTTCGCACCCGGCTACTCGCGATTGCTGGGCGAGGCGCCCGGAGCGGTCGCCACGCTCGGGCAGAAGGCGCTGCGGGCGGTCGACGACGCCGGCCGCCTCGAGCTGGAGACGCTGCTCGACGCCAGTTCGGCGGCGCTGCTGCGCAAGGAGAAGACCCTGGTCAAGGCCCAGCTCACCTGGCTGGAGAGAGTGGCCCGGCGGGAGCCGGCACGAGCCGGGGACGTTTACGAGGCGATCGCCGTCGCGTTCGGGCATCCCGCGCTGGACATCCAGGAGCGCGCTCTCGCGATCGTCGAGAAGGCACAGCCCTCGACGATCGCCCGGCTCGCTCCGGCCGCCACCGCGCTGGGCGGCGATCTCCCGGCCCGCGCCGCCGCGCTGTTCGGGTCCGCAGCGGCCACTCCCGGCCCCGCTACCCCCGCGCCGCCCGCGCCGGTCCCCGTCGCACCGATGCCGGCGCCGATCACGGACGCGGCCGAGCTCGCCGAGGAGATCGTCCTGCTGGTCCACGGCGGCACGGCGGTCGGGTGGGAACGCGTTCTCGCCGCGCTCGTCGCGCTGACCGCCGCCGGGGAACCGCCGGCCGACGCCCTGACGCCGGTCCTCGACCGTCACCCGGGATCCTTCGAGGAACACTCCTGGAACGAGGGATCTCCCCTGCTCGGCCTGGGCACCGCGATCCGCCCGGTGTCGCCCACCCTCGAACGGATGACCGCCGCCGTGGCCAAGGCCCGCGACGAGGGCCGCCGGGACTTCCCACTGTCCACCCTGCCCACCGGCGTGCTCGGGCTGCGAGCCGCGGAGATCGCCGCCAACGTGGCGGCCGGCTCGGTCCCGATGCTGGTCGCGACGCCGACCCACGTGAACGGCAACCTCGACGCCGCCGAGCTGGCCGCCCGGCTGGGACGAGCGGAAGCCGAGGGCTGGCAGCCGTGGCACTTCGACCTGGAGCAGGCACTGCTGCGGGTGCCGCGCGGCGCGGACCCGGCGGTCGCGGCCGGGCTCACCTCGCCGGCCGGCAGGCGGTTCGCGGACTGGCTGGCCGGCGGCGGTCTGCCCGATCCGGTCAGCACCGCGGTCACGCAGACCGGCGAGAAGAACGACCGGGGCGAGTACACGTGGGACCTCCCGCTCGGGCGCCGGATCGCGGCGTCCCTGCGCCCGGCCCGCGAGGACGGCCTGCGCCTGACGCGGCAGCTGCTCACCCACGAGCCGGAGGAGTTCGCGGCCTGGATGCCGGACGACTTCTCCGGCTCCGAGGACGTCCTGACCATGGTGCTCCCCCACCATCGCGAGGTCGCGGCCGCCTGGGCGCTGCCGGAGATCGCCACCCTCGCCGACCAGGACCAGAAGGGCGCCGGCGTCCTGCTGCCCCTGCTCGCCGACTGCTCCGGACCGGTCGGCCCCGCAATGGCGTACGCGATGGCCTACGCCTTCGGCGCCAAACAGGAGTCCGACCGCTCCGCCGCCGTCGACGCCTTCCTCACCCTCGCGGCCGGCACCGAACCGTTCGCCGGCGCCGTCGGCGCGGCGTTCGCGGACCTTTGTTCCGATACCACGGTGAAGCTGGGGCGGGCGGTTCCCGCCCTCACCGACGCTCACCGGGCCGGCGCCTCGGCCGCGGTGTGGGAGTTGCTCACCGCCGCGTTGCCGCCGCTGCTGACCACCCGGGTCCGGGCCGTGCCCGACCTGCTGCAACTGGCCACCCAGGTGGCCGTCGCCCTGGGCACGACGGAGGTGATCCCCGGCCTGGCCGAGGTCGCCGCCCGCCACGGTTCCGCCCGGCTGGTCCTGGAGGCCCGCCGGCTGCTCACCACCACCGGAGGCCCGGCATGACCACGCTGTCGTGGGAGACGTTCGCCAAGCTCGCCGCCCGCAACGACCTCGACGGCATCATCGGCGTCCTGATGTCGGCGACCGAACCCGAACGGCTGGCCGCCGCCAAGCAGGTGGAGGCCGGCATCAAGGCCGCCGACGCGGACCTGTGGTGGCGCGCCGACATCAGTCCCACGCCCGGCTGGGCCCTCGCCGTCGTCGGGTGCATGCCGACCGCTGCCAAGGCCGCCACCCTGCTCGCCCGCCGCAACATGCAGACGTGGAACCGGATGGACCCGGAGAAGGTGCTGGTCCTCGCGCGGGTCCGCCGCCTCACCTGGCTCGGCGACCTCGGGATCCGGCTGGCCGAGCGGCTCCCGGCCCGCGACGTCTTCTTCGAACAGTGGAACTTCGCGGCGACGCTGATCCGCGCCGGTGCCGCGGAGCCGCCGGTCACCGAGGGGTTCGTGCGGGGCTGGCTCACCGATCGGCTGCGCAGCCACTGGCAGGCCAAACCGCTTGCCCCGCTGCACCAGCGCCTCCGCGAGGACCCGTTCCTGGACCGCCTGCTGCCCGCCGTCTTCGAGATCGACGGGCTCGGCGCGGACGCCGCCGTCGGCCACCTGAGCCCGCAGACCGGCAAGTGGGACAACACGCCCCGCTTCCCGATCGTGATCGCGGACCTGGTCGCGGAGGGGCGGCTCGACCGGGCGACGATTCTCGACGCCACCGTGGACCGGCTCGTGCGCGGCGACCGGACCAACGCGCTGCGGCCGTTCGCCCTGATGCACGACGCGCTCGCGCCCACTCTCGACGAGATGGCCCGGCACGTGCCCGCTTACGGCCGGCTGCTGCCCCACGCGCCCTCCGCTGTCGCCGGGCTCGCCCAGAAGGCGCTGCGCGCGGTCGACGACGCCGGCCGCCTCGACCTCCAGACGCTGCTCGAGGTCAGCGCCGCGACCCTGCTGCGGACCGAGAAGACCCTGGTCAAGACACAGCTCACCTGGCTTGAACGAGTGCTCCGCCGCGAACCGTCACGGGCCGGCGAGATCGTGGAGACCGTCGCCGTCGCGTTCGGCCATCCCGCGCTCGACATCCAGGAACGCGCGCTCACCCTGATCGGCAAGCACACCGGCGGCCTCGACGCCGGCACCACGGCCCGGCTGGCCGGCGCGGCCGGCGCCCTCGCCGGTGACCTGCCGGGCCGCGCCGCAACCCTGTTCGGCGGCACCGCCGAGACTGTCACGCTCCCCGGCCTGCCACCGCCGCCCCCGGTGGCCGAGTTCCCGCCCCCGATCGCCGACACCGCCGAACTCGTCGAGGAGATCGTGGTGCTGATGACCGAGGAGACCGCGGTGCGCTGGGAGCGGGTCCTCGCCGCCCTGGTCACGCTGCGGCCGGGGCCCGAGGTGGAGCCGCTGCTGCAGCGCTTCGAGCACCAGTTCTCCGAGACCCTGTGGGTGCCGCAGCAGCGGACCGCATTCCTCGGCGAGGCGATCCGCGCGCTGAACGGCCTTGGCGCCCAGGGCGGCCTGTGGAGCCGGATGGTGAAGGCACTGGGCATCGCCTGGGAGACCGGGCGGCGCGGCGGGCCGGACTCGGCGCTGAAATCCTCACCCGAGGGCGTCCTGGCGGCCAGGATCTCCGAGGTGGCCGTCCAGCTGGGCCGCTCGCCGGTGCCGCTGCTGCTGGCCACGCCGACACACGTCAACGGCAGCCTCGACGCCTCGGTGCTGGCGGCGCGACTCGCCCGCGCCGAGGCCGAGGGCTGGGAGCCGTGGCCGCTGGACTTCGAACAGGCGCTGCTGCGAGTCCCCCGCGACGCGGACCCGTCGGTGGCGGCCGGGCTCACCTCCCCGGCCGGCAAGCAGTTCGCGGCGTGGCTGATCGCCGGCGGCCTGCCCGACCCGTTGAGCACCCGCCTCGAACAACGCGTCGGCGCGAAGTCCATCTACCCCTCGTTGTCACAGCCGGTGGTGCCGTCGCGGGTGCTCGCCACCCTGCATCCGGTCGGCACGGGCGGCCTGCGCCTGGCCGAGCAGCTGGTCACGCTGCAGCGCCAGCCGACGCCCCGGTTCCTCTCGACCGAGTTCTTCGCCGAGACCGACATCCTCACGATGGTGCTCCCCCACCACCGCGAGGTGAGCGCCGCCTGGGTCCTGGTACGCCTGGCCTCCCTCGCCGACCAGGACTGGCGCACCGGCGGCGAGCTTCTACCCCTGCTCGCCGACTGCGACGGCCCCCTCGGCCCCGCGATGACGCTGGCGCTGTCCTATGTGCTGGCCGCCCGCCACGAGTCCGACCGCGTCGCCGCCGTCGACGCCTTCCTGACCCTGGCCGCCCGCCACGAGTCCGACCGCGTCGCCGCCGTCGACGCCTTCCTGACCCCGGCCGCCCGCGGATCCGGGTTCTTCGCGGGTGTCGGCACTGAGCTGGGCCGCCTGTGTGGTGCGGACAGCGCCATCAAGCTGACCCGGGTGGTGCCGGCGCTGGCCGACGCTCACCGGGCGGGCGCCTCCGTCGCGGTCTGGGAGGTTCTCGCCGCGGCGTTGCCGCTGTTGCTGCCGAAGGGACCGCGAGGCCTGCCCGACCTGCTCGAGCTGTCCACTCAGGTGGCCCGCGCGGCCGGCGCCCACACCGAGATCCCGGAGCTGGCCTCGATCGCGGCCCGGGGCGGCAGCTCCCGCCTGGTGAAGGAGGCGAAACGCCTGCAGACAGTCCTCGCGAGCTGACAGGTCCGCGCGATGTCGTCCCGGCGCGCGGGCTGAGCGGCGCTCCGGGCGGGAGCAGCGCGCGGGCCGAGCGGCGGCCCGGGCGGGAGCGGTGCGCGGGCTGAGCGGCGGGCCGGGCGGGAGCAGCGCGCGGGCCGAGCGGGAGCAGCGCGCGGGCCGGGCGGGAGCCCAGCGCGGGCCGAGCGGCGCTCCGGGCGGGAGCAGCGCGCGGGCTGAGCGGCGGGTCCGGGCGGGACAGGGCGGGGCGGGGAATTTCGGCGGGAGGTGGAACTCGGGGCGGTGGGCGGACAGGACACGGTGTGACAGGGATGATGCGGGCCCGGATCCGGGACGGGGACAAGAGTGCGTTCGGGGAGTTGTTCGATGAGCACGCGCGGGCCGTCTACCGGTATGCGGTGTGGAGCGACGGCGACCACGCGAACGCCGAGGATGTGGTGTCGCTGACGTTTCTGGAGGCGTGGCGGATTCGGGCCTCGGTGCGTCCGGACGGGGAGAGTCTGCGGCCGTGGCTGCTCGGCATCGCCACCAACGTGCTGCGCAACCGGCGCCGGACGGCGTTGCGGTATCGGGCCGCGCTGAAACGGGTGCCGGCGGCGGACACGTTGCCGGACTTCGCCGACGACCTGGTCGGGCGGATGCACGACGCCGAGCAGCTGGCCGCGGCCAGAACCGCCCTGCGGCGGCTGCGGCGCGCCGATCGGGAGGTGTTCCTGCTCTGCGTGTGGCAGCAGCTCGACTACCACGCCGCGGCGGAGGCGCTCGGGATCCCGGTCGGCACGGTGCGGTCACGGCTGTCCCGGGCGCGGACGCGACTCCGCGCGCTCGCCGAGGCGGAGATGTCACAGCTCCGGCCGGAGACGGACCGTGCTTCCACCCGTACCCCTTGGATGTCCGCCATGCCGGAGGAGACGCTATGAGTGACCTGACAACGGCCGCGCCCACCGGCCCGGATCTGCCGGAGGCGCGGCGCCGCGCCCTGCGCGCGCACCTGATGGCGGAGCTGCACACGCCGGCCCGCAGGCACCGGATGATGATCGCCCTGCCGGTGGCCGGCGTGCTGGCCGCGGTGACCGCGGCCGGGATGATCGCCGGGCCGTGGGACGACGGCGTGCGACCGATTCCGACCACCCAGATCCTGGCCGGGGACCACGCGGCCGCCGTCGTCTTCCTGGACCGGCTCGCGCTGAGCGCCGGCGCGCGGGAGAACGGGCCGACCGATGGCCGCTACCTGTACGTGAAGAGTCGCGTCGCCTGGATGAGGTTCACCGAGCTCGACGACGGAAAGCTGGACGAACTGCATCAGCGGGAGGTCTGGCTGCCGCTGTTCGCCGGTGGCCGTGGCCTGCTCAAGGAACCCGACCGCCCCTCCGACCTGGGTGTCTTCACGGCCGAGCGGCTGCAGCAGGATCTGCCGGACGAGCCGGGCGCTTTGCTGAAGTGGATCTACAAGAGTTCGCAGGGGCAGGGCAACACCCCCGACGGGCAGGCCTTTTCGGTCATCGGTGACCTGCTGCGCGAGTCGATGCTGCCGGCGAGGACGAACGCCGCCCTCTACCAGGCGGCGGCGAAGATCCCCGGGGTGGAGCTGGTCGAGGACTCGGTCGACGCGGTCGGGCGGCACGGGATCGCGGTGGCCCACGTCGAGCTGGGCGAACGCCGCGAGTGGATCTTCGACGAGAAGACCGGGGAGTATCTGGGCGAGCGGTCCTACCTGGTGGAGGACAGGCCGTGGGGCAGGGCCGGGATGATCACGGCGACGACGGCGGTGACGGAGCGGGCCGTGGTGACCAGGCTCGGGGCAAGGCCGTAGAAATGGGAAAGCGCCGCCCGGCGGGGGACCGGACGGCGCTTTCCACTGAGGGGAGGGTAAAGATCAGCCGAGCTTCACGTTGAAGATCGGGTTGGCGGCCAGCTTCTTGAAGGCGGCCAGGCTCGCCGGGGTGCTGTCGATGCTGATGTCGCGGTTGCCCTCGTCGTCGGCCTTCGTGTCGAAGTGCACGATCGCCTTGATCTTCGGGCGCTTCACCAGCTCGGGCAGCACGCTGTTGTAGACGGCGTTCTTGTCGGTCGCCTTGCCGATGCGGTGGTAGCCACCCCACTCGGCGATCATGATCGGCTTGGCCGCGTGCTTGGTCGTGGCCCACTCGTAGAAGCCCAGGCCGCCACCCTTGGGAGCGCGGTCGAGCAGGTCAGCGAAGTTGCCGTAGTGGTAGTAGCCCTTCTCGACCGAGACGTAGGAGTCCAGGCCGATCCAGTCCACGACGTCGTCGCCGGGGTACAGGTCCTTCCACCACGACTGCGCCATCCACTTCTCGTTGCCCATGTACGCCATCACGTTGACGACGTTCGAGGCACCCTGGTCACGCAGGCGCTTGATGGTGTGGCGGTACATGGCAGCGAAGTCCTTCGCCTCCCAGCCGGAGCCGGCGCTGGCCTTGACGTCGTTCTCCGGCTCGTGGTTGAGCACGAGGAAGACGTTCTTGCCGTAGGCCTTGATGCGGGTGGCGAACGCGTCGATCCGCTTGTTCTGCTCACCCTTGGCGACCTTGGCCCAGGTGGAGCCGTACGCGATCTTCCAGTTCAGCAGCAGCACGCGCGGCTTCGCCGCGTCCTGCGTCATGGCGATCTCCGCCTTGGTCGGGAACGGCTCGTCGCCCTTGTGGTACGTGTGGAAGATCGTCGCGGTGCGGCCGCTCAGCTTCTCCCAGTTCTTGTGCTCCAGGTCGCGCGGCTTGCTGGTGAAGCCACCGGCCGCGCCGCCCCAGAGAACGCCGCAGGAGGGCACGAGCTTGGCGTTGGTGACGCAGTTCTTGTAGTCGCCGGTGTTGATCTCCGGCGCGACCGGGGCCGGCTTCACCGAAGCCGACTTCGAGGTGGTGACGACCAGCTCAGGGCCACCCTTGGCGGTGTTCTCCGCCGACTGGAAACGGACGAGACCGGTGGAGGTCACCGCGAACGAGTACGTGCCGGGACCGTAGACCTCGGCGCTCAGGTCGAACCCGATGCGCGTGTCGGTCGAGGCCGGGGTCACCGAGGCGACCGCGAGACCCAGCTTCGGGGCGTTGGACGAGGTCAGCTTCGCCTCGGTCCACGAGTTGTCGAGGACCCGCGAGACGGTGACCTTGCCCGACGGCTTGCCGGACGGGCTCAGGAACAGCCGCGCCTTCTTGACGTCGGTGCCGGCCGGGACCGTGAACTTCAGGAACGCGGTCTTCGTGTCGTTGCCGCTCTTGCCCGCGGCGAGCTTGTCTTCCGACCCGAACGCGGTGGTCTTGCGGGTGCTCGAGGTGTAGCTGTCGTCAGCGGCCTGAATCGCCAGGTCGGCGTCGGCCGCGGCGGCGGCACTCGGCACCATCACAGCGGCGGTGCCGGCGATTACGGCGGTCAGAGCTGTCAAGGACTTCGGCAGCTTGGCGCGTCGCATTGAATATCTCCCCCGGTTTGTCCGGCCCATGTCGGCCGGGCATGTGAAAGAGATTCCAGGGCGTGGGGTGCGCGCCAAGTGCCCGTGCAGGTGCCGACCGGTTGCGGCTCAACCAGCGCTGTTCGGACGGATCTGCTTGCACGCCCGGGTCGTGAGCGGTAGCCAGAGAGCATGAAGCTGATCATCGACGGCCACAACGACCTGCCCATGCGTCTGCGCGAGTGGCACGGCTCCAGCGTGCAGGGGCTCGAGCACGAGCGGCCACCCCTGCACACCGACCTGCCACGGTTACGAGCGGGCGGTGTGGGAGCACAGTTCTGGTCCGTCTACGTCCCCTCCGACCTGCCCGAACCGGTCGCGCTCCAGCACACCCTGGAGCAGATCGACGTGGTGATGCGGATGGTCGCCACCTATCCGGGGGACCTGGAGATCGCGTACACGGCGGCAGACGTCGAGCGGGTCATGGCGGCCGGGCGGATCGCCTCGCTGATCGGCGTGGAGGGCGGTCACAGCCTGGCCGGCTCGCTGGGGGTGCTGCGGTCGCTCGCCCGCCTCGGCGTCCGTTATGTGACGCTCACCCACAACCATCACACCGCGTGGGCGGACTCGGCGACTCAGTCACCCGCGGTGGGCGGCCTTTCGGCCGAAGGGCGAGCGATCGTACGCGAGATGCAGCGCATCGGCGTCCTCGTGGACCTCTCACACGTCGCCACCGAGACGATGCACGCGGCCCTGGACGTGGCGGTCGCTCCGGTGATCTTCTCGCACTCGGGCGCGCGGGCGGTGACGGAACACCCGCGCAACGTCCCGGACGAGGTGCTCTCCCGGCTGCCGGGCAACGGCGGGGTCATCCAGCTGACGTTCGTGTCGTACTTCGTGTCGGCGGAGATCCGGGACTGGCAGCAGGCGGCGGACGCGGAGTGGCGCCGTCTCGGACTGCCGGATCCGGCTGGTGGGTGGCCCCGCGCGCCGCGACCGGGCGAGGATCCGTCGACGGTGCCGGTCTCGGCGAGTCTGGAGCTGTCGGCCGCGCCGGCGTTCCGGGCGTGGCTGGCGGCGCACCCCAAGCCGGCGGCGACGGCGGCACAGGTGGCTGATCATGTGGAGCACGCCCGCGAGGTGGCCGGGGTGGACCACATCGGGCTGGGCGGCGACTTCGACGGCACGCCGGAGGTGCCGATCGACCTCCCCGACGTGTCCGGATATCCCCGCCTATTTGACGAATTACGGGACCGGAAGTGGGGGGACGAGGAGCTGGAGAAGCTCGCCTCGGGCAACATGCTCCGGGTCCTGCACGAGGCCGACCGGGTAGCGACGGAACCGCTGCAGCCGGGTCGCTGAGCGGCCCCCTTCATACGGTCGAGGGCCCGGCCTTTGGTCGAGGGCCCGGCCTTTGGTCGAGGGCCCGGCCTTTGGTCGAGGGCCCGGCCTTCCGAGATCGCGGAAACAGGCCGGGCCTGACACCAGTCGGGGGTCCGCGCTCCGCGGCGTCGGCCCGGCTCGTTTCGAAGTCGGGCCGTGGGTCCGGTTCTTCTGAGGCGGGTGGTTCGGCGCCGGGGCGTGCGGCCACCGGCGGGACGTCGTGGGGATGGGCGAGCGTCCGGGCCTGGTTGCGGATCCGCCGGCGACCCAGCTGGTGGGTTCGGACGCCGGATCTACCGGCGGATCGGCCGGCACGCGCCGCTGTACCTGGTGGGCTCAAGCGGTCACAGCCGGAATGCAGGCGGGTGTGGCCGCTTGCGTGAAGATCGTACGGATTCCCAATCCGCGGGAATTGAATGGGCCTCCCTGTGCGGGGTGCTGGTCGTCGTGCCGGACGGGGTCGAAGGCCTGGGTTCGGGACGGAAAGCTTCCAGTTGTCCCAGCAGGAGAGATCGGGAGTGGTGTGTTCAGCGGGTCTCGTCGGGGCGTTCGGGTTCGGTCGCGCCTGGCGCCTGGTCTGCTCTGGTGGCGGGGTCGCCCTGTTCGGGCGCCGGGTCCGGTGCCGGGTCGGCCGCTGACGCCGGCGCCGTTTCCTCGGGCGGAGTGGGCGTGCCTACCTGACCCGCCGATTCCGGTGAGCGCCTCGTCCGGGGCACGCGGGTTCTCGGCGCCGGGGTGTCGGAGGAACCGTTGACCGAGGCCGGATCCCCGCCGACCAGGTCACCGGGGACCGTGGTCGTGGGAGACGCGCCCGTCGATCGAGGCGTACGGCGAGTACTGGCCGCCCGTTTGCGCGGGGTGGCGGTGGCGGGCTTGGGCGGCTCACCGGGTTCGTCCGGCGCGGTTCCTTCTGAGCTCGGTTCCGCTTCTCCCGCCCCTGATTCCTGACTTGTCTCCGATTTCGGACTCACCTCCGAAGCCGGGCCCTCGTCCGCGGCAGCACTTGTCTCCGATGCCGGGCTCTTGTCCGGGGCAGCGCTCGCCTCCGAAGCCGCACCTTCGTCCGGGGCAGTGCTCGTCTGCGACGTCCCGCCTTCATCCGGGACGGTGCTCGCCTGCGAAGCCGCACCTTCATCCGGGGCAGTGCTCGTCTGCGAAGCCGCACCTTCGTCCGGGGCAGTGCTCGTCTGCGACGTCCCGCCTTCATCCGGGACGGTGCTCGCCTGCGAAGCCGCACCTTCATCCGGGGCG
>NZ_JBFAYE010000034.1:67424-81075 GCF_040681145.1 Actinoplanes sp. NPDC051861
GCAGTGCTCGTCTGCGAAGCCGCGCCCTCATCCGGGGCAATGCTCGTCTGCGACGTCCCGCCTTCATCCGGGGCAGCGCTCGCCTGCGAAGCCGCGCCCTCATCCGGGGCGGTGCTTGTCTCGGGGGCCTGGCTCGGGGGCGGGGCGGTGACCGATTCCGATGCGGGTGGTTGGTCGGGCGGCGGGGACTCGACCGGGGTGGTGGTTGTTGTGGGCGCGGCGTCGGAGGTGGGCGGTTTTCCCGTACCGATGACGGCGTAGACCTCGGGGCGCTCGCGGCGCAACTTTCTTCCCCAGCTTGCGCCCGCCAGGAAAAGCAGGAGGAATGCCAGCGGGGGTGACCACACTTTGAGCAGATTGTCGGAATCGAGCAGGATGCCGAACGATGCCACGGTGAGCAGCAGGATCAGCGCCAGGAAGACCAGCGAGATCCACGGGGCGATCGACCGGCGCCAGCGGCTCTCGCCGTGGTCGCCGGTGCGGAAGTAGCGGACCACGGCGATCGCGGCGATCGTCATCAGGACAAGGACGCCGAGGCCGCCGGAGACGGTGCCGAAGAAGAACAGGTCGGTGGTCGGGTTCCAGCCGGCGATGGCGTAGAGCAGCAGCACGAACAGCGCCAACCCGGACTGCGCGATCGACGCGGTGATCGGGACGTCGTCGCGGGTACGGGCCAGGCTCGCGGGCAGCACACCCTCGCGGGCGACGGTGAGCGCGTAGCGGGCGACCGTGTGGTGGAACGCGAGCATCGCGGCGAACAGGCTGGTCGCGAAGAAGACGCGGGCGAGGTCGATGACGACGGCCGGTAGGTACGGCTCGGGCAGGTAGAAGAAGAGGTCGTCCAGATGGTCGGCGGCGATCGCGATGATCTGGTCGGGGCCGGCCGCGACCGACATCACCCATGCGGTGCCGCCGTAGAGCACGGCCGCGACAAGCAGCGTGAACCCGATTGCCCGGGCGATGGTGCGGCGCGGGTCCTTGGCCTCGGCCGCGTACACCAGGGGCGCCTCGAATCCGACCATGCCGGCGACAGCGGCGACCAGCAGGGCGACACCGCCGGCGCTGGCGATCAGAGCCGGGTTGAGGGTGTCGAAAGTGATCGTGTCGTCGGCCGGGTTACCCAGCATGGCGGCGTCCAGGATCAGCACGATCAGCACTTCGGCGCAGACCAGGACGGTCAGGATGCGGGCGTTCAAATCGATGTTGAGCCGGCCCAGCGCAGCGATCACCGCCCAGCCGATCAGCGCCCAGATCACCCACGAGATGTCCAGGCCGAAGGCGTCACCCACATGGTGGGCGGCCACACCGAACGCGCCATAGAGGCCGATCTGCATGGCGTTGTACGCGAGCAGCGCGACGAACGCGGTGCCCACGCCGGCGGGCTTGGATATGCCGGAGGCCGCGTACGCATAGAAGGCGCCGCTGTTCGGAACATGCCGTGCCATCGCGGCGAGCCCCACCGCGAAGACGCCCAGCACGGCCGCGACCAGCATGTACGCGACGGGGATGCCTTTCTCCTCGACCTGGCCGTAACCGAGGGGCAGGGCTCCGGCGACCACCGTGAGCGGCGTCATGGCGGAGACCGCGATGACGAAGATCGGCCACGTGCCGAGGCGGCGCTCGGGTGTCGTGATTTCCGGAGGGGTGTGGCCCGGCTGGGGCATGGCGCCTCCTATGCGATGTGATGACCGTCTCCCATCATGTCGTCCACAGCGGACCAGCGATATAGAAACTTTTCGATCATGTAATGGGTGGCGGTTTCTTGCGGGTCTGATTCTCGGGAGGCTCCGCCGCGCCCGGCGCGTTTCGAGGTGCCCGGCGGTTCCTGTTCTGGTTTGCGGTGAGTGGGGGCGGGCGGGCTCTGGTTCTGGTTTGCGGTGAGTGGACGCGGGCGGGCTCTGGTTCTGGTTTGCGGTGAGCGGACGCGGGCGGGCTCTGGTTCTGGTTTGCGGGTGAGCGGACGCGGGCGGGCTCTGGTTCTGGTTTGCGGTGAGTGGACGCGGGCGGGCTCTGGTTCTGGTTTGCGGAGAGTGGACGCGGGTAGGCTCCGCTCATGCCCATCGGACCGCAGCCGAAAGGCCGCCGCGGAACGGTCGAGGAGCCGTATTCGCCGCTGAACCTGCGCCTGGTCCTGGCATCGTTCGGGCTGGTCGTCTGCGCTGTGCTGTCGGTGTTGTTGCTCCGGGCGGGCTGGACCGTGCCGGGGTGGCTCCTGGCGGGGTGGGCCGTCGTCGCGTTGATTGACATCGTGGTCGTGCAGATGCGCCGCCGGGCCCGGTCGCGGGCTGAGGGTGGCCGTTCGCACTCGCTGTTCGAGTGAACCCTTCTCGCTTCGCTCTTTGACTGCCGTCAGGTTTCGCTCTGTGCTTGCCGTCAGGCTTCCCTCTGTGCTTGCCGTCAGGCTTCGCTCTCTGCTTGCCGTGAGGCTTCGCTCTTTGCTTGCCGTCAGGCGAGCCCGGCGTCGTGTACCAGCAACGCCACCTGGACCCGGTTGTTCAGGTCGAGTTTGGTGAGCACGCGGGAGACGTGCGCTTTCACCGTCGCCACCGACATGTACAGCTCGACGGAAATCTCCGCGTTCGACCTACCCCGCGCGACGGCCAGTGCGACCTCCCGTTCCCGCGTGCTGAGCCGGTTGAGCTGCTCACCAGCCTGAGACCGGTCCGGCGGCCCCGACGCGACGTGCGCGATCAACTGGCGGGTGACGCTGGGTGAGAGCGTCGCCTCGCCCCGCGCGACCCGCAGCACCGCCTGCTTGATCTGCCCGGGCGGCGTGTCCTTGAGCAGGAACCCGCTGGCCCCGGCCCGTAGCGCCCGCAACACGAACTCGTCGGCGTCGAACGTCGTCAGCACCAGCACCTCGGGCGCTCCGGGCCGTCCACGCAGCGCCTCGGTGGCGGCCAGCCCGTCGACCCCCGGCATCCGAATGTCCATGAGCACGACGTCAGGCCGGTACTCGGCGACCGCCGCGGGCACCTCGGCACCGTCGGTCGCCTGGCCGACGACGTCCACCTCACTGTCACCGGAGAGGATCATCGAGAGGCCGGCCCGCACGAGCGGATCGTCGTCGACGATCAGCACCCGCACCGGTTCAACCCCGAGGGCAGCCCCGCCGTCGTCGTGCAGCCGCTCGCCACCCGTCACCGTGTCCCCCCGATCTGTGTCGCATGGATCGCTCACCCGCTGACCGTCGTGGCCGGTTCCGTCCACGGCAGCCAGGCGGTGAGCACGAACTCGCCCTGGTGCACGCCGTGGGTGAGCCGCCCACCGGCCAGGGTCGCGCGCTCGGCCAGGCCGATCAGGCCCACCCCGGTGCCGGGGATCTGGGCTGCCGGCGCCGCCACCGGCAGCGGATTGCGGATCTTGAGCGTCAGGCCCTCCCCCGGCGCACCGCCCACGAAGACGCGCACCACCGCACCCGGGGCATGCTTGCGTACGTTCGTCAGCCCCTCCTGGATGATCCGGTACGCCGCCCGCGCCGTCGCCACCGGCACGGCCGTCATCTCGATGGTCACCTCCAGCCGCACCTTGATCCCGGCCAGGCGCGACTCGTCGGCGAGAGCGGGCAGCGCGCTCAGCGTGGGCTGCGGGCGCTCCGGCGGCCCGGTCTCCTCCGACTGGCCCTCCCGCAGCACCCCGATCACCGCCCGCAGGTCCTGCAACGCCTGGTGGGCGCTCTCCCGAACCACCGCCGCCGCGCTCGCGATCTCGGCCGGCGGCGCGTCCGGCCGGAACTCCAGGGCTCCAGCGTGCAGGCTGAGCAGCGAGATCCGGTGGGCCAGGACGTCGTGCATCTCCCGGGCGATACGGGTGCGCTCCAGAACCCGCGCCTGAGCGACACGCAGTTGCTGCTCGGACTCGGCACGTTCGGCCCGTTCGCGCCAGGAGACGATCAGGTAGCGCCGGGAGCGGACCAGCATCCCCCACATGCCGACGAACACGATCATCGCGACGCCCCACCAGAACGTCTCGGCGAACCCGGCACCGGCCTCCGGCCGCAGCATCGCGAAGACCGCGTTGGCACCGATGGCGCAGGCCGTGAGCGTGACGAGCCAGAGGAACGTGCGGTGCACCGCAACCGTGAACAGCACGATCATGAACGCCGGGCCGCTGGCGAAGGAGAAGAACGAGAGCACCAGGAAGTACGCGGCCAGCGCCATCGGGAACCGGCGCCGCCACCACAGGGCGATCCCGCCGAGCATGCTGAGCACCCCATCGACCACGACCACCCAGTCCGGCGTGTCGTGGACGCCGGTCACCAGGTCCGGATCGGCGCTGAGCAGGTCGTAGGTGGCGTACACGGCGAACCCGAAACCGATCACGAAACAGAGCGTGTCCACCACCCAGTCGCGGGTGGAACGTCTGCTCGGCAGCGGGCCGGCCGGGTCCGACATCAACGCGGAGGGCCACAACCAGCGGTACTCCGGAAGCGACTTGCCCACGCCGTCGACGATATCGGCCGCCGGTCCCGGGCCGATACCGACCAAAGTTGTAACCGGGACATCGACGAAGGTTCGCAGGCATCGACCATTTGCCGACGCGCCCGAGCCTCGTCCGGCGCGACGCTGATCGCATGATTGAGGTCGAACATCTCACCAAGAGGTACGGCAGCCACCTCGCCGTGGACGACGTGTCGTTCACCTGCGAGCCCGGCACGGTCACCGGTTTCCTCGGGCCGAACGGTGCCGGCAAGTCCACCACGATGCGGATGATCTGCGGACTCACCCCGCCCACCTCGGGCCGGTCAACGGTGGCCGGCACCCCGTACCGCAAGCTCGGCAACCCCGGACGGCGCGTCGGTGTGCTGCTTGACGCGTCCGCGCAGCACGCCGGGCGGACCGGCCGGGAGGTCCTGGCACTGGCGTCGATCACGATGGGGCTGGACACGAGCCGGGTGCCGGAGCGGCTCGCCAAGGTCGGACTGGACAGCACGGCGGCCAAGCGGCGGCTGCGGGCGTACTCGCTCGGGATGCGGCAACGGCTCGGCCTGGCGTACGCCATGCTCGGCGACCCGGCCGTGCTGATCCTCGACGAGCCGGCCAACGGCCTGGACCCGGAAGGCATCTTCTGGATGCGCGGCCTGCTGCGCGACTTCGCCGACCGGGGCGGCACCGTGCTGCTCTCCTCGCACCTGCTGCGCGAGGTGGAGGCGGTCGCCGACCGTCTCGTCGTGATCGGCAACGGGCGCATCCTGGTCCAGGGTGACAAGGACGAGATGCTCGGCGAGGCGGGCACCCTGGTCCGCGCCGCCGACCAGGACGAGCTGGAGACGCTGCTGCGGCAGATGGGCATCACCGGCACCCGCTCGGCGGACGGCAGCATTCTGGTTCCCACCGATGCGCAGACCATCGGCAAGGCCGCCGCGGCCGCCGGAGTGGTGCTGCTGGAGCTGCGTCCGGCCGGTGCCGGCGGGCTCGAGGAGATGTTCCTGCGCCTGACCGGCAACGGCAACGGCGCATCCGAGATGCAGGAGGTCGTCCGATGACTGCCGTCGCCCAGGCTCCGATCGACACGCGTACCGGCGGCGCGGTCCCGCTGGGCCGGCTGACCCTGGTGGAGTTGCGCAAGCTCGCCGACACCCGGGCGGGTTTCTGGCTGCTGCTGATCATCGGGCTGGCCACCGCGGGCACCTCGGCGATCCTGCTCGGCTGGGGACAGGACGCCGAGCAGACGTACTCCGAGTTCCTGACGTTCGGCATGCTGCCGTCGGCGGTCCTGCTGCCGGTGCTGGGCATCCTGTCGGTGACCAGCGAGTGGTCGCAGCGCACCGCGCTGACCGCGTTCACCCTGGTGCCGGCACGTGGCCGGGTGATGGTCGCCAAGCTGTTCGCGGGCACCCTGATCGCCATCGCGGCGACGGTGGCGACCGGGCTGCTGGCGGCGGTGGCGAACGTGATCGCCGGCGCGCTCGGCGGCGACGCCTCGTGGAGCTTGGACTCCTCGCTGATCTGGCAGAGCTTCCTGCTCCAGGTGATCTTCGTGCTGATGGGGATCGGCTTCGGCGCGCTGCTGCTCAACACGCCGCTGGCGATCGTCATCTACTTCGCGCTGCCGACGGTCTGGTCGGTGCTGACCTCGATCATCACCAAGCTCCAGGACGCCGCGGGCTGGCTGGACCTCAACGTCACCTCGCAGGCGCTGTCGGAGGCGGACGCCACCGGCGGCGAGTACGCACGACTGGCCGTATCGGCCGCCGTCTGGGTGGTGCTCCCGCTGGCGATCGGCTTCGTACGCGTGCTCCGCAGGGAGGTTTCCTGATCCGCAACAACCGGTGTTGGCGTCACGGGCTCGCGATCGCAGGTAGCGTCGCGAGACGTGACGCGCACCCTTTTTGCGAGCTTCGCGACAATAACCGTTACTGTCCCGTTCTTCGTGGGTCCGCTGCCCGCCGGTGCGGTGCTCGCCACACCACCCCCCTCGCCCGTTCCGACCGAGTCGGCGGCCGTCCCCGCGCAGGACGTGCCGGGGCTGATCCCGGAGCGGCTCACTCTCAACGGGCGGCCCCTCCCGCCGGCCACCTATGAGCCGGCCCCGTCCCCGCGACGCGCGGCGGCCGACACCCCGCCCGTCGGGACCGTCCGCAGTTGGGCCGGCCTGAACGTGCTGGACAACGACATCTACCGCAAGGACTTCACGTTGCGGGCGGTCGGCGACAACATCGAGGTGTGGGTGGCCGGCGACCTCGGCTTCCCCGCCGGTGACTGCCGCGGCAGCGCGGCCACCGAGGTCACCGACGCCCAGGTCGCCGCTCTGGTCCGCGAGTTCGACGACAACATCTACCCCAAGGAGACGGCGGCGTTCAGCACCCCGCCGAACCGCAGCGGGGCAAACGCCGGGCTGGAGGGTGACTTCACCGGCGCCGGGAACCGGACCGTGACACTGGTCGACAACATCCGCGACGACAACTACTTCGCGTTCCCGAAGAACCTCACCTATGTGTCCGGGTTCTTCTCCGAACAACTCAACGAACTGTTCGACCGCAACATCATCACGATCGACGCCTACGACTGGGCACACCAGACCGGCGCGAACCCCCCGCACGAGCCGACCGAGGACCGCTGCACCAGCCGGCCCGCGCGCCCCCGGATGTACGAGTCGACCTTCGCCCACGAGTGGCAGCACCTCCTCGGGTACTACACCGATGCCTCGGAGGAAACCTGGGTCAAGGAGGGCCTGTCCGATTACGCCCAGACGCTGACCGGGTACTCCAACCCGCACCTGAACGTGTACCGCCGCGGCTTCGACATCCATCTCGCCTGTTACCAGGGCTTCGGCGGGGTCAAGACGGACAACAACCCGAACCCGCGACCCTGCAGCGCGCCGGCCAACTCGCTCAACCTGTGGAACGAGGGCACGCCGGACGAGATCCTGGCGGATTACGGAATCTCCTACGAACTGATGGTCTATCTGCGGGACCGTTTCGGCCCCGAGGTCATCACCACGCTGCACAAGGACGGCACAGCTCAGGGCCTGGCGAGCCTCGCCGCGGCGCTGCCGGAGGGCACGGGCATGCACGACGTGCTGCACGACTTCCAGATCATGACGCTGGTCGACAAGGCCGTCGAACGGCCCGGCGGGGTGATGAGGGGCCTGCCCCGCAACCGCGTGACCTCGCCCAGCCTGCGGTCGACCGTCAACCTGGGCGACCCCTCCGCATACGGCCCGGCGGGCGCGGCACCCAACGGCGCCGACTTCGTCAAGCTGCCGCGCGACCTGCGCTCGATCAGCTTCGACGGCGCGAAGACCCTGCCACCGACGCCGCTGACCTGGACGATCGACAGCGAAATGCTGTTCTCCGGCAACGAGCCGGACACCGACGAGACCGCGGTGCGCGAGCTGGACGTGCCCGAGAAGGACCCGGTCCTGCGCTTCACCACGACATACGGCCTGGAGAAGGACTTCGATTACGGCTATGTGACAGTGTCGTCGGACGGCGGCAAGACCTACCAGCCGCTTGAAGGGGAGCACACGGTCACCGGGCCGCTGGGCCCGGCGGTCACCGGCCAGGCCGCGGACCTCACCCTCAGTTACAACCTTCAGGCGTACGCCGGAAAGCGCGTCCTGCTCGGCTTCCGATACGTCAGTGACGCGGCCGTGAGCCTCGGCGGCTGGCACATCTCCGACCTCGAGGTCGGGACCACCGCGGTCACCACGGCCACGCTCGACGGCTGGCGGTCGCCCACGCAGGTGCATCCCACGGCGGTGCACCACTGGAACGTCACCCTGGTCGGGCTGGGCACCTCGCGGGCCAAGGCGGTGCCGCTGGAGGACTTCGAGAAACTCGGCTCCTATCCCCGCGTGGTGGCGGTGGTCGCCTACGACGAGCCGACCGGTCAGGTGACCCAATACGCCCCATACACCCTGATGGTCAACGGCGAGCCTCACCCGGCCGGCGGCAGCACGCCGTAGATCAGCGCCGTCGATCCGGAGCCGGCCCGGTTGATCTGCCCGCCGCACAGCACGTAAGCCCCGGTGGCGGGCAGATCCGCCAGATTGGCCAGCACCTCGAGGCTGATCCGGCGCCGCCGGTAGACCATCTTGGAGACGGTGAACGCCGTGTCGGTGCTGACGTCCGGGCTGAACGCGTCGGTCCCGGTGCCGCCGCGCTCCCCCAGCCGGCCGGTCTCGATCAGCCAGCGGGCCGTCGCCGGCGCGAACCCCGGATGCACCGCGAACTCCGGGGTGCCGAACCTCGACTCCCAGCCGGTCCAGATGATCACCACCGAGTCGGCGGGGATCCTGCCGTGCCGGGACTCCCACGCCCGCAGATCGTCGACCGTCACCGCATATCCCGTGTCGGCGGCGCACCTCCCCCGTACATCTATCTTGACCGCCGGCCGGAACAGGTCCGCCGGATCCAGCTGATCGGCCAGCCGCTCGCCGGCCGCGAAGTGGCCCGGCGCACCCCAGTGCGTCCCGGTGTGCTCCCCCGCCCGCACCGCCTGCAGATGGAAACCGTCCCGCTCGAGGGTCGCGACGGTCGTCAACTCGAACGGCGGATCGCCCGGGTAGACGCTCATCCGCGCCGGGTCGTTGACGTGCGACAGGCTCACCAGCCGCAATCCGTCCAGCACGGCGCCCCCTCCTTGCCTCACTGTCGCTTCGCATGCCGGACACCTTACACACATTGACAGTGTCATGGTGACAGTGTCAGGATGTTTGGCATGTGGACGATGGAGCAGCTGGTGCAACGGGTGGAGACGGCACTCGCCGCCGAATACCCCGGTGCCCCCAACGGCCGGGTCCGCGAGCTGCCCGACCGCCGCTCAATCAGGTGGTATACGACGATTGGCCTGGTCGACCGCCCGCTCGGCACCCGCGGCCGGGTCGCTCTCTACGGCCCGCGCCACCTGCTGCAACTCGTCGCGATCAAACGCCGCCAGGCCGCGGGCCACACCCTCGCCGAGATCCAGGCCGAGCTCACCGGCGCCACTGAGGAGCAACTGTCCGCCGCCGCCCGCGTCCCTTCAGAACTGTTGGACACCGACCCGCCCCCACCTGTTGAACCCGCGCGCGCAGACTTCTGGAGAAGCGTTCCCGCGCGACCCTCGCCCGCGACCGGCTCTCCCCCTCGCGCCCCGGGCTCCACCCGTGCCGCTCTGGAAGCCGCTCACCGATCCGCCCAGCTCGGCCGCTCACCACGCCCCGCGACCGGCCCGGACCTCACCGGCATCCCACTCGGGTTGGGCGTGATCCTGCTGATCCCGCACCCGCTGCACGATCTCGACCGCGGCGACCTCGCCGAGGCCGCACAACCGTTGCTCGACCTGCTCGCGTCCCGTGGGCTCACCGATGGGAGAGACTCATGACCATTTCCGTCAATCCGATGGGCACTACGGAACTCGACCGCCTCCACGACCAGCCCGACGCCGGCCTGGGCACCCTGCGCACCGACCGCGGCAACCTGCCACTGGACCGCCTCGACGTCCAGGCGAAGATCAGCGGCCTCGTGGTCCGCACCGAGCTCACCACCGAGTTCGTCAACGCGCACGACACCGCCCTCGAGGCGACATACGTCTTCCCGCTGCCCGACCGGGCCGCCGTGACCGGCATGTCGATGACCGCCGCCGACCGCACCGTCGTCGCCGAGCTGCACGAACGCGCCGAGGCCCGCGAGCAGTACGATCAGGCCGTCGCCGCCGGCCAGCGCGCCTCGATCGCCGAGGAGGAGCGGCCGGACGTCTTCACGATGCGGGTCGGCAACATCATGCCCGGCGAACGCGTCGTGGTCCGCCTCCGGCTCGTCGGCCCTCTCCCCTACGAGGACGGCGCCGCCACCTTCCGCTTCCCGCTCGTCGTCGCACCCCGCTATGTGCCCGGCATCCCGCTGCCCGGCCCCTATGTCGGCGACGGGCAGCACCCGGACACCGACGCGGTCCCCGACGCCTCGAGGATCTCCCCACCGGTGCTGCTGCCCGGCTTCCCCAACCCGCTGAAACTGGCCATCGGCGTCGAGATCGACCCGGCCGGCCTGGACCTCGGCGACGTCCGTTCCAGCCTGCACACCGTCACCGAGGAGGACGGGCGCCTGCGGATCGCCCCCGGCGAACGCGCCGACCGCGACTTCGTGCTGCGGCTCGCCTACGCCCCCGGCGGTGAGACCGCCGTCGCGGTGCCGGACGACGGCGACGGAAACGAGGGCACCTATCAGCTCGTCGTCCTCCCGCCCGAGCCCGCCGGTCCCGCCCGGCCCAAGGACGTCGTCCTGCTGCTCGACCGTTCCGGCAGCATGGGCGGCTGGAAGATGGTCGCTGCCCGCCGCGCCGCCGCCCGCGTGATCGACACCCTGACCAGTGCCGACCGGTTCACCGTGCTCACCTTCGACCACCAGGTCGAACGCCCCGACGGGCTCGCCGAGGGCCTGGTCGACGCCACCGACCGCCACCGCTACCGCGCCGTCGAACACCTCGCCCGCGCCGACGCCCGCGGCGGCACCGAACTGCTCACCCCGCTGCGCACCGGTCTCGCCCTGCTCTCCGACAGCACCGGCCGCGACCGGGTCCTCGTCCTCGTCACCGACGGCCAGGTCGGCAACGAGGACCAGATCGTCCACGAGGTCACTCCGCTCATCGGCGCCACACGCGTGCACACCGTCGGCATCGACCGGGCGGTCAACGCCGGGTTCCTCGGCCGCCTCGCCGCCCTCGGCGCCGGCCGCTCCGAACTCGTCGAGAGCGAGGACCGCCTCGACGAGGCGATGGAACACATCCACCGCCGCATCGGCGCACCCACCGTCACCGGCCTGGCCGTCACCGGCGACGGCATCGAGCTGCTCGACGACACCCGCAGCCCTTCCCGGTTGCCCGGCCTCTACTCAGGAGTGCCGCTGGTGGTGACCGGCCGCTACACAGGCACGCCCGGCGGGACCCTCACGGTCACCGGCCGGACCCGCGACGACCAGGACTTCCGCACCGCTGTCGCGGTGCAACAGCGCAGCGAGCGAGCGATCACCTCACTCTGGGCCCGGGCCCGGCTGCGCGATCTCGAAGATGCGTACGCGGCAGGCGACCACTCACTCGAACGGCAGATCGTCGAGACCTCACTGCGGTTCGGTGTGCTCTGCCGGTTCACCGCCTACGTGGCCGTCGACGCGCGTGTCGTCAACGACGGCGGCAAGAACAAGCGAGTCACCCAGCCGGTCGAAATGCCCTCGGGCTGGGAACCACCCGCCCCCTCCGCCGCACCCTTGCCGCCGATGTTCGTTGCCGGCGCAGCCTCCCCGTTCGCCGCACCGGCCGGCGCCCCGCCCGCACCGGCGGGACCGCCCGCTCCGGCAGGACCCATGCCGCCCCGGCCGCCGATCGCGCCCGTGCGCGCCCGTGGCGCCGGACTGGCGGGGCTGCCGGGCGCCGCAGGCAAGCGTGGATCGTCGTTCGGGCGTGCAGCGCGTCCGATGAGTGCCTACGACGCCAGCTCCTACGCTTCGCAGTCCCTCATTCAGCCCGGTCCCGGAGCCCAGGCCGCTTTCGACGAGGCACAGCCGGACCCGGTCGCCGAGTTCCGCAGCCTGATCACCATCGAAGCGGGCCGGCTCCGCGACGCCGCCAGCCTCCCCGCACCCGACCGGCGTGACATGCTCGACGACCTGGCAAGCCGCCTCGCCATGCTGCTCGACGCCACGCCCAGCACCCAGTTCGCCCCGCTCCGCGAGCTGATCGAGTTGCTGAACAGCGCCGCCTCCCTCGAGGAGAAGTGGACCACCGCACTCCGCGTCCTCGGCGCCTTCACCACCCCCGACGACGATCCAGCCGTGTCAAGCGGCGGAGGCGAGGCAACATCGTCCGAAAGCAGACAGACCTCCAGTGACGTCGGTCCATCGACGACCAGCAGCGGCGCGACCCCGCCGTCCAGCAGCGACGAGGCTGCACAGGGCCGCTCCGCGAAGCGCCGGTCCATCCCGTTCTGGAAACGCTGATCAGGGATCTTCGGCCGATCGGCCACCCGCACGGGTGGCCGAGTGCCGGTAAGTTGGGTGACCGTGTTGCCTGACCGGGGGGTGGCGAGTTCAGTGAGCGTGGGCTCATCGGGCGAGGGCGCGACATCCGAGGAGACCGGCGACAGCCGTGATCCGCTGCTGGTGCGCCCGTTCGTGCTGCAGGACGGCACCCCGAGCGAGGAACCTACGTCGACCGCTGCCTGGCCGGCCGACCCGACACGCGAGATCCCGACCCAGGTGATCCCGGTCGTTACCGCCACCGACGCACCGCCCGCCCAGAAGTCGGGACGCCGGCACCGTCCACTGCTGGTGGTCGGTGCAGGAGTGGCCGCGATCCTGGCCGTCGCCGGCTGGGCGGTGTTCGGGCCGGGACTACGACCGACCGTGTCCACCTCGCTGCCCGACCAGGGACTTCCCGTGGTCAGCGGGCCGGCACCCACGGCCAGCATCCTGCCCAGTGCCGCCAACGGCGGTAACGCCGACAACAGCGGAGGCGAGACCGGCGAATCCACGTCCCGCGCCACCGAGACGTCCCGATCCCCCACCGCGAGCAAGACCACCCAGTTGCCGCTGCCGAAAACACCAGGCGCCGCCGGCACCGGCACGGTGGCACCCGCCCCGCCGGCCGAGGCCGTGCCCTCCGCACTCGATGAGGGCGGAAAGGCGCTGGTCAGCGGCAACGGCCTCTGCCTCGACCTACGAGGAGGCGACGTCCAGGAAGGAGCCGACGTCCACGTCGACGACTGCAACGACACCACCCCACAGCGCTGGAAGCTCAACGGCGACCGCACGCTCGCCGTTCAGGATCTCTGCGCCTACCTGGAGGGCGACGGCGGCGTCGAACTGACCCGCTGCGACGGCCGCACCACCGCCCAGTGGTCCCTCAACAACGACGGCCGCCTCATCAACGCCGCCAACGGCCGCTGCCTCGCCGACCCGAACTTCGGCGGCCGCCCTGGGAATCCCGTCCTGGTCACGTTCTGCACGGGTACCGCCAACCAGCACTGGGCCTTCCGCTAACCCAGTACTTGGAGCCGGCCCGACCCAAGGCGAGGCGCGCTCCCCGAAATGCCAGAACGTCCCGGACGAACCCGAACGGCACACAAGCCGGGCAACGGGCAACGGGCAACGGGCAACGGGCAACGGGCAACGGGCAACGGGCAACGGGCAACGGGCAACGGGCAACGGGCAACGGGCAACGGGCAACGGGCTACG
>NZ_JBFAYE010000034.1:81169-94058 GCF_040681145.1 Actinoplanes sp. NPDC051861
CCAACGAGGGCAACGGCAACTGGGCAACGGCAACCCGGCAACCGGGCAGCGGGCAACCGGGCAACGGCAACCCGGCAACCGGGCAGCGGGCAACCGGGCAACGGCAACCCGGCAACCGGGCAGCGGGCAGCGGACGGCGGACGGCGGACGGCGGACGGCGGACGGCGGGCAACCGGACAACGGCAACCGGACAACGGCAACCGGACAACGGCAACCGGACAACGGGGTGAGCCGGAGCTGCCCGAGGCCGGGACCTTCGGCCCTGCCCGTAGTGGCCGGCCCGCCGGAGCCTGAAGCTATGACCGGAATCCTGGTCGACGCCGTGCGCCACGCCCGGCACGCGCCGTCGATTTTCAACACCCAGCCGTGGCAGTGGCACATCGGGCAGGGCGAGGCCGAACTCCGGGCAGACCCCTCGCGCTGGCTCGAGCACACCGATCCGAATGCGCGGATGTTGCTGCTCAGCTGTGGCGCGGCGATCCATCACGCGGCCGTCGCCGTGCGGGCGCAGGGGTGGGACGTCGACATCGCGCGGTTCCCCGACGGTGCCGCCGGGCCGCTCGCTCGGATCCGGCTCGTTTCCGCGCGCGGCAGATACGAGAGGCTCGCCGCCTGGCTTCGGGCCGGTTGGTGGCAGGGCAGGCCGCCGGCGACGGAGACAGGTTTCCGCCCGGGCTTCGGATTCCGGACGGGCACGCCGCTGCGCACCAGGCCGACCGACGGTCCCGAGCCGGAGGAACTCGCCGCGGCCATCGCGCGGCGCCGGACCGATCGGCGCGCTTTCGGCCCACAGCCGATCGACGACAAGACCTTGGCGGAGCTGCGCCGGGCCGTCGTCGGTCAGGGTGCGGGACTTCATTTCGTACGCAAGGACGCCGTCCCCCTCCTAGCCGCCCTCACAGCCCGCGCGTCCGCCGAAGCAGCCAACCACCCATGGCAGGTCGCCGAACTCACCCACTGGACTCACCGACCAACCACCGCCGGCGACGGCGTCCCCGCGACCACGGCCGTCCAGGACGCACCTCGCCGAGTACCGATCCGCGATTTCGCCGCCACCGGAACCCCACACAGCACCGTCACAACGGAAAAACGCCGGCAGCCAGCACCCACAGCCCAACCCCGCACGCAGCCCGCCGATCGCAATGCGCGGGCGGCGGAAAGCGATGCGCGGCCGGCCGGGATCGCCGGGTTGGACGTCGGCGAGGGCAGCGACGCAGGCGCGACCTACGCGGTGATCTTCGGAACCGGTGACACCCCGGCCGACTGGCTTCGCGCAGGTGAGGCACTGTCCGCACTGCTGCTCACCGCCACCGCCCGAAACGTCGCCTCCGCACCCATGAGCGAGGTCATCGAAACGCCCCGAACCCGAGAGTTGCTCGCCGGCCTGATCGGCGGAGGCCGCCCCTACCTGGTGGTCCGCCTGGGCCACGCGACAAACCCGGCCCCACTCCCACCCGCACCACGCCGCCGCCCCGACGCAACCATCACGGGCACATGACGCCAAGCCGGGCCCGTGATCCTCGATCGCACGACGGTGCCGGCCCGTGACCCGGATCGCACCACGGCGCCCGGCCCGCGACCCCGGATCGCACCACGGTGCCGGCCCGTGACCCGGATCGCACCACGGCGCCGGGCCCGTGACCTCCGACTGCACCACCGAGCCGGGCCCGTAAGCCCCGACCGCACCACCGAGCCGGGCCCGCGAGCCCCGACCGCACCACCGAGCCCCTCACCGGTGCATGGCCGCACCCTTGACCACCCTGTCGACCAGATTGCGCGGCCCATAAACCGCCAACCCCACCAAATCCAACGACTCCGTAGCCACCGCCCGAACCGCCGCCCGGTTGGCCGCATCATGGCCCGTCGCGAACAAATCCGATGTGAAGACCGACATCGCCAGGTCGCGGCTGACCGCTCGCCCGTGCGCGGCCGTCAGCAGCTCCTTGCTGCCCTCGAAGACCAGGACCGGTTGCCGGAACATCGGCAGATAGGTCACGTCGCCGGCGTCCCGATACGGCTCCCCGATCACCTCCGGCGCCACCGTCGGGATTCCGCTGACCAGGAAGGCCGTGACGTTCAGGCGCTGCCAGACCAGCAGGTCGTCACGGAGCAGGACGGCGATTTTGGTGTCGAAGCGTACCGGTGCGTTCATGGGGTTCATCGTCGTCCGGCCGTCACGAGCAGGTCTTGTACGATTTTGACGTGCCCGGCGGGCCTCTGATCCGAGCCTGGCGGCCGCCGCTGCCGGGGGTCGCCGAGGTGTTGCACGCCCGATTCGGCGACCATGCGTACCCGATGCACGCCCACGACACCTGGACCGTGCTCCTGGTCGACGACGGCGCCGTGCGTTACGACCTCGATCGCCACGAGCGCGGGGCCTTCGGCGATCTGGTCACGCTTCTGCCACCCAAAGTGCCCCACAACGGTACGGCAGCGCGCCCCGGAGGTTTCCGCAAGCGCGTGCTCTACCTGGAACCGGGCCGGCTGCCCGACCGCCTGATCGGTCCCGCCGTCGACACCCCGGCCGTCACCGACCGCCACCTGCACCATCTGATCTCCGACGTGCATCGGCTGCTGCGCACGCCGGGTGACGAGGCCGCCGCCGAGGGCATCCTGGCAGTTGCTCTGGAACGTCTGCGCACCCACCTCGGCGACCAGCCACCGCAGCCACCGGCCCGGGATGCCGCTCACCGGCTCCGCGACCTGCTCGAGGAGCACATAGTCCCCGGCCTGCCCCTGGCCTCAGCCGCCGAACAACTGCACTTCGACCCGGCGCACCTGGTCCGCTCGTTCGGCCGCGAGTTCGGCATGTCCCCGCACCAGTACCTGATCTCCCGCCGCGTGGACCTCGCCCGCCGCCTGATCCTTTCCGGCCATCCACTCCGCTCCGTGGCCGTGAGCAGCGGCTTCTACGACCAGCCCCACCTGGTACGCCACTTCAAACGCATCCTCGGCGTCAGCCCCGGCCGCTTCGCCGACACACCCCGCTGACCCGACCTACTACGCCTTCCCCGCTCCAAGCCGCGCCCTCATGATTGGCCGCACACCCTCTAAAGCATCCTAGGAGGCTAGGTTCAGACCAAACGCGCACGAACGCGGAGAACCAGGGGCGTAAGAACGCGGAGAATCTGGGGCGCAAGAACGCGGAACAGGCGCGCAAGAACGCGGAGAACCAGGCGCGCAAGAACACGGAAGACCAGGGGCGCAAGAAGCACGGAAAACTAGAACGGCGGCTCATCCGTAGGCGGCCCGTCCGGAACCATTGGCGGCGCCAGCGACAACCCTCTGACCACCTCGAACGCCTCCTCGACCCGCCCCTGAACGACCAGCAGACGCGCTAGGTCATGAGCCTCCGGCACCGCACCTCGATACGGCCACAACTCCCGCACCGCCTCCGCGACCTGCCCATCCTCGGCCAGGATCCCCGCGACACGGCACCGCACGTACCAGGAGTCAGCCTCGGAACCGGCCCGCAACACCTCGACCGCCTCCCCCACGCGGCCGAGCGCCACGAGCGCGTCGGCCCGTACGGTCAAAAGCTCGAAATACGCATCACCGCGGAACTCGTCCATGAACGTGAGCAGCTCCCCGGCCCGCCCCTGCTCCAGCATCAGGCGCCGCACCTCGGGCAGATAACACTCCGGGTCGTCCAGCGCAGCGGGCCGCAGCACCTCGATCGCCTCGCCAACCCGACCGAGTTGAATCAGAAGGTCCGCGAGGTACCACGGGGGATGCGGGCGAAGTACCTCGATCGCCTCGTCGACGCGATCGAGATCTGCGAGAAGCTGCGCCAGTCGCTCCGCCGCATATTCCCCACCGCCATTGTCCGCGAAAGCCCGCAGCCGGTCCGGATCGTGGCGGGCGAGGAACTCGGACAGCAACTCGATGTGGTTGACGCGAAAGATGTCGCCACGGCGGTAGGACGACGCGAGCAACTCGATCGCCTCGCCCGCGCTTCCCCGGCGTTCCAGCACGGTGGCGAGCCGGCGCTCGGCCTCACCGTCGCACCGGCAGTCCGGCCCGTGCGGCGGCTCTGCGAGTGGGCGCAGCAGGTCCACCACCTCGTCGTCACGACCCTGACCAGCGGTGATGCTGACCAGCGCCTCGGCGTAGAGCCACTCCCCCGCCAGCCCCGGTGTCAGCAGCGCGATCGCCTCGTCGAGGCGGCCCTGCCCCGCCAGCAGCTCGGCGAGCCGGCTGACAGCCAGACGGGCACCGGCGTCCGCCTGCGGCCGGAGCACCGCGATCGCGGCGTCGGTGTCGCCGTGTCCGGCCAGCAGCGCGGCTGTCCGGCTGATCGGCTCCCACCACCCGGTGTCCGCGAACGGCCGGAGCACCTCGATCGCGCCGTCCCGGTCGTCACGGGCGTCCAGGTCGTCGGCGAGCGCGCGAGCACAGAAGTAGTCGCCGCTGGCGGCCTCACGTCGTACCCCATCGTGGTGACCGTGTTCGATCAGCGCTCGGGCCACCAACGGCGGCACCCACCCGTCATGCATGCGGAAGCGGCGATCAAGCTCAGCGGCATCCATGCGGACGCACCCTAGCGGGCCGGGCGATCACTCCCGCATTGCCTGCCAGATGCGGTCCGCGGTGAGGGGAATTTCAGTCATGCGTACGCCGATCGCGTCCCGCACAGCGTTGGCCAGCGCGGGCGACACCGGATTGAACGGGCTCTCGCTCATCGACTTCGCACCGAGCGGCCCGATCGAGTCGGTCGTCTGCGCGAAGTGGACCTCCGTGCGCGGTACGTCCGCGACCGTGGGCAGGTGATACTGCCGAAACCCGGTCGTCGTGACCTGCCCCGACGCATCGATGTCCACGTGCTCGGCGAGGGTGGCCCCCAGCGCCTGCGCCACACCGCCCTCGATCTGCCCACGCAACTGCCGCGGATTCATCACGGTCCCCGCGTCGGCGCTGTGCACACTACGCAAAATCCGCAACTCCCCGGTGTCCGGATCAACCGCGACCCGGAACCACTGCGCATTGAACGCCACGGATCGCGGAGTCCCGTCGAAGTGCCCATGCGCGGAAAGAAGTGAACCGGACCCCGCGGCCACACCAGGCCCGGCGGCCTCCGCGCCCAGGGCCGACCCCGCGACCACACCAAGCCCGGCGGCCTCCGCGCCCAGAGCGGACCCCGCGGCCACACCAGGCCCGGCGGCTTCCGCGCCCAGAGCGGACCCCGCGGACCCCGCGGATTCCGCGGCCATCGCGGCCCGCAACGCCCGAGCCGCCCGCAACACCGCCTGACCAGCCACGACAACGCCAGTCGACGCGAACGCACCGGTGTCATGCCGCACCACATCGGTGTCCGACTGCCGGATCACGATGCGATCAGTTCCGACGCCCAATTCGTCGGCCGCGATCTGGGCGTGCACCGTCGTGCTGCCGTTGCCGAATTCCGCCGTTCCGACCGCCACCTCGAAGCGCCCGTCCGGCAGGCGCGTGACCGTCGCGTCGGCGAAGTGGCCGCCCGGCGGCCCGGCCGCGATCATCGCGATGGCCATCCCCTGCCCCACCAGCCAGCCGTCCGGAGCCTCGTCGGTGGTCGCGTACGCCTCCCGCATCCGGCCGAGACACTGGTCCAGCCCGTAGGAGGCGATGCCGAGGTCGTCCGCGTGCGCGCCCGGAGCGGTCAGATCGTCACCGTCCCGGACCACGTTGAGCTCGCGGAACGTCACCGGGTCCATGCCTATCCCGCGGGCCAGTTCGTCCAGGACCGACTCGACGGCGAAGGTGACCTGGCCCAGCCCGTACCCGCGGAACGCACCCGCCGGAACCGTGTTGGTGTAGACCGTCACGGCATCAGTACGCATGTTCGCGCACTTGTAGACAGCAAGCGACTCGTGACATCCGTGATGCATCACCGACGGGCCGTGGTTGCCGTACGCGCCCGTGTCCACGAGAACGTCCAGCTGCAGGGCGGTCAGCGTGCCGTCGCGGCGCGCGCCGCCCGTCATGGTGATCTCGAACGGGTGCCGGGTGGTCGCGCCGACGAACTGGTCAGCTCGGGTGTATTCCCAGCGTACGGGTCGTCCGGTGCGCAGCACGGCGAGCGCGACGAGGTCCTCGACGAGCATCTCCTGCTTGCCGCCGAAGCCGCCGCCGACCCGGCCCGCGACCACCCGTACACGCTCCAGCGGCAGGTCGTAGAGCCGCGCGACGGCCCGCCGCGTCAGGAACGGTGTCTGCGTGCTGGACCGGATCACCAGCCGGCCGGACTCGTCCATCCACCCGACCGCGCCGTGCGTCTCGAGGCTGGCGTGCTGCACGCGGGCGGTGCGGAAAGTCGCGGAGAACACGCAGTCGGCCGAGGCCAAACCGGCGGAAACGTCGCCCAGTGAGGCGTGCAGCTCCGCCACGACGTTGGAGCCGGCACCGTGCACGACGGGGGCGTCCGGAGCCAGGGCGGCTCGCGGGTCGACCACGGACGGCAGAACGTCGTACTCGACGCGGAGCTGCCGGCAGCCCTCCTCGGCGGCGGCTTCCGACGAGGCGATAACGGCTGCGACCCGCTGTCCCACGAAACGGAGCACCTCGTCCAGGACCCGGGTGTCGTAGGGATCCTCGGCCTCGTTCTCGTGCTGAGCCGTGGAGAACAGCCGGTCGGGAGCGTCCTTGTGCGTCAGCACGGCCTCCACACCGGGCACCGCCAGGGCAGCGGACGTGTCGACCGCGATGATCCGGGCGTGCGCGTGCGGCGACCGCAGCACCTTCAGATGCAGCACTCCCGGTACGTCGAGGTCGAAGGTGTACCGCGACTGTCCCGTCACGACGTCGGGCCCGGCCGGGGCGCCCACGTCGGACCCGACCGCCGCACCGGAGACCGGGGGCGTAGCCGTGCGGGGCGGGCCGGACACCGCGTCGAGAATGGACGCGTAGCCCGTACATCTGCAAAGGTTTCCCTTGAATGACCTGGGCAGATCCTCGCGCTGGTCCGCGGAGAGCGCCGCCGCCGTCATGATCATGCCCGCTGTGCAGAAGCCGCACTGAAAACCTTGCGCGTCGAGAAAGCGCTGCTGAACAGGGTGCAGCTCGCCGGATCCGGCAAGACCTTCGATGGTCGTGACGCTGCGCCCGGCCGCGCGAAACGCCGGATAGACGCAGGAATGCACCGGCTTGCCGTCCACATGCACCGTGCAGGCACCGCAGTCGCCGGTGTCGCAGCCTTTCTTGACGCCGAAGCAGCCTTCTTCACGCAGAAACGTGCGCAAACATTGACCCGGCCGCGGTGCGCGTTCGTGCGTGTTTCCGTTGATCTCCATGGTCATGCGACCAGCTCCGCCCGGATCTGTTCGGCGTAGTGCCGCGTCAGGTGCCGCCGCCAGACCGGCCGGCCGTGTACATCGTCGACATACTGCTCGGCGGGAATGCGGTCGAGCGCGGCGGCGACGTCGTCCGCGTGCGGCGGCTCGGCGAACCGGAGGACATGCGGCCGGCGGGTCGCGGCGGTCACGGTGAGTGAGATGCCACCGGCGGGCTCGGCCCTGCCGATCAGGAGCACGGCCGAGCGGCCATGGCGATGCAAAGATCCTCTACGGTACGCCGTGCGCGCTCCGAGCGCCGCCGACGGCAGGTGGATCGACCGCAGGAACTCCCCGTCGCGCAGAACGGTCGTCCCCTCACCGGTCACGAACTCCGCGGCCGGCACCCGCCGCACCGCGCCATCCGCCGCCACCAGGGACAATGTCCCGTCCAGCGCGACACTCAGCGAGATCATCGGCCCGGCCGGCAGCGCCGCGCAGAGATTCCCGCCGACGGTCGCGACGTTCCAGATCTTGAACGACGCGAGGAACGCGTGGCAGCACTGGCGCACGATCCCGTGACGGCTCAGGCCCTCGGCGAGATCGGCGATCGTGCAGGTCGCCGCGACGTCCACCCCGTCGTCACTGAAGGTGAGTGGCGGCCATCCGGCGGCGGTCAGGTCAAGCAGTCGCCTGAGGTGCGGACGAGGCTCGCCGAACAGGGCGGTCCCGCCTCCGAGCCAGGCGTCACCCGGCCGCCACGCACCAGGCGCCGCCGGGCTGATCACTTCGGTCACGGTGTGCAGATCCACGTTCGTACGCTACGCGCAGTGTGTTTCGGATCTTGGCGATCCGCTTCGGGCCTCGTTAAATCCGTGATTCGGCACCTTCGGCTCGGCCCTCCCACAGAGCGGCCGCCAGCCGAGCGCGTGGGCAGCCGGCGACGGGCGGCGAGCGCAAAAGCGGGACGCGGCAGGCGGGGGACGCGGAGAGGGAGGGAGGCGAGTCAGACGGGGGCGGGAAGTGCGGCCGGGACCGACGGCAGCGTGATGGTGAACGTGCTGCCGCGGCCCACCACCGACTGGACCGCGATCGTGCCGCCATGGTCCCGGATGATGTCGCGGACGATGGCCAGGCCCAGACCGGGCCCCTGAACAGCCTGATCCATCGCATTGCCGGCACGGTGGAACGGGGTGAACAGTCCCGGCACGTCCTCGGCCGGGATGCCGATGCCGGTGTCCGTGACCGACACGGAGATGAGCTGCTCGCTCGCGGTCAGGTGGCAGGTGACGCTGCCGCCCGGCGGGGTGAACTTGATGGCGTTCTCCATCAGTTTGCGCAGGGCGCGCTGCAGCTGGGTACGGTCCCCGCGCACCCACGCGTCGTCAGCCTCGAACGTGACCGTCAGATTCTTCGCTCGCGCGGCGTTGTTGAGGTCTCCGTACACGGTCGTGGCGACCGCTGCCAGGTCGACCGGTTCCGCCGTGACGGCGGTGTGACTGTCGGGGCGGTCCAGCAGGACCAGGTCGCCGATCGTGTCGTGCAGGCGGTGGGCGTTGCGGTTGATGGCGCTGAGGGCGCGCTTCTGCAGCGGGCTGAGGCCGTCGCCGCCGTCCTCGGTCATCATCTCGGTGTAGCCGAGGATGCTGGTCAGAGGTGTGCGCAGCTCGTGGGTGACGGTCTGGATGAAGACGTCCTTGCGCTGGTCCAGCAGGCGCAGTTCGTTGATCAGCCGGGCCTGGTGGCGCTGGACGGTGAGCTGGCGCAGCGCGCGCTCGATCTCCCGGGTGACGCCGGCGAGCAGGCGGTACTCGGCCTCGGCCCAGGCGGCACCGGCCCGGGTGACCAGCAGGTATCCGGGTTCGCTCTCGGCGTCGGCGCAGAGCGTGACCGAGAAGCCGCCGCCGGGCCGGATGATCGGTTCGCCGGTGCTGCCGCGGACCAGGTCGGTGACCGTGTCGGCGGACAGGTCGGCGGCGTCGAGCGGCCAGTGGACCTTGACCGAGCCGGCCGCCGGGATGACCAGCTCGCAGTGCACCGAGTCGGCGCTGACCGCGCTGCCGATCAGCTCGGCGATGCGGCGGGTGGTGACCGAGGGGTCGTGCATCTCCTGGAGTTCGGCGGCGACGGCCTGGCGCAGGCCGGCGCGGGCCGCTCGGGCCTGTTCGGCCGCGAGCAGCGTCTCGGTCTGCTCGGCCAGGTCGTTGAGCGCCTCGATGACCGGGCGCAGTTCGGTCGCCCCGTCCGGGTCCGCGCGTGCCGAGTGGTCGCCGGCGGCGAGGCGGCGGATGGTCTGGCCGACATGATCGATCGGGGTGAGCAGCTGGCGCCGCCCGGTACGCGCGACCAGGTATCCGACCAGCAGGATCGCCACGACCAGCGCGGCCGACGTCGCGTGCATCACCCGGCGGCCGGCCACACCGTCCTGCTCCTCGGCCTGCTGCTCGGCGTCGATCGCGCGATCGGCGGAGTCGTTGACCAGCCGCAGGTTGTCGAAGAGCACCTTGGCGCGCGCCGCACGGTCGCTGTCGAGCACGTTGCCGCCGGCCTCGATCACCGGTAGCGCGTACTCGTTGAGCCACGTCTGGATCGCCACGCGCTGCCGGTTGATCAGGCCGCGCACCTCCGCGTCCCGGGTGTTCTCCTCGATCACGTCGAGTGCGCCCAGCGCGGCGATCCACCCGGTCTCGTACGGCTCGAGGAACAGTTGCTCGCCGGTGAGCTGGAAGCCGCGCACACCGGTCTCGGCGTCGGTCATCCGCTGCAGCACCCGGTCGTTGGCGGCCTGCGCACGGGTCACCCGCTGGATCATCGCGTCGTGCTCGGCACGCAGGCGCGCGCCCACCCCGAACTGCACCGTCAGCAACGCCCCGAAGAGCAGGAACAGGGCAGCGAAGCCCAGGTTGAGCCGTCGCTGAACACTCATCGGCGACGGTCCTGGTGGGCGTTCATGTCTCTCAGATCGGCAGGTCGGGGCGGAGACCTAAGTCAGGTACGAAGCCAACCCTGCGCCGCCACCGAGCGTGAACACTGAACGTTCCCTGAGTTTCGTTACCGATCCGTTATATTCAAGTTATGTCGTACCGGCGGTAACAAGTAAATCGGGATTATGTCCCAAACGTCGGGTCAGGCAGTGGCCGAGATCACGCACAGTCACATTGATCAAGTGAGCTGAGTTACTGACTGGTAGCTCGGGCCCTTGTACCAGCCGCCCTTCGGGGGCAACATTTCCGGCACATTACGGCCCCGACATCGATCGACCTCGCTCCAACGGTCGGCGGCCGCAGCCATTCCGAGGAGGTTCCGTGGAGGATGCGCAAAGCGCTCCGGCGTACGGGCGCACGAACTGGCGCCGGTTCGCCGTGGCGGTGGGCGTACCGACCGTTGTCGCCGGTGGCCTGGTCGTGGCGCTCGCGGAGGGCGCGCTGGCCGCCAATTTCACCATTTCCGGTAAGCAGTTCAAGCTGTCCGCCTCGAAGCTGGTTGGCGACGGCTTCACCCAGTACAGCGGCGAGTTGGAGACCAAGGACGGGAAGGTCCCGGCGGCGATGTCCGGGATCCAGAGCGCCACGCTGAACGACCTCTGCCAGTCGGTGGCGGTCGGGCCGGTCACGCTCCGGATCGAGGCGGGCGACGACCCCGAGCACCCGGTCGAGGCCACCAACCTGCTCATCGGCATGTCCGAGCTGGGCGGCGACGCCACGTTCGAGGACATCCAGATCGGCATCGACGCGAGCACCCTCGACCAGGCGCAGCCCGAGGCGAAGGGCGCGCCGGGCGGCTTCGGCCAGCAGGCCACCAAGGTCACCATCATCAACCTGCGCCAGCAGGCGTACTACACGTCGGCCTCGACCTTCACGCTGAACGGCATGAGCCTCAAGCTCCACGTCGGAGGCGAGCACGAGTGCTACACGGACTGAGCAGCGAATAGGTTCCCCGGGCTCGCGGAGCGGCAACTCCGCGAGCCTGCCGGTGTTGTGGAGGGGTTTCGAGCGTGGACGACTTCCGGAGCGAGTTCCGCACGTGGCGGCGCGGGCGGCCGTACTGGGGCGGGTTGTTCCTCGTGATGTCGGGGCTGGAGATGTTCACCAGCGCCAACATGGAACTCGCCGATCTGCAGTTGCACATCGGCCCGCAGGGCTTCCTCTCCTACCTGCTTCCGGTGATCATGCTGGTCTGCGGCGCGCTGGCCTGGTTCACACCTGCGCAACGGCTGTTCTACGGGATCGTCGGGACGCTCACCGCGCTGTACTCGTTCATCGGCCTCAACCTGGGCGGCTGGTTCGCCGGCATGTTCCTCGGGATCCTCGGCGGAGCCCTGGTGATCGCATGGACCCCGGCAGAGAGAGGCCCAGAAAAAGGCATAAAACCATACAAGGGTACGGGTGACGCACCGACCGGCGAGATCCCGGTGATCAGCGACTCCACGATCGTCCCGGGCATCGTCCCGGGAGACGGCTCGCACCAGGAACAGCCGCCCGGCAACCACCGCACGATCCGCAAAGCGCTGATCTTCATCGTGCCGCTGGCCATGGCCGGAACCCTGCTCGCGGCCACCGGAGCACCCGCCGACGCCGCAGAGTGCCCGAAGGGCCTGCCGTCGATCGCCCCCAAGGCCGCCGCGAAGTCGGCCACACCGAAACCTAAGAAGTCCAGGACACCCAGCCCGGCACCCTCGGCCGGCGCCCCCGCCGGCGGCTCAGCGAGCCCGTCACCGACGGCGACCGAGGACGACGGCACCGGATTCCCGATCCTGGACGGCATCGGCGACGTCATCGAGGACATCGGCGAGTGGTTCGACCCCGACAAGGACGAGGAGACGCCGTCGCCGTCGCCGTCGGCACCGGCCACAGCGCCGACCGCTACCCCGACCAGCGCGCCGGCGGAAAGCCCCACGGCCACCCCTAAACCGTCGAAGAAGCCCGAGGAGATCCCCTGCCTGGGACCGCGACAGGAGGGCCTGGTCGCGAACGCCGACGGGCTGCCCCGCGCGGCCGTCAAGCCGGGCCTCATGAAGGTCGGCTCGCTGACCATGTACAACTCGACGTACGAGGGTGTCACCGACGTGCCGACGGCGAACGGCGTCATCCCGTCGCTGCGCTTCGTCATGGACAAGGCGGTCAACAAGCCGTTCAGCCTGGAGATCGACGAGCCGGGCGACGCCACCACGCTGATCAAGAGCAACGAGCTGATCACCGACGGGAGCGTCGAGTTCTACACCCCGAAGTTCGCCGGCAAGCTGTTCGGGCTGATCCCGGTGACCTTCACCCCGGAGTCGCCGCCGCCACTGACCCTGCCGGTTCTGTGGTTCACCGACGTGACGATCGACCTCGCGTACGTCCAGTGCGACGTGCTGACGGCCGACCCGATCAAGATCACCGAGTCCTAGGTTCTGTCCCGCGAATCACCCGAGTGCGAGGCGAGGTCCAGGTGGTGGCTGGCGTCGGCCGGGCGAAGGTCGCATACCGGGGTTGTATGTGGCCTTCGCCCGGACGCCGTCAGCCACCACCTGGGCCACGCCGCAGCCCCGGGTGATCCGCGGGACAGAACCTAGATGTACTGACCACGGAGGTTGTTGACGTTCGGCGTGGTGCCTTGATCAGAGAGGAGACCTCCGGAAGGAGTGGCGGTGCTTGACGTCGCCG
>NZ_JBFAYE010000035.1:0-81886 GCF_040681145.1 Actinoplanes sp. NPDC051861
GAACCCGCCAGCATCCGCCACCAGACACCAGCCATGATCCGCCTGCACGCCTTCCCACAACCCGCAAGATCAACTTAAGCTACGCGGCATTGGGCGCGATCCCAGCGACCTCATCGAGGTGGGCCAGCCGGATGTTGGAGAGTCCGAGATGACGGATCAGGCCCTCCGAACGCATTTCGGCGAGTGCTCCAAAACGGTCAGCAATCGCGGCCGCGTCGCCGCTGACTCGCAGATTGACCAGGTCCAGCGCGTCCACGCCGAGTCGACGCAGATTCTCCTCGACCTGAAAGCGCAGCTCAGCCGGTGTCGTCGCGCCGCCCCAGCCGCCATCCGGGCGACGACCGGGTCCGACCTTGGTTCCGATCAAAAGCTTTTGGGGGTACGGGTAAAGCGCCTCCCTGATCAACTCAGGCGCATACCGCACCGGGCCCGGTTCGCCGTCGAGGATGCCGCCCGGTGAGAAGTAGAAGGCCGCAGTGTCGATGTGGTCGACTCCCAGCTCCACGGCACGGCGCAGAACCCGGACCGCCGTCGTCGTGTCGGACCGCACGGTGAGCCGCATCGAGCCGAAGCCCATGCGGTTGACGGTCTTGTCGCCGAGCTGCCAGGTTCCCGCCGCTGAGGATCGCACCCGGCAAGAGTAGGCACCACAGGACAGGTCTCTCGGCCCTCCCCGGCCCGCCCGCACCGAGGAAGAGTGGTTGCCGGAGGTTCCGATGCGGGTCACCGTCACCGATCTGATCAACCTGGCCGCCGAGAGTCCGGAGACGCCGATCCACGTCGCCGCCGTGGCCGTTCTGGAGGGTCGGCCGGATTTGGCCGAGGCACGGGCCCGGGTTGCCGCCCGGGTCGCCGAGGCACCACGACTACGCCAGGTCCTCCGATTCCCCGGCCCGGCCCGGGGGCGACTGTTCAGGACGGACCACCCCGGCCCGGCCTGGAGGCGGCTGTTCGGAACGAACCACCCCGGCCCGGCCCGGGGGCGGCTGTTCAGGACAGACCACCCCGGCCCGATCTGGAGGCGGCCGTTCTGGACCGACCACCCCGGGTTCCGGGCCGAGCGGCACGTCGAGATCGCCGAGGTACCGGCGCCCGGCGACGAGGGTGCGCTGCTGCGCCTCACCGAGCGGCTGATCGAGCCGATGCTGGACCGGTCACAGCCGCTGTGGCGTCTCTGGCTGGTGCCACTGCCGGAGGGCCGAAGTGCGCTGATCTTCCTGCTGCATCACGTCGTCGCGGACGGGCAGGCGGCGCTCGGGCTGGTCAGCCGGCTGCTCGGCGACGACATCGCGCCGGCACGGGTGCCTTCCTCGATGCGGGGCGGTCAGGGTTCGCGCTTGCCCGGCGTACGCATGCTGCTCTTCGGACCAAAAACCTCGCTGAACGTGCCGGTGAGCGCAACCCGCCGCCTGGCCCTGATCCGGCTGGATCTCGCGGCTGTGAAGGCCGTGGCGCACCTGCATGGCGCCACCGTGAACGACGTCGTCCTGGCCCTGGTCACCGGCGGCCTCCGCGCCCTGGTCCGCTCGCGCGGCGAACCTCTCGAAAGCCTGCGGCTGACCGCCTCGGTCGCCGTCTCCCTGCGTCCTCCCGGCTCGAACCCGGTGATCGGCAACCGGGTCGGCGCCGTGCTCGTCCGCCTGCCCGTGACCGAAACCCGCCCCTCAGCTCGGCTGGCCCAGGTCGCGCAGACCACCGCGCGGGCCAAACGGGAACAGTCCGCCACCGCCGCCACCGGCATCCTGACGCTGATGGCGCGGCTCGGCACGGCTCGCTGGTGCGCCCGCCACCAGCGCGTCACCACCGTCGTCGAGAGTGACCTGATCGGACCGCCCGAGCCGATCCGGCTCCTGGGCGTACCCGTCCGCGCCCTCATCCCGGTCGGCAACCTCGCCGGAAACGTCGGGCTGTCGTTCGTGGCGCTCTCCTATGCGGGACGGCTCACCGTGACCGTCCACGCCGACGCGGCCGGCTTCCCCGACCTGCCGGTCCTGCTCGACGGCATGCGGCGGGAGGCTGCGGCCTTGGACCTGCCGGTTACCGTGGTCCCGTGATCGACTTCGCGAACGGCTCCGTCTTCAAGCTCAACCCGTGCGACCCGAACGAGGTGGTTCCGCAGGTGGCGCCGTTCCTGGTCCAGGGCGAGCGCGTGATCTTCGCCTTCAAGACGGTCCGCGATTTCGTCGTCTTCACCGACAAGCGCCTGATCGCCGCGAACGTGCAGGGGCTGACCGGGTCGAAGACGGATTTCACGACGCTGCCATACAACCGGATCCAGGCGTTCTCGGTGGAGACCGCGGGAAGCTTCGACCGCGATTCCGAGCTGGATCTGTGGTTCAGCGGGCTGGGTAACGTGCGGCTCGAGTTCAAGCGGAACGTCGATATTCGCCAGTTGAGCCAGCTGATCGCGACTTACGTGCTCTGACCCCTCCTTCCCTCAGTCGACAGACCCGGGTGCGGCGATCCACCGAGTCGGCTGGCCGGTGACTCTTGCCACCTGCGTGAAGTCTCGGTCGAAATGCAGAATCGTCATCCTGTGCTGCTCGGCGGTGGCGGCGATCAGCAGGTCGACCGGGCCGGCGGACCGGTGCGCGCCCAGGTCCGTCAGACTCCGCTGCACCTCGGCGGCGCGCTCGAAGCCCTGGTCGGGGACGAGGACCCAGCAGTAACTCGCCCGCAGCGTGCGTTCCCACTCGTCTCTTTCTTCCCTGGAGCGTGCGCACCGGAAGATCTCGAGTTCGGTGAGGGGACAGATGCCGAGCACTCCGTGATAGACCGGCTCGGCCCAGGCTTTGCGGAGCTCGGGGTTCCGCACCAACCGGATGAACGCGCTCGTGTCGACGAGATATCTCACCGGCTTCATGCCCGATTGCTCCGTTTGTTCGCGAGGTCGTCGAAGTCGCCCCTGGCACCCATCTCGCCGAGTCGCTCCCAGGCATCGAGCCGCGCCCGCGCCGCGACGATCTCACGGAGAGCCGCGTTGACGGTCTCCTCCGTGCCACTCGTTCCCAGGATCGCGCTCGCCGCCGTCAGCGCCTCGTCGTCGATGTCTATGCGCTTCTCTGCCACAACCGCCTCCATGAACCTCACCCCCAGCGTATGTCAATGCACTCTCGTCAACTTGCTCAGCGCCTAGACTAGGCGTGCGCCTTGATCGACTCAAGGGCAGCTCACTGCCAAAATGGGAACCATGCTGGTTGCCTTCTCTGTGACTCCCATCGGAAGCGGTGACTCCGTCGGTGACGCCGTCGCCGAGGCTGTCCGCGTGGTTCGCGCCTCCGGGCTGCCGAACCGGACCGATGCCATGTTCACCACGATCGAGGGTGAGTGGGACGAGGTGATGGCCGTCGTCAAGCAGGCTGTCGACGCGGTCGCCGCCGCGGCTCCGCGGGTCAGCCTCTCGCTGAAGGCGGACGTCCGGCCGGGTGTCACCGGTGCGCTGACCGCCAAGGTGGAGCACATCGAGAGGGTGCTGGGTCAGTCGTGAGGCGCCTCGTCATGTGGGACATCGACTACACCCTGCTGCGCGGGGGCGGGGTCGCGGCACGGGCCTGGAAGGCGGCGTTCACCGAGGTGACCGGCGTGGCGTGGCAGGACACGCCGATCTTCGGCGGGCGTACGGACCTGGACATCTGCGCGGAGGTGTTCTCGGCGCACGGGGTGACCGACTGCACGCCGGAGCGGTTCTTCACGCGGTACGTGGAGAAGATCCACGAGATCAAGCACGAGTTCGCCGAGCAGGGGTCGCTGATGCCGGGCGTCAAGGAGGTCCTGACCCGGCTCGGCGACGACCCGGCCGTGGTGCAGACCCTGGTCACCGGCAACGTCCCGGAGGTCGCCGCGGTGAAGGTGGCGGCGTTCGGGCTGGACGGGTCGTTCGACGCCGAGGTGGGCGGTTACGGCACCGACGACAGCGTGCGCGCCACCCTGGTGCGGCGGAGCCTGGAGCGGGCGCGGGCCAAGTACGGCGAGGAGTTCCGCCCGGTCGTCGTCGGCGACACCGTGAACGACGTGACGGCGGCGCTGGCGAACGGTGCCGTCGCGGTCGGTGTGGCAACGGGCACGACCGCGGCGGCGGAACTGATCGCGGCCGGCGCACACACCGTCCTGCCGGACCTGGCCGACGCCGACAACGCGATCCGGGCCCTCAAAGCCTGAACGCCGGCGGCAACCCCGATCCCCCTCAAAGCCTGAACGCCGGCGGCAACCCCGATCCCCCTCAGAGCCTGAGCTCCGGCGGCAACCCGGTCCACCTCAACCCCGGCTCCAGGTGCGACAGGTCGTTGACCAACAGCACCCTCGGCCACGACCCCGCCGGATACCGGATCACGGTCAGCCCCGTGTTCGCGTGGTTGACCACCCGGAACCGCTCCGGCGGCGCCGCGAGCGCGTCCCGGACGAACCACCCGACCTGGAAGTTGTGGGTGATGACCAGGTCATGGGTCTCGTCCGCCACCGGCGCGGTGAACCGGGCGATCATCGCCGCGTCGGCGGCCGGGTCCTCGGTGGGGATCCGGTCGTCGAGTTCGGCGGCGACCCGCACCGGCACCCCGGGCAGGTGTGCGGCCACCACCTCGGCGGTCCGCTCCGCCCGGGGCCGCGGGCTGTGGCTGATCGAGGCGAACGTCAGCCCGGCCAGCCGCGCGCCGAGCAGATCCGCCTGGCGGCGGCCGGTCACGCTCAGCCCGGACTGATCGGGCGTGGCCTCGCCGTGCCGCACGATCCACAGATGCCGTGTGCTCATCGCCCCACGATGGCAAAGCCCGCGGGGCCGCACACCACACGCGTCAGGTCGGCGACACCGGGTTGGGCAGCGCGCCACCGAAGCGGCGGTCCCGCTGGGCGTAGAGCTCACACGCATACCACAGGTGGCGGCGGTCGAAGTCGGGCCAGAGGGTGTCCAGGTAGACCATCTCCGCGTACGCCGACTGCCACAGCAGGAAGTTGGACGTCCGCTGCTCGCCGGAGGGCCGCAGGAACATGTCCACCTCGGGGATCTCCGGGTGGTACAGATATTTCGCGATCGTCTTCTCGTTGACCTTGTCGGCCTTGAGCCGGCCGGCCGCCACGTCACGGGCGATCGCCGCCGTCGCGTCCGCGATCTCGGCCTGACCGCCGTAATTCACGCAGAACTGCAGGGTGAGCGTCTTGTTGTTCCGGCTCATCTCCTCGGCGGTCTGCAACTCGGAGATGACGCTCTTCCACAGGCGACCGGCCCGGCCGGACCAGACCACCCGCACGCCCAGGTCGACCAGCTGGTCACGGCGGCGGCGGATCACGTCGCGGTTGAAGCCCATGAGGAAGCGCACCTCCTCGGGCGAGCGCTTCCAGTTCTCGGTGGAGAACGCGTACGCCGAAAGGTAGGGAATTCCCAGCTCGATGGCGCCCTCGATGGTGTCGAACAGGGAATACTCCCCCTGCTCGTGCCCCTTGGTCCGGGACAGCCCCCGCTGCTTGGCCCAGCGGCCGTTGCCGTCCATCACGATCGCCACATGGCGCGGGATCGCGGCGGCTGGCAGCTGGGGCGGCCGGGCCCCGGAGATGTGCGGGGTGGGCGGGCGCGGCGTCAAGGGTTCAACTCCCGTCGATCGACAAGCGGCAACGAGCGCAGTGCGCGCTCCATGTGCCATTGCAGGTGCGCGGCGACCAGCCCGCTGCACTCCCGGCGCACCGGGGGTTCGGTGGCGTCGGCGAACGTCCAGTCGCCGACGGTCAGAGCGTTCATCAGGCCGAGGGTCACCGGGCTCGGGTGTGCCGCGCCGGGCGGACGGCAGTCCGGGCAGACCGCGCCGCCGGCCGGCACGGCGAACGCCGCATGCTGCCCCGGAGTGCCGCACACCGCGCACTCCATGATCGCCGGCGCCCAGCCGGCAAAGGCCATGGCCCGCAACAGGTACGCGTCGAGCACCAGACTGCCCGCGTGCTCACCCGCGGCCAGCGCCTTGAGCGCGCCCAGGGTGAGCTGGAACAGCCGCAAGGCGGGCTCGCGCTCCACGGGCGTGAGCCGCTCCGCGGTCTCGCAGATCGCGCTGGCGGCGGTGTATCTCGGGTAGTCGGTGAGGAAGCTCTTGCCGAACAGCGTGACCGCCTCGACCTGGCTCACCGAGTGCAGTGAACTGCCCACCCCCTCCGGTGAGCCGGCGAGTTGCAGGTCGATGTGGCCGAACGGCTCGAGCCGCGCACCGAAGCGCGAGGAGGTGCGGCGCACGCCCCGGGCGACGGCCCGCAACCGGCCGTGCCTCCGGGTCAGCAGCGTGACGATCCGGTCGCTCTCGCCGAGTTTCTGCACGCGCAAGACCACCGCGTCGTCGCGGTAGAGCTGGCGTCGGTATCCGGCGGGCACACCGTCATTCTGCCCGGTGCCTACGACATACCCTGACCCGGATCTCAGGGTCGGCTCGGGGACGAGACCCATGGTGCCCCGGAGCCCGCGGAAATAGCGTCAGCATCATGAACCGACGTGTTGCCGTGGCCCTCGCCGCCGCCTCGCTGCTCGCCCTGGCCGGCTGCGACGGAGTGGTGGGCGCCAAGATGACCTTCGACGACACCGAGAAGGCCAAGGTCACCGACATCGTGCTGACCGGCGGCAGCGCCGACGTGATGGTGACCACGGGCACCGCCACGGAGACCCGGATCAAGCGGGAGGTTCGCGGGTCGACCGACCCCGGCCCGTCGTACGAGCTGTCCGGCGCGATCCTGACGCTGCCCACCGACTGCGGGCGCGACTGTCACGTGACGTACCAGATCGAGGCGCCCGCCGGTGTGGCCGTCCGCGGCGATCTGAGCTCGGGTGACGTCATGCTGGAGCGGGTGGGCCCGGTCGACCTGAAGCTGACGTCCGGCGACATCGGCGTGCACGGCGCCACCGGCCCGGTGAAGATCAGGGCCACCTCGGGGGATCTCGTGGTGAACGGCGCTCCCGAGGTGAGCCTGGAGTGCACCTCGGGCGACCTCACCGCGCAGGAGATCGCCGGTCCGATCACGGCCCGGGCGTCGTCCGGCGACATGCTGCTCGGCACGAGCGTCCCGGCGTCGGTGACGGCCACGGTGAGCAGCGGCAACCTGGATGTGAGCGTGCCGAGGGGCAGCTATCAGGTCCGCACGGACACCAGCAGCGGCGACGAGTCGGTTGATCCGGAGATCAACGACGTCCCGAACGCGGAGCACAAGCTCGACCTGCGCACCCGCAGCGGCGACCTGAACCTCATGGCGGGCCTGGACGCCCGCCCGGCGCCGGAGGCCCCTGAGGGCCCGTCAGCACCGGCAGCGCCGAGGAGCCCCCGCTAGGAGCCGCTAGCGGCCGCCGAAGAAACGGCCGCCGGATGACCGGGTGCCGGATGACCGGGTGCCGGAGAAACGGGTGCCGGCACCGGGACCCGACGACCCGGCCACACCTCCGGCCGCCGACCAGCAGCCCAGTCCTCCACCCACCCCACCAGGGCGACCACCACAGCCAGCAACCCGAACACCACCACGACCCGCCAGCCGATACCCACGCCGGTCCGCACCGGCAGCCCGTACCCCTCCCCGATCTGCGTCACGGCCACGATCAACGGGACATGCCACAGATAGATCGTGAGCGCCCGCGCGTTCAGAACGGTCAGAATCCGGCTCTCCCGCACCATCGGGGAGATCCGGAGCGCGACCATGATGAACGCCGCCGACCACAGCGCGTTCCCCAATGGGATGTCGTTGAGGTCGTACCCGCGCGGGCCCGGATGGGTCAGCACCCACGCCAGAGCCGGCAGGGCGAGCCCGACAGCGATGGCAAGAATCGTGCGCCGTCCCATCCGCTGCAGGTGGCCGTCGTGATGAGCGAACCCGAGCAGCCAGGCCCCACCGTAAAGCGCGAGGTCGTGCGCCACAGCCGGCACCGTGAAGGACCCCAGCTCCAGGACGGCCAGGATCAGGTAAGGCACCAGAACCGATACAAGAGGAAATTTCCGAAAAATCGGTAAAAGAATGGGCGACAGCAGGACGAACCACAGGAAGTCTCGCAAATACCAGGCGTGACTCAGGGACTGCATCCACCACCCGGTCGCCTCCGGATCGACCAGCGGGAAGCCCCAGAACAGCAGACGCCAGGCCCACGGCGTACCGGCGATCAGCATCGCCGGCACCGCGATCAGCCCGACGACCCAGAGCGACGGCAACAGGCGGCGCAGGCGGCGCTCCACCGCCCACACCCCGAACCGGTCCAGCGACGCCGCCATGAGCGACCCGGCCAGCGCGAACATCACCGACATGGCGGGGAAGACGACGGTCAAGGCCGTCCACCCGGTCAGGTGATAGATCACCACGCGGACGGTCGCCACGGCACGCAGGAGGTCGAGGTACCGGTTTCGCATGGCCATTGGTGTTACCCAAGTACGGCCGAAAAGCGCAAACTCCGGTGAACTATCCCATAGTCAGGCTATGTCCATGTTTAAATCTAAAAACCCAGCTTACGCAGCTGCTTCGGGTCCCGCTGCCACTCTTTGGCGACGCGAACATGAAGATCTAGGTACACCCTCGTACCCAAAAGCTCCTCGATCTCACCTCGCGCCTTCGACCCGACGTCCCTGAGCCGCGTGCCTCGCGTTCCGATCACGATCGACTTCTGACTGTCACGCTCGACGTAGAGGTCGGCGTAGATCTTGGTGAGATTCCCCTCGACCATCATCTCCTCGACGAGCACCGCGATCGAGTGTGGTAGCTCGTCGCGCACGCCCTCGAGCGCCGCCTCCCGGATCAGCTCGGCGATCAGCACCTGCTCCGGTTCGTCGGTGAGGACGTCGTCCGGATACAGCTGGGGCGACTCCGGCAGATACTTCACCATCACGTCGGTCAGCACCTCGACCTGGTGCCCGGAGACCGCACTGACCGGGACGATCTCCGCGAAGTCATACAGCTGCGACACGGCCATCAGCCGTTCCGTCAGCGTCGCCGGATCCACCAGGTCCACCTTGGTCACCACGGCGATCACGGTGGCCTTCAGCGCGCTGATCTCCGCCGAGATGAAACGGTCGCCACGCCCGATCGGCTCGTCTGCCGGGAAGCACACGCCGATCACGTCGACCTCGCTCCACACCTCCCGGACCAGGTCGTTCAGCCGCTCACCGAGCAGCGTCCGCGGCCGATGCAGCCCCGGCGTGTCGACAAGCACCAGCTGCGAGTCCGTCCGGTGCAGAATGCCCCGAATCACGTGCCGCGTAGTCTGCGGCTTGTTCGAGGTGATCGCGATCTTCTGCCCGACAATCGCATTCGTCAGCGTCGATTTGCCCGCGTTGGGCCTTCCGACGAAGCAGGCAAATCCAGCCCGATAAACCCCATCGTCCGGCTTGGCGATCCGTGCGGCCTTGTGCCGGTGAGATCCAGGTGCAACCCCTTCAGATGTACGGGCAAACGACCGCTCCCCCGAAGAGTCCCCTCGTCCCCGAGAGCCGGCGGACACCCCTTCCGGCGCCCGCTGCCGCCCCACACCGTCACCACTCCGCGCGCCCGGCCCGCCACTCGCCCCGCCCGGCCCGCCACGTCCCGCGCCCGACCTGCCGCCTCCGGTGCCCGACCTGCCGCCGCCCGCGCCCGACCTGCCACTCCCCGCGCCCGATCTGCCACTCCCCGCGCCCGATCTGCCACTCCCCGCGCCCGACCTGCCGCTCCCCGCGCCCGACCTGCCGCTCCCCGAGCCCGACCTGCCGCTCCCCGAGCCCGACCTGCCACTTCCCGCGCCCGACCCGCCGCCGAACGTCGCGCCGAATCCGCCCTTCTTCCCGCCTGCCTGGCCGCTGCCCTTCGCACCCGACCCGGCACCGCGCGCACCCGACCCGCTCTTCGCGCCCGACCCGCCGCCCTTCGCACTCGAATCGCCGCTCCTCGCGCCCGGCTGGCGGCGGCCGCGCTGGTCAGCTCCCTGGTCGGCCGCGCGGCGGGCGGCCCGGCGCTCCTGGCGGCGCAGTTCGTTGCGTTCTCCCGCGGTGAGGCGGCGTTCGTCGTTCGGTTCCGGGGCCATCACTGGGTGACCGTGCCGAGCAGCGCGCCGTCCGGGCCCGCCACGTGGATCGGGGCGTCCGTGGCCAGGTCACGCACCGCGGCGCGCCCGCCGCCGTCGAGCACCGGCGACTCGGTGACCACCGCTGCCGCCTCGATGCTGGTGGCGCCGGAGGACACCGCCTGTGCCACCGCCAGCTGCAGCGCGGTCACGGCGAGGCTGGGCAGCGTCACCGTGGCCGCCGCGTAGGTGCGTCCGTCCTGATCACGGACCGCGGCGCCCTCGACCGCGCCCACACGGGCCCGTGAACTGCGCGCCAGGGTGACCAGTTTGGTGTCCTCGGCGCTCAGCGCGGTGCCGTCCGTGCCCGGCACGGTAGCGGCGTCGAAGGTCTGCTCAGGCATCTGCGGGTTGTCTTTCCTCGGTCTCGGCAACGTTCTCATCGGACTTCTCAGCGGGCGGCTCCGGGCGTATCCGGCGCACCAGCACCGAGTCGATCCGGTTCCGCCGGCCGGTGGCGCCCTCGGCGGTCAGGTGCAGGCCACCGACCTCCGCCTTGGCGCCGGGGATCGGCACCCGGCCGAGCGTCTGCCCGAGCAGGCCGCCGACCGTCTCCACCTCGTCGGCGGGCAGCTCCACGCCGAACACGTCGCCCAGGTCCTCGATCGGAAGCCGGGCGGCGACGCGTACCGAGCCGTCCTCCAGGTGCTCGATCGGCGGGCGTTCCACGTCGTACTCGTCGGTGATCTCGCCGACGATCTCCTCGAGGATGTCCTCGATCGTCACCAGACCGGCCGTACCGCCGTACTCGTCGACCACGATCACCAGGTGGTTGCGGGCGGCCTGCATCTCCGACAGCAGGTCGTCGACCGGCTTGGACTCCGGCACGAACGTCGCCGGGCGCATCGCGTCGGCCACCGCCTGCGCGGTCGCCTCCGGATCGCCGTTCTGGGTCCGCCGGATCACGTCTTTCAGATAGAGCACACCGAGCACGTCGTCGACGCTCTCCCCGATCACCGGGATCCGCGAGAAGCCCGACCGCAGGAAGAGGAAGAGCGCCTGCTGCAGTGTCTTCGGCGCCTCGATCCACACCATCTCGGTACGCGGCACCATCACCTCACGGGCGATCGTGTCACCCAGCGCGAACACCGAGTGGATCATCTCGCGCTCGCCGTGCTCGACAACGCCCCGCTGCTCGGCCAGGTCGACCAGCTCCCGCAGCTCCACCTGACTGCCGAACGGCCCCTCCGGGAACCCCTTGCCCGGCGTCACCGCGTTACCGATCAGGATCAGCAGCTTGGCGAGCGGGTTGAGCACCTTGCCGAGCCATCGCACGAGCGGCGCGGTCGCGCGGCCCACCGCGTAGGCGTGCTGGCGCCCCACGGTCCGCGGCGCGACGCCCACCACGACGAAACTGATCAGCGTCATGGCACCGGCCGCGACGAGCGCGGCCTGCCAGCCCACGCCCCAGGTGTCGACCGCCACCATGGTGACCATGGTGGTCGCGGTCAGCTCACAGAGCAGCCGGAGCAGCAGCAGGAGGTTGACGTGACGCACCACGTCGGAGGCGACCGCGGCCAGCGCCCCGGCACCCCGCTGACCCTCCCGGGCCAGCTCCGCCGCCCGAGCCGGCGACACCGTGGCCAGCGCCGCGTCGGTCATCGAGGCGAGCCCGGCCAGCAGCACCAGCAACACCGCCACAACGATCAGCTGCGCGTCGGGCAGACCAGCCGCAGCCGGCGCAGCCGCGATCAGCTGCACGTCGGGCAGATTGGCCGCGATCAGCCCACCGTCGGGCAGACCGGCCGTGGCCGGCGCGGCCGCTAGATGTGCGGGGTCCATGGTTAGCCGGCCTTGCGGCCGGCGCGCCAGCTCTGCAGAAGTTTGTTCTGCAGGGCGAACATCTCGCGCTCCTCGTCCGGCTCGGCGTGGTCGTAGCCGAGCAGGTGCAGCGCGCCGTGGACGGTGAGCAGGTGCAGCTCGTCGGCCGGTGCGTGGCCGGCGGCGGCGGCCTGTTTCGCCGCCACCTCCGGCGCCAGCACGATGTCGCCCAGCAGGGCCGGCTCGCCGGTGCCCGACTCGCCGGGCCCGTGGTCGACGCTGCCCTCGTCCATCGGGAAGGCCAGCACGTCGGTGGGACCGTCGCCGCCCATCCACCGATGGTTCAGCTCGGCCATGTAGTCGATGTCGACGAGCAGGATCGACAGCTCAGCGAGCGGGTTGACCCCCATCTCGTCCAGCGCGTGCCGGGCAACCGCGAGGATCGCGTCGGTGTCGACCTCGACTCCCGACTCGTTGGCGATCTCGATGGACATAGTGGTGCGATTACCCCTTGCGACTAGCGCCGGCGCCCCGACGACCGGCCACCACTGGCGGCCCGGCCCGGCACGGCGTGAACGGATTGTGCTGCCTGTTGTTCCTGCGCGACGTCATATCTCGCGTAGGCGTCGACGATCTCGGCGACCAGCCGGTGCCGCACCACGTCGGAGCTGGAGAGCTCCGCGAAGTGCACGTCCTCGACGTCGTGCAGGATCTCCCGCACGACCTTGAGGCCGCTGCTCGTGCCGCCGGGCAGGTCGACCTGGGTGACGTCACCGGTCACCACGATCTTCGCCCCGAACCCGAGCCGGGTCAGGAACATCTTCATCTGCTCGGGCGTCGTGTTCTGCGCCTCGTCCAGGATGATGAACGCGTCGTTGAGGGTCCGGCCACGCATGTACGCCAGCGGCGCGACCTCGATCGTGCCCGCGGCCATCAGCCTGGGGATGGACTCCGGGTCGAGCATGTCGTGCAGGGCGTCGTAGAGCGGCCGCAGATAAGGATCGATCTTCTCGGTCAGCGTGCCGGGCAGGAAGCCGAGCCGCTCACCCGCCTCGACCGCCGGCCGGGTCAGGATGATCCGGCTGATCTGCTTGGCCTGCAGCGCCTGCACGGCCTTGGCCATCGCCAGATACGTCTTACCGGTTCCGGCGGGGCCGATCCCGAAGACGATCGTGTTCTGGTCGATGGCGTCGACGTAGCGCTTCTGCCCCAGCGTCTTGGGCCGGATGGTGCGCCCGCGCCGGGACAGGATGTTGAGGGTGAGCACCTCGGCGGGGCGCTCGGTGGTGTTGGCCTCGAGCATCGCGAGGGTGCGGCGGACCGCGTCGACGGTGAGCGTCTCACCCTTCTCGATGAGCTCGATCAGCTCGGAGAACAGTCGCTCGGCGGTGGCGTTGTCGGCCGGGTCACCGGTGATGGTGATCTCGTTGCCGCGCACATGCACGTCACTGTCGAGAGACCGCTCGATGAGACGGAGGATCTCGTCCTTGGCGCCGAGCAGGTTCACCATGATCTTCGGGTCACTCACCGAGATCTTGGTCTGCGCCCGCACCGGGCTGGACGAACCCGTGCTGGAAGTGTTCGGCGTACCGGTCATAGGGCGGCCCTGAGGGCCTCCGCCACCTGCTCTCATTCTCTGCGTCGTCCCGGTCGGGCCGGCGTGCTCAAGGATCGTGCCATCCTATCCGCTCACCCGTCTGCCCGCCGATGCCATTATCGCCAGGCCGTTCCACAGATCACCCGCCCGGAGCCCACCCGAACGCCACCGGAACGCCACCGCCGGCGGCAAGGACCGAGGACGGAACCCGCGGGCCGCCAGGAACGGGGCGGGGCAGAGCGACCCGCCGCCAGGAACGGGGCGGGCCAGGGCGACCCGCCGCCAGGAACGGGGCAGGGCCGCCGACAGGCCAGGGCGAGGCGGGGCCGCCGACAGGCCAGGGCGAGGCGGGGCCGCCGGCGGCCAGGAGCGGGGAGCCAAGGCCGCGAGAAGGGGAGCCGGGCGATGGCGGAGCGGCCGGGCGCGGGACCACCCGCCGTGTCCCGGCGGGCGCGCTGCGGCCGTGGGTTGGCAGGTGGTCGCGGGTCTCCCCGATCGAGAGCACGACTCGCGTACCCTAAATCGGCTCTCGCCCCGCTGAGGCCGGGCCTCCGTCGAAGCCCTCCTGAAGCCGGGTGAAGCGGTAGGTCGCCCAGTGCATGCGGACCACCGCGCCGCTCTCGTCCCGGGTGAGGCGCAGCAGCTCGCCGGCCTCCCGCCCGGAGACCGTGCGCAGGACGTCCGGCCGGTCCGGCAGCTCCTCGAAGATCGCCGGAGGGCGATCCGCGGGCGCCTCGGTCACCCGGGCCTGCAGTCTGTTGTCATGCCAGGCGAAGACGAACTCGGAACCCTCGCTCCACCAGCGGCCGAGCGCCGAGCGGTAGCGCGGCGGCGCGGGCGGGGACGGGCGCCACGGTGTGATGTCGGCGGGGTCGAGGTCGGTGGCGAGGCGGAGGAGCTCGTGGACGAGTTCGTTGGTCTGGCCGGCGGTGCCGGAGGAGCCGAGTACCGCGCAGCCCAGCGCGCCCGGGTTGCCCTCGCCGCCGCGGCGGCCGTAGACGCCGGCCAGGAAGCCGGGCATCGCGCCGTCGTGGCCGACGTGGACGATGCGTTTGCCGTCGGGTACGAGGATCAGGCCGAGACCGAAACCGGTCGCCCAGAGGGACTCGTCGGTGGTGGTGAGCGGCCAGCGCATCTCGTCGACGGTGGCCGGGGTGAGCACCTGCCCGCGCGGGTCCACGACGGCCGGGTCCGCCAGGAATGCCGCCCATTTCGCCATATCGGTGGCGGTGCTCCAGATCTGCGCGGCCGGTCCGACACCGCCCAGGTCGACAGGTGGCTCCGGGCGGGCGGCGTCGGAGTACGCGTCGACGAGATAGCCGATCACGGCTTCCGGAGGCGTCTCGACGGTGGTGGCACTCAGGCCGAGCGGGGACAGGACGCGCGCGGTGAGAACGTCGGCCCAGGTGGTGCCGCGGAGCTTCGCGACGAGCTGGCCGAGGACGGCGAGGCCCAGGTTCGAGTAGTGGAAACGGCGCGCGTTGGGCAGCACCCGCTCGGCGCGGTCCAGTTCGGCGAGCATCCGGGCGGCGTCCGGGGTGATCAGCGTGTCCCAGACGTCACCGTGCGGCTCGCGCTGGTATCCGGCGGTGTGCGAGAGGAGCCGGCGGATCGTGGCGTCGCCGTGCGCGGGGACGTCGAGGTACGCCGAGACCGGCTCGTCCAGGTCGAGCAGCCCCTCGTCGCGGGCCTGCAGGACGAGCACCGCGGTGAACGTCTTGGTGACCGAGCCGATCCGGAACCGGCTGCCAGGATCGAGGGGATGGCCAGGATTGCCGGAGTCGCCGACGGTGAAGGCCCAGGGCTCGCGGTCCGCCCGGTGCAGGGCCACCGAGAGGGCCGGGATGCGGCCGTCCGCCTGGGCCTTGCGGGCGGCGCGCTCATACCGTGCTACCGGTGCGCTCACCGGCCGGCCAGCATCGGGCCGAGCGGCGCGCCACCGACGACGTGCGCGTGGACGTGGAAGACCTCCTGGCCGCCGTGCGGGCCGGTGTTGAAGATCACGCGAAAGCCGTCCTTCAATCCCTCGAGCTCGGCGACGGTCGCGGCGGCGGCCAGCACGTCGGCGGCGGCGGACGGGTCGCCGGCCAGCGCGACCACGTCAGCGTGGTGCGCGACCGGTATGACCAGCACGTGGGTGGGCGCCTTCGGGTCGATGTCGCGGAAGGCCAGGGTCGTCTCGGTCCGGTGCACGACGGCCGCCGGGATCTCACCGGCCACGATGCGGCAGAAGAGGCAGGAGTTTTCCACCTGTCGGATCTTATGTGTTGCAGATTGAATGGTCGGCGGATCCTTGGACCCGATTGTGGGAGCGCTCTCATGACTGATTTAGATCACCTTCTCCAGAAATTGACCGTGGAGGAGAAGGTGTCGCTGCTGACCGGACAGGACTTCTGGTCACTGCCGGCCATCCCCCGGATCGGCCTGCGGTCGCTGGTCATGTCGGACGGCCCGGTCGGCGTACGCGGCACCGGCTACACCCCCGAAGACCCGTCCGTGGCGCTGCCCAGCCCCACCGCGCTTGCCGCGACCTGGGACACGGCACTCGCCGAGCGCGCGGGACGGCTGCTCGGCCAGGAGTCCCGGCGCAAGGGTGTGCACCTGCTGCTCGGCCCGACGGTGAACCTGCACCGGACACCGCTCGGCGGCCGGCACTTCGAGTGCTACTCGGAGGACCCGCTGCTGACCGGGGAGATCGCGGCGGGCTTCGTGACGGGTGTGCAGGCGCACGGCGTGGGCACGACCGTGAAGCATCTGGTCGGGAACGACTTCGAGACCGAGCGGATGACCGTGGACGTGCAGATCCCGGAGCGGGCGCTGCGAGAGGTGTACCTCGCGCCGTTCGAGCGGGTGGTCGCGGCCGGTGGCTGGGGCGTGATGAGCGCGTACAACGGGGTCAACGGCGAGACGATGTCCGCCAACGGCCGGCTCCAGGACGAGATCCTGAAGCGGGAGTGGGGCTTCGACGGGATCGTGGTGTCGGACTGGCGTGCGGCGCGGGACACGGTGGCGGCGGCGGTGGGTGGGCTCGACATCGCCATGCCGGCCATGGACAACCCGTGGGGGCCGAAGCTGGTCGAGGCGGTCCGGTCCGGCGCCGTCGCGGAAGAGCTGATCGATGAAAAGGTACGGCGAGTGCTACGGCTGGCCGCTCGGGTCGGGATTCTGGACGGCGCAGAACCGACAAACACCCTAAATGACGAAAAAGGTGAGGATGTCGCTCATGAGGTTGCGGTCCGCTCGTTCGTCCTGGCCCGCAACTCGGTCCTCCCGCTCGACGCCGGCGCGCTGACCCGGGTGGCGGTGATCGGGGCCCTCGCGACCGATGCCCGCGTCCTCGGGGGCGGCAGCGCGCAGGTCACCCCGCAGCACGTGATCTCACCGCTCGACGGGATCCGCCACGCCCTGCTCGGTGTCGACGTGCCCTACGCCGTCGGCGCCGACCCGCGCCCGTTCCTCCCGCCCGCGCAGGGCCCGGACTGGGCGCCGTTCACGTTCACCCTGGAGAGCCACGAGTTCGGCGTCGAGACGGGCACCGTCCGGTGGATCGGCGACCTGCCCGGCGGCCTGGACGTCGCCCACGTCACCAGCCTCGAACTGCACACCGAACTCACCCCGGCGACCGGCGGCGACCACGTCCTCGCGATCTCCGGCTTCGGCGCGTTCGAACTCACCGTCGGCGGCGAGAAGCTCTACCAGGGCTCGCTGCACCCGCCCGGCACCGGCCGCGCCGACCTCCTCCTGCACCCGCGCGAACAGCGCTTCACGGTGGCGCTGCCGGCCGGCGTACCGGTACCCGTCGTGTTGCGCCAGACCTTCGACCCCGGCATGGCGCACTCGGTCTCCACCACGCTCGGTCACCGCCCGCCCGGTCCCGACGAGGACGGCCTGATCGCCGAAGCGGTCGAGCTCGCCGCCCGCTCTGACGTCGCGGTGATCGTCGTCGGCACCACCGAGCAGGTCGAGTCGGAAGGTTTCGACCGCTCGTCGCTGGCACTTCCGGGCCGCCAGGACGAGTTGGTCTCCCGGGTGGCGGCGGCGAACCCCCGGACGATCGTCGTGGTCAACGCCGGCTCGCCGGTACTGCTGCCGTGGGCCGAGGAGGCCGCGGCGGTCCTGCTCACGTGGTTCCCGGGGCAGGAGGCGGGCCGTGCGCTGGCCGACGTGCTGACGGGCGTGGCCGAGCCGGGCGGGCGGTTGCCCACCACCTGGCCGAGGCGCGAGGAGGACTGCCCGGTCCTCGACGTGCATCCCTCCGGCGGCACCCTCGCCTACGACGAGGAGATCTTCATCGGCTATCGCGGATGGTTGCGGTCCGGGGCAAGCCCACTCTTCGCGTTCGGTCACGGTTTGGGTTACACCACTTTTTCGTACGGTGAACTCGCTGTGACTCCTGCTGAGGCGGTCGTCACGCTCACGAACACGGGCGAGCGCACGGGGCGTGAGGTCGTACAGATCTACCTGTCCTCCACCGACCCGTCCCCCGCCGAACGCCCGTCACGATGGCTCGCCGGCTTCACCACCGTCACCGCCGCACCGGGCGAGACCGTCACCGTGCGGATCCCGCTGCCGGAGCGCTCCTTCCAGGTCTGGCACGACGGCTGGCAGACAGTCCCCGGCACCTACACCGTGACCGCCGCCCACGCCCTCGACGACCCACGCCTGACCACTCCCCTAGCCTTCCCGTAATCCCCCCATCCCGCCACAATCCGCGTCTCCAGCCCCGCCGCCAACCGCGTCTCCGGCCACGCCGCCAACCGCGTCTCCGGCCCCGCCGCAACCCGCACCTCCCGTCCCGCCGCAAACCGCGAGATCTTGGAGAGTTGTGGCTCGAATACGGGCGCAACCCTCCAAGATCTCGCCGGGCCACCAACGGGAGCCGGTCACCAGAGGGAGCGCCGGCTCACCACCGGGAGCCGGTCACCAGCGGGAGCGCCAGCTCACCAGCGGGAGAGGTGTGCGGACAGGACTGACAGGGCGGCTACGCCCGCTGTCGACGTGCGCAGGACGGTGCTGCCCAGGCGGACGGGGACGGCGCCGGCGTCGCGGAAGAGTTCGAGTTCGGTGTCGGAGATGCCGCCCTCGGGGCCGACCACCAGGACGATCTCGCCGGAGTCGGGGAGGGGCACGGCGGCCAGCCGCTCAGTGGCCTCCTCGTGCAGCACGAACGCGGCCGCGGCGGCCGACAGACGGGCGGTGACCTGCTTCGTCGACGTGTCCGGGTCGCCCCTCACCACGGGCAGCCAGCAGCGGCGAGCCTGTTTGGCGGCCTCGCGGGCGGTGGCCGCCCACCTGTCGCGAGCCTTGAACCCGCGTTCCGCACGCCACTGCGCCACCGACCGCGACGCCGCCCACGGCACGATCTCGTCGACGCCCACCTCGGTCATCGCCTGAACAGCCAGCTCGCCCCGGTCGCCCTTGGCGATGCCCTGCACCACGACCAGCCGCGGGTCAGGCGCGGGCTCCTCGGCGATGCTCAGAACCATCAAATCCACACGCCCGCGCTGGACCGCCGTCACCTCGCCCCGGGCGGTAGCGCCACGCCCGTCGGCCAGGATCAGCGTCTCCCCCACCCGCAGCCGCTGCACGTCGGCGGCGTGATGCCCCTCGGGCCCGTCCAGCGTGAACGACGATCCGACGGGCAGGCTCTCAACCAGAAACAGCGGCGCCGACATCCCCGAGACGCTACAGGCCGACTCAGAGCATGGGGATCCAGCGCCCACACACCAACCGAAGGAGCCCCCGCCGCCGCAGAGCATGGGGATACCGCACCACACGCCGACCGAGGGAGCGCAACCACTCACGCACGTCGCCGGGTGGTGGTGAGCGCTCTGGACGCGTAGCGGCCAGCTCGCCGCCGCCCGGCCCTCGGCGTGAGCGACGTCCTGTACCCCCCACCCCGCTACGACATCAAGCTCTTGATCTTGATCCCGCAAAGCGGGGCCGGCCGAAGCGGGGCCGGCCGAAGCGGGGCCGGCCGAAGCGGGGCCGGCCGAAGCGGCGGTCGAGGAGACGCTGCGGTGGGACCCGCTCAGTGGCCGTTGAAAGCGTCTCGCATCCGGCTGAAGAAGCCGCCCTGCTTGCTCAGCTCCGCCACGTCCTCGCCGCGGGTCTTGGCGAAATCGCGCAGCATGCGTTCCTGATCGGCGGTGAGTTTCGTGGGTGTCTTGACGTCGAGGTGGACGAAGAGTTCGCCGCGGCCCTGGCCCCGCAGGTGCGGGACGCCCTTGCCGCGGATGCGCAGCGTGCTGGCGGGCTGCGTGCCGGGCTTGACCTCGATGTTCTCCTCGCCGTCGAGGGTCTTGATGGTCATCCGGGTGCCGAGGGCCGCCGCCGTCATCGGGAGGGTGACCCGGCAGTGGAGGTCGTCGCCCTTGCGGGAGTAGACGTCGTGGGGCCGTTCGTGGATCTCGACGTAGAGGTCGCCAGCGGTGCCGCCGCCGGGACCGACCTCGCCCTGCTGTGCCAGGCGGATGCGCATGCCGTCCTCGACGCCCGCCGGAATCTTCACGGTCAGTGAGCGGCGGGTGCGGATGCGGCCGTCGCCGGCGCAGGTGGGGCAGGGGTTCGGGATGACCGTGCCGTGGCCCTGGCAGTTCTGGCAGGGGCGCGACGAGACGACCTGGCCGAGGAAGGTGCGCTGGACCGACTGGACCTCGCCGCGGCCGGCGCAGACCTCGCAGGTGGCCAGGTGGGTGCCGGGCGCGGTGCCGGCCCCGGAGCACTGGGTGCACAGGACCGCGGTGTCGACGGTGATCGGCGCCTCGACGCCGAAGGCGGTCTCGACCAGGTCGAGCTCGAGACGCAGGATGGCGTCGGCGCCGGGACGGGTGCGCGGGCGCGGGCCGCGCGAGCCGCCGCCGGCCGCGGTGCCGAAGAACGCGTCCATGATGTCCTGGAAGCCGACGAACGGGCCGGCGCCACCGGGACCGGGCGCGCCTCCACCCGGCGCGAGGGGGTCACCGCCCAGGTCGACGATCTGCCGCTTCTGGTCGTCGGAGAGGACCTCGTACGCCGCGTTGATCTCTTTGAACTTCTCGTGCGCCTCCGGATCGGGGTTGACGTCCGGGTGGTACTGCCGAGCCAGTTTGCGGTAGGCGCGCTTGATCTCGTCGTCGGTGGCTTCTCGGGTCACGCCGAGAATTCCGTAGTAGTCCTTGGCCACGGGGTTTGGAGTCCTCAATGTCTGCGCGAATCCGTCAATTCTGTGCCAACAGGTCGCCAACGTACCGCGCGACTGCGCGAACAGTAGCGATGGTGCCCGGGTAGTCCATGCGGGTGGGGCCCAGGACACCGAGCCCACCAACGATCGTCGCACCCGGCCCGTAACCGCTGCTGACCACGGACACCGGCAGGTTGTCGATCTGGTTCTCGTCGCCGATCCGGACCCGGGTGGTGCTCGGCTCCAGGTCGCCGATGAGTTTGAGCAGGATGACCTCTTCCTCGAGGGCTTCGAGGACGGGGCGTAGCGTGCCCTGGAAGTCCAGCACACCGCCGCGTGTCAAGTTGGCCGTACCGGCCAGAGCGAGACGTTCCTCGCTGCGTTCGACGAGGGTTTCGAGCAGCACCGAGGCCAGGCAGGCCATGTCACCGCGGCGCTCCGGCGCGCACTCCTCGACCAGATTCTGCACCAGCGGTGGCGCGTCGACGAGCTTCTGACCTGCGAGTTTCTCGTTGCAGCGGCGGCGCAGCTCCCACACGTCGTCAGGCTGGACCGGCGCGGGCATCTCCACGAGGCGCTGCTCGACCCGGCCGGTGTCGGTGATCATCACGAGCGTCAGGCGGGTCGTGGAGATCGGCACGAGTTCCAGATGGCGAACAGCGGAGCGGGAAAGACTCGGATATTGCACGACGGCGACCTGGCGGGTCAGCTGGGCGAGGAGCCGGACCGTGCGATGCACCACATCGTCGAGGTCGACCACGCCGATCATGAAGCGCTCGATGGCGCGGCGCTCGGCCGGGCTGAGCGGCTTGATCCGGGTGAGCCGGTCGACGAAGAGCCGGTAGCCGGCGTCGGTGGGCACCCGGCCGGCGCTGGTGTGCGGCTGCCGGATGTAGCCCTCCTCCTCGAGGACCGCCATGTCGTTGCGCACCGTGGCCGGGGAGACGCCGAGCTGGTGACGCTCGACGAGAGATTTGCTGCCGACCGGCTCGCGCGTCTCGACGTAGTCCTCGACGATCGCCCGGAGCACCTCGAGCTTGCGGTCATCCAGACTCATATGACCCCTCCCCCTGCTGGCACTCCCGCTAATAGAGTGCCAGTCTACGTCGCGCTGCGGTGCAACGCGATGATCGAAAGTACGGTTATCCCGTCACATCCCGGATCACCGCGTCGGCCAGCAGCCGCCCGCGAAGGGTCAGCACCAGTCGCCCTTGCGCATAGGCGACCGGATCCAGCAGCCCGCCGTCCCGCGCGCGGGCCGCACCGGCAGCATCGACCCTGGTCAGCGGGATGCCGTCGCGGAGCCGGACCCGCAGCATCACGTCCTCCAGGTGCCGGTCCTCGGCGGTCAGCAGCTCACGACCGTGCCCGGGGGATTCACCGGCGTTGAGGCGTTTCGCGTACGCGGTCGGATGTTTGACGTTCCACCAGCGCACCCCGCCGACGTGCGAGTGCGCGCCCGGCCCGAGACCCCACCAGTCCGCACCCGTCCAGTAAAGCTCGTTATGCCTACATTTTCCGCCTTTTTTCGCCCAATTGGATACTTCGTACCACTCGAAGCCCGCGCTCGTCAGCGCTTCCTCGGCGGCCAGATAGCGGTCGGCGGCTACGTCGTCGGAGGGATAGGGCAACTCACCCCGGCGCATCCGGGTCGCCATCCGGGTCCCGTCCTCGACGATCAGCGCGTAGGCGCTCACATGGTCGACGCCGGCCGCGATCACCGCGTCGAGTGACCGGGCGAAATCATCGGCGGTCTCGCCCGGCGTCCCGTAGATCAGGTCGAGATTGACGTGCTCGAATCCGGCCTCGCGGGCTTCGAGTGCCGCCTGCGGAGCTCGACCGGCCGTGTGTTTGCGGTCCAGCACTCTGAGCACGTTCTCCGAGGCACTCTGCATGCCGAGCGAGATCCGCGTGAAGCCGGCGGCCTTCAGACCCCGCAAATACGACAAATCCACAGATTCCGGGTTTGCTTCGGTTGTCACCTCAGCGCCCGGCGCCAACCCCCAAACGCGATCGATCCCCTCCACGATCCGCCCGAGATCACCAGGCGACAGCAGGGTCGGGGTCCCGCCTCCGACGAACACGGTGTCCACCCGCGAGGGCTGGACGACCGTCGCCGCCAGTGCCAGCTCGGCCAGGACCGTCTCCGCGTACTCCTCCCGGCTCGCCCCACCGCCCAGCTCACTGGCCGTATACGTGTTGAAGTCGCAGTAACCGCACCGACTGGCACAGAACGGAACGTGAATATATACCCCGAAATCTCCTATATCGGATGTAGCGGATGGGGGGAGGGACCCGTCGATCGGGACGGGTTCACCATCGGGGAGTGCGCCGGCCATCCACCAAGCCTAGTTAGGGTCTCGGCATGGATCTGGTCCGTACCGTCACCGCCGCCGGGGTGACCACCATGACACTGGACAGCCCGTCGAATCGCAACGCGCTCTCCACCACCCTCCTGCGGCAACTCCTCGAGTCCCTGGCCGCGTCGAGCGCCGACTCCGGCTCCCGTGTGGTCGTTCTCACGCACACCGGCTCGGTGTTCAGCTCCGGCGTCGATCTCAAGGAGACCGCCGCCGCCGGTCCCGGCGACAAGCTTCCGGCCGAAATGCTCGCCGACGTCCTGGCCGTGCTCTGGGAGTTCCCCAAGCCGGTGGTCGCGCGGATCGCCGGTCCCGCGCGGGCGGGCGGTCTCGGCCTGATCGGGGCGGCCGACATCGCGGTCTGCACACGGGCGGCGACGTTCGCGTTCACCGAGGTCCGGCTCGGCGTCATACCCGCGGTGATCAGTTCGACCGTGCTGCCGCGCCTGGCGCCGCGTGCCGCCGCGGAGCTCTACCTGACCGGGGACGTCTTCGACGGGACGCGGGCGGCCGAGATCGGCCTGGTCACCGCGGCGGTCGAGGAGGGAGACCTGGATGCGGCGGTGGCGGGTTACTGCGCGTCACTCACGCGCGGCGGGCCACTCGCGCTTTCCGGCACAAAACAACTTCTCAGGCGTACGCGAAACGAGTCCATCCGCACCGAGTTGTCGGATCTGGCGCAACGCTCCGCCGGATACTTCAAGTCGGCCGAGGGCAGGGAGGGCGTCGCCGCCGCGCGGGAGAAGCGCGATCCGTCCTGGGTGCCCAGTCACGACTGAGCGCGAGCGCTCGTTGATTAGGCTTGGCGTCCGGACGAAGGAGGTTGGGTGCGAGTCAAGCCGCTGGTGGGCATCATCACGCTGCTCACCCTCGTCGGCGTGATCGGCGTCGTGGTGCTGGTCAACAACGTGACGGGCAAGCTCACGCTGCCCCGGATCGGCCCCGAGTGCACGGTCGTCGCGGACGGTGAGGTGACGCTCGACGCCGTGCAGATGGCGAACGCCGCCACGATCACAGCGGTCGGCGTGCGGCGCGGGATGCCGGAGCAGGCCGTGGTCGTCGCGCTCGCCACCGCGTTCCAGGAGTCCAAGCTGGAGAACCTCGACGACGGCGACCGCGACTCGGTCGGGCTGTTCCAGCAGCGGCCGAGCCAGGGCTGGGGCACCTTCGACGAGATCAAGGACCCGAGATACGCGGCCGGCAAGTTCTACGCCGCCCTCAAGAAGGTCAAGGGCTGGCAGGAGATGCGGGTCACCGACGCCGCACAGAAGGTGCAGCGCTCGGCGTACCCGGAGGCCTACGAGAAGTGGGCCGACGAGTCGAAGGTCCTCGCCGCCGCGCTGACCGGCCGGGCCACCGGCGCCGTCGAGTGCACGGTCCGCGGCGAGCCGGTCGTCCGTGGCGCTGCCGCGGCGACCGCCCTGCTGGACAGCCTCAAGCTCGACTGGGGCAAGAAACTTCCGAGCACCGCGGCGGCGGCCCGCGCGGCCGGCCTCACCGTCGACGTGACGAACGTGAACATCGGCTGGCGGTACGCGCACTGGCTGGTCTCGCACGCGTCGGCCACCGGCCTCGAACGGGTACGTTTCGGCGATCTGGAGTGGCACGCGCCGGAGGGAAAGTGGCGTCCCGTCACGGACGGCACCGGCGTGAACACGGCCCAGGTGGTCGCGGAGGTCTTCAGTTAGTTTTCCACCGCAACTATCGGTGACCGCCTGTCAGGTTTCGGAGCGGGACAGGCGGGTTGCGCTGCGTATATATCGACATGGACACTGCGCTACCGCCCTGGTACTAAGTAGAGCGTGCTGATGGCAATCGAGTGGATCCTGCTGGGGGTGGGAAGCGTCCACGCCATCATCATCGGCATCCATCGATACCACCCCGCTCGGAAGGCACCCTGGGTGCTGCTCGCCGGTGCCATCGCCGCGCTGGCCGTCGGCGACATCTTCTACGAGTACGACCGCATGGGCTACGCCGACGCCTGCTATCTGGCCATGTTCGGCCTCGTCGTGCTGAGCCTGCTCCAGTTCACCCGCGGCGGCGCGCTGCTCGTCGACCGGGCCCGGCTGATCGACATGCTGGCGATCGCGTGCACCACGCTGCTGGTGATCTGGGTCTTCGTGATCGGCACGGGTGGCCAGCTCGGCGCGGTCAACGCCGCCGACGTGATCGGCGGGCTCCTGCTGATCGGCGTCGCGGGCCGCCTGGTCGCCGCCGACCGCCGCAACGTCTCGGCGTGGCTGCTGCTCACCGGCGCGGTCGGTGTGCTGGCCGGCGACATCGCGTTCCCGCTGTGGCCCAACCGCGTCACCGAGTCGGCGTACGCGGTGCTCTACGTCGCCTGGGGACTGGCCGCCCTGCACCCGTCGATGGCCCGGCTCACCGAGCCGCGCACGCCGAAACCCAGCGCGTGGCGGTTCCGGTGGAACGTGATGCTCGGCGCGGCCGCGGTGACCCCGCCTGCGGTGCTGCTGATCGAGGCGCTCAACGGGACGATCCGCGACGGGGTGGTGATCGCGGTCATCACGGCGATCACCATGCTGCTGATCATCACCCGGCTCGCGGACGCGATCCACGCGCACAGCCAGGCACTCGAACGCGAGCACGGCCTGCGCAAGGCCAACACCGCTCTGGTGGCGGCCGCCGACCCGCCCGCCGTGGACGCCGCGGTGCGCGCCGCGGTCGAGCGGCTGCTCCCGCCGAACGCGATCAGCCGGGTGGTCCTGGCCACTGATGACGGCCAGCTGGAGCCGGAGGGCCTTCCGCCGGGACCGGCGGGCTCGGAGTCGCGCAGCTGGTGGGCGCCGGAGAGCAGCGGCGACGAGCGGACACTGATCTGCCCGCTGCGGCTGGAGCCCCTCGCGGTGGCCCGGCCCAGCGGCGGTGCGCTGATCCTCACCGGCCGCCGGGACGCCCTGGTCGCCGGCCGGGACGCCCTGGAGGTGCTGGCCGGCGAGGCCGCCCTCGCCCTGGACCGGATCACCCTGGTCGAGGCGATCGGCCGCCGTGACAGCGACCACTACCTGCGCACGGTCATCCCGAACACCGCCGAGGCCATGGCGGTCATCGACTCCGACCAGCGCATCCGTTACGCCAGCCCGGCGCTGCGGCGCCTGCTGGGCGGGGGCGAGCTGCCGCCGCTCACGGCACTCGACGATCTGGTCCATCCGGACGACCGAGCGAGGGTACGCAGGACGCTCGGCGCCCAGGGTGACGGCATCGTGCACTGCGGGCTGCAACGGCCGGACCTGTCCCAGGTGCTCGTCGAGTTGACGTACCGGGATCTGCGTGACGACCGTCTCGTGCAGGGACTGGTCGTGACGCTGCGGGACATCACCGACCGCCGGGACCCCTATGAGCGGGCGCCGCTGCAGGAATCCACCGGCGACCTGCCGGCACAGGTCAATCGGCGCAGCGCACGACACAAATTCCGGTACTGAGAATGACCCGACGACAAACGCCGGACCCTTTGCGGAGTCCGGCGTTCGTCGTCTGTGTTTTGGTTTTGCGTTCCCGGTCGGTGATTACCGGGTCAGGCGGCGGCGACCGCCGACACCGGCCACCAGGGCCACACCGATCGCGGCGAGAACGACCTGGAAGAAGAACTCGATCCAGTCGAAACCGGCGGTGTCAGCGACGCCCGCGGCACGGGCGATCACGGTGCCCAGCAGGGCGGCGACAACACCGACGACCATGGTCAGCCAGATCGGGATGTTCTGCCGGCCAGGTACCACCAGCCGGCCGAGCGCGCCGATGACCAGACCGACGATCAGGGCGACGATGATTCCGGTGAGGGTGAATTCCATCTTTTCCTCCTCGGGGGGTGAAGCATTGTGGTTGCGTCCGTCGAGCCCCTGAGTTCCCGACGTCCCCGAACCTCAAACCGCCCTGTTTTTTGTCCCGGAACCGCTACCGCACCCCTACTTCTTGCCGCCCTTGGGATCGGCCGCCTCGGTCGTGGACAGCGCTGCGATGAAGGCCTCCTGGGGCACCTCGACGCGGCCGACCATCTTCATCCGCTTCTTGCCTTCCTTCTGCTTCTCGAGCAGCTTGCGCTTACGGCTGATGTCACCGCCGTAGCACTTGGCGAGCACGTCCTTGCGGATCGCGCGGATCGTCTCGCGGGCGATGATCCGGCTGCCGATGGCCGCCTGGATCGGCACCTCGAACTGCTGCCGCGGGATGAGTTTCTGCAGCTTGGCGGCGATCGTAGTGCCGTACCCGTACGCCTTGTCCTTGTGCACGATCGCGCTGAACGCGTCGACTGGCTCGCCGTGCAGCAGGATGTCCACCTTCACCAGGTCGGCCACCTGCTCGCCGGAGGGCTCGTAGTCGAGCGACGCGTACCCCTTGGTCTTGCTCTTCAACTGGTCGAAGAAGTCGAAGATGATCTCGGCGAGCGGCAGCGTGTACCGCAGTTCCACCCGTTCGGCTGACAGGTACTCCATGCCGAGCAGGCTGCCGCGGCGGCTCTGGCACAGCTCCATGACGGCGCCCACGTACTCGTTGGGCACCAGCACGGTGGCCCGCACGACCGGCTCGTGGATCTCGGCGATCTTGCCGTTGGGGAACTCGCTCGGGTTGGTCACCGTGGACTCCTTCGCGTCCTCGGTGATCACCTGGTAGACCACGTTCGGCGCGGTGGAGATCAGGTCGAGGTTGAACTCACGCTCGAGCCGCTCACCGATGATCTCCAGGTGCAGCAGGCCGAGGTAGCCGACCCGGAACCCGAAACCGAGCGCCGCCGACGTCTCCGGCTCGTAGGTGAGCGCCGCGTCGTTGAGCTTCAACTTGTCGAGCGCGTCACGCAGCGCCGGGTAGTCCGAGCCGTCGATCGGGTATAGGCCGGAGTAGACCATCGGCTTCGGGTCCTTGTAGCCCCCGAGAGCCTCCTTGGCCGGCCGGTTGTTGCCGGTGACGGTGTCGCCGACCTTCGACTGGCGGACGTCCTTCACACCGGTGATCAGGTAACCGACCTCACCGACGCCGAGCGCCCCCGCCTTCTCCATCTCGGGCGAGACGACACCGATCTCCAACAGCTCGTGCACCGCGCCGGTGGACATCATCTTGATCCGGTCGCGCGCCTCGATCCGCCCGTCGATCACCCGGACGTACGTGACGACACCGCGATACACGTCATAGACCGAGTCGAAGATCATGGCCCGTGCCGGCGCGTCGGCGTCACCCACCGGCGCCACGAACTGCCGGACGATCTCGTCCAGCAGGTGATCGACACCGACACCGGTCTTGCCGGAGACCCGGAGCACGTCGCTCGGCTCACACCCGATCAGCTTCGCGAGCTCCTCGGCGTACTTCTCCGGCTGCGCCGCGGGCAGGTCGATCTTGTTGAGCACCGGGATGATGTGGAGGTCGTTCTCCATCGCCAGGTACAGGTTGGCGAGAGTCTGCGCCTCGATACCCTGCGCGGCGTCGACCAGCAGGACCGCGCCCTCACAGGCGGCCAGGCTCCGCGACACCTCGTAGGTGAAGTCGACGTGCCCCGGGGTGTCGATCATGTTGAGGACGACTGATTCGCCCTGCCTGTCGCCCTCCCGAACCGTCCACGGCATGCGCACGGCCTGCGACTTGATCGTGATGCCGCGCTCGCGTTCGATGTCCATCCGGTCGAGGTACTGCGCGCGCATCTGGCGCGGGTCGACCACCCCGGTGATCTGCAACATCCGGTCGGCCAGCGTCGACTTGCCGTGGTCGATGTGCGCGATGATGCAGAAGTTGCGGATACGGCTGGGATCGGTCGATCCGATCACATTCACGCCGGGGTCGAGCGGTCCAGGCACGGTCTTCCGTTCTTCTCAAGGCTGGTCTTCGCAGGCGATCTCACCGAGCCGACCCAGGCCGACCCCGCCGACAACCAAGTCGGCGCCTCCTATCGTCCCACGTCCACCGACCCACCTCCGCTCACACCCGCTCCCCACCCCGCACCGCCCCGCTCACACCCACTCCCCACCCCGCACCGCCCCGCTCACACCCACTCCCCACCCCGCACCGCCCCGCGAGCCGGTGTCAGACGAGTTCCAGCGGCTCACCCTCGCCCGGCGGAAACTCGATGCTCACCGGATCCCCCGGCCGCACCACACCACCTCGCAGCACCACCGCCATCACGCCCGCCTTGCGCACGACGTTGCCCTCGCCGTCATGCCCGACCATCTCCTTGAGCAGCCCCGCCCGAAACCCGTTGATCTGCGCACACGGATTCCGCAACCCGGTCACCACAACCGCCGCCCGCGCGTCCCCGTCCACCTCATCGCCCGCCGCCGCCCGAGCCGTCGCCGCCGCCTCATCGCGCGCCGCCGCCGCCTCAACCGCCGCAGCCGCCCGAGCCGTCGCCTCGTCCAACGTCGCCGCCCGAGCCGCCGCCAGCACACCCGCGACCGCCCCCGGCGCACTCCCCGAAGCCCCCGCTCCACGCGAACCGCCCCCGAGCCCGCCGTCCGCCGGCGCCCCGTCCGCCGGCGCCCCGTCTGCCCGCGTCCGCCCGAACCGCAGGATCGTCCCCCGCGGCAGCCCCAGCAGATCGATCCCGCGGGTGGTGACGTTCTCCCCCAACCCGCCCGGCGGAACCGCATACCCCTTCCCCGCCACCTCCTCGAACAGCTCCGCCTGGATCAGGTGCACCTGCCGCAGGTTCGGCTGTCCCGGATCCAGCTTCACCCGGTGACGGTGCCGCACATGCACCCCCGCATGCACGTCCCCGCTCACCCCGAGACCCGCCACCAGCACGATCTCGTCCCGGTTCGGCTTGGTGAACGTGTACTCGTCGTTACAACTGACCGCGGCAACCGTCCCCTGCTCAGCACTCATGCCGCCGAGTCTGTCCCCCCACCGCACCCGCCCACGACGCCATTTCCCGCAATGCGGCCAGCCCGCGACACGACCAGCCCGCGACACGACCAGCCCGCGACACGACCAGCCCGCAATACGGCCAGCCCCTAGTCCGGCGGCTCCAGGAACAGCGCGGACAGCCTCGGCAGCCGACGGCGCATCTCGTCCTCGTTGTCGAAGTCCCAGAGATCGGCCACCTCCGGCCGGCTCCGCGGACGGTCCGGTCTCTCCGGCAGCGGCTCGCCGGTGGCTTTCTCATGGGCCCGGTCGGCGATGGTCAGCACCTCCTCCGCCTCGAAGATCGCGTCGGCCTCGGCGGCCGCTTTGATCGCTGCCACGTTCGCCAGCACGTCGGGTGAGCGCACCGCGCTGGCGACCGCGTTGCGGCCGTGCGCGATGAGCCAGCCGCGGAAGTTGTCGAAGCCCTCCTCCGAGCAGCCACCGTGAATCAGGTAGGCCGCCGCCCACAGATCCTCGGTGCCGGACGCGGCGAGCACCTTGTCGAGGTGGCTCGCCCAGGCGACGATCTCCTCGGGATCGCGCGCGGCCAGATCGGCGACGGCCCGCTCGGCGACCTCGGCGGGCGAGGCGGGCCGATCCGCGGTGGCACGGTCGATGACCGCCCAGAAATCGTCGGTTCTCATGGATGCGATCCTCCCAGTGGGGTACGACATTTCCGCCGGCGACAGGATGGGGACATGCGGCCGATCTCGTTGCCCGACGTACCGTATGACGCGACAGCCGTACGCCCGAATTGGTCTGATCTGCCGAAAAGCGTGCGAAATGCGATAAGCCTGCGCCTCGGTGGGCCGATCATCGCCGCGCGCAGCGCAGGCGGCGGCTTCACCCGCGCCTTCGCCGCGAAGATCACCAGCCAGGCGGGGGTCGAGGTTTTCGTCAAGGCCGCGCCACTGCGAGATCCAACATCACATTGGTACGCGAGGGAGGCTGCGATCACCGCCGCCCTCCCGCCCGGAGTGACCGCCGCCCGGCCACGCTGGACGATGACGGAGGCCGGGTGGTTCGTCCTGTGCCTGGAAGCCGTCGACGGCCGGATCCCCACCCTGCCCTGGTCCGCCGACGACCTGAACGCCACGCTGACCAGCTGGTCCGCAGCCGCCGCAGCCCTGGCCGAGCCCTCACCCGCCCTGCTCGCCGTCGGCCTGCCGGCGCTCCCGGAGATCCTGCGCACCGAGATGTCATGGTGGTCACAGATCGCCGCCGGCCGCGAGCCGATGCCGTTCACCGCGCACGACACGGTCGCCTCCTCCCACCTGGCCGAACTCGCCGCACTCGAACAGGCCCTCCCCACCCTCGCCGCCGGCACCTCGATGTCACACGGCGACCTGCGGCTCGACAACGTACTGATCGACGCCGACGGCCACGCCTGGCTGTGCGACTGGACCTGGCCCTGCCTCGGAGCACCCTGGTTCGACACGGTCACGTTGCTGGTCAGCGCGTACGCCAGCGGCCTGGACACCGACACCCCCCTCCGCGACCGCGACGCGCCGGACGCCGGGGTCGACGGTGCACTGGCCGCTCTGTCCGGGTACTGGCTGGTGCGCGCGGCGGACGGCCCCAGCAGCGCCTCCCCGCACAGCCGTCAGCATCAGCGGTTCAGCGGCACGCAGGCACTGGCCTGGCTCGCCGAACGCCGTGGCTGGGCTCGGTGAGCCGCCTCGCTCCCTCCGCCGCCCGTCCCTCTTCCGCCGCCCGTCCCTCTTCCGCCGCCCGTTCCCCTTCCGCAGCTTGGCCCTTCCGCAGCTTGGCCCTTCGGCAGCTTGGCCCTTCGGCAGCTTGGCCCTTCCGCCGCTTGATCCCGGAGTCGTTTTGGCGGCTCGCAGCCGTGCTGGTAGTCTGGCTCATCGCGTGTGGTGACACGTTACTGTCGGCTGCACCGGCTCCCAGCCGGGACAGCGCCACCGCTTGAGACCATTTTCCGAACCTAGTCAGGACAAGGCTGTCGCGTGGCGAACATCAAGTCCCAGATCAAGCGCAACCGGCAGAACGAGAAGGCCCGTCTGCGCAACAAGTCGGTCAAGTCTTCGCTGAAGACCGTGATCCGCAAGCTGCACGAGGCGAGCGACTCGGGTAACACCGAGACGGCCACCGCTCTGCTGCGTGACGCCTCGCGTCAGCTCGACAAGGCTGTCAGCAAGGGCGTCATCCACAAGAACCAGGCGGCCAACCGCAAGTCGGCCATCGCCAAGAAGATCGCCTCGCTGTCGGCCTGATCTGCCACCAAGGCTGATCCACTCGTCCGACTCAGGACCGAACCGCACGGACGCGGCCGGCCCCGAAAGGCGAGCAGGCTCAACGAAACCGGGCACCGCCGGAACCCAGGGTTCCGGCGCGGTGCCCGGTTTCGTTTGCGTACCCGACGACCGCTGTGACACCCGCCTTCCGAACCCGCCATCCCGGAGAGTGCCGCGGCACCGTCCTGAGGCCACCGCGCCGCCCCGGAAGAGCCGCCGCACGGTCCCGGAGAGCAGCCGCATCCCGGAGAGCCGCCGCACAGCCCCAAGCGCGCCATCATCCCGGAGAGCCGCCGCACGACCCCAAGCACGCCACCATCCCGGAGAGCAGCCGCATCCCGGAGAGCCGCCGCACAGCCCCAAGCGCGCCACCATCCCGGAGAGCCGCCGCACGGCCCCGAGGGCGCCACCATCCCGGAGCGCCGTTGCACCTCCACTCGGTGCCACCCCAACACCTGGACCGATGTACCTACCACCTCGGCCGCGTGAGTCTCACCCGAAGGCAGCGACAGCCGACCTCGGCGCTCACTCGTAGCGGCGCGCGGCTGCCTGACGTGCGATCTGCTGACGAACATCAAGCGGGTCCGCCCACGAACGCCGACCCGCACCACCACTCACCTGCGGCCGGCCCTCGGCGTCCTCAGCCCCAGTTCCCGCCCGGCCGTAGGACGCCCCAGCATAGGACGCCCCAGCACCACCCGCAGACGACTCAGCATGCGGAGCAGCACCATGCCGACCGTAGCCATAGGGATCAGCCGAGAACCGCGACGAAGACGCCACCGACTCGCCCGCCACCTGACCGCCGGGCAAGTCGACGCTGAACCGATCCCCACGCACCGGCTCGCCCACCCCGAACTCAGCCCCGGCCCGCCCCGCGCCAGCAGACTCCGCCGCACGGAAATCAGCCCCGGCCCGCCCCGCGCCAGCAGACTCCGCCGCGCGGAAGTCCCTGGCCCGCGCGGAGTCAGGCGCGACAACGCCCGACCCGGACCACGCCGAGCCAGCCGCCCGGAAGGCGGTCCCAGATCGCGCCGAGTCGGCCGTCGAAAAACCGGATCGCGCCGAGTCGGCCCCTGAGAAGCCTGACCCGGATCGCGCCGAGTCGGCCCCTGAGAAGCCTGACCCGGGTCGCGCGGAGTCGACTGTCGGGAAGCCTGACCTTGATCGAGGCGCCTGGGCTGCGGGGGAGCTCGAACCGTGACGCACCGAGGCCGCGGAATCCGACGCGCGGAAGCCACCCACCGCCGAATGCTCGGAGGGCGCGAACGCCGCCGCATGCGCAGAGGGCGCGAAGCCCCCAGCGGGCATTGCCGGGCGCAGCACGGAGGCGCGGGCCATAGCCGGGCGGGTGGTGAGCGGGGCCTGGGTGAACGTGCCCGCGACCAGGTCGTTGAACTTCACCATCAGGGCAACGGTCACCGGCAGGACCAGGACGCCCCACCAGCTGACCAGTTCAGCGAGGGCGAGCAGGACTCCGAGGACGATCGCGCCCTCGAGGAAGACGAAGCAGAGCAGGCCGCTGGGTGCGAGGTGGCGCAGCCGGAGAACACGGGCGTAGAGCGGCGCCGGCGCCACCTCGGCGCGGCGGGAGCGGACGGTGCGGGTCAACGGGCACCGCCGGACCGGCGGGCGGCTGCCACCGCGAAGACTGCCTGCTCCAGTGCAAATCCCCGGTCCTCGGCGCCGCCCTTGACGGCGGCGTTGCAGTCGGCCGCCGCGCGCATCGCGTCGATGAGGCCCTCCGGGGTCCAGCCGCGGCTGCGCTCCTGGGCACGCTGAATCTTCCAGGCAGGCATGCCGAGGGTGGAGGCCAACTGGTACGGATTACCGCGCCCCGCAGACGCCACCCGAGCGACTGTCCGCACCCCGTCGGCCAGCGCGTCCGCGATCGGCACCGGGTCGACGCCGACGTGCAGTGCCCAGCGCAGCGCCTCCAGCGCTCCCGGCACGTCGCCGACGATCGCGGCGTCGGCAACCGTGAAGCCGCTGACCTCGGCGCGACCCTTGTAGTAGCGGGCCACGACCGCCTCGCTGATCTTGCCGTCGGTGTCCGCGAGCAGTTGCGAACAGGCCGCGGCGATCTCCCGCAGATCGTTCCCGACCGACGCGAGCAGGGCGGACGCGGCCGCCTCGTCGCAGCGCGCCCCCTGACGCCGGAACTCGTCCCGCACGAACGCGATGCGCTCCCGATCGTTCTTCAGCTTCGCCGCGGGCTCGACGACCGCACCGGCAGCGCGCAGGCCGTCGGCGAACGCCTTGCCCTTGGCCCCACCCAGATGGGTGACGACGAGCGTCACGTCGGGGTCGGGGTTCTTGGCATAGGCCAACAGCGCGGTGACGAGATCCTTGCGCGCGTCCTGACCGCTTCGGATCACCAGAACCCGCCGCCCGCCGAACAGCGACGGACTCAGCATCTCGGCGACCTCGCCGGCACTCAGCGCGCCCCCCTCGTATTCCCGCACGTCAGCGCCGGGGTCGGCCGCACGAGCAGCCTCCACCGCCGCCGCGACGGCACGGGCGGCGAGCAGCTCCTCGTCGCCTTGAACGAGCAACAACGAGACGGGTGACGCGGAATTCACGTCCGACATCGTCGCACGCTGCACCGACAAGTCCGCACGCCTCACTCCTTAGCGCATGGACGCCGATCACCGAACGCGAAACTCGACATATCGGCCGCTCGGCATACCCCCGCCCACATAAAGTCGTCTGCTCAGGCCAAACTCCACCCCTGCGCAACAAATCCGGTTAACGACCATTTGTAACCGTTTCACCCAGAGTGCCGCCTTCCCGAATCCCTCACCCGCGCGTGTCGCCGCCAACGCCAGCCGAAACCGCTCAAACAAAGAACCAAGACGCGCACCGCCGCCCGCGGCGGGCAAGGGCCGGGCGAGCGGGCAAAGGCCGGGCGAGCGGGCAAAGGCCGGGCGAGCGAGCGAGCGAGGGCCAGGCGAGCGGGCAAAGGCCGGGCGGGCAAGGGGCCGGGCGGGCGAGCGGGCAAGGGCCAGGCGAGCGGGCAAGGGCCAGGCGAGCGGGCAAGGGCCAGGCGAGCGGGCAAGGGCCAGGCGAGCGGGCAAGGGCCGGGCGAGCGGGCAGGCAAGGGCCGGGCGGGCGAGCGGGCGGGCAAGGGCCGGGCGGGCGAGCGGGCGGGCAAGGGCCGGGCGGGCGAGCGGGCGGGCAAGGGCCGGGCGGGCGAGCGGGCGGGCAAGGACCGGGCGGGCGGGCAGTCACAAGCCGCAAACCCGCTAAGCCGGCGGATTACCCCGAGCCGCTACCGCCAGCCCACCCTCCCCCACAGCGACTGCCGCCACATCCCCCCACTCATCCGTACGCATGATCCGCGCCCCACCCCTCCCCAACCGCTCCATCACCCCCGGATTCGGATGCCCGTAGTCATTCCCCCGCCCCACCGAAACCAGCGCCACCGCCGGCCGAACCGCCTCCAACATCGCCTCCGACTGCAGCGAACTCCCGTGATGCGCCACCTTCAACACATCGGCCCGCAGCGCCGCCCCACCCCACCGAGCCACCAGATCCTCCTGCTCCTCCGTCTCCGCATCCCCCAGCAACAGCACCGTCCGCGCCCCCACCCGCGCCCGCAGGATGAGCGAGTTGTTGTTCGGATCCGAGTTCGTACCCCGCATCGGCGCGACCGGCCCCAGCACCTCCAACCGCAGCCCTCCGACCGAATATGACCACCCAGGGCCGACCGCCCGCACCGCCGTCCCGGCACGAGCCGCCGCACCCTCCACCGCCGACACACCTCCCAGCGGCTCCGGCCAGTCCGGCGTGATCACCGCGTCCACCCGCCGTCCACGGAACACCCCGCTCGCCCCCGCTACGTGGTCAGAGTGGAAGTGGCTCACCACGAAGAGCACGACCCGCCGTACCCCCAGTCCCCGAAGACACCGATCAACCGCGTCCGGCTCGGGCCCCGCGTCCACCACCACCGCACGCCCCTCCCCCGCGGGCAGCACGACCGCGTCCCCCTGCCCCACCGCGCAGGCCACGACCAGCCAGCCCGGCGGCGGCCACCCCGGCGCCAGGACACGAACCGGCAGCGAACCCAGCACCGCCCCGAGCGCCACCACAGCCGCCAGACGGCGTACCACGACCCGCCGCGCCGCCACCAGGAACATCACCGTGAGCACGGCCAGCAGCAGCCCACCCACCGCGCCGGCCGGCCACGGCAGCGCGCCCGCCGGCACCCTCGCCCCGGCATGCGCCACCAGCACGAGCCACTGCGCCGGCCAGTGCCCCAGCCAGGCGAGGAACTCCGCACCGGCCGGCCAGATCGGCGACAGCACCGCCGCGCCCACGCCGAGGAGCGTCGCCGGGGCGATCGCCGGCACCGCGAGCAGGTTGGCCGGCACCGACACCAGGCTGACCGTTCCGGAGATGGCCGCGACCACCGGCCCGCACGCCACCTGCGCGGCCGCCGGAACCGCCAGCGCCTCCGCCGCACCGACCGGCCAGCCGCGCCGCCGCAGCCCGTCACGCCAGGCGGGCGCGAGCAGCAGCAGACCCGCGGTGGCCAGCACGGAGAGCGCGAAGCCGGGATCGCCCGCGAGCTCCGGGTCCGCGATCAGCAGCACCGAGGCCCCGGCCGCCAGCGCGGGCACCGCGGCACGAGGACGCCCGGCCGCGAGACCCAGCAGCCCGATCGCACCCATCGCCGCCGCCCGGATCACGCTCGGCGACGGCCGCGCCAGGATCACGAACCCCACCAGAGCAACCCCGCACAAACTTGCGCAGATCAGTGGTCCAGCTCTTGTCAGGCGTACGCAAAAAAGCACCACCCCAACCACAATCGCCACATTCGTCCCCGAGACGGCCGTCAGATGCGTCATCCCGGTAGTCCGAAAGTCCTCCTCCAACGCCGCGTCCAACCGGCTCGTGTCACCGACCACGAGTCCCGGAAGCAGCCCACCCGGCTCATCCGGCAACGACGAGCACGCGCGCTGAAGTCCACTCCGAAGCGTCCCCGCCGCCCGCTGAGCCCACGACGACCGCCCCACCAGAACCGGCGCCTTCCGAGCCGAGATCACCACAGCCCGCAGGTCCCCCGGCCGCGCCGGCTGCAGCCGCCCCCGCGCCACGACCCGCTGCCCCGGCAACAGCCCCCGCCACCCCGGGTCCGCCCCGAGAACCAGCGCCCGAGCCGACAACCGCACCGCTGCCGCGTCCTCGGGCCACACCGCCCGAAGCTCCACACCAACCAGATAGGTGGGCGGCTCCGCCGACCCCGTCAGCAACCGCGGATCGTCCCGGACCACCACCTCGACCCGAACCGGTTCCCCCGCCTCCACCAGCGCGACCAGCGCCCCCGCCTCCCGAACCGACACCCGCGCCGCCGTGGCGACAGCCCCACACCCCGCACCCAGTGCCGCCGCCACCGCGACCCACCGGAGCAGCCCCGACAGCCGGCGAACTCCCGAGGCGACGACGATCGCCACGACCAGCGCTGCGGCACCGACGCCCACCCCGGCCGCCGCGGACAGGTGCAGAGCTCCGAGCGCCGACAGCCACGTGCCCACCGTGAAGCCGGCCAGCCGCAGGTCCGGCACGCGGCGGGACATCAGACCGTCACCAGGTCCTTGAGCTGTTCGAACCGCGCCTCCCCGATCCCGTCGACCCTGCGCAGGTCGGCGACGGCCCGGAACCCGCCCTGAGCCTCACGGGCGTCGAGGATGCGCTGCGCCAGCACCGGCCCCACGCCGGGAAGCGAGTCAAGCTCCGCCAGGGACGCCGTGTTCAGGTTGACCAGCCCGCCCGGCGCCACCCCCGACGGGCCCGGGGCGGGCGGGGCAGGCGGGGCGGAGACGCCGACCATGATGAGTTCGCCGTCGGTCACTTTGCGGGCCAGGTTCAGCGACGCGACGTCCACACCCGGCTCGGGGCCGCCCGCCGCCTTCAGTGCGTCCGCCACCCGGGCGCCGGGTGCCAGCCTGACCAGTCCCGGCCGGCGCACCTTCCCGCCCACCGCGACCACCACCTCGGCCGCACCGGAGCTGCCCGAGGGCCCACCGCGACCGGCCGGCACACCGGACTCCGCGATCACCGTGCCGCCGAACGACGGAGCCACCGGCTCCACCCGCGGCCGAGCCCGCCAGGCCAGCACCGCCGCGATCACCACGACGACCACCGCCACGACAGCCAGCGCCCGCACACCAGGTCGCCCAGGATCGAGCGCACCCAACCAGGCCCGCCGCCCACCCCCGCCAAAGGCACCCACCCCGGCCGAAGAAGAATCCCGCGAAGCGGAGGAGGAAGTGGGGTCCCGCAGAGCCGAACCAGCCTCACCGTCCGACGACCCGGCCAAGCCGCCCCCGAACCCGCCACCACCCCCAGACACCCCACCGTCCACGAAAGGGTGACCATCCCCCGCAAGGTCCTCCTCAGACCACCCCGGAAGAATGTCGTCCCAGCTAAGCGCCCCGCGCTCACCCCCAGACCCACCCCCGAGCACCGCCCGGAGCCGCGCCCCGACCGCCTCACCGCTATCCTTCGCCTCTCGCACGCCCCCGAACGTAGGAACTCCCCGGCCCCCACTGCCCCACCCCCTGTGGACAGCCCGCCATTGTGGACAACGAGGATCCGCCCTTGACAACCATCGACAGGCTCCGCGCCGCAGGCTGCGTGTTCGCCGAGGAGGAGGCCGCGGTCCTGCACGAGGCCGCGCCCGACGACGCCACCCTCGAAGCGCTGCTCCAGAGGCGGATCAACGGCGAGCCCCTGGAGCAGGTCGTCGGATACGCCGACTTCTGTGGCGTACGCGTCCGCCTCCGCCCCGGCGTCTTCGTCCCCCGCGCCCGCAGCGCACTCCTCGTCAGGGTCGCCACCGAATCCTGCCCGGACAACGGCGTAGTGATCGACCTCTGCTGCGGCTCCGGCGCTCTGGGTCTGGCCTTGAAGAACCGCCGCCCCGGCATCGACCTGCACGCCACCGACCTGGACCCCGCCGCCGCCGAGTGCGCCCGGGACAATCTGGGACGAAACGTCTACCTGGGTGACCTCTACGAGCCCCTGCCCGAAAGGCTGAGAAGCAGAACCGACGTCATCCTCGCCAACGTCCCCTACGTAGCCACCAACCACATCCCGTTCCTCCCCGCCGAGGCCAGGGACCACGAACCCCGCACCGCCCTGGACGGCGGCGACGACGGCCTGACCGTGTTCCGCGCCGTCGCCGAGCAGGCCACCACCTGGCTCGTCCGAGGCGGGCTCCTGCTCACCGAGATCACCGAGGCGCAGGCCGGAACCGCGCTGGAGATCGCGCACAGCAACGGATTGACGGCCACCATCGCCACCGACGATGATCTCGACGCTCGCGTGATAGCCGCCCGGAGACCCCGGAGACCCTGAGGGATACAGCGATGCGGAGATTCGCCCGCGCTCGGCTGGCCGGCCGGGTCATCCGGCGGCTCCGTCGTGCCGGGATCAGGGATGCCCGCTATCACGCCCGGCCGTTCGAGATCCGCTTCACCGCGCCCGGCGACACCGAGCACACGATCATCCAGCTGGAGCCGCTGCTGGCCGGGCGCTACCGTCGCCGTCAGCTGGACGCGTTCGTCGCCGGCCTGCTGCGGACTTCCGGCCTTCCGGCCGACTGGGACCGGGCCGCACCTCTGCTGCGGCCCGTGCTGCGAGGCTTCGCGCCGGGCGCTCCGCTGCGGCGCCGGGCTTTGCCGTTTCTGTCCGAGTTCGTCGTGGTCGATCAGCCGGACACCATGACGTACGTGACTCCCGCACAGTCCGAGACCTGGCACGTGTCCCCCGCCGAGATCCACGCCACCGCCCGTGGCAACCTCTCCGGCGCCGTGCTCCACGGCACCGCGACCGGCCCCACGGTGATCCGCTTCGTGGACGACGGCGACTCCTACTGGACCTCGCACCTGCTGCTGGAGGGCTGGCTGGCCCGGCTCTCCGATCAGGTCGGCGGCACCCCGGTGGCGTTCGCGCCGGAGCGGGGCACGCTGCTGGTCGCCGCCGACGGCAGTGAACACCTGCCGGGTCTGTTCGCCCAGGCCGAGGAGTTCTACCTGCGCTCCGTGCGGGGTCTGACCCCGATGGCGTACGTCAGTGACGCCAACGGCTGCACGGTCCCCTACACCGCACCGCCGGGGCATCCCCTGCATCACCTGGTCCGGCGCGCCGAACGTGTCCTCGCCATGCACGAGTACGCCAGACAGGCCGCCGACTCCCCCGTCGAGATGGCCCCGCTGACGATCGCCGAGGGCGGGCGCACCCGGACCGTGGTGAAGGGCGGCGCGCTGCTGCCCGAGGCCGACGAGGTGGCGGTCGGCGACCGGGTGCTGCCCTGGGCGGAGATCGCGGGCACCCTGAGCCGGGTGGAAGATCTGTTTCCACCCCGCTGGCGCGCGTCAGCCTGACCGGCGGTGCACCACGACCCCGGCCAGTCCCGGCCCGGTGTGCGCGGCGACCACCGCACCCACCTCGGTGAGATAGCAGTCCCGCAGCCGGTCCCCGAGCCGTGTGCTGATCGCGTCCACCAGCGCCGAGGCCCGGTCCGGGGTGCCCAGGTGGTGCACGGCCACATCGGCCTCACCGTCGCCGGCCGCCTCCACCGCGAGGTCCACGAGCCGGACCAGTGCCCGGCCCGCGGTGCGCACCCTGTCCTTGACGACGACCTCGCCGTCCAGGACGTGCAGGATCGGCTTCACCGACAGCGCCGTGCCGACCAGCGCGGACGCCGCGCCGATCCGGCCGCCACGACGCAGGAACTCCAGCGTGTCGACGTAGAAGAACGTGGTCACGCGCTCCGAGCAGGCGACCGCTGTCCGGCGTACGGAATCGAGGTCTTCGCCTTTGGCCGCCGACGCGGCCGCAGCCAGCGCCGGAAAGCCCAGCCCCATCGCTGCCGTGCCGCTGTCCACGACCTGGACCTGCGGCCCGATCTCCGCCGCGGCGAGCTGGGCCGCCTCGAACGTGCCGGAGAGTTTCGCGGAGAGGTGCACGGAGACGACGCCGTCGGCCCCCGCGTCGAGCAGCCGGCGGAACTCGGCGGCGAACTGCGACGGCGCGGGCCGCGACGTACTCACGGCGACACGGCGCGTGCCGAGGGCCCGGGCGACCTCGGCCGGCGAGATCTCCAGGCCCTCGAGCCCGTCCCAGCCGTTGATGACGACGGTGAGCGGCACGATGGTCAATTCGTACGTGCCGCCCAGCTCGGCCGGCAGGTACGCGGTGGAGTCGGTCACGACCGCGATGGTCATGCAGGCAAGGTACTTGATGAACGCCCGGGTCAGCCGGCTCCCACGGAGGAGACCACGAACGGCGAGCCCTGCATGCAGGTCGTCATCATGCCGCTCTCGGTCTTGCCGGTGGCCGTGATCTCGCTGCCGACCTTGACGGACTTCTCCATCGCGTCGTCCTTGAAGATCAGCAGATAGTCGCCGCTGCCGTCCTTGAGCAGCAGGCAGCCGGGCTCGACGCCCTGCCGGACGGTGCCGGTGATCGTGGTGGGCCCGGCCGGCGCGGACGCGGTCGGTAGCTCGGCGGTGGGCCCGGGGGATGCGGATTCGGGGGCCGGCGCGGGGGCTCCGGCGTCGATGTCATTGCTGTTCGCGCAGCCCGCGACGAGGGCGAGCAGGAGCGCGGCGGGGACAACGCTTCGACGGGTCAACATGGTCCTTGGACGCTACCCGATCACATCGGGTTCCCGGAAAACGAGTACCCCGATGTTGTACGACTCGAGCTGCCAGCCGCGCACCGGATCGTCGGCGAGCGAGACCCAGTGGCAGTTCTGCAGCGCGCGCAGCGTGCGCATCTGCTCCTGGCGCCAGCCGAGCAGGTGCCCGATGCCCTGCCGGGCCGCGGCGCCGTGCGTGGCCACCACGACCGTGCCGCCGGGTGCCAGCCGGGCCGCGTCCTGGATCGCCTCGCAGACCCGCTTGCCCAGGTCGTCGAGGGTCTCCACGCCGCCGCCCACGGCGTCCTCGCCGGCTTTCCACCGCGCGTACTCCTCGGGGCGCTGCTCCGCCACCTCGGCGGTGGTCAGGCCCTGCCAGGCGCCGAAGTAACGCTCCCGCAGCCGCTCGTCGGTGCTGACCGGCAGCCCGGTCAGCGTGGCGAGCGCGGCGGCGGTGTCGGCGGCCCGGCGCAGGTCGCTGGAGACGATCGCGTCCGGGCGCATCGCGGCGAGCAGCGCGGCCGCCTCGGCGGCCTGCCGCCGGCCGACGTCGTTGAGCGCGACGTCGGTCTGCCCCTGCACCCGGTGACCGGCGTTCCAGTCGGTGTTGCCGTGCCGCCAGACGAGAACCCGCGTCACGGAGCGTCGGCGGAAGCTTCGACCATGTCCCGGTCAACAAACGGGATGGTCGGGCAGTCCTTCCAGAGCCGGTCCAGGGCGTAGAACTCGCGCTCCTCGGTGTGCTGGACGTGCACCACGATGTCGACGTAGTCCAGCAGCACCCACCGGCCCTGCCGCTCGCCCTCACGGCGCACGGGCTTCGCCTTCTCCGGCAGGTTGACGAGCGCTTCCTCGATGGCGTCCACGACCGCGACCACCTGACGCTCGTTCGACGCCGAGGCGATGACGAACGCGTCGGTGATGTAGAGCTGGTCGGCGACGTCGATGACGGAGATGTCCTGCGCCTTCTTGTCGGCGGCGGCCTGAGCGGCCGTCAGCGCGAGTTCCAGAGCGCGTTCGGTGACGGGCAAAAGAGGAGTCCCCTCGGTCGGGTTTCAGGACTTCAAGCGTCTCACACCGGAGCGGCAATACCCGAGTCCCGATAGAGGCCTCGCTTGTTGATGTACTGCACGACACCGTCCGGTACGAGGTACCAGACCGGCAGGCCCTCCGCCACCCGTTTGCGGCAGTCGCTCGACGAGATCGCCATGGCCGGCACCTCGACCAGCGTGACGCTGTCCGCCGGCAGGTGCGCGTTGGTGAGCTCGAACCCGGGCCGGGTGACGCCGATGAAGTGCGCCAGCTGGAGCATGGTCATCGCGTCCTTCCACGAGAGGATCCGGGAGAGCGCGTCGGCGCCGGTGATGAAGTAGAGCTCCGCGGACTGACCGTAGACGGCTCGCATGTCCCGCAGGGTGTCGACGGTGTACGTGGGCCCGTCCCGGTCGATGTCGGCCCGGCTGACGTGGAAGCGCGGGTTTGACGCGGTGGCCACCACGGTCATCAGGTAGCGGTCCTCGGCGGGCGAGACGCGGCCCTTCTCGTACGGCTGGCCGGTGGGGACGAACATCACCTCGTCGAGGTCGAAGCGCGACTGCACCTCGCTCGCCGCGACCAGGTGACCGTGATGGATCGGGTCGAACGTCCCACCCATGATCCCAATGCGCCGTGCGGACATTCGAGAGATATTAGTCAGGAATCCAGGCGGGATCGCACTGCCACCAGCAGGTCGTTCGCGGTGAACGGCTTCTCCAGCAGCGCCACACCCGGCTCGAGGGTGCCCTGTGAGGCCAGGACCGGCTGGGCGTAACCGGACATGAACAGCACCCGGGTGCCCGGCCGCACCACCACCAGGCGGTCGGCCAGCTCCTTGCCGAGCATCCCCGGCATCACCACGTCGCTGAGCAGCAGGTCGATCTCCCCGTCGTGCCGGGCGGCCAGGTCGAGCGCCTGCGCACCGCCCTCCGCCGTGATCACCCGGTAGCCGGCGCCGGTGAGGATCCGCCCGGCCACGTCCCGCAGCGCGTCCTCGTCCTCGACGACCAGCAGCGTCTCGCCGTGCCCGCCGGTCGCGACCACGCCGGACGGCACGTCCTGCGGCAGCACCGCGGCGCCGGCCGGCAGCAGCACGGTGACCGTCGTGCCCAGCCCGACCTCGCTGGTGATGCTCACCTCACCGCCGGCCTGGGTGGCGATGCCGTAGACGGTGGCCAGGCCCAGGCCGGTGCCCTCGCCGCTGCCCTTGGTGGTGAAGAACGGCTCGAAGGCGCGTTCCACGACGTCGGCGGCCATCCCGTGGCCGGAGTCGCAGATCCGCAGCCGGACCCGGTCCTCCAGCGATCCGGTGTCGATCACCATGCTGCCGCCGGACGGCATCGCGTCACGCGCGTTGAGCGCCAGGTTGACCAGCAGCTGCTCGATCTGGCCGGGGTCGCAGGTGACCATCGGCAGCCCCGGGTCGGGCCGGAAGATCAGCGAGATGCGGTCGCCGAGCGTGCGGCGCAGCAGGTCCCGCAGCTCGGCGATCAGCTCGTTCAGGTCGACCGGCTGGGGGCGGACCACCTCGCGCCGGGCGAACGCGAGCAGCTGGTGGGTCAGATCGGTGCCGCGTTTGCCGGCCCGGACCACCTGCTGGGCGTCGGCGGCGATCATCGCCAGGTCCGGCGCCTCGGCCTGTGCCTCCTCGATCACGAAGCTCGCGTAGTTGAGGATCACACCCAGCATGTTGTTGAAGTCGTGCGCGATGCCACCGGCGAGCTGGCCGAGGCTCTCCAGCCGCTGGCTGCGGTGCGCGTGGGCCTCGGCGCGCAGCCGCTCCTTCTCCTCCTCGGCGCGCAGCCGCTCGGTGATGTCGCGGACGACCGCGACGGCGTACCTGCCCTGCGGGGTCTCGATGAGGGTGGTGGAGGACTCGCAGGGGAACTCGCTGCCGTCGCGGCGGCGCGCGGTGGTGGTGACGGTGCCGATCGAGCCGACCGGGCTCTCGGTGAACAGCCGGCGGCGCTCGTCGCGGATGGCCCGGCCGGCGTCGGTCAGCAGGACGTCCACAAGCTGCCCGACCAGTTCGGAGCGCGGCCAGCCGTACATGTGCTCGGCACGGTCGTTGACCAGCACGATCCGCTCACCGTCGATGACCAGGATCGCGTCCGGCGCGGCCCGCAGCAGACCGCTGGACAACTCCTCGGACCACTCCACGCATTCACCCCCGTGACCTTCAGGTTACGAGGTCACGGGGGAGGAAACGGGCGGATTCGATCAACTCCGGGCGCTCAGCGCGCGCCGCATGTCGTCGTCGGCGTCCTGCACCACGCGGCGCAGGATCGAGGGCAGATCCGGGCGGGCCAGCAGCTCGGCGGCGAGCCGCCGGGTGCGTTCGGAGACGGCCACGTCGGGGTACGCCGCAATCGCCGTCCGCTCCGAGCTCATGCCGCTGCGCACGCGCATCATCTCCGGCATCTCGGCGAAGTACCGCTCGACGTACGCGTCCAGCAGCCCGATCTGCTCCGGCTGCCAGAAGCCCAGCGCGGTGAGCTCGGCCAGCCGGTTCGACAGCGACGCGTCGCCGACCACCGCGTCCCAGGCCGTCTCCTTGGCCGAGGCGTCGGGCAGCGCGGCGCGGCACCGGGCCGCCCACTGCTCGCCGCTGGCACTGCGGTCGCGGTCCAGCTCGGCGTCGATCGCGTCGTGGCCGGCCGCGCCGAGGATCGACAGACGGTACAGGATCAGCCAGCGCAGGTCGGCGTCGACGGGCAGGCCCTCCGGCACGGACTCGCCGGCCAGCCAGCCGCGCAGGCGGGCGGCGTCGACGGTGGCGCCGATCAGCCCGCGGGCCGCGGCGAGCTGCCGGGAACTGCCCGCGGGCGACGCGGCGAGCAGCCGGTCGGCGGCCTGGGCGACGAGTTCCAGGGCGGCCGGGCGGGTGTCGGCGGTGGCGTACCGGTCGACCAGCGTGCGGGTGGCGCGCAGGACGTCCTCGGCGAGCACCACCTCGGTCTCCATCGGCAGCGCGGCGAGCACCAGCGTGACGAGCTCGGCGACCGGGCGCTCGCCGTCGACCACGGCGTCCAGGGTCGCAGCCCAGATCACCGCGCGGGCCAGCGAGTCGTCGAGCAGCGGGAGCAGCATCGGCACCGCGGCGGCGGAGTCCGGGTCGAGGCGGACCTTCGCGTACGTCAGGTCGCCGTCGTTGAGCAGCAGCAGGTCGGCGACGGGCTCACCGGTCAGCTCGGTGATCACGGTGCGGCCGGAGGAATCCAGTTCCGCCTCGAGGTGCTTACGGCGTACCACCGAGCCGGCCGGCCCCCGGTCGAACAGCCCGATGCCGATCCGATGCGGGCGCAGTGTCGGAAAAGCCTCCGGAGCGCTCTGCACCACGGCGACCTCGCCATAGAGATCGCCGCTCAACAGGACTTCGGCCCGCAACGTGTTCACCTGTGCACGCCGCAGCCACACCTCGGCCCACGCGGACAGGTCCCGCCCGCTCGCCTCGGAGAGCGCCGCCAGCAGGTCGGCGAGGGTCGCGTTGCCGTACGCGTGCGCCGCGAAGTGCGCGTTGAGACCGGCCAGGAACGCGTCGTCACCGAGCCAGGCCACGAGCTGTTTGAGAACGGCGGCGCCCTTGGCGTACGAGATGCCGTCGAAGTTGAGCAGCGCCTCGTCGGTGTCGGACACCTGTGACGGCGCCACCGGGTGGGTGGACGGCCGCTGGTCGGCGCGCAGCCCCCACGCCTTGCGGTGCATCGCGAACGTGGTCCAGGTGCCCCGGTAATTGGTGGCCTCGGCCGCCACGCGGGTGCCCAGGTACTCCGCGAACGACTCGTTGAGCCACAGGTCGTCCCACCACTTCATGGTCACCAGGTCGCCGAACCACATGTGCGCCATCTCGTGCGCGATCACGTTGGCCCGGTGCTCCCGCTCGCTCTCGGTCACCGCCGAGCGCGGGATCATCTCGTCGCGGAAGACGACAAGACCGGGGTACTCCATCGCGCCGAAGTTGAACTCGGGTGCGAACGCCTGCTGGTAGTGGCCGAAGGGGTACCGGATCTCGAACATCTCGTGGAACCGGTCCAGGCACTGCCGGGTGATCTCGAAGATCTCCGGAGCCTCGGCCTCCAGGTGCTCGGCGAGCGCGGACCGGGCGTAGAGGGCGAGCGGCACACCGTCGTGCTCGGCGGTCAGCACGTGGTAGCGCCCGGCGATCAGCGAGGCCAGGTAGGTGGAGATCCGCTCGGTCGGCGCGAACTCCCAGCGGCCGCCGTCCCGCGACGCGCACGTGCCGTTCGCCGCCACCAGCCACTCCGGCGGCGCGGTCACGCTGACCCGGAACGACGCCTTCAGGTCGGGCTGGTCGAAGCTGGGCAGCACCTTGCCGGCGTTGTTGATGAACAGGTGCTGGTAGAGGTAGACGTTGCCGTCCGCCGGGTCGATGTAGCGGTGCAGGCCCTCGCCGTTGTTCGAATACCGCATGGTGGCGTCCACCACCAGCTCGTTGCGCTCGGCCAGGCCGGTCAGCAGCAGCCGTTCCCCGGTCGCCGCGGAGGACGGCACCGGCTCGCCGTTCAGCGTCATCGCGTGGATCTCGGCCGGTTCGAACTCGCAGAACGTGCCCGCGCCGGCCCGCGCCCGGAACCGCACCACCGTCCGGGAGCGGAACGTCTCGCCGGCACCGGTGACGTCCAGGTCGACGTGATACTCCTCGACGTCGATGATGGACGCTCGCTCGGCGGCCTCGGCACGGGTCAGGGTCGGCATGACGACCATCATGCCGGTCGCGACCTGGCCGCGTGCACGGGCGTCCTGTTAACCTGGCGATATGCGCGCGATCAACCTGAACTGGTGGCTGCCCTGACCGGGCGGCTTTCCCACTCGCGCGATTCCTCTTCCGCGGCCGCCCACCCGGGCGGCCGTGTTGCGTTGTCATGCGATCTCCCGGGCGGCTTTTCCCGTACCCCCAAAAGGAGATCGACATGGCACTCACCCGCCGCCTGACCGGATTCCAGGCCACCGGAAAGCTTCATCTGGGAAATCTGCTGGGCGCTTTGCGCCCGCTGATCGCGGCGCAGAAGGCTGAGGGGTCGGTTGCGCTGATCGCTGACCTGCACGCTATGACCGTGGATCACAACCCCACAGATGTACGCGAGAACGCGCTCGAACTCGCGACTGTGCTTCTCGCCGCCGGTGTCGACGCCGAGCGCACCCCGATCGTGCTCCAGTCCCACGTCCGCGAGCACACCGAGCTGCACTACCTGCTGGAATGCGTGACCGGCTTCGGCGAGGCGGCCCGGATGATCCAGTTCAAGGAGAAGTCCGCGAACGGCGGCCCGGTGCGTCTCAGCCTGCTCACCTACCCGGTCCTGATGAGCGCCGACATCCTGCTCTACGACGTCGAGCAGGTGCCCGTCGGCGACGACCAGCGCCAGCACCTCGAGCTGACCAGGACGATCGCCCACCGGTTCAACAGCCGGTACGGCGAGACGTTCACGGTGCCGGACGGTGTCCGCCCGGAGGCCGCCGCCCGCGTCATGGACCTGGCCGACCCCACCGTCAAGATGAGCAAGACCGTGGGCACCGGCCGGATCGGCCTGCTCGATCCGCCCGAGATGATCAGGCGCGTGGTCGCCCGCGCGGTCACCGACGAGTTCGCGCTGGTCCGCCGCGATCCTAGGCAGCCCGGCGTCACGAACCTGCTGGACATCCTCACCGCCTGCACCGGCTCGGTCTCGTCGGCCACCTCCTACCGGGTGCTCAAGCAGGAGGTCACCGACGCGATAGAGGCTCTGCTGGCGCCGATCCGGGCCCGGCACGCCGAGCTGACGGCCGATCCGGGGTATGTGCGGAAGGTTCTCGCGGCGGGCGCGGACCGGGTGCGGCCGACAGCCGCGGCCACGGTGGCACGCGCGCGCCGCGCGATCGGCCTACTGGACTAACGCGGGGAGCCGCTTCTCGAAGCGGAGGCTGTGCGGACCGCCGGGCGCCGGGATCTGCCGGTAACCGGAGGACTGGTAGAGGGCGATCGCCGCGGTCATCTCGGTGCCGATCTCCAACCGGATCACCGGGCGCCCCGCGGCGAGCGCCTCCTCCTCGATCGCCACGATCATCTGCCGGGCCAGGCCGCGGCCGCGGAACGCCGGGCGCACGTACATGCGCTTCAGCTCGGCGACGCCGCCGGACAGGGCCTGCCAGGCGCCGCAGGCCACGGCCCGGCCGTTCACGCAGCCGACCAGATACGCCACGTCATCGTGCGGCTCGAATATCCGGTCCCCGGTCCCGGCGCCGGCCTCGGCCAGTTCCCGCTGCTGGGCGGTGACGAGGGCGGCCAGTTCAGGGTCCAGGGAGGAGCGGGATTCGATCAGCACAGAGGTGACTCTAGGTGATGACCGTTTCCAGAGGGTTGCGCCGATCTGGCCGCCGCCCTATTCGTCGGTGTCCTCGTCGTCGTCCTCGTCGGTAACCAGGACCGGCATGTGCGAGTTCGCCACCGTGGACACCGTGCCGTCCCCGGCCATGTGCAGCACCTCGTCCTCGTTGCGGATCCGGCGGGCCTTGCGGGCCGCGAGCCGCTGCGCCGCGGAGGGCCTGGTGTCGAGTTCCTCCAGGCGGGAGTCGGTGCCGCGTGGGCCGGAGACGTACTCGCCGGCGTTGGGCTGCCAGTCGAACTCGCGCTCGCCGATCCGGACCGGGTCGCCGGGCTGGGCGCCCTTCTTGGCCAGCTCCGCCTCCACGCCGAGCCGCTCCAGCCGGTCGGCCAGGAACCCGACGGCCTCGTCGTTGTCGAAGTTCGTCTGGCGGATCCAGCGTTCCACCTGGGGGCCGCGCACCACGTACACACCGTCGGCGTCCTGCTCGACGGTGAAGCCGGCGTCGTCGACCGCACGGGGGCGGATCACGATGCGGGTCGCCTCCTCGACCGGCTTGGACGCCCGGTACTCGGCGACCAGCTTGGCAAGGGCGAAGGTGAACTCCCGGAGACCCTCACGGGTGACCGCGCTGAGCTCGAACACCCGGTAGCCACGGGCCTCCAGGTCGGGCCGGACCATCTCGGCGAGGTCACGCCCGTCCGGGATGTCGATCTTGTTGAGCACCACGAGACGGGGACGGTCCTCCAGGCCCCCGTACGCCGCCAGCTCGGCCTCGATGGCGTCCAGGTCGGCGAGCGGGTCGCGCTCGATCTCCGGCGCCGCCGCGTCCAGCACGTGCACCAGTACCTCGGTGCGCTCGATGTGCCGCAGGAACTGCATGCCCAGGCCCTTGCCGGTGGCCGCGCCCGGGATCAGGCCGGGCACGTCGGCGATGGTGAACGTCTCGTCACCGGCCTGCACCACGCCCAGGTTCGGCACCAGCGTGGTGAACGGGTAGTCGGCGATCTTCGGCTTGGCGGCCGACATCACCGAGATGAGCGACGACTTGCCGGCCGACGGGAAGCCGACCAGGCCGACGTCGGCCACGCTCTTGAGCTCGAGCACCACGTCCATCCGGTCACCCGGCTCGCCCAGCTCGGCGAAGCCCGGGACCTTGCGGCGGGTGTTCGCCAGCGACGCGTTGCCACGGCCGCCACGGCCGCCGCGCGCCACCTCGAACTCGGTGCCGGCACCGATCAGGTCGGCCAGCACCTCGCCGTCCTCGGTCTGCACGACCGTGCCGTCGGGCACCTTGAGGACCAGGTCCTTGCCGTTCGCACCGTCGCGGTTGGAGCCGGCGCCACCGCCGCCGTTGCTCGCCTTGACGTGCGGGTGGAAGTGGAAGTCCAGCAGGGTGTGCTGCTGCGGGTCCACCACGAGCGTGATGCTCCCGCCGTGCCCGCCGTTGCCACCGTCCGGGCCACCGAGCGGCTTGAACTTCTCCCGGTGCACGGAGACACAACCGTGCCCGCCGTCACCCGCCTGCAGGTGCAGCACTACCCGGTCGACGAACGTGGTCACGTCAGCACTCCTAAATTCCTGCGTGTGGATTTCGGGTGCGCAGCGAGGCCGAACTCCCCACACAACCGGGCTCAAGCAGTTCCGTGTGTATTTCGGGTGCGGAGCGGGGCCGCAATCCACACATGAGAACTGAGAGAACGACAGCGGGCCGCGGACCCGAGGGTCCACGGCCCGCTGTAGAGAAAAACTACTCCGCGACCGGCACGATGCTGACGGTCTTGCGGCCACGCAGCGTGCCGAACTGCACGTTGCCGGCGGCCAGGGCGAAGAGCGTGTCGTCGCCACCGCGGCCGACCAGGTCGCCGGGGTGGAACTTCGTGCCGCGCTGGCGGATCAGGATCTCGCCGGCGTTGACCAGCTGGCCGCCGAACCGCTTGACGCCCAGCCGCTGGGCAGCGGACTCACGGCCGTTACGCGAGCTGGATGCACCCTTTTTGTGAGCCATGCCTGAGCCTACTTCCCGCTCTTGATGCCGGTCACCTTGACGCGGGTCAGCGGCTGGCGGTGCCCCTGGCGCTTGTGGTATCCGGTCTTGTTCTTGAACTTGTGGATCCGGATCTTCGGACCCTTGGTGTGCTCGGCGATCTCGCCGGACACCGTAACGTTGGCAAGCTTGGCCGCATCGGTCACCAGGTTGTCACCGTCGACGAGGAGCACCGCGGCGAGGGTCAGGGCGTCGCCGGGCGCACCCGCGAGCTTCTCGACCTCGATCACGTCGCCCTCGGCAACCTTGTACTGCTTGCCGCCGGTCTTGACGATCGCGTACATCGACGCGGACTCCCTGAGACTTACGCAGCCGGAAGACTGCTGGCGGATACTGCTTGGGGTTCCCGGCGGCTGTTGGCGCGCTCGGAACAGGCGCCGAAAAAGCGCCGTCGGCAAGCCTACTTCATAGGCGGGGCCAGACCCAAACCGGGCTAGCTCTTCCCGCAGGCCTTGTCCAGCGTAGCTTGCAGTTTCGCGAGCTTCTTGTCGTCGATCTTCGACAGGTCGCCCTTCAGAGCGGTCACCTGCGCGCCCATCGTGGCCAGCGCCTTCTTCACCTCGGGGTCGGCGGCCAGCTTCGACATGTCGAGCAGGGCGAAGGAGAAGTTCTCCACGTCACGGGAGGCCTTCTGCTTGGCCTCGGTCTCGGCCTGACCGCCCTGGGACGCCGCCTCGATGAGCAGGCGGTAGTCCTCGGTGAACGTCTTGCCGAACGAGGTGCTGGTCCGCGAGGCCTGCTCGCAGATGGCGTCGGTGTCCTTGGACAGCGCCGCGTCACCCGCCGCGGCATCCGGGCCGGCCGGGGTGTCCGCGGCGGGCGTGGTTCCCGCCTCGGCCGGTGCCGCTGTGGCGGACGACACGACGTCGGCCGCGGCCGGGGTCGCCTCCGGCTCGTCACTTGAGCAACCGGCAAGGAGCAGGGCGGACAGGCCCGCCGCGACGAAAAGGGTGTGGCGCATGGGGGTTCCGTCTCCTCGGGGGAAGGATGCGATCCCGCCGAGGGTAACGGATCACGCGACCCGGCAGTTAACTTTCTTTACAGCTAACTGCCGGGCCGCGTGCTCACCAGCTCAGGGCCGGGTACGACGGCGTGTGCCACCACGGCGCGACCGGCGACGGGTACCCGTCCCGGCGCCCACCGGCTCGTCGTCGTCCTCGTCCTCCTCGGCCGCGTCCGGGTCGTCGGAACCGGCCAGGCGCATCGGCTCGGCCGGCTCGTACTCCACGCCGTTCGCCTCCGACGACTCGTAACGGGACAGGTCGTACCCGCTGATGTCGTACTCGTCGTCCCCGTCCGAGGTGGTCAGCGCCGCCTTGCCGGACGCGCGCACGATCCCGGAACCGGTGACCGGCTCCACCGCCTCGGTGACCGGCGGCGCCTCGGCGACCTCGGCGACCGGACCGGCCTCCTCGACCACCGCGGGCGTCTCCGCCACCACGACCGGCGTCTCCGCCATCACGACCGGCGTCTCCGCCTCCACGACCGGCTCGGCGCCACCACGGCGCCGGCGGGACTTGCTCGGCGTCTGCTGCTGCGGTGCCGGCGCCTCGGTACGCGCAGCCGCCGCCACCGCCTTCACCTGGCTCCCCGCACCGTTGCCGCTGCTGCCGCCGCCACGCTTCTCCGGCACCGGCTCCGGGTGGATCAGCACGCCACGGCCCTTGCAGTGGTCACAGGTCTCGCTGAACGCCTCCAGCAGACCCGCACCGATCCGCTTACGGGTCATCTGCACGAGGCCCAGCGAGGTGATCTCGGTGACCTGGTGCTTGGTCCGGTCCCGGCCCAGGCACTCGGTCAGCCTGCGCAGCACCAGCTCGCGGTTGCTCTCCAGCACCATGTCGATGAAGTCGATCACCACGATGCCGCCGAGGTCGCGCAGCCGCAGCTGGCGCACGATCTCCTCGGCCGCCTCCAGGTTGTTGCGGGTGACCGTCTCCTCCAGGTTGCCCCCGGCACCGGTGTACTTACCGGTGTTGACGTCCACCACGGTCATCGCCTCGGTCCGGTCGATCACCAGGTGACCGCCGGAGGGCAGGAAGACCTTGCGGTCCAGGCCCTTGAGGATCTGCTCGTCGATGCGCCACTCGGCGAAGGCGTCCGCCGTGCCGGTGTGCCGCCGCAGCCGCTCGACCAGGTCCGGCGAGACCGAGTCGAGGTAGTTCTCGACCTCGGCGTACGCCTGCTCGCCCTGCACGACCAGCTCGCGGAAGTCCTCGTTGAACAGGTCCCGGACGACCCGGATGACCAGGTCGGGCTCCTCGGACAGGGCGCGGGGCGCGTTGCCCTCGGCGGCCCTGGCCTGGATGTCCTCCCACTGCGCCTGCAGCCGCTTGACGTCACGGGCCAGCTCGTCCTCGCTGGCACCCTCGGCCGCGGTCCGGACGATCACGCCGGCGCCGTCCGGCACCAGCTTCTTCAGGATGTCGCGCAGCCGCTTGCGCTCGTTGTCCGGCAGCTTGCGGCTGATGCCGGAGGCGTTGCCGTTCGGCACGTAGACCAGGTGCCGGCCGGAGAGCGCGATGTGGCTGGTGAGCCGGGCGCCCTTGTGCCCGATCGGGTCCTTGGTGACCTGCACCAGCACCGAGTCGCCGGAGCGCAGCGCCTGCTCGATCGAGCGGGCCCGGCCCTCCAGACCGGTGGCGTCCCAGTTCACCTCACCGGCGTACAGCACAGCGTTGCGGCCGCGACCGACGTCGACGAAGGCGGCCTCCATGCTCGGCAGCACGTTCTGCACCTTGCCGAGGTAGACGTTGCCGACCATGGTGCCGGACGTGGCCCGGGCCACGTAGTGCTCGACCAGGATGCCGTCCTCGAGGACCGCGATCTGGGTCCGGTCCGACTTCTGCCGGACCACCATCACCCGGTCGACCGCCTCGCGGCGGGCCAGGAACTCCGACTCGCTCAGGATCGGCGGTCGGGTCCGGCGCTGCTCACGGCCGTCCCGGCGGCGCTGGCGCTTGGCCTCCAGGCGCGTCGAGCCGGAGACACCCTGCACCTCGTCGCTGCGGCGGGGCTCGCGCACCCGCACCACGGTGTGCACGCCGTCCTCGATACCGCCGGCCTCGGAGTCACCGCTGGAACCCTTGCGGCGGCGGCGCCGGCGACGACGCGTGACACCGTCACCGTCACCGTCGGCCTCGCCGTCACCCTCCTCGTCCTCGTCGCCGGCCGAGGCCTCGGCCGCGTCCTCATCGGAGTCGGCGTCGGAGTCCTCGGACTCGCCGTCCTCGGACTCGTCGGACGGGCCCTTGCCACGGCCACGGCCACGACGGCCACGACGGCGCCGGCGACGGGCACCGGCCTCGTCGTCCTCGTCACTGTCGTCGTCGATGCCGTCCTCGACGTCGTCGGCGGTCTCGTCGGGCTCCTCGAGCACCGGCTGGGTCTCGGTGGCCTCGACCTCGGCCGGCTCCTCGGCGGCGCCACGGCGACGGCGGCGGCTGCGGCGGGTGACCTCGGTGGGTTCCTCGGCGACGGGCGCCTCGGCCTCGGCGGGCACCTCGGCGACCGCGGTCTCGGCGACCACCGGTTCCGCGACGGGGCGGCGGCGCCGGCTCACCGGGGCGGGCTCGGTCTGAGCCTCCGGCGGCATGAAGAGTACGGCGGGGGGCAGCGCGGCACGGCGGGTCCGGGCGGGACCGGCAGGCTGCTCCTCCACGAAGTCGTCGTCGAGCGGGAGGATGCCGACAACCGGGACACCGGCGGCGCGGGCCGCGGAGGCGGCCTCGACAGCGGCGTCCTCGATGAGCGCGGCCTCGTCCTCGTCGTCCTCGGCCGGCTCGCCCACGGCGCCGGCCTGCGGTGCGGCGATCGTCACCGGGGCGGCGGGGGCGTCGACAGCGGTGGCCACGGTCTCCGGCTCGGCGGCGACCGGCTCGGGCTCCACCTTCTTGCGACGGGCCCGGGTGGCCTTCTTCACCGGCGCGGGCGGGGCGGCCTCTCCCTGAGTCTCCTCGCCCGGAGCAGGCTCGCTCTGCTCGACCGACGCGGCCGGCGCGGCGGCCTTGCGGCGGCTGCGGGTGGCCTTCTTCACCGGCGCGGGCGGGGCGGACTCCCCCTCCGGGATCGCCGCGTCGACGGCGGCGGCCGCCTCGATCGCGGCTCCGGGCTCAGCACCCTGCGAACCGGCCTCCGGCGAACCGGCCTCCGGCGGGGGCGCTGCCACCTTGCGACGCGTCGTCCGCGTCCGGCGTGCCGGGGTAGTGCTTGCGGCGGTATCACCGGGCGGAGGAACTGCTCCGTCCCGTTCACCGCCCTGATCTCCCAGGTTCACTGGGGGCTCGTTATCGAGCATGGGGCGCTCTCCAGTTCTCGCGACCCCGGGCGCGGGTAAGCGCTGCCACGCAGGATCGCTGCAAGTGTTCCGGTCCCGGCCGTTTCCGGCCGGGCTTCCGAAGTCTGCCAACGAACACCGACCGGTACCCCGATCAGCGTCCTCCGATGCCGACGTCCCCGCGATCCGCGTCCAACGGATCGACGATCTCCCCCTGCGCGGTGAGTGTGCCCTGGGCCAGCCGGGTCACCCTGGGGGGCACCGGCGGCTCCAGGCCGGCCACCACGCGCAGGCCGGAAAGGACGTCATCGGGCCGTACGGCGGGCGTTACCTGCCGTACGACAAGGTCGATTATCGCACACGGTACTCCAATGGCCCCGGAAGGTAGGACCGGCTCGCCGGTCACCGTGAGGCTGTTCACCGCCGCGCGCGCGTCGAAGGTGCGCTTGCCCTGCTTGGTCATGCGCTCCACCAGGACTTCCTGAGCCGCCAGGAAGGCACCGACGGCGTCCTTGGCGATCGCCGGCTCGACCTCGGGAAGTTCCAGCCGCCAGTGCGAGGCGTCGATCCGGTCGGCCAGGCCGCCGCCGCCCTCTGTGGCGATCACCGCTTCGAGAATGTCCAGGCCAGGTGAGAGTGCCGCGTCCAGCGCGACCCGCAACTGCTCCGGGTCGACGGTCGCCTGCAGGCCGATCTCCAGGTACTCCGCCTCGCTGCCGACGCCGGTGGGAGCCGCGCTCGCGTACGAAATCTTGGGGTGTGGGGTGAAGCCCTGCGAGAACGCGATCGGCACGGCGGCGCGCCGCAACGCCCGCTCGAAAGCGCGAGCGAAGTCACGGTGTGAGGTGAAACGCAGGGGGCCGCGTTTCGCGTACCGCAGGCGGATGCGCTGCACGATCGGCGCCTGACCGCCAACGGGTTGGTTCTTCGGGGGAATTGTCGTTACTCCTAAGCAGGGACCCTTTGAAGAGGGCCTTCAGTCGAGTCTTGGGCGGCGGGCGGGGCGGTTGGACGGGTCACGGGGGTCAGGGGCAGAAGCTTCTTGCCGGTCGGGCCGATCTGGATCTCGGTGTCCATCGACGGGCAGACACCGCAGTCGAAGCACGGGGTCCAGCGGCAGTCGTCCTGCTCGTACTCACTCATGGAGTCCTGCCAGTCCTGCCAGAGCCAGTCCTTGTCGAGGCCCGAGTCCAGGTGGTCCCAGGGCAGGACCTCCTGCTCCTCGCGCTCACGGGTGGTGAACCAGTCGAGGTCCACGCCGAGGCCCGGCAGCACCTCGTCGCAGGCCTCCACCCAGCGCGCGTAGGAGAAGTGCTCGGACCAGCCGTCGAACCGGCCGCCCTTCTCCCAGACCCGGCGGATGACCTGGCCGACCCGGCGGTCGCCGCGCGAGAGCAGGCCCTCGATCAGTGACGGCTCGCCGTCGTGGTAGCGGAAACCGATGGCGCGGCCCAGCGAGCGGTCGCTGTTGATCTCCTGCTTGAGCAGCTTGAGGCGGGCGTCGATGACCTCGGGACGCTCCATCGAGGCCCACTGGAACGGGGTGTGCGGCTTCGGCACGAACCCGCCGATCGACACCGTGCAGCGGATGTCCTTGGTGCCGGCGGCCTCGCGGCCGGCCCGGATCACCTCGTGCGCCATGTGCGCGATCTCCAGGACGTCCTCGTCGGTCTCGGTGGGCAGGCCGCACATGAAGTAGAGCTTGACCTGCCGCCAGCCGTTCGAATACGCCGTGACGACGGTCCGGATCAGGTCCTCCTTGGTCACCATCTTGTTGATGACCTTGCGGATCCGCTCCGAGCCGCCCTCGGGCGCGAAGGTGAGGCCGGTGCGCCGCCCGTTGCGGGACAGCTCCTGCGCCAGGTCGATGTTGAACGCGTCGACCCGGGTGGAGGGCAGCGACAGCGAGACGTTGGTGTCCGCGTACTGCTCGGCGAGACCGGAGCACATGTCGCCGATCTCGGAGTGGTCGGCGCTGGAGAGCGAGAGCAGGCCGACCTCGGAGAAGCCGGAGAACTCCAGGCCCTGCTGCACCATCTGGCCGACCGTGGTGATCGACCGCTCCCGCACCGGGCGGGTGATCATGCCGGCCTGGCAGAACCGGCACCCGCGCGTGCAGCCGCGGAAGATCTCCACCGCATACCGCTCATGGACGGTCTCGGCGAGGGGGACCAGGGGCTTCTTCGGGTACGGCCACGCGTCCAGGTCCATCGTTGTGCGCTTGGCCACCCGGAACGGCACGTCCGGCCGGTTCGGCACGACGCGCTGGATCCGGCCGTCGGGCAGGTAGTCCACGTCGTAGAAGCGCGGCACGTAGATGCTCTCGGTCCGCGCGAGGCGCAGCAGCACCTCGTCCCGCCCGCCGGGGCACCCCTCGGCCTTCCACTCCCGGATGATCCCGGTGATCTCCAGGACCGCCTCCTCGCCGTCACCGAGCACGGCGGCGTCGATGAAGTCGGCGATCGGCTCCGGGTTGAAGCTGGCGTGCCCGCCGGCCAGCACGATCGGGTGGGTCTCGTCCCGGTCGGCGCTGTTCAGCGGAATACCGGCGAGATCGAGCGCGGAGAGCATGTTCGTGTATCCGAGCTCGGTGGCGAACGAGAGCCCGAACACGTCGAACGCCTTCACCGGCCGGTGCGCGTCGACGGTGAACTGCGGGACGCCGTTCTCCTTCATGAGCGCCTCGAGGTCCGGCCACACCGAGTACGTCCGCTCGGCGAGCACGTCCTCCTGCTCGTTGAGCACCTCGTACAGAATCTGCACGCCCTGGTTGGGCAGGCCGACCTCGTAGGCGTCCGGATACATCAGCGCCCACCGGACGGTGGTGGTGTCCCAGTCCTTGACGACGGCGCCGAGCTCGCCGCCCACGTACTGGATCGGTTTGCTGACCCGGGGCAGCAGCTGCTCGAGCTGCGGGAAGACGGAACTCACGCTCATGGGTGTCCAGGGTACGCGGCTTACGCGTTCAACTCTGCCGCGGCCCTTTCCAAGTCGGTGGCCAGGAGGTCGCTGCGGAACGAGCAGAGCTGCAGCGTCATCCGGGCCGCACCGCGCTCGCCGACAACCAGCTTGATCGGCGTCCCCCGGTCGGACAGGTCGCCCACGATGAAGTCGAGCAGCCGCACGCCGGCGCTGTCCAGGAACGAGACGGCGGTCAGGTCGATCAGCACCGCGTCCGCGTCGGTCGCGTGAGCCACGATGGCCCGGCCGATGTCGTTGGCGTTGGCCAGGTCGATCTCGCCCTTCAGGTGGATCAGCTCCGCGGCACCACGCTGGGAGAAACTAACCCACTGATCAGTCATGGTCGCCTCCGCGATGCCGTCGCATGGTGACCGTAGTCCCCTCACCACGGTCGAAGATGACCTCGTCCATCGAGTCCTCGATCAGCTGGAGCCCGCGGCCGTGTACCACCTCGGTGCCCGGTCCGCGCCACGTGCCCCGGTCGCTGACCCGGACCTCGACCGCGTCGCCGCTGACCGTCGCGGCCACGTCGACCACCCCGAACGGGTCGTCCCGGTAACCGTGCTCGATCGCGTTCGCCACCGCCTCCGAACAGGCCAGCAGCACCGCGTTGACGCAGTCGGTGTCCACCGAGTGGCCGATCAGCCAGCCGCGCAGGTCGGCGCGCAGCAGCGCGATCTGCAGCGGGTCGGCGCCGATCGAGCGCTCGAGGCGCTCCTCGGTGCCGAGCGTCAGGCAGAGCAGGCAGACGTCGTCGGCGTGGTCGCGGCCCACCATCGTGTCGGCGAGCCCGGCGGTCAGGCCCTTGAGCGGCGCGTCGCGGCGCCGGGCGTACTCGCGGGCGAGCAGCTCGAAACCGCGGTCGATGGCCCGGCCGCGGCGCTCCACCAGGCCGTCGGTGTAGAGCAGCAACCGGCTGCCGGCGGCCAGGCGCACCCGCTGCTCGGTGCGCCGCCGGTCACCGGCCCGCGAGCCGAGCGGCGCCGACCGGGCCTGCATCAGGTACTGCGGCGAGCCGGCCGGTTCGTGCAGCAGTGGCGGGAGGTGGCCGGCGCACGCGTACGCCAGCTCGCCGCTGTGCAGGTCCACCTCGGCGTAGACGACGGTGGCCATGCGCGCCGACTCGACCCGGTCACAGAACCGGTCAAGTCCCTCCAGCAGCCGGGCCGGGCCGTTCTCGGCCGAGGCCAGCGCCCGGATCGCGCTGCGCAGCTGTCCCATCGTGGTGGCCGCCTCGATGCCCCGGCCCACCACGTCGCCGACCACCACGGCCAGCTTGCTCGACGTGATCAGGAAGGCGTCGAACCAGTCGCCGCCGACCTCCAGGTCCTGCGCCGCCGCCTGGTAGTACGTCTCCACCGCGAACCGCGGGTCGCCACCGGGCACGTCCGCCGCCAGCAGGCTGCGCTGCAGGGTCCGGGCGATGGCCCGCTCCTGCTCGTAGAGGCGCGCGTTCTCGCAGGCGAGCGCGGCCCGGTCGGCCAGGTCGGCGAGGAAGAGCCGCTCCGCGCCGGCGTCGCGCCGGTCCGGCGCCATCCGCAGCGAGAGCGTGCCGAGCACCCGGCCACGCACGGTGAGCGGAAGGATTGTGCAGCCCAGCCGGTCACCGTCGGTGGCGAAGATCGGCTCTGCCGTCTCGACCGCCTCGGTGATCCGCTCGGCGAGCAGTTCCGCGTCCGGAGGTGGGCCGCCGGCGTCCTCCAGCAGGCCGGCCGGGCCGATCTGGAGCCGCACCGCCGCCCAGTCCGCGATCTCCGGAACCACCCGCTCGACCAGGCGCCGGGCCCGCTGCAGCAGGCGGTGCTCCTCGTCCAGCGAACGGGACGTGGCGGCCAGGAAGATCGCCCGCTCCTCGCGGCGGCGGGCGTCGTCGTAGAGCCGTGCCCGGTCCAGCGCCTGACCGGCCTGCTGACCGAGCAGGCGGATCACGCGGAGCTCGCCGTCGCTGAGCGCACGCTCCTCGCGGAAGCTGAACGCGAGCACGCCGAGCACCGTGACACCGTTCTGGTCGTCGGCCGGGCCGGTGGTCAGCGGCAGCAGCACCACGGTGTTGCGGCCGGACCGGCGCATCGAGTCGGCCAGGTCCGGGAAGTGCTGCTGCGCCTCGGCCAGCGACGCGACCACGTGCAGGTCGCCACGCCGGGCCACCTCGGCGACCGCCCGCGACGACGAGCGCGGCATGTCGTCCCAGTTGCCGGTGGTCGGGTCGGTGGAGGCGACCGCGACCAGTTGGTCACGGTCCAGGTCGATCAGATAGATGCTGCTGCTGGCCGCGTCGAACGCCGGCTCCGGGGCGCGCAGCACGGCCTCGGCCACCTCGGCCTCGGTCGGTGCCGCGGACAGGTCGGCCACTATCTGCTGCAGGACCCGGACCCGCTGCTCGGAGGCCTCCGCGGCGCGCCGGGAGGCGAGCAGTTCCCGCTCGTAGCGGCGCCGCTCGGTGGCGTTGAAGACCATCGTCCGGATGATCCGCGGGGTGCCGTTCGCACCGCGCTCCAGGACCGCGTTGACCAGGGTGGGCAGCCTGCGGCCGTCCTCGCGTACCACCTCGAGGGCGATCTCCTGCACCTCGCCCTGCATGCTCAGCAGCGGCGCGTAGTGCGTCTCGTGGTAGATCTGGTCGCCCGGTGAGAGCAGGTCCCGGAACCGGCGGTGCCCGATCAGGTCCGCCCTCGCGTAGCCGGTCCAGGCCAGGAACGTCTCGTTGACCCGCACGATCGTGCCGTCCGGGAGCGTCGTGAGGTATCCGCACGGGGCGTGCTCGTACAGATCCTCAGGATCGTCGTCCCAGGGCAGTCGTAACTCCTGTGTCACGTCCGGCCCACCAGTTTCATTCACGCCACTGCTCCGCCGATCATGCCCGCTGTCTACAACCAGGACTTGATGGCGTCAACCGTCTCCTCCGGAGCACTCAGATTCGGACAGTGGCCGGTTGCGTTCAGGGCCAGGAAGGTGCTGCCCGGAGTGTGCTTGTGGACGTACTCGCCGACCACTGTGGGCGCGATGACGTCGTCGGAACACTGCAAAATCAGCGAGGGTACGCGAGAACGCGGCAGATCGGCCCGGTTGTCGGAGAGGAACGTGACCCTGGCGAACTTCTTGGCGATCTCCGGGTCGGTACGGCAGAAGCTGTTCTTCAGCTCCTCCCCCAGCTCGGGCCGCTCCGGGTTCCCCATGATCACTGGCGCCATCGCGCTCGACCAGCCCAGGTAGTTGCTGTCCAGCGACTCCAGCATCTCCTCGATGTCGGAGCGGCCGAACCCGCCGATGTAGCCCTCCGCCTCGTCGTTGATGTAGCGCGGCGACGGGCCGACCATCACCAGCCCGGCGAACCGCTCCGGCTCTCGGTTGGCGGCGAGCAGGCCGATGATCGAGCTCACCGAGTGGCCCACGAAGATCACGTCGCGCAGGTCGAACTCGCGCACGATCTCCAGCACGTCCTCGGCGTACCCGTCCAGGCTCGAATAGCGGGCGTCCTGGTATGCGGCGAGATCCGACCGGCCGTTGCCCACATGGTCGAAGAGCACGACGCGGTGGGTGTCGGTGAAGGCCGGTGTCACGTAGCGCCACATGTTCTGGTCGCAGCCGTAACCGTGGGCGAAGAGCATGGGACGGCCGGACTCCGCCCCGGACATCGTGACGGCGTTCTTCTGCGTGGTTCTCATCTCAACCTTCCGGAGGGGGCCGGGCGGATGCGAGGTCCGGGTAACCATACGACTCCGGAGCGTTTCGCACATCGCCCTCGTTGTCCGGCATTCGTGTACGGCGTCCTGTTCCCGCCCGGCCGTCCCGCTGGCGCAGCGTCCCTAACCTGGGGGAAGACGATCGTCGCCAGGCGCGCGGAAGGAGAAGGAAAACCATGGCCGACCAGCAGCCGGTCGACCCCGCTCCGGCCGCCGGGGCACCCGATCCGACCAGGGCCGAGGACCCCGCCGAACCCGCGACCCGGGATCTGCCCTCCCGCTGGAGCGGCGCCGCGGCCGTCCCCGAGCCGTCGCCGCGCCGCTCGATGTGGGACCGCCTGCGCGATCGGGTGACCGGTCCGAGGCAGGATCGGGCCGAGGACCACTGGGCGACCATGCCGGCCGTCGACCCCTGGGCCGACCAGGACACCCCCCTCTGGCCGGAGGGTTACGCCACCGACACCCTGCATCAGTCGCCGTCGCCGGACACCGGCATGCCCCCGACGCGGCTCGACGCCGCGCCTCCGCCGACCCGGCTGGACGCGTCCGCTTCGGCCTACCCCAACGCGGCCTCGCCCGCGGCGGCGAAGGCCGCGGACGTCGCCGAGAAGGCCGTGGCCGACGCGATCGCGGCCGGCGCCAAGCTCGTCGGAGCCGCCAAGTCCGCCGCCGCCGTCGCCGCCGCGAAGGCTGCCGAGCAGGCGGCCAAGGCCGGCCATGTGGCGAAAGAGATCAGAGAAGGCTTCGGCCCCGACCCGGAGAAGAACCCCCACCCGGCCAAGACCTCCGACGCGGGCAGGACCCCCGACACGGGCAGGACCCCCGACGCGGCGAAGGCCGGCCAAGCCGCCGCGGCCACACCGTCCGCGCGGCCCACCCTGCCTCCGCCGGGCACGTATCCGCCGCCGGCCGCCGGCACCGGACTCCCGCCGCAGCGCCCGGCCCCGCCGGCCGGTGCCACCGGGCTCTCGCCGCAGCGGCCGGCCAGATTCCGGCCCTGGCGGCGTGCGCCCAAGGCGAAGACCGCCGCACCCGCCCGGATCCCGGTGCAGCCCCGGCCCGTGCAGCCGCGTCCACCACAGCCTCGGCCCATGCCGTCGCGTCCCGCGCCTCCGCCGTGGGCGGCACCCCCGAAGAAGCGGGGACGGCTGCGCCGCTGGATGCGGCGGATGACGCTGCTGACCATCGTGGGCCTGGTGCTCTGCTGCGGCGGCCCGCTCGCCTACTGGCAGTTCCCCGCCGCCCGGCAGTACCCGGTCAGCGCGGTGCTCCCGTCCACCTTCGACGACCTCGACCTGCGTGACACCGACGCCGGGAGACGCGCCGCCGAGCGGCTGGCCGCGCAGTTGCAGGACGCCGGTTCGTCCGGCGAGGCCTTCGCCGGCATCTACACCGACCGGCGCGGGAAGCGGGTCACGCTCTTCGGCGTGACCGGCTGGCGGACGACCCCCGCCTCCGACGTGGACGCCCAACTGGAGAGACTCGCTGACGAGCTCAAGATCAAGAGCATTGAGACGTACGACGTGGGCGAGTTCGGCGTGCACGAGCGCTGCGGTGTCGGCCGCCTCGACGGCGCCTCGGTGGTCGCCTGCGCCTGGGCCGACCACGGCAGCCTCGCCACGGTCCTGCTGACCCGGCGCTCCCTGTCCGAGAGCGCCGAGTTGGTCGCCGAACTGCGCTCCCAGGTGCTCACCCCCAAATACTGGGGGTGAGGGTCACTCCTCGCGCTTGGGCGGGGCGTACCTCGACACGTACTCCTGGCCGGTCAGTTTCTGGATCTCCAGCATGACCTGGTCGGTGAGCTCGCGCAGCGCCGTCCGGTCGTCGGAGCGGCCGATCGTCTCGATCGGCTTGCCGAACTTGACGGTCACGGTGTTGCGCATGAGCTTCGGGTAGAGGCGGCCGATCGGCTGCACCTTCTCCGTGCCGAGCATGCCGACCGGGATGATCGGCACGCCGGCGGCGACCGCCAGGCGCGCCACGCCGGTGCGCCCCCGGTAGAGCTTGCCGTCCGGGGAGCGGGTGCCCTCGGGGTAGACCGCGACCAGGTCGCCGGAGTGCAGTGCCGGGATGGCCGCGTCGAACGCGGTGAGCGCCGCCCGGCCGCCGGCCCGCTCGACGCGGATCGCGCCGAGGCCCTCCATCAGCTTGCGGTTGAGGAAGCCCTTGACGCCGGTGCCGGTGAAGTAGTCCGACTTGGCCCAGAACGCCAGGTGGCGCGGCACCACGGCACCGAGGAACAGCTCATCGGCGACCGAGAGGTGATTACCCGCGAAGATCGCGCCCCCGGTCCGTGGGATGTGCTCGATGCCTTCGACGCGCGGCCGCCAGCCAATCATCAGCGTATTGCCGACGGTGGCTTTGCCGATTGAGTAGAGCAGCGGCAACTCGTCCTCCGGGAACACCAGGGTGCCTAGTAGTGGAAAGGGGTGAGGAGAGGTTATCGGACCCGGGCGCGGAAGTACCTAATGATCTTGCGCCGAGGCCCGGACATTCGCCCCCACCAGGCGAACATCCGGGCCAATCGGTTGATTAGCTCGCTGTGACCTTGACCGCTACCGGCTCGCCGTCGCCGACCTCGCCGCCGAATCCGGTGACGCCGGCCTCCAGTTCGGCGAACGACACCGAGGTGGCGAGGGTCTCACCGGCCACGAACTCCTGGAACGTCTCGACCGCCGCCCGCACCGCCGGCGAGGCCGACAGCTCCAGCGTGATCCGGTCGCTGACGTCCAGGTCGGCGTCGCGGCGGGCCTGCTGCACGACGCGGATCACGTCGCGCGCCAGGCCCTCGGCGGCCAGCTCCGGGGTGACCGCGGTGTCGAGCACCACGACGCCGCCACCGGCCGGCAGCGGCGCGGAGTTCTCCACGTCCGCGGCGACCAGCTTCAGCTCGAACTCCCCCTCGGCGAGGGTGACGCCGGCCGCGACCGGCGCGCCGTCGACGAGCTGCCACTCGCCCGCCTTCACCGCCTTGATCACCTGCTGGACCTGCTTGCCGACGCGCGGGCCAAGGGCACGCGGGACGACGGTCAAAACCTGCTGACAGTACGCGGCGACGTCGTCGGTGAAGACAACGTCCTTGACGTTGACCTCGTCCTTGAGCAGGTCACCGAGCCCGGCCAGCCGCGCGCCGGACGGGGTGGCCACGGTCGCGGACGCCAGCGGCAGCCGGACCCGCAGGCCCTTCGCCTTGCGCAGCGACAGCGCCGCCGAGGCCACGTCCCGGATCGCGTCCATCGACGCCACCAGGTCGTGGTCGGCCGGGAACGCGTCCGCCGAGGGCCAGTCGGTCAGGTGCACCGAACGGCCGCCGGTCAGGCCGCGCCAGATCTCCTCGGCGGTCAGCGGCGCCATCGGCGCCACCACCCGGCAGAGGGTCTCCAGCACGGTGGCCAGGGTGTCGAACGCGTCCTCGTCACCGGCCCAGAAGCGGTCCCGGGACCGGCGGACGTACCAGTTGGTCAGCGCGTCAAGGTAGGAGCGGACGCTGGCCGCGGCACCCGAGATGTCGTAGTCGTCCATCTGCTTCTGGACGTCGGTGACCAGCTCACCGGTCTTGGCGAGCACGTACCGGTCGAGCAGGTGCGTGGAGTCCGCCCGGAACTTCGCCTCGTAGCCGGAGGCGTTGGCGTAGAGGCTGAAGAAGTACCAGACGTTCCAGAGCGGCAGCAGCACCTGGCGCACCGAGTCCCGGATGGCGACCTCGGTGACCGGCATGTCCCCGCCACGCAGCACCGGCGACGACATCAGCATCCAGCGCATGGCGTCCGAGCCGTACGTGTCGAACACCCGGTAGACGTCCGGGTAGTTCCGCAGCGACTTGGACATCTTGCGCCCGTCCTCGCCCAGCAGGATGCCGTGGCTGAGACAGTTGAGGAACGCCGGCCGGTCGAACAGCGCCGTCGCCAGCACGTGCATGGTGTAGAACCAGCCGCGCGTCTGGCCGATGTACTCGACGATGAAGTCGCCCGGGTAGTGGTGCTCGAACCACTCCTTGTTCTCGAACGGGTAGTGCACCTGGGCGAACGGCATCGAGCCGGACTCGAACCAGCAGTCCAGCACCTCCGGCACCCGCCGCATGGTCGACCTGCCGGTCGGGTCGTCCGGGTTCGGCCGGGTCAGCTCGTCCACGTACGGCCGGTGCAGGTCGGTGACCTTCACGCCGAAGTCGCGCTCCAGCTCCTCGTACGAGCCGTAGACGTCGACGCGCGGGTACTGCGGGTCGTCCGACTTCCACACCGGGATCGGCGAGCCCCAGAACCGGTTCCGGGAGATCGACCAGTCACGGGCGTTGGACAGCCACTTGCCGAACGAGCCGTCCTTGATGTGCGACGGCGTCCAGCTGATCTGCTGGTTCAGCTCGACCATCCGGTCACGGAACCGGGTGACCGCCACGAACCACGAGGAGACCGCCTTGTAGACGAGCGGGGTGTCGCAGCGCCAGCAGTGCGGGTACGAGTGCGTGTACCCGTCGTGGCGCAGCACCACGCCGCGCTCCTTGAGAGCGGCGATCACCGGCTTGTTCGCGTCGAAGACCTGCAGGCCCTCGAAATCGGGGACCAGCGAGGTGAACCGGGTGTGCTCGTCGACGGTCACCACGGTCGGGATGCCGGCCGTGTTGCAGGCGTTCTGGTCGTCCTCGCCGAACGCCGGCGCCATGTGCACGACCCCGGTGCCGTCCTCGGTGGTCACGAAGTCCGCGCCGAGGACCTGGAAGGCGTTCTCCCCGCCCGGCTCGACGAGGAAGTCGAACAGCGGGGTGTAGCGGCGCCCGACCAGCTCCCGGCCGAGAACAGAGCCCGTCTGCTCGTACCCCTCAAGCTCTTTGGCGTAGGCACCCACCCGGCCGGCGCCGAGCAACAGCTTCTGGCCGTCCTTCTCCAGAACCGCGTACTCGATGTCGGGGCCGACAGCGAGCGCCAGGTTCGACGGCAGCGTCCACGGCGTGGTCGTCCAGACCGCGATGTCCTCGCCGGTCTCCAGCCGGAACTTCACGGTCAGCGCCGGGTCGGTCCGGTCCCGGTAGACGTCGTCCATCCGCGTCTCGGTGTTCGACAGCGGGGTCTCGCACCGGAAGCAGTAGGCCAGGACGCGGAAGCCCTCGTAGACCAGGCCCTTGTCATGCAGCGTCTTGAACGCCCACATGACCGACTCCATGTACGCCGGGTCGAGCGTCTTGTAGTCGTCGGCGAAGTCAACCCACCGGGCCTGGCGCGTCACGTAACGCTCCCAGTCCTTGGTGTACGCCAGCACCGACGCCCGGCAGGCCTCGTTGAACTTGTCGATCCCCAGCTCGACGATCTGCGCCTTGGTCGTGATGCCGAGCTGCTTCTCCGCCTCGACCTCGGCGGGCAGGCCGTGGGTGTCCCAGCCGAACCGGCGCTCCACCCGCCTGCCGCGCATCGTCTGGTAGCGCGGCACCAGATCCTTCACGTAACCGGTGAAGAGGTGCCCGTAGTGCGGCAGGCCGTTGGCGAACGGCGGGCCGTCGTAGAAGACGTACTCGTTCGAGCCGTTCTCCCCGGCCGGGCGCCGCTCCACGGACGCCTCGAACGTCTTGTCGGCCGCCCAGTGATCGAGGACCGCGCGCTCGACCGCCGGCAGGTCCGGCGAGGCCGGGACGCCGGTCGCGTCGCTGTGCTTCGGATAGGCCATCGGTAGTTCTCCTCAAGCAGTTCACAACTCGGAACTGCGAGGACGAGCGCTGAACACGCCCGCGGTACCACCTCGCTTGGCGTTCGGGGGAACGCCCGCTCATTCGCCGGAGTGCTGCGCGGTCCGGTTGCCGCCCGGTTCTACTGAGGCTTGCGCCTGTTCTTCCGAAGGCTCCCCGGTGATGGCCGGTTCGGCGCCTGCGTGGCAACAACGATACCGGCCACCCCCGGATTCCCTCATCCGCATTACGCGTGCAGCGTCGTGGTCCAGAGAGCGGTGCCGTCACGGTCCCGCAAATGTACGGTGAACGCGCCCGACTCCCCGTCGATGTTCACCTCGCCGAAGTGCTGGAACCCGCTCGCCGGTGACGTGTTCGCGGCCGGCGGCGCGTTCACGAAGACCGCCTCCGGCCCGAACGTCGCGTCGAGCGCGTTCGGCCCGAAAGCGCCCGCGTGCGCCGGACCGGACACGAACTCCCAGAACGGCGTGAAGTCCTGGACCGCCGCCCGCGCCGGGTCGTAGTGGTGCGCGGCGGTGTAGTGCACGTCCGCGGTGAGGAACACGATCCCCTTCACCCGGTGCCGGTGCGCTGCCCGCAGCACCTCGGCGAACTCCAGCTCGCGGCCCTTCGGTGCGCCCGGGTCGCCCTGCGCGACGCCCTCCTGCGCGGCGGCGCCGTCCGGCACGACCAGGCCGAGCGGCAGGTCGGCGGCGATCACCTTCCAGGTGGCACGACTGCGGCGCAGCCCGTCGATCAGCCAGGCTCGCTGGACGGCGCCGAGCAGGCCGCGCTTCGGGTCGGCGTACGTGTTGCCGTCGTTGACGTCCTTGACAGTGCGCATGTCCAGCACGAACACGTCGAGCAGCGGCCCGTAGGAGATCTTCCGGTAGATCGGCGCGGCCCGGTCCGGCAGCGGCAGCCACTCCAGGTACGCCTGCTGTGCCCGGGCGGCGAGCACGTCCACCCGCTTCTCGGTGTACCGGGTGTCGGTCAGGATCTCCCCCGGGTACCAGTTGTTGGTCACCTCGTGGTCGTCCCACTGGTTGATCTGCGGCACCTCGGCCGCGAACCGCCGGTAGTGCTCGTCCAGCAGGTTGTACGCGTACTGGCCGCGGAACTCGTCGAGGGTCTCGGCGACCTTGGACTTGGCGTCGGTCATCAGGTTCCGCCAGATCCGGCCGTCGGGCAGGGCGACGGTCTCGGTGAGCGGGCCGTCGGCGTACACGGTGTCCCCGCTGTGCAGCAGGAAGTCCGGCCGCCGCTGCCGCATCGACTCGAAGATCCGCATGCCGCCGAAGGCGGGATCGATGCCCCAGCCCTGCCCCGCGACGTCGCCCGTCCAGACGAACCGGATGTCGCTGCGGGAGGCCGGCGCCGTGGCCAGCCGCCCGCTCACCGGCGCGCTGAACAGGCCGGGCCGGTCCAGGCTCTCCACCCTGACCCGGTAGTACAACCGCTCGCCGGCGGGCAGTCCGCGCAGCCGCACCTTGCCGGTGAAGTCCGTCTCCGGGGTCACCACCGGGCCGCGCAGCACCCGGGAACCGCGGAAGTCCGGCCGGCGGCTGGTCTGCACCCAGAGCCGCCCCGGCCGGTCCGCCCGGCTCCAGACCACGGCCGAGCCGCCGGTCACGTCGCCGCTCTGCACACCGTGGGTGATCAGCGGCCGGGAGCCGCGCGAGGAGAACGCCAGCGCTTCGAACACCGCGCCGGCGGCTCCACCCGCGAGGCCGGCCCGCAACAGGTTCCGTCGTGAGATCGAAGTCATGCTCTGATACCTATCGATCGGATCTGGCCGTCTGGTGGCCACTGCCTAAACTTCGACATGTGATCCGGATCGAGATCGACGAACCCACTCTGGCGCGCACCCGGATCGCGATCAGCCCGCTCGCCGAAGCCGTGTGCAGCCTCTACCTGCTGCACCGCAACCCGGACCGGGTTCCGTGGCCCTACGACGGGTGGGCGCGCGAGGCACGCCGCGTGCTGCGCAGCGACCCGGCGACCGAGCCGGTGTCGCTCTACTTCCGGCTGCCCGGCGCCTCGCCGGACTTCCTCGACCCGCTCCCGGAGACCGCCCTGCCCACCTTCGCCGAGCAGGTGGCCCGGCTACGGGAGACGCCGGCCGAGCTGATCTCCGAGCAGCTCGACAAGTACTACCCGGACGGTGACGTGCCGGATTTCCTGCGGCCGTTCCGCGACGACCGGCACACCGCGCTCAACCGGCTCGCCGACGGCCTCGAGGCGTACTGGGAGGGTGCGATCGCCCCGCACTGGCCGGCCATGCGGGCGGCCCTCGACGAGGAGGTGCTGCTGCGGGCCCGGGCGCTCGCCGCCGACGGCCCGGACGCCCTGCTCGCCCGGCTGCACGAGCGGATCCGCTGGGAGCGGCCGGTGCTCACCCTGGTCAAACCGCTGGAGCACTCGTTCGACGCGGTGAACCAGCGGCTGCTGCTGGTCCCGCTGATCTTCTCCCGCGGCGCGCTGATGTGCTCGACCGACCACCCCGACGTCGTCATGGTCACCTACCAGTCCCGGGGTGCCGCGCTGCTGGCCTCCACGCCCGCGCCCGTGCCGGACTCGGACCGGCTCGCGCTGCTCGTCGGCCGGGGCCGCGCCGCGGTCCTGCGCGCGCTCACCGTGCCGGCCACCACAACGGCGCTCTCCGTCTCCCTGGGCCTGGCACCCAGCACGGTCTCCGAGCACCTCACCGGTCTGCAGGCGGCCGGCGTGATCCACCGCCGCCGGGCCGGGCGCCGGGTCCTGTACGGCCTGGAGCCCGCGGGCGTCGCTCTGGTCACGCTCCTGGGCGGAGATTCGGCCGGAACCGAATCCGTTTCCTGAGTCCCCCGGCCGTTCTACGTTCGCGGCCATGGGAAGTGAGTACGCCATCGAGGCGGAGGGCCTGCGCCGCACCTACCGGCAGCGCCGCCGCGCCGTCGTGGAAGCGGTCCGGGGCGTGGACCTGACGATCCGGCCCGGCGAGCTGTTCGGCCTGCTCGGACCGAACGGCGCCGGCAAGACGACCACCATCAAGATGCTCAACACGCTGCTGATCCCGACCTCCGGGACGGCTCGGATCTGCGGGTTCGACGTGGTCACCCGCACGCGCGAGGTGCGGCGCCGGATCGGGTACGTGTTCGGCGGCGACCGCGGCCTCTACGACCGCCTCTCCGGGCTGGACAACCTGCGCTACTTCGCCGAGCTCTACGGTGTGCCTCCGCACGCGCAGAAGGCCGCCATCGCCGAATCGCTCGAGGTGGTCGGACTGGCCGGGCGGGAGAACGAACGGGTCGAGGGCTACTCGCGGGGCATGCGGCAGCGCCTGCACATCGCGCGCGGCCTGCTGCACGAGCCGGACGTGCTCTTCCTCGACGAGCCGTCGATCGGCGTGGACCCGGTCGCGGCGCGCGAACTGCGGGCGACCGTCGCCGATCTGGCGGCAAACGGCACCACGGTGCTGCTCACCACCCACTACATGGCCGAGGCGGACGAACTCTGCGACCGGATCGCGGTGATCGCCGACGGCCGGATCCAGGCGCTCGGCACACCCGCCGAGCTGCGGCGCCGGGCGGACGGGCGTCGGGTCGTGGAGGTTGAGGCGTACGGCGTACCCGACTCCGCGATCACCGCTCTACGGGGGCTGCCCGGCGTCCGCGAGACGGCGGTCGAGGAACGCGGTTCGCTGCAACTGCTCACCGTCCAGTCCGACGCCCACCTCGACGTGCAGGGTGACGTCCTGCGGGAACTGGCCGGTGTCCGGCTGGGCCGGGTCAACAGCCGGGAGCCGACCCTGGAGGACGCGTACGTGGCGATCGTGAGCGCGGCATGAGAACCCTGATGATCGGCGTCCTGCTGCACGCCAAGCACATGAGCCGGTCCCCGTTCGAGATCGCGATCGCGCTCGTCGTGCCGATCGTGCAGGCCACCCTGGCGGTCTACCTGTTCCGCGCCGCCGGCGAGCCGCACCGGCTGATCGAGGCCGCGGTCGGCGCCGGGCTGATGGGCGTCTGGTCCACCGTGCTCTTCGGGTCCGGCGGCGCGATACAGAACCAGCGCTGGCAGGGCACCCTGGAAATGATCATGCTGGCACCGCGGCGCCCGGTCGCGGTGCTCCTGCCGATCACCGTCGCGACCGCGGTCACCGGCACGTACGCCCTGCTCGCCACGCTGCTCTGGGGCCGCCTGCTCTACGGCATCCGGCTGGAGTTCGCCCACCCGCCGGCCTTCCTCGCCGCGGTGGCCGCCTGCGTGGCCGGGCTCGGCATGTTCGGGCTGCTGCTGGCCTCGGTGTTCGTGCTGATGCGCAACGCCAACGCCCTGGCGAACCCGCTCGACTACCCGGTCTGGCTGCTCTCCGGGATGCTCGTGCCGATCAGCGTGCTGCCGTCCTGGACGTTGCCGCTCGCCGCGATCCTGCCGACCACGTGGGGCGCTCGCGCCGTCCGGGAAGCCGTCTCCGGCGGGCCGGTCTGGCCGTCCGTCGCGCTCTGCCTGGCCATCAGCACGGCCTGCCTGGCGCTCGGCGCGTACTGCCTCACCTCGTTCGAACGCCGCGCCCGCGCGGCCGGAACCCTGGCGCTGTCATGAGCACACTGCGACTGATCACCACGGGCGGCGCGCTCGCGTACCGGGCCCTGTTCAACTGGACCTCACCGGCGATGTACGCGGGAACCCTGCTCGCCGGCCCGACGTTCCAGCTGATCTTCTTCGCGTATCTCGGCCGCCAGCTGCAGGTGGCCGACGACCGGTTCTTCATCGTCGGCAACGCCGTGCTGGCCGCGTCGACCGCCTGCGTCTACGGCGGGACGATGGCTGTCGCCAACGAACGCCGGTACGGAACCCTGGGACACGTGCTGCTGTCGCCTCGCAGCCGCACGGCGATCTTTTGGGGGCGCGTTCTTCCGTACGCTTGCAATGGTCTTCTGATAGCGGCTTTCAGCCTGACCGTCGGCTCGCTGCTGCTCGGCCTGCACATCCCGCTCGCCGCGCTGCCCGGCCTGGCCCTGGCGCTCGCGGCCGGCTCGGTGTCCTGCGCGTTCTTCGGTCTCACGCTGGGCGCGCTCGGCCTGCGCTTCCGCGACGTCTTCGTCGTCTCGAACGTCGCGGCGGCCCTGCTCCTGCTGCTCACCGGCGTGAACGTGCCCCGGGGCGACCTGCCGCAGTGGATGATCAGCGTCGGACAGGCCCTGCCGATCACCCACGCGGCGGAGGCGGCCCGGCTGCTCGCCGCCGGGCACGGTCTCGCTGTGGCACTGCCGGCACTGGGCACGGAACTGCTGGTCGGCGCGGGTTACGCGCTGGCGGCGGCCGGACTGCTCAAGGTTTTCGAGGCGGAATCCCGCCGCCGGGCCAGCCTGGAGACGATCTGATTACAGCTTGGGGAACCAGAGCGCGAGCTCACGCACGGCGCTCTCCGGAGAGTCGGACGCGTGCACCAGGTTCTCCCGGTTGGAGAGAGCAAGATCACCGCGGATCGTGCCGGCCGCGGCCTTGCGCCCGTCGGTGGCGCCGATCATCGCGCGGACCACGTCGATCACCGAGTCACCGGAGAGCACCAGCGCCACCAGCGGCCCGCTCGTCATGAACGCCTTCAGCGGGGGGTAGAAGTCGCGCTCGACGTGCTCGGCGTAGTGCTCGTCGGCCAGTGACGGCTCCATCGTGCGCAACTCCAGCGCCTCGATGACCAGGCCCTTACGCTCGAAGCGGGACAGGATCTCGCCGAGCAGGCCGCGGCGGACCGCGTCCGGCTTGACGAGGACGAGCGAACGCTCGGTGGAGCTGGACACGCGGTTCCTCCGTAAAGACGACTGCCCGACACGCGGGAGGTTCAGCCTATCGGTACCACGAACGGGGTGAGCGGCGATGCCCGGACTGCCGCACTTTCGCGGAGCCGTCGGCGGGCCATAACCTGACGGGGAACAACCGGGAGGTCCACAGTGGCGAACCAGACCGGCCGGCCCATCGCCCCCGCCCGCAAACTGGTGGCGGCGGTCATGGGCACGCTCGCGGTCTTTGTGATCGTTTTCGGGCTCGGCATGTCGAGCATGGCGGTCGCGTTCCTCGGCGTCGCCATCCTGATCGTGGCGATAGTGCTGGCGGTGTTCAACGTCGCCGGCCGGCGCGGCGGCCGGGCCACCGTCGCCGGCAGCGCCGAGGTCACGTCGATCCCGCCGCCGCCGCTCTCCTCGGCGTACGGACGGGCCGAGATCGGGGCGATCGTGGTCGCACCCGGCCTGGGCACGTTCGAGACGACGATCCGCGAGTCGCGGGTACCGGTCGCGAAGTGGCCGCTCGTCGGCTCCACCGTGCCGATCACCGTGGACGTCGACGACACCCGCCGAGTACGCGTCAACTGGGCCGACGCGGCCGCCCGCGACGAGGGTGAGGACCCGCCACCGCCCGCACCGCCCGCCGCCGACCCGGAGAGCGACGAGGTCGACGACGAGGTGCTCGGCTCGGTCGGCCCGATGCCGTGGGAGGGCCGCGACCACGACTGGTCCTTCGACCCGGACGAGCCGCCGCCCCCGCCGCCACCCGGGCCGCGCGCCTCCGCCTACAGCGAAGACCGCGCGACCACGCCGGTCGTGGTCCGCGACACACCGACCGGCACGATAGTGGAGGGCCAGGTCGTCGGAGACGAGGAACCGGCTCCACTTCCCCGCCGCGCACCGGGCGCCAGCCCGTTCACCGGCCCGTCACCGTCCGGCCCCGACGCCGCCCCCGATTTTGCCTCCGGCCCCGGTCCCGCTTCCGGCCCCGGTTTTGCTTCCGGCCCCGCAGCCGGCTCCGGTCCGGCCGGCTCCGGTCCGGCCGGCTCCGGTCCGGCCGGCTCCGGTCCGGCCGGCTCCGGTCCGGCCGGCTCCGCTTCCGGTCCGGCGGCCGGGTTCGCTTCCGGTGCCGCGGCTGGGTCCGCCGGTGACGAGCCGGGCGAGCCCGCTGCCGGTCCGGGTCCCGGCACGTCCGCGGCCGGCGGCTTCGTGCCCGGTTCCGGCGGCGCTTCCGCGCCTTCCGCACGTGCCTACTCCGGGCCGTCCTCCGGTCGCGCACCCGGCACCCGGCCAAGCCCCAAACCCCGCGGCGCCGGCGCGGCCACGGCGACAGTCGAGCGAGACTCGGGTACGCCGAGCGCGCCCACCTCAGCACCCGGCACCGAGTCCACCTCCACCTCGGGCGGGGCCAGGGCAGCAACCATGGCAGCCGCAGCCGGCGCAGCAGCCGCAACCGCCGCGTCAGCCACCGGACGCCCCCCGACGCAGCGCACCCCCGCCGAGTCACGCTCCGAACCCGACCCCCTCCTCGACCTACCCCTCGACGAGCCGACCCGCCCCACCTCACCGGCTCCGCCCACCCCACCCGCCGACGCCACCACAGCCTGGGCCCCCACCGCCCCCACCACCTCGACGACCGCTTCGCCAGACACCGCCGCATCGGCCGCCACTGCGGCGGACACCGCCACGTCGGCCTCCGCCACGCCCGGCACCGCCGCCCCGGGCCGCACCGCCTCAGCCTTCGCCGCTCCGGCCTCCGCAGGCGCTCCGGCCTCCGCAGGGGCGTCGGCGCCCGCCATGTCGGAGGCGACGCCGCCCGACGGTGTCACCACGGACGGGCCCACCGATGACGCCGACACCATCGCCTGGCACGCCGGCGGCGCTTCCGCGGAGCCGTCCCGAGAGGCAGAGCCGTCCCGAGAAGCGTGGTCGCCCGAGGATCCGGGTACCAGGACCCGCTTCTACTCCCAGCCCGACGCGGACACCGAGCAGTTCCTGGCCGATCAGGCGGGCCGTACCGAGCGGATCCCGTCCTACCCGGAACCCACCCCCGCGTCGCCGCGTCCCGAGCCCACCCCCGCGTCGGCTACCTCAGCACCCTCCCCGGTCAGCGCACCACCGACCGCACCGGAGCCCGACCGCCCCTTCCCGAGCGCACCGCCGCCGTCGACCACCCGCCCCGAGGCACCCGCCCCGGTCGACGAGATCGACATCCCGCTCGACGAGGACCACCCGGCCGGCCCCGCCGGCCACGAGAGCACCGCCCACGACCCCATCGACATCCCGCTGGGCGACCCGGAACCCGCTCCCGAGACCCGCGCCGCAGCAGCCGGCGCCATGAGCGACGGCATCATCGCGCCCCCGGCCCAAACCATCCCCGCCACCGCCGACGTCCCACCCGACGACGTCATCCCACCCCAGCCGAACCCACCCGTCGCGGATCCCACGGCCGGATACCCAGCCGCCGCACCCGCTGAATCCCGTGCGGAAGCCGCACCCCCGAGCAGCGGTCTCGGCCCCCTGGCGACCGGTGCCGTCGCAGCGGGCGCCGCGGCCGCCGGCGCCGCGGTAGGAGCGGTTGCCGGGGCCGCGGCACGCCGCACATCCTCATCCGACGAGAGGCCCGCCGGCACGGAACCCTCCAGTGACCGACCGGAGCAGCCCGCCACCGAGCCGACGCCGTCCCCCGCCGCCGGCGGTGCCCGGGGAGACTTCGGCACGTCGGAGCCGGATGAGCACGTCGCTGAGGTGATCACCGCTTACCCGAGTGCCCGCCCCGGGCCCGCCGGTGCGATCCACGGCGTCGGTATCACCGTGCTGGTGACCAACCTGGAGCGGTCGATCGCGTTCTACCGGGACATCCTCGGGTTCTTCGAGATCGACAGCGGGGACGGCAGCGCCGTGCTCGCGTCCGGGGACACTCGGCTGGTGCTGCGGACCGTACACAATCTGGCCGTTGAGGCCGGCCGGCTGATCTATCTGAACCTGGAGGTCGGCGACGTCCAGGCGGTCCACGACGAACTGCGGGACAAGGGCGTCAAGTTCGTGCACTCACCGCGCGCGGTGAATCGTGGCGACAAGCTGGAACTCTGGTCCGCCACGTTCCGCGACCCGGACAACCACAACATCGCCATCACCCAGTGGCGCGCCATACGCTGACCACCCAGGCCTCGCGCCGCCAAGCATGGCAGCGCGGGGCTCAGCCCAAGATCGAGCGTGGCAGGCGGAGCTCAGCCCAGGATCGAGCGACCAGCGTCGCAGCGCGGGGTCAGCCCAGGATCGAGCGGCGGACGTAAGCCGCGTAGGCCCAGGCCGCGCCGAAGATCAGGCCCAGGACGGCCAGTGACCAGTGCAGCAGGCCACACGCGATCAGGGCGACCTGCAGGACCGCGCCGGCGCCCCACGCCCAGCTGTGCCGCATCATCCCGGCCAGCACGGCGGCCAGTACCGCGAGGGTGATCACGGCCGCGACTCCCCAGCCGGAGAGGTCGCCGCCCAGGAGCTTGATCGGCTGGATCGCCAGGAGCAGGACGATTGCCTCCATCGCCAACGTTCCGGCGCCGAGTCCTCGTACCGCTGCTTGGGGGTTGCGAAGCCCGGAAGGGCGAGTCGCCGCTGCAGGCTCGCCCTCGGACGGCGTCGCGGTCTCGTCGGAATCGGTCATCGCTTGAGCAGCTTCCGCGCGTCGGCGACGGTGACGACCGAGCCGGTGATCAGGACACCCACGCCGCTCATCTCGCCGGACGAGTCCTCCTCGGCCAGCACCACGGCCTCCTCGATGGCGTCCGGCATGTTCTCCGCGACCCGCACCCGGTCCTCACCGAAGACCGAGGTCGCCAGCTCGGCCAGCTCGGCGGCGGGCATCGAACGGGGCGAGCTGTTCTGCGTCACGACGATCCGGGCCACCACCGGCTCGAGCAGGTCGAGCAGGCCGGTGACGTCCTTGTCGGCGAACACCGCGAGCACCGCGACCAGGTGCCGGAAGGTGAACTCCTCCTCCAGCGCGGCGACCGTGGCCGCCATCCCGTGTGGATTGTGCGCGCCGTCGAGCAGGATGGTCGGCGCGCTGCGGACGCGTTCCAGCCGTCCCGGGGAGTCGACCTGGGCGAAACCCTCCCGGACCAGCTCCGCCTCGAGCTGCTTGCCCGGGCCGGCACCGAGGAACGCCTCGACGGCCGCCAGCGCGATCGCGGCGTTCTGCGCCTGGTGCGCGCCGAACAGCGGCAGGAAGATCTCCTCGTAGACGCCGCCCAGACCCTGCAGGGTCAGCACCTGACCGCCGACCGCCTGGTTCCGCTCGATCACCCCGAACTCGCTGCCCTCCCGGGCCAGCGTGGCACCCATGTCCGCGCACCGCTCCAGGATCGGCCGCATGGCCTCCTCGCTCTGCAGCGCGGTGATCACGGTGGCGCCCTTGTGGATGATGCCGACCTTGTGCCAGGCGATGTCCTCGATGGTGTCGCCCAGCCACTCGGTGTGGTCCAGCCCGATCGGCGTGAGCACGCAGACGCCCGCCTCGATGACGTTGGTCGCGTCCTCCTCGCCGCCCAGCCCCACCTCCACCACCGCGATGTCGACCGGCGCGTCCGCGAACGTCGCGTACGCCATGGCCGTAGTCATGTCGAAGTACGTCAGCGGCTCCGCGTTGCGCGCGTCGATCAGATCGGCGAGCGGCGCCACCTCGTTGTACGTGGCGACGAGCCGCTCCTCGCTGATCGGATCGCCGTCCAGGCTGATCCGCTCGCGAACCGTCTCCAGATGCGGGCTCGTGTATCGGCCGGTGTGCAGGCCGTGCGCCCGCAGCAACGCGTCGATCATGCGAGCCGTGCTGGTCTTGCCGTTCGTCCCGGTCAGGTGGACGGACGGGTACGCCCGCTGCGGGCTGCCCAGTACGTCCATCAGGTCCCGGATCTTCTGCATGTCGAAGACCATGCGGGTGAAGCCGCGCTCGTTGAGTGCGGCCTCGACCTCCGTGTACTCGCTCATGCTGACGGCAACGCCTCGAGAGCGGCGGCAATTCTCACCAGATCAGCCTCGGCGGTCGCCAGCCGTTCCTTGATCTTCGCGACCACCTGCTCGGGTGCCTTGCCGACGAACGCCTCGTTGCCGAGCTTGGCCCGGCACTGGGTGGCCTCCTTCTCCGCGGCCGCCCGGTCCTTCTCGAGCCGCGCGCGCTCGGCCGCCACGTCGATGGCACCCCGGGTGTCCAGGTCGACCGTGATGCCGCCGGTCACCGCGAGCGTCGCGGTGGCCGCGAAGTCGCCGCCGGGCGCGTCGAGCCGGGCCAGCGAACGGATCAGCGGCTCGTGCGTGTCGATACCGACGTTGCCCAGGCCGGTGAGCGCCGCGGTGACCCGCTGGCTCGGCTTGAGGCCCTGGTCGGAGCGGAACCGCCGCACCTCGGTGACCACCTTCTGCAGCGCTGCCAGTTCCTCCTCGGCGGCGTCGTCGATCAGCTCCTTGTCGACCGACGGCCAGGACGCCCGCATCACGGTCTCGCCGCCGGTGAGCGCGATCCACAGCTCCTCGGTGACGAACGGGATGACCGGGTGCAGCAGCCGGAGCAGCTTGTCGAGAACGTGACCCAGCACGCGGCGGGTGGTCTGGCCGCCCTCGGCCAGGACCGGCTTGCTCAGCTCCAGGTACCAGTCGCAGACGTCGTCCCACGCGAAGTGGTAGAGCGCGTCGCAGACCTTCGCGTACTCGTAGGACGCGAAGTACTCGTCGACCTCGCCGATGACGTGCTGGAGGCGGGACAGGATCCACCGGTCCACCGCGGACAGCTCCGACTGCGCCGGCAGCGGGCCCTCGACGGTGGCGCCGTTCATCAGCGCGAACCGGGTGGCGTTCCAGAGCTTGTTGCAGAAGTTGCGGGAGCCCTGGCACCACTCCTCGCTGACCGGCACGTCGGAGCCGGGGTTGGCCCCGCGGGCCAGCGTGAAGCGGGTGGCGTCGGCGCCGTACCGGTCGATCCAGTCGAGCGGGTCGACGACGTTGCCGAACGACTTCGACATCTTCTTGCCGAACTGGTCGCGGACCATGCCGTGCAGGTTGACCACGTCGAACGGCTGTTTTCCGTCCATCGCGTACAGCCCGAACATCATCATCCGGGCGACCCAGAAGAACAGGATGTCGTAGCCGGTGACCAGGACGCTGGTCGGGTAGAACTTCTCCAGCTCGGCGGTCTGCTCCGGCCAGCCCAGCGTGGAGAACGGCCACAGGCCCGAGGAGAACCAGGTGTCCAGCACGTCCTCGTCCTGGCGCCAGCCCTCACCGGACGGCGGCTGGTCGTCCGGTCCGACGCAGACGATCTCGCCGTCCGGTCCGTACCACACCGGGATGCGGTGGCCCCACCACAGCTGGCGCGAGATGCACCAGTCGTGCATGTTGTCGACCCAGGCGAAGTACCGCTTGGACAGCTCCACCGGCTCGATCTTCACGCGGCCGTCACGCACCGCGTCGCCGGCGGCCTGGGCGAGCGGCCCGGTCTTGACGAACCACTGCAGCGACAGCCGCGGCTCCACGGTGGTCTTGCATCGCGAGCAGTGTCCGACGGAGTGCAGATAGGGTCGCTTTTCAGCGACAATCCGCCCCTGCTCACGCAGGGCGGCCACGATTGCAGGGCGCGCTTCATACCGGTCAAGGCCTTCAAAAGGACCGGGTACGGTGATGACGGCGCGTTCATCCATGATGGTCAGACTCGGCAGCGAGTGCCGCTGGCCGATCTCGAAGTCGTTCGGGTCGTGTGCCGGGGTCACCTTCACCGCGCCGGTCCCGAACGACGGGTCGACGTGCTCGTCGGCCACGATCGGGATGCGCCGGCCGGTCAGCGGGAGCTCGACCTCGGTGCCGATCAGATGGCGGTACCGCTCGTCGTCAGGGTGCACGGCCACGGCGGTGTCACCGAGCATCGTCTCGGCACGGGTCGTGGCGACGACGATGGCGTTCTCACCCGAGCCGTACCGGATCGAGACCAGCTCGCCCTCGTCGTCGGTGTGCTCCACCTCGATGTCGCTGAGCGCGGTGAGACAGCGCGGGCACCAGTTGATGATCCGGTTCGCGCGGTAGATCAGCCCGTCGTCGTACATCTTCTTGAAGATCGTCTGGACGGCCCGGGAAAGACCCTCGTCCATGGTGAAGCGCTCGCGGGACCAGTCGACGGAGTCGCCGAGCCGCCTCATCTGCCCGAGGATCGCGCCACCGGACTCGGCCTTCCACTCCCAGACCCGCTCGACGAACCTCTCCCGCCCCAGGTCGTGGCGGGACAGCTGCTGCTCGGCGAGCTTGCGCTCGACCACGTTCTGCGTGGCGATACCGGCGTGGTCCATGCCGGGCAGCCAGAGCACCTCGAAGCCCTGCATCCGCTTCAACCGGACCAGCGTGTCCTGGATCGTGTGGTCGAGCGCGTGGCCGACGTGCAGCGAGCCGGTCACGTTCGGCGGCGGGATGACGATGGTGAACGGCGGCTTGTCGCTTTTCGGGTCGGCGCTGAAGTAGCCCTCCGATACCCACCGCTCGTACCGCCGCTGCTCTACCTCGCCCGGCTGGTACTGGGCGGAGAGGCCACCGGTGGGCCGGCTGTCGGGGGTACGGGGTTCGGTCGCATCGGTCACCCGACAAGTCTACGGAGCCCCGCGCGGCGACCGGTATTCGCACCTCCTTCGACGGCGGAGGGATAGGCTCGCCGGATGTCGGACCGTGGCCAGCCCATCCCCCCATCCGCCGGCGCACCCGATCCGGACCCGGCGGAGAGCACGCCCGTCGAGATCGCCGAGGCGCCGTTCTCGCTGACACCGGAGACCGAAGCAGACGCCCGAGACGCCGAGTCCCGCAGCAAGGTACGCAAGGTCGTCCTCGGCGCCCTCCTGGTCGTGACGGTCGTCGGCGGCGCCGGCCTGGGCTACTTCGCCTGGAACGTGAACACTCAGCGGAACACCACTCTCTCCGCACCACCGCAGATCGGCTCGCTCACGCTGAACACCAGCGAGGACGCCGCGTCGACCGCGGAATACCTGCAGGGAGCCCTCTCCGCGGAGATCAGCATGGACAAAACCGTGGGCGGCGTCTACACCGCCGGCAGCGCGAACGTGCTGTTCTTCGGCGGCACCACACTGCTCTGGTCACCGGAGAAGGACCTGGACACGTCGTTCGAGCTGATCGCCGATCAAGAAGGTGCCGTCACCAACCTCCACGAGGTCGACGCCGGCGACCTGGGCGGCGTTATGAAGTGCGGCCTCACCAAATCGGAGGACGCCGAGTTCGCCGTGTGCGGCTGGGCGGACCACGGCAGCCTCGCCCTGGCGATGTTCCCGGAACAGACGGAATCCGCGGCGGCCCCACTAATGCTGGAGATCCGCAAAGCGGCCCAGACGCGGGACTGATTTACCCACAAACGCAGAAAGGCCCACCCCGGAGGGTGGGCCTTTCTGTTCACGTTGAGTCCGGCGGCGTCCTACTCTCCCACACCCTCCCGAGTGCAGTACCATCGG
>NZ_JBFAYE010000036.1:0-74853 GCF_040681145.1 Actinoplanes sp. NPDC051861
TCGATGTCGGCGATGTTGACGATCTCCGCCCGGCCCCAGTTGGTGCCGTCCATGAGGGTGGCCTGCTGGAAGGCGGCGGCGGTGTAGCCGCTCAGCAGCCAGAACGCCGTCCCCGAACGCACGGCCAGGTCGGGCAGCTTGTCGCCGGTGATGTCGCCGAGCGCCTTGATCTGGGTCCAGGTCGAGGGCGCCGGGGCGCCGGACGGCAGGACGACTTTCAGCCGCTGATCGACGTTGAAGCTGCCGTAGCCGTCACCGGGGTAGAGCCAGAAGTTCCCGTCCGGCGTCCTGGCGAACAGGTCGGTGGTGCCGTCGCCGGGGTACGTGTCCGAGTGCTTGGCGATCAGCGGAGCCAGCTTGCCGGCCTCGTACCAGTGGTTGGCGGGGTTGAGTTTGCCGTCGCTGGTGTAGGCGGCGGCGAGGCTGCCGTAGAGCTCGCCGTTCTCGTCGCCGGGCAGCGAGAGCAGTTTGCCGTTGGCGTCCACGACGATGAGGTCGGGCCGGCCGTCGCCGGAGACGTCACCGGGCTTGTCGGCGGTGTCTTTCGGTGCGACGTAGAAGGTGTACGTGGTGGCGAGGCTCTTGTTGCCCGCGGCGTCGATGGCGTACACGACCAGGGTGTTGGGCCCGGAGTGGCGCGGGGCCAGGTTCGGCACGGTGAGGCTGCCGTTGGTCGCGTTGGTGGTGGTCGGCTTGATGTATTCGAAGGAGTACTCGAACTTGGTCGCGCCGGCCGAGGTGAACGTGATCGGGCCGGTCTCACCGAACTTCGGCTTGGCCCAGGTCATCCCGTCCGGGGTGGCCTCCAGCCAGACATCACTCTCGACTGTCGGCGGGCTGGGCTTGGTCCCGTCGATGGTGAGTAGGCACGTGTCATTGCCCGCCGGGTAATACGTGGACATGACGCCGGTCGCGTCCTCGGCGCGGACCGCCCAGGAGTACGTCGTGCCGTCGACCAGTTCGGTGTACGGGATCGTGACGCTGGCCTTGCCGGCGAGGGGCTGGTTGGCGACCTCGGTGACGGCGACGACGCGGTCGGCCGGGACGGTGGTGCCGGATTTCCAGAAGACGAACCGCAGGTTCTTGAGGTTGTCGTCCTTGTCGGTGCTCTGTGCGGACAGCGTGATGTTGGTCCGGCCGACCGTGAGGCCCTTGGCTCCGGTCGCACCCGCCGAGCAGTTACCACCGGGTGCCGAGACACCGCCGGTCGGTTCGGCCGGGGGAGTGTTGTAGACGACATCGATCTGGGCGCTGCCGGCGTCGAACTTGCGCCAGGTCTGCGTGTCGGTCTCGGCGGTCGTCCGCATGCCGAAGGTGATGTTGGTGGCGCCGTTGTCGGCGCCCAGCTGCGCTGCGGCCTTGATGTTGAACGAGACGAACTCGTCGGCGCAGCTGCTGCCGTACCCGTACGCGAAGTCCTTGCTGTCCTGCTGCGTCGTCCAGCCGGGCTGCTTGTTCCAGGTGGTGCCCGACGAGATCGTGCCGGTGTGCCAGAGCTGGAACGTGCGCTTCGTGCACGACCAGGAGTGGATGTTCTTCACCTTGAAGGTCGCGGTGCTGACCTTGGCGTCCTTGATGTTGCGATAGCCCATTCGCCAGAAGGAGCGGGCGGTGACGCCGGAGTCGTCTTCGTGGCCGACGCGGGCTTCGGTGGTGCCGCCGTTGTAGTTCTTGCCGTCGAGGAAGTTGCTGTTGGGGTGTGACTTGCTGACGAAGATCCAGGCTTGGTCGCCGGCGATGATGCTGGGGTCGAGGAAGACCGGGAACGTGACGCTGGGGTCGGTGAGCAGGCCGGTGGCGGCGGCGTCGAGGTGCAGCCGGGCGCTGCCGGTGCCGTCTCCGTCGAGGCGGCTGGGCATCACGGCCTGCTTGCTGCCGGGTTCCAGACCATCAAGACCGGAGAGCTTGAGTACGTCGGACGCACTCGCCACCGAGGTCCGCGGCTCTTTGCCGGCCGAGTCCCACGCCAGCGAGGTCGGGATGACACCGACCTCGTCCTTGCTGCCCGCGTCGAGGATCTTCACGCCGTTGGTGGCCGCGTCGTGGCGGAAGATCACGCCGTCGGCGCGCAGGCCGTAGCTGAGTGGGGGAAGCTTCGCCGTGCGGTTCTTGACGATCAGTACGTGGCCGAAGCCGCCCTCGGCGCGGACGGTTACGAGCAGGTCGATCCCGGGAAGGACTTCCTGGTAGAGGGCGCGGGATCCGTCGATCACCGGTTCGGGCAGCCTGCCGGGCCAGGTGTAGGCGACGGTGTGCCCGCCGGCCTGCACCTCGGCGAGGACGCTCTCCTCGGTGTTGTCGGAGCCGTTGGAGAAGCTGACCGGTACGGGCGGGTTCGCCGGCCGCACGACCGATCCGTCACGCGCGAGGGTGTTGTCGATCGGCGCCCACACCCCCGCCGCGGTTTTCGCCCGTTGCGGCAGGGCGTTGATCTGCGAGCGCAGCTCACCGGTGGGCTTGACCCAGGTCAGCGAGGTGGCCGTGGTGGCCGTCTCGACCAGGACCTCGGTGCCCTTCTGCACCGCCTCGGCCAGGGCGGCCGCCTGGTCCTTGAAGACCGGTGCGGAGACAGCGGGAGTGGACGGCGCCGGGGCGTCCGGCCACCAGGGGACCGACGCGGCGGTCAGAGCGGCCACTAAGAGGCCCGAGGTGCAGACCAGCCTGGCGCGCGTACGCACGAAAGGACTGAACAGGCGAGGCGCGGTCACGGCGATCTACTCCCGTGGGGACCAGGCGGACTGGGGACAGCCCCGGTTGTGGGCACGGGGCAGAAAGTGAGCACACGATCGCATGGCGAGGGCTCGTGGATGTGGTTATCAATCCGTTACATAGCCTTGGGTGATCTTTGAGTTACCCAGGCATCCGTGCACGAATCGGACATCGGGCCACCCGATGCTCCGCATATGTCCGAGATGGATGAAGAGCGCGTTTCGCCGGTCCTGTTGCGCCGTGTTCAAGATCAACAAGTGGTCGAGATCACTCGATATAGCTCACGGTAACTATTAGTGATCTTGAGTTTGTCGAAGTCTTGTCGGAGAGTGCCCGAGCACGCGCCCTTTTCCGGCGTGCGCTTCTTGGTGTTCGCACACCGCCTTCATTCTCTTTTGTCCTCACGCTTGGGTGGGAGTCGACTCGTATGCGGGGAACAGTCCTGGCGGATCCAGGTGGCCGGCGGTTGCGCCGGGCCCGAAGAGCGCTCGTTCTGATGCTGACCACGACGCTGGCAGTGACCAGCGTCCCGGTCCAGGCATGGGCCGTGCCGGGACCCGGCATGGACCGCGAGGACAGCGTGTTCGAGCTGCCGCCGGTGCCGGAACTCGAGGCCGAGGAACCGGCCGAGCCGGCCCAGGTGGATCTGACCACCGCCGACGAGGTCGCGGTCGACCCCTACGCGCCGCAATACGTCGAGCCCTGGCAGCCCGGCAGCGGCACGGTCGACCTCACCGATGTCACGCAGGGCGGGATGGCCAAGGTCGGCGAGCTGCCGATCGAGCTGGGCGTGCCGGCCGGCGGTGACCCGGCGGCGGTGGCCGGAACCTGGACGGTCGACCTGGCGTCGCCGGAGGTCTCGCAGGCCGCCGACCTGGCCGGCCTGATCATGAAGATCACGCCGCCGGTCACCGCGGACCCCGCCGCCGAGGTCGCTCTCAAGGTGGACACCACCCGCTTCTCCGACCTCTACGGCCCGCAGGCCGCCGACCGGTTCGGCATCATGCTGCTCCCGGACTGCGCCTTCGACTCCCCGGACACGGGCGACTGCGCCAGCAACGGCGAGGCCGAGCCGGAGGATCCGGCCGCCGCGGCGACGTTCGAGACGGTGCCCAGCGAGGTGCAGCTCGAGCCCGCGCCGGCCACCCTGGCCCGCGCCGCCTCGGCTTCCGCCGCGCCGGAACGCCGGGTGCTGAGCGGCAACCTCTCGATCGCCGGCCTGACCGCCGAGGACGCGGCGTCCCCGAGCGGCACCGGCGGCATGCAGCGCGCGGCCGCGGCCGCGCCGACATCCGGTGTGGTGGGCGTCGGTGACACGGGCGCCTCGTCGGCCGGTGACTACACGGCCACGCCGCTGCTGTCCTCGGGATCGTGGGCGGCCGGTTCGTCGTCGGGCGCCTTCACCTACGGCTATCAGGTGCAGGTGCCGGAGACCGCGGGCGGCCTCGTCCCCAAGATCAACCTGGGTTACTCGTCGCAGTCGGTCGACGGCCGCACCTCGGCCACCAACAACCAGGCCTCCTGGATCGGCGACGGCTGGGACTACAACGCCGGCGCGATCACCCGGACGTACGCGAACTGCCGCCAGGACTCCAAGAAGGAGGGTTCGAACAACGCCACGCACCGCACCGCGGACATGTGCTGGGGTTCGAACAACGCGACCCTCTCGCTCGGCGGCATGACCACCGAGCTGGTCTGGGACGAGGGCAAGAAGCTGTGGTTCACCGCCAACGGTGACGGCTCCACGATCCAGCTGATCGACGACGACACGTACGCCAACGATGTGAACGCCGCCAACGGCGACGACAACGGTGAGCACTGGATCGTCACGACCCGCGACGGCACGCGCTACTTCTTCGGCCGCAACCGCCTGCCCGGCTGGTCCGCCCACGGCGACGACGCCGACGACCCGGTGACCGACTCCGTGCTCACCGTGCCGGTCTACGGCAACCACGACAAGGAGCCCTGCTACAAGGCCGGCAACTGGGCGGGCTCGCACTGCTACCAGGCCTGGCGCTGGTCTCTCGACTACGTGGAGGACGTGCACGGCAACGCGATGAGCCTGTGGTGGGCCCGCGAGGACAACTACTACGCCCGCAACATGAACTGGAAGTCGCCGGTCAAGTACCACCGCGGCGGCTATCTCACGCGCATCGACTACGGCCAGCGTGCCGGTGCGCTGTTCACCAGTGCGGCGCAGGCGCGCGTCGACTTCTCCGTCGAGCAGCGCTGTTTCGCCAAGGGCAGCCTGACCTGCGAGGAGGCCGACTTCACCAGCGGCGTGGCGGGCAGGTACCGGAGCTGGTACGACACCCCGGTCAACCTGCGGTGCGGCAAGCCCACGAAGGACGTGCTGTGCTGGAACGCGAACCCGTCGTTCTTCAGCCGGATGCGCCTGGACAGGATCACCACGTCGGCGCAGCGCCTCGCGGGCAACACGGCCCGCCAGGTCGTCGACGAGTACCAGCTCAAGCAGGACTTCCCGATCACGCGTACCGGCCCGAACACGGCTCTCTGGCTGGAGTCGATCACCCGTACCGGCTTCGGTCGCAACGGCCGGGCCGATGAGTCGATCAAGCTCGCCCCGGTCCGGTTCGAGCACAACACCGAGGACATGCCGAACCGGGTCAAGAACGACAACCGGCCCGGCTTCTCCCGGCTGCGCATCGGCCGAGTCATCAACGAGTACGGCGGCGAGACGTTCGTCCACTACCGGCAGCCCGAGGGGCAGTGCGCGACCGGAACCGGTCTTCCCGACGAGGACGACAAGGATGAGCTGAAGGCCAACAATCGCCTCTGCTACCCGGCGTTCTGGCACCCGGACCCGGCCGTCGAGGAGATCGACTGGTTCCACAAGTACGTCGTGGAGCGGGTCCAGGAACTGCCGGCGACGCCGAACGCGGAACAGACCGACACCCGTTATGAGTACGCGAACCCGGGCTGGAAACTGGCCGAGGCCGAGTTCACCAAGAAGTCCACTCGTACGTACTCGCAGTTCGCCGGCTTCGAGCAGGTCACGGTGCTCACCGGGCCGGAGGGCGCGGACCGCTCCAAGAACGTGACCCGGTTCTACCGGGGCATGGGCGACACCGTGCCGATGCGGGACGTCATGGGCGTGGAGATCACCAAGGACCGTGAGCCGTTCGCCGGGCGTATCGCCGAGGAGATCACGTACGCCGGTGCCGGTGCTGCCAAGGACGACTGGCTCACCCGCAGCATCACGTACCCCCAGGCGGTCGAACTGGCCAGCCGGAGCCGGACCGCGGACAGCCTGCCCCCGCTGAAGGCGTGGCGGGTGCTGGACGCCCGCCAGGTGACGGTGACCAAGTCGTCGGGTGACGGCGACGACGATCGCAAGGAACGCCGCCTGGAGAGCAGGACCAGCTACGACACCGTCTACGGCCTGCCGGAGGTCACCGAGTCGTTCGGTGACGTCGGTAAGGTCGGAGACGAGTCGTGTGCCCAGTTCCAGTACGTCCACGACGTCGCCCGGAACATCATCGGTCTCACCAAGCAGGTCCTCAGCAGCGCGACGAGCTGTGCGGACGCGAAGTTCGACAACCTCGCCACGCTGAGTGCGGCGAATCGCATCGCCTACGACGGCCGGGAGTACGGCGCGGGCCTCGACCCGGAGAAGCCGCGCGGCCTCGCCACGAAGTCCTACACGCTGAAGGCGGACGGGACCGGCTTCCAACTGCACGGCAGCACGGTGTTCGACGCCATCGGCCGGGTCACCTCGCGTGTCGACCCGGACGAGCGGGCCTCGACGATCACCTACGAGCCGGCCACCGGGCAGGCCTTCCGGATCCGCGAGAAGAACTTCCTCAACCATGAGCAGGTCACCGAGGTCGACCCGGGCCGTGGCACGGGCTGGCGGACCACGGACATCAACGGCAACGTGAGCGAGGCCGCGTTCGACCCGATGGGCCGGCTCCGCAAGGCGTGGGCGCCCGGCCGGGCCGGTGCCGCCGTGCCGGACTTCGAGGCGGTGTACACCGTCGTCGCGGGCAAGCCTCCGTACGTGACCACCAAGACCCGGGGACACGACAACCGGATCAAGAACGCGGTCACCATCTACGACGGTCTCGGACGTGCGCGGCAGACACAGACCGACGCGACCGGTGGCGGCCGGCTGATCAGCGACACGCTGTACAACGGCAGCGGCGAAGTGTGGATGACGTACAACGCCTACTTCGTCAAGGGCGTGCCGAGCGGGGACCTGTTCACCCCGGACGCGCTGCCGCCGAACGCGACCCGGTACACGTACGACGGCCTCGGCCGCGTCGTGGAGGAGATGCCGGTCCTGGACACCAAGGACGTGCCCGCTCGCGCCACCCGGTACGAGTACGGCAAGGACTGGTCGTCGGTGATCAATCCGGCGGGCACCAGCTCATACCGGATCTATTCCGACGCCATGGGCCTCACCAGCCGGGTGGACACGTTCACCGACACGGCTCGGACCGCGTACACCTCGATGCGGTACGAGTACGACAAGCGCGGCCAGATGGTCCGCGCCACCAACTCGGCGGACACGAAGCTCTCCTGGTCGTGGACCTACGACCGGCTGGGCCGCCAGGAGACCGCCACCCATCCGAGCACCGGAACCAGCCGGATCAAGTACGACAGCTACGGCCGGCCGGAGACGGTCACCAACGCTCGCAACATCACGGTCTGGACCGGGTACGACGACCTGTCCCGGCCGGATGAGCAGCGGCTCGACAGCAAGGACGGGACGCTGCTGTCGGCTTACTCGTACGACACCGCCGCGGGCGGCAAGGGCCTGCCGGCCACGGCCACTCGATACACCGACGGTCTGGCGTACACCCAGGCGGTCGGCGGGTACACCAACGACTACCAGCCGATCTCGACGACGCTCACGCTGCCGTCCTCGGTGGCGACCACGTGGGGTCTGCGGCAGTCGTACACGTACAACTACACGTACACCGACACGGGCCTGCCCGATGCGATGACCGTGCCCGCCATCGGTGCCTTCACCGACGAGAAGCTGCTGGTCCGGTACAACCAGGACGGCATGCCGCAGTCGGTCTCCGGCAAGGACTGGTACGGCTCGGAGACCGTCTACTCCCCGTACGGGCAGGTGCTGCGCTCGACGCTGGGCGCGCAGCCGTACCGGGTGTGGGCACTCGCGGACTACGACGACGCCAGCGGTGCGCTCACCAGGCAGCAGGTGTACCGCGAGAAGATCGACGACAAGTCGGTAGTCGGCGGCAACCTCGTCTCGCAGCGGTCCTACGGCTACGACGACGCCGGCAACGTCACGTCGATCACCGAGGCCGCCGTCGGTATCGACGAGCGGCAGTGCTTCAACTACGACCCGATCGGCCAGCTGACCAAGGCGTGGACGGTCGAGACGAAGACGTCCTGCACGGCCGGCCCGAAGAACGCGGACGGGACGGTCAACACCGCGGCCGGCAAGGACAACTCGGGGTACTGGCAGGAGTACGAGTACGACCTGCTCGGTAACCGTACGAAGCTGGTGGAGAAGAACCTCGGCGGCAACAGCGCTCAGGACACCACCACGGAGTACACGTACGGCAACGCCGCCCAGCCGCAGACGCTGACCAAGACGCGGGAGTACGTCGGGCCCGCCGGCTCCAAGGTCACCGCTGAGGTCGACCGGCTGTACGAGGTCACCGGCGAGACGAAGACGCTCACCACGAAGGAGGGCGACAAGCAGGAGCTGTCGTGGACGTACGACGGCAAGGTGGACCGCATCGCGGGCCAGGGCACGGGCGGCAAGACCGTGTACCTCGGCCTCGCCAACAAGTGCCTCGACCTCAAGTCGAGCATGGCCCAGGCGGCCCAGCCGATCTGGCTCTACACCTGCAACGGCGGCATCGCGCAGAAGTGGCGCTTCACGCCGACGCCCGGTCAGAGCAACCCGGACCTGGGCAGCCTCTCCATCCACGACGGATGGTGCATGCAGCCGGCCGCGGGCACCGTCGGCTCGGCGTTCCAGCTGCAGAAGTGTGACGGCGGCGCGGCGCAGCAACTGCGGCGCAGCTCGACCACGAACCAGCTGATCCACGCGAGCTCGGGACTGTGCGCGGCGGTCAAGGACGGCGCCACCGTGGACACGACGCCGATCGTGCTCGCCGCGTGTGTCGCCGGCACCGCCGCCCAGCAGTGGGAGGCGCAGAACGAGACCCGCCACGTCTACGGGCCGACCGGGGACCGGCTGCTCACCCTGCAGGGTAAGGAGCGGCAGGCCACCCTGCACCTGGGCGAGTCCGAGGTCACCGTTCTCCGGGGTGGCGCGCTGGTCAACACGCAGCGCACGTACGGCGTGCCCGGCGGCATGGTCATCCGTAACGCGCACGCCTCCGCGACACCGGGACTCGTGGCGGTGGTCGCCGATCATCAGGGCACCCCGTACGCGGAGGTGGCCCTCGGCGGGACCCAGGAGGTGCGGATCCGCAAGCAGGATCCGTTCGGCAACCAGCGTGGCACCGCGCCCATCGGCATGCACATGCAGACCAACGACGGGTTCCTGGGTACCACGCGTGACGACGCCTCCGGATTCGTCGCGCTCGGCGCCCGCATGTACGACCCGTCGGTGGGCCGGTTCCTCTCCGCTGACCCGATCATGGACCTGGCCGACCCGCTGCAGTCCAACGGGTACGCCTACGCCCACAACAACCCGGCGACACTGTCTGACAAGACGGGTCTGTCGGTGACCCTCACCGCCTCCGAGATGGCGGCCGCCCTCGCGGGTGTCGGCCTCTCCGCGGCGCAGGTCGCCGAGGCGCAGGCCAACGCCAACCGCACCCTCGCCTCGGTGATCCTGTCGGTGGCCTGGGACGTGCTGAAGGACTTCATCGGTCTCAACGACGCGCTGTCCTGCTTCGGTGGCGACCTGTGGGCCTGCGGCAGCCTGCTGCTCGACATGATCCCGTGGACCAAGATGGCCAAATCGGGTGCGCGGATCATCAAGGCCATCGACCGAACTATGGACGCCATCCAGGCGTGGCGTACCGCGAAAAAGGCCGCCGAGCAGGTGCTGATGGTCGCCCGAGCCGCGGAACAGCGGGCCCTGCAGGCGAAGATCGCGGCAATCGAACGGGCAAAGAAGGCAGCCCAAGCGGCACAGAAGAAAGCCGCCGAGAAGGTCAACACGATCAGCAACAAGGCGGCGGGCGAGGCCAAGAAGACGGGTAACCCGGCGCAGAAGGCCGCTCAGTCGACGTCCAACCCGAAGGCCTCCTCGGTCTCGTCGGGCGGTGGCAAGGCGCAGTCCGGTTCCGGTGGCAAGTCCGGCGCTGCTCCGCGCAGCGACGGCGGCAGCAGCGGTGGTGGCGGCGGAGGCAAGGGCGGTGACATGCCCGGCAGCGCCACCGGCGAACCCCCGCCGACCGACTTCGCCCCGAACGTCGTCTACCGGGCCATCCGGGCGGACGAGAACCCCATGGACGGGCTGTTCTCCCGTGGTGACGGCGACGTGCCGCCGTGGCAGCACATCATGGCGAACACTCCGGACTCTCCGTGGATCTCCACGACTCGGGATCCGAAGGTGGCGTTCGAGACGTACGCTGCCAACGGCGGTGGTGTCGTGCGTATTGATCTGACCAAGATCCAGACACAGATGGAGAGCGTCGCCGGCTACCTGGAAGTACCGAAGGCCTACGATTTCCTCGGACTCCAGGAAATGGCGCGCAAAGACGCCGAACTGTTGATTCGCAACCATATTCCGGCGGAGGCAATCACCGGCTTCTGGGCACCCGGAGGATAGGCTCGATGATGGATCTGGACGAGGTCGCGGAGCGGCTGGCGTTCGAATGGAGCCCGGACGGCTTTCTGGCCGGGCTCCGCTCGGGCCGGTTCGAACCGGACGAGGCCGACCGTTTCCTGAGCGTTCTGGAGTCGGTCGACCCGGCCGACCCCCGGCGTTTCGAGCCGCGGATAGTCGGGCGGCTCTGGGCGATTCCGTTCTACATGCTGTCGCACATTCAGAATTCGGAGAGTCTCGGCCTGGACACCCGGGAACGTCGGCGGGTCCTCTGGCGCGCCAACGAGATCCTGGCCGTCGTCTTCACGGGGGAGGCCTGACAGAGTCCGGCCGTCGCGGTGCTTCCGCGGCGGCCGGATCTCATTTCTCCAGGTGCCGCACCGAGGCCATCAGCAAACGCCAGAAGGCGTCCACGTCCAGGCCTACCGCGACCTCCGCGTTCGGGTCGCGGTCGGTGCGGCGGTGCAGGTCCACGACGGTCGCGCCCCGGGTGTACGTGCCGGACAGCTCGACAGCGACCGGGGCGGCAACGGTCCGGACGATCCGCGGGTCGATGACGCTCGCCACGGCGATCGGGTCGTGCACCGGCGGATGTTCGAACCCGAAGACCCGCAGATAGGTGCTCGCGAAGAACGTCATCAGGTCGGCACAGAACTCGCCCAGCCGTGTCCCCGGAGCCCGGAACTCGGCGATGATCTCCTCGGTCGCCAGTGCCTGATGCGTGACGTTCAACCCGATCATCGTGACGGGCAGCCCCGACCGCAGCACGATGTCGGCCGCCTCGGGATCGGTGACGATGTTGAACTCGCCGTACGGCGTGGTGTTGCCCCTCCCGGTCGAACCGCCCATGAACACGATCCGCCGCACCCGCGCCCCGGCCTCGGGATGCTCGGTCAGCAGCGCGGCGACGTTGGTCAGCGGCCCGGTCGCGATCAGCGTGACCGGCTCGTCGGAGCCGACGATCAGCCGGCGCATCAGCTCGACCCCGTCAACGTCCGCCACCTCCGCCACCGGAAGGTCGAGCACGGGCCCGTCGAGCCCCGACGAACCATGAATGTCCTCGGCGACATTGAGCTCACCGGAGAGCGGCCGGTCCCGCCCCGCCGCAACCGGCACCCCGGCGACACCCGCCAGCCCGAGAACCTTCAGCGCGTTCCGCGTCGTCTTCTCCAGCGTCTGATTGCCGGCGACAGTGGTGACACCTAGCAACCTCACCCGGTCGTCGCCGGCCGCAAGCAGCAGCGCCAGCGCGTCATCATGCCCCGGATCACAGTCCACGATCACCGGCCGGCCGCCACTCTCCCTCACCCCGCCGACGATAGCCGCGCCCTCACTCCATCGGCCCGACCACGCGACCGAACTGAGCAACCGATCCGGCCCGGTCGATCTCGTCCAGGTCCGCACCGGCAAAACTCGCCATCGGCGGGTCGCCGGCCCGGTCCCGCCAGCCCGACAGGCGAACGGACTTCCACTCGAGGTTGACCTCGCCGTTCTCGGTGTGGAATCCGCCTCCGCGCTCGAACATCACGATCAGGGGCTCGAAGGGGTCGTCGAGGGCCGGGGGAAGGCCGGCGCCCGGCGTGGCGCTGAGTGCGGCCCAGTGCAGGATGTACGGCGCCACCTGCTTGACGTTCCAGCCGCCCCGCCCGGCCGCGATCCTCTCGAGGAGGTTGTCGACGACGCTCTGATCAGCGCGGACGGCAGGAGCGACACACGCGGCGATGTCGAAGAACGGACTCCGGGAGTCGCAGCCGTACTCGTCCGACCACTGCGCCGCGCGACGGAAGTACTCCTTCAGCAGGGCGGCCTTGGACCACGCCTTGTCGCCCTGCCGTTCCCAGCGGATGACGCACAGGCGGGCAGCCATGCCACGTACGGCTTCGTCGGGTGTCATCGCATCAATCCTCGCAGAACAATATCGACGATCTCGTCCAGATTGGCCAGGTCGTCGGCCATCCGGACGCCGGAGCTGTCGATGCCGAACAGGCGCCAGTGCCGCAGCGGCGCGTCGGGTCGCCAAGCGTTGGGCGCGAGTTCGTGAGCCCCTGGATGGTCCGGGTTGATGATGCGGTCACCGTCGGCGTCGAAGGCGTCCGGGTGGTCGGACCGGTACGGCAGCCCCGCCTCCATCAACCGGTTCTCGACGTACTCATGAGCCGCGAGACTCCGGAACGCCTCCGCGTCATCCGGGTCGAGGGTGCCTCGCACCGCGCCGTCCCAGAGGGCCGCGGTGCGCTCGTCGGGCGTGAAGTAACCGCGCTCCACACGGCCGGGACCGAGCGAGACGTCGTGTTGCTGGACGAACAGGTTCTGCCGCATGCCCTCCACGATCCGGGGGTCGAGGCCGGTGTTCGCGGCGACCAGGGAGGTGTCGCCGGGGCTGTCGCGGATACGGCGGTACGCCTCGGCCGCTTGCTCCGAGAAGCCGTCTCCGTCGTCGACGAAGCCCGCGCCGCGAGGAAAGTCCGCCCGGAACTCACCGATCCTGGGAGTCATCGGGTCGTCGCGGGCCAGGGCGTGGGTGCGGGCGCCGGCCCCGGTGAGGAGGCCGGTCAGATCGGCGAGCTTCGGATCCAGCCGCCGCATGCTGTTCAGCAGAGCCTGGAGATAGTGCTGGATCGAGTGGGCACACCTGGCCACGAGCGTGGCGACATGACCGATCACGACCGGTGTGGCCAGGCCGAGAGTCAGGCCCTCGGCCGCCAGCCACTGCGGCAGGCGGACGACGAGAGTGCCGGTGAACTGGGCTACCAGATCGCGGAGGATGCCCCGGACAGCGGCCACCAGCAGGCCGGCGCCCTCCACCGCGTACGAGATACCCCGGGCCGCGGTGGCGAGCGAGCCGAGAACCTCGAGGTGGCCGTCGGCGTGTGCGCGGTACGCGTCTCCGGCGGCCCCGATCCAGCCGTCGACCTCGGTGCGGAGGTGGTCCGCGTACTCCTGGCGGGCCTGATCGGTGAAGGCGGCGACGTTCGACCAGGTGGCCGCGTGTGCGGAGATCTCGTCGGCGTTGCCGGCCAGCCAGTCGAGGGCGTCACGGAGTGGTTTGACGTGCTCCATCAGCCAAGCCACGCCCCAGGCGGCGAGTGTGCCCAGCGGATCGACGGCGAGCGCGAGCGTGTCCAGGGTGGCGCCGATCCCGCCGAGGGCGGGGTCGACCCAGCTGTCGTCGCGGATGCCGTTGGTGATGTCTGCGGCGTCGCCGATCAGGCCCAGGCCGGTGTACCAGGTTGTCGAGTCGTGGACGTCGGCCTCGATACCGGTCATCGCGCCATCTCCCAGCGGCTGCGGGCTCGTAACGGGATGTACAGGCCGGCCGCCGGGTTGGTTCGGTCAGGGGGATTCGGGTGGGGTGGGCCGGGGCTGCCTGGTGGGGCGGTCCAGGACTCCGCTGTCGACGCGGGCGGTGAGCCAGGCCTCGATGTCGGTCAGGTTCCAGACCTTGCCCTGGGACAGTTCGGCGACGGGGCGGGGGAAGTCGGGGCGGGCGGCCAGCTGGTAGATGCGCTGGCGGCTCACGCCGAGCAAGTCGCGGATCTCATGGGCGCCGACCAGGCGGATTGAGTCACGGTCCATGCTCTGTGACTATAGTCCTATGCCTATAGTCATGGGTCGGGGGTCGGGTGCCAAGTTGAGCTGGTGGACGCGGGGGCGAGGGCCTACCATCGGCCGGTGCTGAATCGACGGTCCCTGCTCGCTGTGGGGTTGAGCCTGCTCGTCGGTGGTCTGCTGGGTGCCTGCCAGAGCTCGGAGGAGCCGGTGAGCACGGCGGAGGCGACTCCGGAAGCGACACCGGCAAGCACCACGCCGAAGCCGGAGCCCACGGCCACGGCCACCGCCACGCCCAAGGCCACCGTCGCGAAGAGCACGACGCTTCCGAAACCGGGTAACCCCAAGGGCAAGGCGGCGATCCCGGCCGCCGCCCGGGCCGTCGACACGTCCGAGCCCACGCGCACGGTCGGCACCGGTACGCCGGCGAGCTGCACGTCCGCGGCCGTCGTCAAGGCTGTCGCGGCCGGCGGGATCATCACGTTCGACTGTGGGCCGAGTCCCGTGACGATCACGATGACTGCCACCGCGAAGATCAAGAACCGGAACGCGAAGACGGTCATCGACGGCGGTGGGAAGGTGACGCTCTCCGGTGGCGGCAAGCGGCGCATCCTCTACCAGAACACCTGTGACGAGGCCCTGGGCTGGACCACGTCGCACTGCCAGGACCAGGACACCCCGAAGCTCGTCGTGCAGAACATGGTGTTCACCCGGGGCAACAGCACCGGCGACGACCACGAGGGCGGCGGCGGTGGCGCGATCTTCGTGCGCGGCGGGAACCTGAAGGTCGTCAACTCGCGGTTCACCGGGAACCGGTGTGACAGCACCGGGCCGGACCTCGGCGGCGCTGCGGTGCGGGTGCTCGACCAGGGTGGTGACCGGCCGGTCTACGTCGTCGGCAGCACGTTCTCCGGCGGCGTCTGCTCGAACGGCGCCGCGCTGAGCAGCATCGGCGTCTCGTGGACCGTGCTGAACAGCCACTTCAAGGACAACGACGCGATCGGCAAGGGCGCCAACCCGGCCCGCGACGGCACTCCGGGCGGCGGGAGCGGCGGCGCGATCTACCTGGACGGCGACAGGTTCAACCTGACGCTGGACGGGACGCTGATCGAGAAGAACGTGGCCAACGAGGGCGGTGGCGCGATCTTCTTCGTCAGCAACGACCGCACCGGCACGCTGACGATCCGCAACTCGACGCTGCGCCGCAACACCAGCAAGGCGTTCGAGACCGACGGCATGCCGGGCATCTTCTACCTCGGCGTGGGCAGCAACTAGGTCCGGGTCAGGATGTCGTTGACGGCTTTCTGCACCTCGGCGCGGCGTTTGACCGGGGCGGTGGCGTCGAGGGCGATCTGCCAGGTGGTGCCGTCGGCGTCGAAGAAGTGGCTCATCACGAGCTGATACTTCTCGCGTACCTCCAAGAACTGGGTCGCCTCGTCGAAGCGGCGCGGTTTCTCGCCGTCGCGGAACCAGATGCCGGTCATCCGGTTCCGGGTGGCGGCGTCGCAGGGCGCGACGCATGCGCGGAGCATCAGGGCGAGGCGCCGTTTCCCGGCGACGCAGATGTACGCCTGCGCGCCCGCGATCTCCACCGCGGTCTCGGCGCACTCCCATGCGGCCGGCACCCGGAACGAGAACGGCCACCCCGCGAATCGCATGGTCGACGTCTCGTCCGCGGCGCCGAACACCGCACCGGTGAGCCGGCGGTCCGGTGGTTCCTCCACTATGGGCAGCGTCGGGGCGACCGAGGGCAGGCCCGGCAGCGGCGGAGCGGTCCGCACCGCCGAGGCCGGCGCCGCGGGAGAGCCGGACGGCCGGGCGACGACCGCGGCGGCGCCCGCCAGCAGGCCCAGGACCAGGACCAGCGCCAGGACCAGGAAGCGTCCCGGAGTTCGCTGCCGTCCCGCACCGATCGCGCCGCGCAGGAACACCAGCAGCGGCGCTCGATACTCGATCTCGACCGTTCGGCCCGGTGGCGCGACGACCGTCAGGTCGGCCGCGCCGATGCGCCGGAGGATCGGGTACGGCACGTGGACGTGCACGTGGTGCTGCCCCGCGCCGACCGTCGTGACCACCGGCACGCCCCATCGGGCCGGCAGCGCCTGTCCGTCGACGACCAGCACCGGTGCCGACAGCGCGAGGAGGAATCCGAGTGGGGCGTACCGCATCGTGACGGAGACGGCCGCCGTGTCGGCGAAGCCCGCGAACACCCGCGGCTCCGGCCAGGGATGGTTGTACATGCCCGAGTGAACCCCGCCGTGGAGAGGCCGGTTCAGCGGGAGGGACGCACCCGACTTGCAACTCTTTTGCCATCAGCCAAGGTCTGCAACCGAGGTGAAACGCGCCGATCCAGTGGCCGCCCCCGAAATGCAACCTAGCGATTGGTCACCTCACATGCGCCGCGTTCGCCTTCGCGCCACCGTTCTGGCCTCCTCGCTTCTTCTCGGCTTCGCGTTCCCGGCCACGCAGGCGAACGCCGCCGAGGCGATGGTCGCGGTCGCGGAGACCGCCGAGACCGCGGAGGTCAGCGCGCCCACGATGGCGAGCCGGATGGCGGCGGTGCGGGTGGCGAAGTCGATCAACTACTACCCGTCCGACGCGGGCTGGTCGGCGATGTGGACCGAGTTCGACGCCGTGCGTATCGAGTCGGACCTGGCCAAGGCCGCGGAGCTGGGGGCGGACAACGTACGGGTGATCGTCTTCCCGCAGGCGTTCGGGTACCCGCAGCCGAAGGCGGAGTACACCGAGCGGCTGCGCAAGTTCGTCAGCATCGCGGACGCGCAGGGCCTCACCGTGAAGATCACGCTGTTCGACTGGTGGGCCGGTTACTCCGACGTCGCCAACAGCATCGTCTGGGCGAAGGCCGTCCTGGCCCCGTACGCGAACGACCCCCGAGTGATCGCCGTCGAGCTGAAGAACGAGTTCCAGCCGAACGACACCGCCGCCGTCTCCTGGGTCCGCCAGGTGATCCCCGCCGTCCGGGCCGCCGCGCCCGCCATGCCGCTGACGCTCTCGGTCGACGGCGGGACCGGCGCGGCCGGCATGGCGAAGATCAAGTCGTCGCTGAGCTCGACGCCGCTGGACTACTACGACTTCCACTTCTACGGGAACTCGGAGCGCTCGCTCGCCGAGATCCGCAAGGCGCAGGCCGCCGTCGCCCCCGACCCCATCGTGATCGGTGAGACCGGCCTGAGCACCGCGAACAGCACCGACGGTGAGCAGGCCGCGTACCTGGCCCGGGTCTTCCGCGCCGCCAAGGAGGCCGGTGTCGGCTCGGTCGCGCCGTGGACGCTGAACGACTTCTCCGAGGGCGCCATCCCGAGCAACTCGACCGTGTCGACGATCCCGGCGCAGTACAAGTTCGGTCTCTACCGCGCCGACGGCACCCCGAAGCTGGCCGCGAACGTCGTCCGGACCGCGTGGACGACCGGCACCATGCCGAACACCGTCCTGAACCTCAGCTTCGAGGCCGCCGCGATCGACTCGCCGTGGCGGCAGAGCAACACGGCCGCCGGCGCCGGTGTGGTCACCTCCGACATGCCCCGCAACGGCAGCTTCTCGGTCAAGTTCGCCGGCACCACCCGTACCTCGGCCGGCCTGCCGTCGCTGCTCACCTCGCCGATCACGCCGGTGCAGCCGAACTACCGGTGGCGCGCCGAGGCGTTCGCCCGCGGCATCAACGCCACCGGCACCACCGAGATCGCGCTGAGCTGGTTCGACGCGAACGGCAAGTGGATCAGCCAGGACCTCTCGAACCGGCTGCCGGCCGGCAACACGACCTGGACGAAGCTGGTCGTCGAGGCGGCCGCCCCGGCCGGCGCGGCCGCAGTGCAGCTGCATCTGAAGTCCGGCGACAACACCGGCACGGTCTGGTTCGACGACGTGGCTATGTCCTGAGTGGTATGACACCCGACTGAAATACGACGACGTCCTTCGATAGTTTGACGGTGATCCGATCCGCAAACGGAAGGACTCCTACCGTGCGACGACTGCTAGTGGCTCTGACCGCCACAGCGTTGACCCTCGCCGGAACGGGCGTGGCCGCCGAGGCCGCGCCCGCTCGCGTTCCCGTGTCACCGCATCGCGCCGCACCGGCGCCCGGCGGCCCAGGGGTGGGCGACGAGTACTACCCGGACTACGGCAACAGTGGGTACGACGTCTCCCACTACGACGTCCGGCTGCGCTACACCCCCGCGACCGACCGGCTGACCGGCACCACCACGATCCTGGCGAAGGCGACCCAGGACCTCAGCCGGTTCAATCTCGACTTCCTGCTCGACGTCTCGTCGGTACGCGTGAACAACCGCCCCGCCACCTTCGCCTACGAGGGTGAGCACGAGCTGGTCGTCACCCCGGCCCGGACGGTGGCTGCCGGTGGCGCGCTGACGATCGTGGTGCAGTACTCCGGTGTCCCGTCGACCGAGGTCGGCGCCGGATACACCGCCTGGATCCGCACGCCGGACGGCGCCATGGCCGTCGGCCAGCCGGAGATCGCCTGGTGGTGGTACCCGAGCAACGACCACCCGACGGACAAGGCCACCTTCGACGTCTCGGTCTCCGTGCCGGACGGCGTCGAGGCGATCAGCAACGGCGTCATGCCCCGCCCGCCGGTCCGCGAGACGCTCGGCTACACCCGGTGGAGCTGGCGCTCGCTCAAGCCGCAGGCCACCTACCTGACGTTCCTGGCCGTCGGTCAGTACGACGTCACGACCGACACCTCCGAGGGCGGTCTGCCGATCTACAACGCCTACTCCCAGCTGCTCACCCAGGACTTCCGGGACGCCGCCGAGGCGAGCATCGAGCGCACCGCGGAGATCACCGAGTGGGAGGAGACGGTCTTCGGCCCGTACCCCTTTGAAGCTCTTGGTGGTGTCGTCGCGGCGCCGAACACTCTCGGTTTCGCCCTGGAGAACCAGACGCGGCCGACCTATGCGGCGGGCTTCTTCCGGCGGGGCTCGAACACCGCGGTGGTGGTGCACGAGCTGGCCCACCAGTGGTTCGGCGACTCGCTCGCCCTGGACGCGTGGCAGCACATCTGGCTGAACGAGGGCTTCGCCAGCTACGCCGAGTGGCTGTGGTCGGAGAAGAACGACGAGGGCACCGCGCAGGAGATCTTCGACTACCTCTACGCGGTCAACCCGGACGACGCTCCGATCTGGACCACCGCTCCGGCCGACCCGGGTGTGGACCAGCTGTTCGGTGACGCCGTCTACGACCGGGGTGCGATGGCTCTGCACCAGCTGCGGGTGACCGTCGGTGACGACGACTTCTTCGAGATCCTGCGGACCTGGGCGACCGACAACCGGCACGGCAACGTGAGCACCGACGAATTCATCGCGCTCGCCGAGAAGATCTCCGGCCAGGACCTGGACGCGCTCTTCGACGCCTGGATCTTCACGCCGTCCAAGCCGGTGCTCGACGGCAACCCGGCGACGCTGGTCCGCAAGGCGCCGGTCGCGCCGAAGTCGTGGGCCAAGATCAGCGAGACCCACGAGCTGCTGCACCAGCACTGACGATTTGTGTGTGGACTTCGGGTCGTTATCGGGGCCGAAGTCCACACACGATTTCTTTTAGGCGGCGAGGGGGGCTAGGTCGCGCTGGGCGGCGTCGGCGGTCTCGTCGTCCGGTTGGCGCTGTGCGTTGAGTTCGGCCGCGATGTGGGCGCGGTAGGCGGCCACCTCCCGCTCGGCGTCCGCCTCGGTCCAGCCGAGCGCGCCGGCGATGAGCTGAGCGGTGGTCAAGGCCGCGGCGACGCCACGGTCCGCGGTTTCGAAAGAGATTCGGGTACGCCGCGCGAGCACATCATCCAAAGTGCGTGCCCCCTCGTGTGTCACCGCGTAGACGATCTCGGCCCGCAGGTAGTCGGGCGCGCCCTCGAGCGGCGTACCCAGTGACGGGTCCTGTTCGATCAGCGCGAGCACCTCGTCGACCAGCGTCCCGTACCGGCGGAGCAGGTGCTCGACCTTGCCGACGTGCAGTCCCGCCCGCCGGGCCAGCAGCGCCCGCCGGTTCCACGCCGCCCGGAAGCCGGCCGCGCCGAGCAGCGGGACCTGGTCGGTGCAGGACGACGGCACCCGTGTGGTGAGGTCGCGCGCCGCGGCGTCGACCGCGTCCTTGGCCATCACCCGGTACGTCGTGTACTTGCCGCCGGCCACCACGACCAGCCCCGGCACGGGGGTGCCGACGGCGTGCTCACGGGACAGCTTCGCGGTGCTCGACGAGGCGGCGGACAGCAGCGGGCGCAGTCCGGCGTAGACACCCTGCACGTCGTCGCGGGTCAGGGGAGTGGCGAGCGCCTTGTTGACCTCGTCGAGCAGGTAGTCCACGTCCCTGCCGGAAGCAGCCGGGTCGGTCTTGTCCAGGTCCCAGGCGGTGTCGGTGGTGCCGATGATCCAGTGGCGCTCCCACGGGATCACGAAGAGCACGCTTGTCGCCGTACGCAAAATCATGCCGGTGCGTCCGGAGATCCGGTCTCGCGGCACGACCAGGTGGATCCCCTTGCTGGCGGTGATCTTGAATTGTTCCCGCTCGCCGGCGAGAAGCGCCTGGCTGTCGCCGGTCCACACACCGGTCGCGTTGATCACCGTGCGCGCCCGGATCTCCATCTCGGCACCGGTCTCGGCGTCGCGGGCCCGGACGCCGATCACCCGGCGCCCCTCGCGCAGGAAGCCGGTCACCTCGGTGCGTGCGGCGACATGCGCGCCGTGCGCCATCGCCGTGCGGACCAGGAACATCGTGTGCCGCGCGTCGTCGACCTGCGCGTCGTAGTAGCGGATCGCGCCGACCAGCGAGTCCGGCCGCAGCGACGGGAACGCCTTGATCGCCTGCGTCCGGCTCAGGTGCCGGTGCCGCGGCAGCCCGGAACCGTCCGCAGAGAGCGCGAGCGTGTCGTAGAGGGCGACACCGGCACCGACATAGAACCGTTCCCAGGCGCGGTGCTGCAGCGGGTAGAGGAACGGCACCGGCCGGACCAGGTGCGGTGCGAGCCGCTGGATCAGCAGGCCGCGTTCCCGCAGCGCCTCGCGGACCAGGGCGAAGTCCAGCATCTCCAGGTAGCGCAGGCCGCCGTGGATCAGCTTGCTCGACCGGCTCGAGGTGCCGCCGGCGAAGTCGCGGGCTTCGAGGAGGCCGACGGAGAGCCCGCGGGTGGCCGCGTCGAGCGCCGCCCCCGCGCCGACCACGCCGGCGCCGACGACCAGTACGTCCAGTTCGTCGCCGGCCGACATGGCGGCCAGCGCCGCCACCCGCGCCTGCGGCGAGATCACTCCGGTGTTCATACGTTCCTCTTTCCTGCGTGCCAACCTTGTGTGTGGAGTTGGGGTTTGTATGGAGGCCGAACTCCACACACGGGTTAGGGGGTGGGCCAGTCGAGGGTTCGGGATATGGCGGCCTGCCAGCGGGTGATGCCATCGGTGCGCCGGGAGGCGCTCCACGAGGGGTGCCAGCGGCGGTCCTCGTGCCAGTTGGCGCGCAGGTCGTCGATCGAGTTCCAGAAACCGGTGGCGAGCCCGGCGGCGTAGGCGGCGCCCAGCGCGGTGGTCTCGGCGACGGCCGGACGGCTGACCGGTACGCCGAGGATGTCCGCCTGCAACTGCATGCAGAGCGCGTTGGCCGTGACGCCACCGTCGACCTGGAGGCAGTCCATCGAGCCGCCGGCGTCCTGTGCCATCGCCTCGACCACGTCGCGGGTCTGGTAGCAGATGGCTTCGAGCGTGGCCCGGGTGATGTGCGCGGCGGTGTGGAAGCGGGACAGGCCGACGATTGCCGCGCGGGCGTCCGGACGCCAGTACGGGGCGTAGAGGCCGGAGAACGCGGGGACGAAGCAGACGCCGGCGCTGTCCTCGACCTGCCCCGCGAGCGTCTCGCTGGCGGCTGCCGAGTCGAGTACGCCGAGTTGGTCGCGCAGCCACTGGATCGCCGCACCGGCCGCGGCGATCGAGCCCTCCAGTGCGAACACGGGTTTCTCGTCGCCGAAGCGGTAGGCGACCGTGGTGATCAGGCCGTGGCTGGAGCGGACCGGGGTGGTGCCGGTGTTCATCAGCAGGAAGCCGCCGGTGCCGTAGGTGCACTTGGCCTCGCCGGGCGCGAAGCAGGTCTGCCCGAACAGCGCCGCCTGCTGGTCGCCGATGGCCGCCGCGATCGGTACACCCGGCAAAATCGTCGAAAAACCATAAATCTCGCTCGACGATCGGATTTCCGGGAGCACCGCACGAGGAATCCCGAAAAGTCGGAGCAGGTCGTCGTCCCAGTCCAGGGTGGACAGGTTCATCAGCATCGTCCGGCTGGCGTTGGTGACGTCGGTCAGGTGACGCCCGGTGAGGTTCCAGAGGAGCCAGCTGTCGATCGTCCCGAACAGGATCTCGTCCCGCTCCGCCCGGTCCCGCAGGCCGTTGTCCAGCAGCCACTGCAGCTTCGTGGCCGAGAAGTACGTCGCGGGCGGCAAGCCGGTCTTTTCGGAGATGTAGGACGGGTCCAGGCGACTTACCAGCGATTCCGTGCGGGTGTCCTGCCAGACGATCGCGGGGGCCACCGGGACGCCGGTCTCCCGGTCCCAGGCGACGACCGTCTCGCGCTGGTTGGTGATGCCGACGGCGGCCAGGTCCGACGGTCCGAGCCCGGCACCCGCCAGCGCCACGTCGATGGTCTTGAGGGTGTTCTCCCAGATCTCGACCGCGTCGTGCTCGACCCACCCGGCCGCCGGCAGGATCTGCCGGTGCTCGATCTGGTGCCGGGCGATCTCGGCACCGGACCGGTCGAAGATCATGAAGCGCGTGCTGGTGGTGCCCTGATCGATCGCGCCGACGAAGTGCGCCACTCCTACCTCCCGGGTCAGCCCTCCGAGCTCGGACGTTAGGGAGCGGAACGACCCGCGGCAACGGACCGCGTGCGACAATGTCGCACGTGCCCGGCCTGATCCAGTCCATCGAGCGGTCCTCGGCCGTGCTGCGGCTGCTCGCCGCCGGACCGGACCGGCTGCGGGTCGGAGAGATCGCCGAGGCGCTCGACCTGCCCAAGTCCACCGCGCACGGCATCCTGCGGACCCTGGAGCACGTCGGGTTCGTCGAGCAGGATCCGCGGACCAGCCGCTATCGGCTCGGCCGTGGGCTGCTCGACCTCGGCGACAGCGGGCTCGACGTCAACGAGCTGCGTGGCCGGGCGCTGAACTGGGCGGACGCTCTCGCGGCGCGCAGCGGTGAGGAGGTACGGATCGGGGCGCTGCGCGACGACCGGGTTCTCGTCGTGCACCACGTGTTCCGGCCGGACGACTCGGCGCAGTCGCTGGAGAACGGTCAGCTGCTGCCCGCACATGCCACGGCGCTCGGCAAGGTGCTGCTGGCCTACGACGTGTCGGCGGTGCACGCGGTGGTGGCGGGTGGGCTCCTCGCGTACACAAGAAGGACCTTGACCAAACGCGAAGAGCTTGCCCGGTCCCTCAGCGAGACCCGCTCGCGAGGCTGGGGTCTCTCCGTCGAGGAACGCGAGCCGGGCCGGGCCGGGATCGCCGCGCCCATCCGCGCGATCGGTGGCCTGGTGGTCGGTGCGATCGGTATCTCGGGGCCGGTGGAACGACTCTGCGACACCCGGCGGCAGGCCCGTCCGGCGCTGGTGGAGCACGTGACGGCGGCGGCCCGCGCGATCTCGCGTGACCTGGCATGACCGAGCGCTATGTCCTGGCCATTGATCAGGGGACCACGTCGACGCGGTGCATTCTTTTTGACCGGCGGGCGACCGTGGTGTCGATGGTGCGGGCCGAGCACCCGCAGTCGTATCCGCGGCCGGGCTGGGTGGAGCATGACGCGGCGCGGATCTGGCGGGATGTGAAGCGGCTCCTGGCTCGGGTGCTGCGGGATGCCGGGGTCGAGTCTTCGCAGGTGGCGGCGATCGGGATCGCGAATCAGCGTGAGACCGTGGTGGTGTGGGACCGGGAGTCCGGTGTTCCGGTGGCGCCGGCGATCGTGTGGCAGGACACGCGGACGGAGTCGTTGGTAGCCCAGCTTCCCAACATTTCCGAAATAACGGGTTTGCCGCCCGCGACGTATTTTTCGGCTACGAAGCTGCAGTGGCTGCTGGACAACGGCCTGCGGGAACGGGCGATCCGGGGCGAGATCCTGTTCGGGACGATGGACAGCTGGCTTCTCTGGAATCTCACCGGGCGTCACGTGACCGATGTGACGAACGCCAGCCGGACGATGCTGATGAACCTGTCCACCCTGGACTGGGACGACGAGTTGCTCAGCCTCTTCGGGATTCCTCGGGCGATCCTGCCGGAGATTCGGTCCTCTTCGGAAATATACGGCTTCTCCTCGGTGCTGCCGGGAGTGCCGATCGCGGCGGCCATGGGAGATCAGCAGGCGGCGCTGTTCGGGCAGACCTGTTTCGCGCCCGGCGAGGCGAAATGCACCTACGGCACCGGCGGCTTCCTGCTGATGAACACCGGTGTGGTGCCGGTCCGATCCCGGCATGGCCTGATCACCACGGTCGGCTACCGGATCGGCGACGAGAAACCCGTGTTCGCCCTGGAGGGCTCGATCGCCATCGCCGGATCACTGGTCCAGTGGCTGCGCGACGGCCTGGGCCTGATCAGCACCGCCTCCGAGATCGAGACCCTGGCCGGCACCGTCGGCGACAACGGCGGCTGCTACATCGTGCCCGCCTTCTCCGGCCTGTACGCGCCCTACTGGCACAGCGAGGCCCGTGGCGTGATCGTCGGCCTGACCTCGTACATCACCAAGAGCCACCTGGCCCGCGCGGTCCTGGAGGCGACCGGGTTCCAGACCCGTGACGTGGTCGACGCGATGAACGCCGACTCCGGCCTGACGCTGACCGGGCTCAACGTCGACGGCGGGATGACCGCCGACAACCTGCTCATGCAGATCGTCGCCGACGTCCTGGACGTGCCGGTGGTCCGCCCGATGGTCGCCGAGACGGTTTCACTCGGTGCCGCGTACGCCGCCGGTCTCGCCGTCGGCTACTGGTCCGACCTGCGTGACCTGCGCGCCAACCGGCACCCGGCGGGCCGCTGGACGCCGGCCCTGGACCCGGACCGGCGCGCCGCCGAGTACACGAGCTGGCGGCGCGCCGTCGAGTGCGCGGTCTTCTACGGCCAGGTGTAGGGGTCCCTGACCGGCTTCGGCTCCCGCGGCTGCTTCACCGGGTTGGCCCGGAACTGCTCGGTGTGCACCCCGAACGACCGGTCCAGCTTCGGCATCCAGTACGCGTCATCGTGCCGCCCGGCCCCGAGCTGGTAGTCGTGCCGGACACCCCTGGCCGCCAGCGCGGTGCTCATCTGCTGCGCGGCCACGCCGAACCGGTAGTCGTCGGAGTCGCCGCCGTCGAAGTAGTACCGGTGCCGGTTCAGGTCGGCCACCGGCAGGGTGGTGACCAGTGTCAGCGGCCGCAGCCCGGCGTTGGCGGCCCGTTCCTCGGCCGTGCCGACCAGCGGCGCCAGGCTCAGCGCACCCATGTGGCTCGCGATCGAGCTGAACACCGAGGGGTTCTTCCAGGCGAGCGTGAACGCGCCCTGCCCGCCCATCGACACCCCGCTGATGCCGCGGTGGTCCCGGTCCGGGATCGTCCGGTACGCCCGGTCGACCAGCGGCACGATCTCGTCCACGATCATCGAGCGGTAGTTGCCGGCCGAGGTGTCGACGTACCAGCCGCTGTCGCCGTCCGGGAACACGACGATCGTCTCCTCCAGGCCCTTCTCGCGGATCAGCCGGTCGAGGACGGTGTCGATGTCCCGCGCCTCCCACTCGATGTTGCTGCCGTTGAAGCCGTTCAGCATGTACACGACCGGGAACCGCTTTGCGGTGGTGCGGGTGTAGCTCTGCGGCAGGTACACGTTGAACTGCATCCGGCGGCCCATCGCGGCGGAGGCGTAGTCGTCCCGGAAGAACCGCGCGTGATCACCCAGCTCGACGTCCTTGCGGGGGTCGAGGTAGAGCAGTTCACGGGCCGTCGGCAGGCTGGTCCAGCCGCGGATGGTGTCCACCACGAGCCGGCCCTGGCTGTCCACGAAGACCTCGGCCTGCGCGTCGGTGAGTGTCACCCTGCCGGTCTTGAGCAGCGCCCGCAGGTCGGACAGGCGCCGGTCGGCGGTGTCACCGGAGTGGAAGAAGCTGGGTGCCAGGGTCTCGGCGTACGCACGCGTGTTGCCAGCGGCCACCGCGCGGTGCTGCGCGTTGAGCACGGCACACGCGTGCGCGAGCTGAGCCCGGGTGGCGGCTGTGCCGGTGATCCCGGACAGCGCGCGCAGCCGGGCCTTCGAGTACAGGCCGACCGGGCCCTGATAGAAGCCGCCGCCACCGGTGCCGTCGTAGACGCGTACCGCGAGGACGTTGGTGCCACCCCACTTGAGCAGGCCGTCCGCCGGGTAGTACTCCCGCGGCACCTCCCACGTGGAGTCGAAGTTCGGCGGGAACCCGCCGGTGCGCCCGATCTCCTGCCCGTTGAGGAACGCCCGGTCGGCGTCGTCGATCTTGCCGAGCGCGGCGACCACGGCGGAGTCGGTGACCCCGGCCGGTCGCTCCGGGAGCGTGAAGGTCTTGCGGTACCAGGCGAATCCGTCGTAGGTGGACAGGTCGGTGTGGTTGCCCCAGTTGTCCGGGACACTCCAGTCGCGCCAGCCGGAGTCCGCGAACGCCGGGTCCGACCAGGCCGGATCGTCGCCGGTGGTGAACTTCCAGCCGTCGCCGGCCAGGTCGGCGCCGAAGTCGACGGACCCGGTGGTGGCACAGGACGTGTCGGTCTTCGGGTGCGCGGTTGCCGATGTGGGAACGTTCACACACGTCAGCGAAAGGGCGAGGGCGCCCAGCAGGGCGGCCCTCCGGCGGGTACGGGAAACGGAAAGTGACATCGAGCCTCTCCTAGAGGACGTGTTCACAAGATCACACACGAAACGTAGTGGACGCACACTCGCAAACCTGTTGGCGTCCTGTCAACAGGGTGCCGGAGCGCGCCTGGCCTGGTGTGGTGTGGTTCCCGCGACCGGAAGCCATCAGCCTGTCCACCGGGCTCCACATCTATTTACGAGCCCATTCCGGGATGTCAGCGGAATGGGTGTCGCTATGGCGTGGGTCGATTCCTGAATCGTCGTTCAAAATGACATGACGCGTCGCGATGATCGCTCACCGTGATCGACCGGTGTTCGCCGGTGCCGATCACGAAGGGGATGACATATCGTTTTCGGGGATGAAGTTTCGCCGCTGGCACCTCGCCGTACTAGCGCTCCTCGCGGTGTTCGCCCTGGCCTGTGAGGGTGCGGGCGCCACGCCGGAGCCGCCCGGTGACGCGCCCACGAGCCGGCCGCCGTCCGGGCTGCCGTCGTCGATGGCCGCGCTCGGCGACTCCATCACGGCCGGGTTCGGCAGCTGCCTGGCGTTCGTCGCGTGCAGCCGCAACTCCTGGTCGACCGGGACGGCGTCCTCGGTGGACAGCCATTATCGGCGCATTCTCGAGGACAATCCCAGGATCAAGGGGAACGCGAAGAACTTCGCCGAGCCGGGTGCCGAGGCCGACGCGCTCGCCGGGCAGGCAACGCGGGCCGTGGAGATGAAGGCGCAGTACGTGACGATCCTGATCGGCGCGAACGACGCCTGCTCGCGCGACGTGGCGAACATGACGGCCGTGACGACGTTCCGCAAGGAGATCGACCGCGGGCTGGCCCGGCTCAGGAAGGGCCTGCCCAAGGCGCGGGTGCTGATGGTGAGCGTCCCGGATCTGTACCGGTTGTGGCAGCTCGGGCGGGGTGACGACAAGGCCGTGGAGGTCTGGGGCCAGGGTGGCATCTGCCCGTCGATGCTGGCCGCGCCCACCTCGACCGCGAGCGCCGACGAGCAGCGGCGCAAGCGGGTCCGGGACCGCATCGAGGCGTACAACGAACAGCTCCGCAAGGCCTGCAAGGCGTATGGGAAACGGTGCCGGTGGGACGGCGGGCGGGCGCACGAGGTGCGGTTCTCCCTCGATCTGATCAACCGGATCGATTACTTCCACCCGAACGTCGAGGGCCAGAACGAGCTGGCCGAGGTGGTCTACCCCGACCGCTTCGGATGGTGATCGGCGTCACATCCGCAAAGATTGGCACATTCCGGGGTCGGCGCCCCGGACCTGCGCATTTCTGAATTCTCTCACCCAGAGTAGTGACATCGTGCCGTTTTAATGTGCGCGATCAGCGGTATGAAATGGTCCGCAAATCGCTGAGAGGACCTGAGGAATGGCCGACTGGGTGCTCGTGCCCTGCCTGGTGCAGTTGCGCACGGAGTTGAACCGGATCGCACCGGACCGGGACAAGACGAGCGACGGCACCATCGGCGACCGGGCGCATCAGGCGACCGTCTCCGATCACAACGACGACGAGGTCGGCCGGGTGCCGATCTACGACGCCGACTCGAAGCACGAGGTTCACGCGTTCGACGCCGACGACGACCTGCGTACCCCGAATCTGACGATGGAGATGGTGGTGCAGCACATCCTCGCCCGCTCCCGCAGCGGCGCCGAGAACAGGCTGCGCTACATCATCTACAACCGCCGGATCTGGGAGGCGTCCAACAGATGGAAGCAGCGGGCGTACACCGGTAGCAGCCCCCACACCGAGCACGCGCATTTCTCCGCCTCGTACGTGACGTCGCGCGAGGCCAACACCACATCCTGGCGACTGGAGGACATCCCCGTGGCACTCACCGACGCCGACAAGCGCTGGCTCACCACCGAGTTCACCCGCATCGTGGACGCCCGCCTCGACCAGCTGACCAAACCTCGTCCGCTGTACGGGCCCGACAGTCAGCCGGACGGCACCGTGACCACCGACCTCGGCAACGCGTCGTGGCAGCAGGGCGTCCCGAACGCCTTCATCGGTGGGAAGCGCACGACCGCGTACGAGCTGCTCGGCGACATCGCCGAGGCCGTCTCCAAGCCCTGACGCGATCCATCGACGCTGTTAAGATCCTTGGAACCGCCCGGACGTCCATCCCCGGGCGGTTTCGGGGAGAAAAATGCGTCCTCTGCGCAAATCGCTGCTGTCCGTAATTGTCCTCGCTGCCGCGGTCGTCACCGTGACCGCGCAGCCCGCTCAAGCGATGACCTACACCGCCGCCGAACTGGCGGCCTGGGCCTACACCGACTCCGCGCGGCCCACCACGGCGGATCCGAACCCGGACGGCGACGCGCCGACCGGCGTCACCGGCGACACGGGCGCCCGGCGCGCCTACTTCACGTTCGACCTCACGCCGTACCGTGACCAGGTCGTCCATCGGGCGAGTTTCTACTCCTCGGAGCGCACGGTGCGGGACTGCACCGCGACCGCGCCGATCGAGGTCTGGCGCTCCCGGCCGGTCACCGAGACGACCACCTGGAAGAAGGCGCCGAAAGAGCTGGAGCTGGTCGGCCGGTACAACCTCGGCAAGGGCGTCATCTGCCCGGGTGCCTACCTCGGCGTCGACGTGCTCCCGCAGGTCGAGGCCGCGCTGGACCGGCGCGAGAAGTCGATCACCTTCGAGGTGCGTGTCGCGGCCGGTTCCGAGACCGACCCGGCGGTCGCCCGCACCTGGCGCCGGTTCGCGCTGAGCATGTCGTCCAACCACGCGCCGACGGTGAGCGCGCCGAAGCTGCTCTATCCGGACCGGCCGTGCGGCACTCTGGCGAAACACCCGACCGCCGGTGGCTCGTTCACCCGCTTCAACGCGACGGCGGCCGACGCCGACGGTGACCGCCCGCAGCTCTACTACGCGAGCTGGCCGGTCGCCGAGCCGGAGAAGCGGGTCGAGTCCACCTCGATCACCCGGGACCTCCGCGAGTTCGCCGACGGCACCGTGATCGCCTGGGCCGCGCAGGCCCGGGACCGCGACGACTCCAGCCCGTGGACCAGGACCTGCTATCTGACGGTCGACAACACCGCTCCCGCCAAGGCACCGGTCGTGTTCTCCCGCAAGTACGACTCCCAGGGCTACCCGGGCACCGGAGGCCCTGGCGTGCCCGGGACGTTCGTGTTCGACGCCGAGGGTGACCGGGACGTCGTCGGCTTCGCCTACCGGACCATCAGCGGCGGTGCCACGGAGTCGGTCGCGGCGAACCGGCCGGGCGGCCGGGCACGGGTCGAGATCGCGCCCAGCCACGACGCGCGGTCACGGGTCGAGGTCCAGTCCTACGACGCCGCGGGCAACCGCGGTCCGTGGACGGGCTACGACTTCTGGGTACGCGACACCGCGCCGTTCGCCGTTGTCGACGTCGCCGGTGTCGGCCTGCCCAGCCGCATCACGCTGCAGTCACGGGCGGCGGAGGTGACCTCGTTCGGGTACGCGCTGAACGGCGGCGCCGAGGTCCGCGTGCCGGTGGTGGACGGGAAGGGCACCGGGGAGATCGTCTTCCCGTCCGTCGGCTCGCACACGATCGTCGAGCGCAGTTACGCCGGCCGCAAGGTGATCGGTACGGAGACCGAGACGATCTGGGTGAGCGACGCGCCGGGTATCGCCTCGGAGCAGTTCAACTGGCAGTCCTCGCCGCTCAGCGGGGTGCCGGGCACCTTCACGTTCACCCCGCGCACCGCGAACGTGGTGGCGTACCGCTACGACTTCGGCGACGAGCAGAAGACGATCGAGGCCGGACCGGACGGCTCCGCGGTTCTGGAGTGGACGCCGGAGGACGGCCGTTACTACGAGATCACGGTGGTCGCGGTCAAGGCCGACGGCTCGGTCACCGAGGCGGCGCGCGAGCAGTTCTTCGTGATCAGCACCAAGCCGTTCCTCTACACGGACTACGGCACGACCTGGCCGGACCCGGACGGTGTGGGCCGCCCGGCGAACGTCCACCTCGACAGCGATCTGCCCGATGTGACCGGCTTCGTCTACAGCTTCGACGGCGGGCCGGAGAAGGAGACCACCGACGGCGCGCACGCGATCGTCGAGGTCGTGCCGCTGCACGCGGGGGAGAACACATTCACGGCGCGGGCCCGGCTGGCCGACGGCACGCTCTCGCCGGCGGCGACCCTCACCTTCACCGTCTCCGACGCCCCGCTGGTCTCGGTGCGGGGTCCGTATGGCGAGACACCGATGACCGGCAGGGAGGCCACGTTCACGTTCGAACCGGCGATGCCGGACGTGACCGGGTATCGCTACACGATCGGCAACAGCGGGGAGGAGACCTACGTCGCCGCGAAGGCGGACGGCACCGCGCAGTTCGTCTGGACGCCGCAGTGCTGCTCCTACGAGATGCTGGTCGTGCACAGCGTGCGTGCCGACGGCTCGGTCACCGAGAGCCGCACGTTCGGGTTCCAGATCGACGACGCCGGTGTCTCGGTCAGCGCGACCTGGGACCAGTGGTGGCCGTCCGGCGGCATGGGCGTGCCGGGCCGGATCGGTTTCAGCGCCTCACCGAGCGAGGCCACGAAGCGGTACCTGTGGCACGTCGGCGACGAGCCGGTGCAGTCCGTGGACCGGGAGGAGGACGTGCTGGTCACCTACGTCCCCTACACGCCGCGGCAGACCGGTGAGCTGATCCTGTACGTGCAGCGCGAGTTCGTCGACGGCGTCCTGTCGCCGGTCACCGAGTACCGGATGCTGGTCGGCACCAAGCCGCTGGTCGAGGCGGACCGGCTCCAGGACAACAGCTGGAACGGCGCGCCGGGCGATCCGGCGGTGCTGAAGTTCAGCGGCGGAATGCCCGGTATCACCGAGTACGACTACCGGGTCTTCGACTACACCGCCCTGACCGAGGTGGCTGCCGGAACGGTCTCCGCCACCGAGGGTGTGGCGGAGCTGGCCTGGACCCCCGCCGAGGCGCACTACTTCATCGTGACGGTCACCGGGCGCACCGCGGACGGGACGATCACTGATGAGGGCCAGTTGTCGTTCAGCGTCTTCTCCTGACCGTCGGCAAGAACGAACGTTCTTGCTTCCCTTGGCGGAAGCAAGAACGTTCGTTCTACCTAAGAGCCGGGGCCGTCAGACCAGCTGGGTCAGTACGTCGAACTCCACACCCCGCGCCTGGGCGAGGTAGATCCGCTGGTTCACGTGGCGTTCGTGCAGGCGCAGCAGACCGCGTGGGCCCTCATAGGACACCGACTCGGCGTTCGCGCCGATCGCGCGCAGGTCCGTCGCGCCGGCCCGCTCGATCAGGGCCGCGAGCAGCAGGACACCCTCGTAACAGGACTCGCCGAGACTGCCCAGCGGCGGTGCCTCGGCGCCGAAGCGGTCCGCGTACCGGCCGTGGAAGTCGAGGTTCTCCGGCGTGACCATCGAGGCGAAGAAGCCGGCCGTGCTGAACAGGTCCTGTGTGGTGGACGCGCCGCTGGCCAGCAGCATGTTCTCGTCCATCAGGGTGCTCAGGCGCAGGCACTGCCCGGCGAGGCCGGACCGTGCGAAGGCGCGGTTGAAGCGGACCGCGTCGGTGCCGACGAGCAGCATCAGTACGGCGTCCGCGCCGGACCGCTCGATACGCCGCAGCACGCCGGTGAAGTCCGAGGTGCCCAGCGGGACGTAGCTCTCGCCGGCCACGGTCATCCCGGCGGAGTGCGCGAAGAGCGTGGCCGCCTGCGCTGTCCGGCGCGGCCAGACATAGTCGTTGCCGACGATGAACCAGCGGCGGGCCCGGCGCTCGTCCCGCAGCAACCGCATCGCGGGGAACAGTTGGACGTCCGGGGTCTCGCTGGTCAGGAAGACGTCCTCGGCGCGTTCGCCGCCCTCGTAGAGCGCGGTGTAGACATAGGGCACCCGCCCGGCGAGCCTGGGTGCGACCGCCTGCCGGACCGAGGAGATGTGCCACCCGGTGACGCCCTGTACCGCGCCGGACTCGACCAGCGCCGCGACCTCGCTGCCGACGGCCTGCGGCGCGGCGCCGCCGTCGACCGGGATCAGGCGCAGCTCACGGCCCAGCACCCCACCGGCCTGATTGATCTCCTCGGCGGCGAGTTCGGCGCAGAGCTCCGCGCTCGGGCCGAAGATGCCGGCCGGGCCCCGCAGCGGCACGACCAGCGCCACGTCGAAGGTGCCGGGAGGCGACATCGCTTCATGGTCCTGGATCGTCGCGCCGAGGTGAAGACAGTTTCGGTACCATCCCGACGATGCGGGGATCCACGGACCTCATGTACCTGCTGACGCGCGCCGAGCGGCTGCTGGCCCGCCGCCTGGCGACTTTCCTCGACGCCGAGAGCTGTTCCATGGACGCGTGGCGTGTCGTCACCGTGCTGGCCGACGGCAGGGGCCACTTCATGACCGAGCTCTCCGACCTCGCGTTCCTGCCGCCCGGCAGCCTGACCCGGCTGATCGACCACCTGGTGGAGGAGAACCTCGTCTACCGCCGGGGCGACGACGTGGACCGGCGGCGCATCCGGGTGCACCTGTCGGCGCGCGGCCGCCGCCTGCACGACCGGATCGACGCGGAGATCCGGCGCAGCGTCGCCGGCCTGCCCGCGGACGATGAGCTGCTCGGGCGGCTCGGCACCCTGATCGCCGCACTGGACACGGCCGAGGTCCATATCGAGTAACGTGCATCACATGGCGGAGCTCTACTCGCGACGGTCGTTCCTGGCCGGAGTGCTGACCGCCGGGATGCTCTCCGCCGCCACCGGTTATCTGCTCACCCGCCGGGAGCCCGTCACCCTGACGCTGGCGACCGGCGCCGAGCCGACCGGTGGCGGCCGGAACCTCCTGATCAACCTCTGGAACGACCTGCACCCGGACGTCCGGATCGTGCCCAAGGAGATCAACAGCTCCACCCAGGACCAGTTCGCCAAGTTCACCGAGAACCGGGCGGACATCTACAACCTGGACGCCATCCACATCCCGCGCTTCGCCGAGGCCGGCCGCATCGACCCGATCGTGCCGCGCAACGACATCTCCCTGCTCGGCCCGGTGCGCCGGGTGTGCCAGGTCGAGGGGGAGACCGAGCGGCTCTGGGCGGTCCCGTTCAACGCCGACGTCGGCATGCTCTACCGGCGGGTCGCCGACAAGCGGGCCGCCGACTCCGAGCCCGGACTCGACGACGTGCTGGCGACCGGCAGCTTCACCGGTCAGCTGGACACCGTCGGCGTGCAGACCGACGAGGCGTTCGTGATCAACGTCCTCGAACACGCGCTGGCCCAGGACGACGCGATCCTGGACGCCGACGGCGTGGTCTCGTACAGCCTCGGCCAGTGGAAGACCGCGCTGGCGCCGCTCGCCGACGCCCTGCGGTCCCGCAAGGTCGACGCCCAGACCGGCGAGGAGGACACCGTCCGGGCGTTCCAGCGGGACAACCTGCGCTACATGCGGAACTGGCCGGTCTGGTTCCCGGGCGTGGACCGGCAGGAGAGCGCCGAGCCGGAGACCGCGGCGATCCGTCTGGGCCGGCTGCCGGTCGGTGTCCTCGGTGGCCAGAGCCTCGCGGTGGACCGGGACACCCCGCACCGGGAGGAGGCCGAGCAGGTGATCCACTTCCTGACCGACACGCCGGCACAGAAGCTGCTCGCGACGTACGGTTTCGCGCCGACCGGCCTGGACGCCTACATCGACGAGGAGCTGGAGGACGCCGCGCCGCAGCTGAGCATCGTCCGCTACGCCGTCGAGGGCGCGCGGCCCCGGCCGGTCCACTCCGGTTACGCGGCGTTCGCGCAGCGCTTCAAGGAGCACACGCACGCGTACCTCTACCAGGGCGAACAGCTCACCCAGCGGTTCGTGCAGGACATGCAGGAGGCGTTGCGATGACCGGATCCGGGCTGCAGGGCTGGCACGTCTCGCTGTTCGTCTCGTTCGGCATCGCGTTGATCGTGGTCATCGAGTGGATCATCGCGGCGGCGCTCCGGGGCGGTCGCTCCCAGCCGCAGACGCCGAAGGCGCGCCTGGTCGACAACCGGGTCCGGGCCGGTCTGCTGGTGCTGCTCAGCGCTGTCGCCGTGGTGATCGTCGCGGTGGGCCTTCTCGGTCCGAGCCTCGCCGATCAGCTGGCGGGTGTCACGGCCGCGGTCCTCGGTGTGGTCACCATGGCCCTGGCATACCTCTCCTACCAGGAGTCGCTCAAGCTCTCCGCGCAGATCCGGGCCGCCGCCGAGTCCAAGGACGTTCAGTCCGAGGAGAACCGCGCCACGTAACGCTTCTGCCAGGGCGTTTCCACCGCTCGCGGGTGATAGTGGCGGCGCACGAACCCGACTGCCTCGCGCGGTGGGACGCCGTCCAGCACGGCGAGGCAGGCCAGCGCGGTGCCGGTCCGGCCACGACCGCCCCCGCAGGCGATCTCGACACGCTCACCCTCGGTGCGGCTCAAGGCTTCGATCAAGGCCTTTCTTGCGTACGCGGAATCGGACGGCAACCAGAAGTCGGGCCACCTGATCCACCGGCCGCTCCACCCGAACTCCGGCGGCGCCGAGCCGAGCAGATAGACCCCGAACTGTGGCGGATGCCCGGACGGCATGGGTTCGCGCAGCCCACGGCCCCGGATCAGCCGCCCCGACGGCAGCGCCAGCACCCCCGCGCCGTCCTTGTCCCAGCCGCTCGTGGTCATGCCGTAAATCATGTCGCGGAATCGGCGGATCCACGTAGTGTGCTCACCTTGTGAGTGCGCTCCTCCAGACCCTCGTCCCCGCTCGGCTCGGTACCGGATTCCGGTGGTTGCTCGCCTCCTCCTGGACGACGAATCTCGGTGACGGCATCGCCGCCGCGGCCGGCCCGCTGCTGGTCGCCTCGCTCACCACCGACCCGTTCCTGATCTCGCTGGCCGCCATGACCGCCTGGGCACCGCCGCTGATCTGCGGCCTCTGGGCCGGAGTGCTCTCGGACCGCCACAACCGCAGAACGATCGTTCTTTCTGCCAACGCGTTCCGCGCGGTCGTGCTGGTCGCGATGATCGCCGCCCTGGCGGCCGGCCGGCTCCCGGTAGCGGCGGCGCTGATCGGGCTCGCCCTGATCGCCACGGCCGAGGTGTTCGCCGACAACACGACCGGGACGCTCACCCCGATGCTGGTGCACCGCGACGACCTGGCGGTGGCCAACGCGCGGCTGCAGACCGGTTTCATCACGCTCAACCAGCTGGCCGGCCCGCCGCTGGGCGCCGTGCTGTTCACCGTCGGCCGGGCCTGGCCGCTGCTGACCGAGGTGCTGCTGGTCCTCGCCGGGATGGTTCTGGTCAGCCGGGTGTCACTGCCGCCTCACGGCCGGGCGGTGGGGGAGGCCGGCCGGTCCGTGCGGCACGAGATCATCGAGGGCTGCCGCTGGGTCCTGCACCATCCGCCGGTCCGCACGCTCTGCCTGACGATCCTGGTCTTCAACCTGGCGTTCGGCGCCGCCTGGTCGGTGCTGGTGCTCTACGCGAGCGACCACATCGGACTCGGCTCGATCGGCTTCGGCGTCGTCACCGCGGTCTCCGCGGCCGGCGGCATGCTCGGCACCGCCCTGTACGGCTGGCTCACCGCCCGGATCAGCCTCGGCAACCTGATGCGGATCGGCCTGATCATCGAGACGCTGACCCACCTGATCCTGGCCGCCACCACCTCGCCCTGGGTGGCGCTGCCGGTGTTCTTCCTCTTCGGTGCGCACGCGTTCATCTGGGGCACCACCTCGACCACGGTCCGGCAGCGCGCGGTTCCCGAGCAGTTGCAGGGCCGGGTGAGCGCGGTGAACACGATCTGCGTCTTCGGCGGTCTGGTGATCGGCTCGGCGGCGGGCGGACTGCTGGCCAGGCAGTACGGCCTGGTCGCGCCGTTCTGGGCGGCATTCGGCGCCTCGGTCGTCTTCCTGGCTCTGCTCTGGCCGCAAATGACTCGGATCGCGCACCGCGACCAGCTATAGTCCGGCCCATGTTCTGCTTCAGCGTGCGACGCCGGCGTCCCGAGGGCCGCCGCTGAAGCTCTGCTTTCCACCCGGCGGGTCGTCACCCGCCGGCGCTGGACAGCGATCGGTGCGACCCGTCCGACGTCTCGATGGGGTCGACCATGAATCTCGAAACGCTCCTGCACGACCGGCTCGCGCCCGCTCTGACCGCGGTCGCCGGCGCGCCGGTTGACCCGGCCGTCCGGGTCTCGCCGCACGCCGACTTCCAGTCCGCCGCGCCGCTCGCCCTGGCCCGGCAGCTCGGCCGCCCGCCCCGCGACGTCGCCGCCGATGTGGCGGCCCGGGTCGATCTGACCGGTCTCGCCGAGGTCGCCGTCTCCGGACCGGGCTTCCTCAACCTCACCGTCACCGACGACCTGATCACCGCCGCGCTCGACGCGCTGTCCGGCGACACCCGGCTGGGCGTGCCGCGGGTCGCGGACCCGGCTCGCATCGTCGTCGACTACTCGGGGCCCAACGTGGCCAAGGAGATGCACGTCGGCCACCTGCGCTCGACGATCATCGGCGACGCGCTGGCCCGGATCCTCGCGTGGCAGGGCCACGACGTGCACCGGATCAACCATCTCGGCGACTGGGGCACACCGTTCGGGATGCTGATCGAGCACCTGGCCGGTGCCGACGGCGATTATTCGCTGGGCGACCTGACCGCGTTCTATCAGGCGGCCCGGAAACGGTTCGACGGTGACGAGGAATTCCGGACCCGGGCCCGGCTGCGGGTGGTGGCGCTGCAGGCCGGCGACGAGCCGACCCGGGAGCTGTGGCGGCGGCTGGTCGCCCAGTCCGAGCGGGCGTTCCTGGCCGTCTACGAACGGCTCGGCGTCAGCCTGGGCCCGGACGACTTCGCGGGGGAGAGCAGCTACCAGGACGACCTGGCCGGCGTCGTCGCCGACCTGGATGCGAAAGGCCTGCTGCACCTCAGCGACGGCGCGCTGTGCGCATTCCCGGCCGGATTTCCCGGCCGCGACGGACTTCCGCTCCCGCTGATCGTCCGCAAGGGCGACGGCGGTTTCGGGTACGCCGCGACCGACCTGGCCGCCCTGCGGAGGCGGGTGGACGACCTGGGCGCGACCCAGCTGCTCTACGTCGTCGGCACACCCCAGCGGATCCACTTCCAGATGGTCTTCGCGGTGGCACGGGAGGCCGGGTGGCTGCCCGCCACGGTCAGCGCCGAGCACATCGGCTTCGGCTCGATCCTCGGCGCGGACGGCAAGATGCTCAAGACGCGGGCCGGTGACACCGTGCGGCTCGCCGAACTGCTCGACGAGGCGGTCGCCCGTGCGTCGGCACCCGAGATCGGCCTCGCCGCGATCAAGTACGCCGACCTCTCCGGCGACCGGCGCGGCGACTACGTCTTCGACTGGGACCGGATGCTCGCGTCGACCGGGAACACCGGGCCCTACCTGCAGTACGCGTACGCCAGAATCTCCTCCCTGTTTCGCAAAGCCGGCGCCGAACCGGGGCCGATCGTGCTGTCCCGCCCGGAGGAACGTGCCCTCGGCCTGGTTCTTCTCGGGTTCGAACCGGCCGTGTGCGCCGCGGGTGCCCACCGCGAGCCGCACCGGCTCACCGGTTACCTGCACGACCTGGCCGTCGCGTTCTCGACGTTCTACGAGCACTGCCCGGTGCTGCGCGCGGAGGGGCCGGTGCGCGCGAGCCGGCTCGCCCTGGCCGCCCTGACCGGACGCACCCTCCATCAGGGAATGGACCTCCTCGGACTGCCGGTGTTGCAGGAGATCTGATCGACGAGAGTTAGGGTCCCTCGGTATGAACCTTTCTCACGGGATATCGCGGCGTGGCGTACTCGCCGCGTCCGCGGCTACCGCCGCCGCACCGCTCGTGCTCGCCGACCCGGCACAGGCCGGCGGCGGCAAGCACCCGCAGACATACCGGCTCACCGTGCTGGGTACTTCGGACACTCACGGTAACGTCTACAACTGGGACTACTACCGCGACGCGGAGTACGACGACAGTGCTCACAACGACGTCGGCGTGGCCAAGCTGGCCGCCCTGGTGAACAAGCTGCGCGCCGAGGCGACCGGTCCGGTGCTGGTCCTGGACGCGGGCGACACCATTCAGGGCACACCGCTGGCGACCTATTACGCCAAGCAGGAGCCGATCACCGAGACCGGCGAGAAGCATCCGATGGCTCGCGCCATGAACGTGCTGGACTATGACGCGGTCACCCTCGGCAACCATGAGTTCAACTACGGGCTGCCGCTGCTGAACCTGTGGATCCGCCAACTGGGCTTCCCGGCGCTGGCGGCGAACGCCATCAGCGTCAAGACGGGTAAGCCGGCGTTTACCCCGTACGTCATCAAGAAGGTCTCCGTCGGCCGGCACGGACCGACGCTGCGGGTCGGCATCCTGGGTCTCACCAACCCCGGCTCGGCCATCTGGGACCGGGCCAACGTCGAGGGCAAGATCCAGTTCACCGACATGATCGCGACCGCCGCGAAGTGGGTGCCGATCATGCGGGCCCGCGGCGCCGACGTCGTGTTCATCTCCGCGCACGGCGGTGACAGCGGCACCTCCAGCTACGGCCCGGAGCTGCCCAACGAGAACCCGACCGCGCTGATCGCCGAGCAGGTGCCCGGCATCGACGCGATCCTGTTCGGTCACGCGCACCGCGAGGTGCCGGAGCGGTTCGTCACCAACCTGACGACCGGCGAGCAGGTGCTGCTCTCCGAGCCGTCGCGGTGGGGCATGCGGCTCACCAAGATGGACTTCGACCTGGTCCGCGAGAAGGGCTGTTGGAAGATCACGTCGAAGGCGGCCACGACGCTCAACACCAACACGGTCGAGGCCGACCCGAAGGTCCTCGCTGTCGTGCGCAGGCAGCACGAGAAGACCGTGGCGTACGTGAACCAGGTCGTGGCGAACTCCACCGAGACGCTCTCCGCGGCGACCTCCCGGTACGAGGACACCCCGATCCTCGACTACATCAACAAGGTGCAGACCGACACCGTCACGGCGGCACTGGCCGGCACCGAGTACGCGTCGCTGCCGGTCCTGTCGATCGCCGCGCCGTTCAGCCGTACCGCGGTGTTCCCGCAGGGCGAGGTCAAGATCAAGGACGTCGCCGGGCTCTACATCTACGACAACACCCTGGAGGCGGTCGTGCTGACCGCCGCCGAGGTGAAGGCGTACCTGGAGTACTCGGCGAAGTTCTTCGTGACGCTCGCACCGGGCGCGCCGGTCGACCCCGCGACGATCAGCGACCCGGCGGTGCCGGACTACAACTACGACGTGTTCTCCGGCGTCGACTACGACATCGACATCGCGAAGCCGGTCGGCAGCCGGATCACCCGCCTGCAGATCGGCGGCGTGGACGTCGACCCGGCCGCGCGGTTCGTGGTGGCGGTGAACAACTACCGGCGCTCCGGCGGCGGCAGCTTCCCCGGCATCGTGAAGACCCAGGTCTACAACGAGCAGCAGGAGATCCGCCAGCTGCTGATCGACTGGGCGCAGGCCAGGGGCGTCATCGACCCGGCCGACTTCTTCGTCAAGAACTGGCAGCTCGTCCGCGACGGCGTCCCGATCACGTTCTGAGTCGTCAAACCCCCGTGTGTGGATTTCGGGTTCGTACGGAGGCCGAAATCCACACACGGGTTATTTCGTGAGCTCCCAGTTGCCGCTGTCGTCGGCGCGGACGAAGCGGGAGGCCCGCCCGCCCTCGGCCAGCTTGAAGGTGCACAGGTACGTCGTCAGGCCGCCCGAGGGCTGCTCGTCCTCGGGGCTGCACTGCGGGTCGGAGATCTCGGAGCCGATGGCCGTACGCATCCGGCCGTCCTTGAGAATCTCGCCCTGCAGCACCTTCGTGACCGCGTTCTGCCGCACCTGCAGGTAGTACGGCACCGCCACCATCGAGGTCAGAACTGTCCAGAAACCACCGGCCACCACGAACGTCGTGACGAACGCGATCCAGTACGGCGCGCGGTTCCGGCCGTAGCGGCGGGCCTTGGCGGCACGCCGCATCGCCGAGACGGCACCGAGCAGGCTGAAGAAGAACGTCAGGACCACCACCGGAACCCACGACGGTGCTTCCGGCCGACCCGATGCGAGGACCTCCTCGGGGAACTTGACCAGCAGCTGACCGTGCTTGTTCTCCGGATCGCCGTACGGGGGGACCAGCCCGCCGTACAGCGGTGCGGCCGGCTCCGCCGCGGGTGCCGGAGCGGGTGGGCTCGCCCACGGCGGAGCCGTCGGGTAGTGACCCGGCTCCGGTGGAGTCTGAACTGTCATGCGCGGGCCTCTCGGTAGCGGCACGGTTGCGATCCCGTGCCGCCGCCTAGATCGGCCGCGTGATCACCGAGTTGAGGATTCGGCTTCCCGGGTTGCGATCACGGTGCTGTCCAGCGGGACCTGCATCTCGGTGACCCACTTGTCGAAGTCGTCCGGCGGGCAGTCCAGGTAGACCTCGCGGGCGAAGCCGGGCCCGTCGGTGCGGTAGCCGTTGTCGTCGATCCAGGTGGCGATCGCCTGACCGGTGCGGAACGCCTCGGACATCGAACCGCGATGCAGGGCGGTGGCGGCCTCGAAGGCGGGCAGCACGACGACGTCGAAGGTCGCGCCGGTCACCTCCACCTCGCCGATCGGGAACGCGGCGTGCACCGTGATCGTCTCGTCGCCCGGCCCGGTCGGCGCCGGCCGGTAGTACGCAATCGGCGACCCGCAGATCGGCACCCCGGCCGCCTCCATGAGATCCATGAGCCGGGGATAGAGCGGTGTCAGGTTCTCGGTGATCGAGGCCGGATCGTCGTAGCCGCCGGGTGCGGTGGCAGACAGCTCCGCGACCCGGATCGCCGCGATGTGCTTCAGGACGACGTCAGCGGTGTCCATGTGCCCCTCCGTTTCAATCAGCCGGAGACGGGCGTCGACCAGGGCCAGGCGGGCATTGTCCCGCCGCACCCGCGCTGCCAACTCGGCCCGGCGCAGCCGCAGCATGCCGCGCAGCTCACCGATGTCCAGCTTCTCGTCGATCATGGCCTGCACGTCGGACAGGCTGAAGCCGAGATCCTTGAGGGCGAGCACCCGGTTCAGGACGCTCAACTGCTGGGCGGTGTACCACCGGTAGCCGGTGTGCGGGTCGACGTGGGCGGGTCGCAGCAGGCCGATCGCGTCGTAGTGACGCAGCATGCGTACCGAAACCCGGCCCAGGCCGGCGAAGTCTCCGATGCTCAACATGGTCGCTCCACCGTCCTCCCTGACACTGTGTCAGGGTCAAGCCCCGGCCGCGCCCCCACCGGTCCCGGGCTGCTCGGGGTCGGTCGTCGGCGTGGTCGTGGTCGGGTCGGTCGTGGGGCCGGTCGTGGTCGGATCGGTCGTCGGGCCGGTCGTCGTCGGGTCCGTGGTCGGGTCGGTCGTCGGCGTGCCGGTCGGGCTCGGCGAGTCCGCGGACGGGCTCGGCGTGGAGCTGGTCTCGGAGTTGCGAGGCCTGGTCGGCCGGACGGTGCGCCGGGTGGTGGGCGATGTGGAGGGCACGACCTCCTCGCTCAGCTCCGGCGTGTCTGGCGTCTGCTCGACCTCGGCCTGCTGCCCGGGATTGCCGGACGGTGTCTCGTTGCCGGCCTGCAGCGCGAAGATCAGCCCGAGGCTGCCGGCCACCGCGAAGAGGGCCAGGATCGCGATCATCAGGGCGCGCTGCCCGGCCGGGCGGCCACGCTGCGACGGGACGTTGCGCGGCATGGGCACGCCACCGGGTGCGGCCGGGCTCAGCGGCCTGTTCGGGAACTGGCCCCCGCGTGCCGGGCTGACCGGGGTGGTCGGGAACTGGCCGGTGCCGAACCGTGCCGCCGGGCTCACCGGCGAGGGCAGGGTGGTGCCGGTCAGCCGTTTCCAGTCCAGCGGGCCGGCCGCCGCGAACGCGGCCTCGGCGAACTCGGCGGCGCTCTGGAACCGGTCGGACGGCTGTTTCGCCATCGCCTTGGCGATGAGGTCCTGCACGTCGTCCGGGACGTGGGCGGGCAGCGGGTCCGGCTCGTCCTCCAGGTGGCGCAGCGCGACCTGCAGCGCGTTGTCGCCGTCGAACGGCGGGCGGCCGGCGATGCAGTGATAGGCCACGGCGCCGAGCGCGTAGATGTCCGTGGCCGGCGTCAGGTTGCCCTTGGCGACCTGCTCGGGAGCCATGTAGAGCGCGGTGCCGACGATCGCGTTGAGGCCGGTGACGCTGGTCATGGCGTTCGACCGGGCGACGCCGAAGTCGACAAGGATCACCGCGCCGGTCGGTTTCACGATCAGGTTGCCCGGCTTCACGTCCCGGTGGACGATCCCGTTCTCGTGGGCGGCGTGCAGCGCGTCGGCGGCCTGCGCCACGATCGACATCGTCTCGGCGACGCCGATCTGGCCCTCCTTGACGCGGGTGGAGAGCGGCTCGCCCTCCACGAACGCCATCACCAGGTATGCCACCTGCTCGGGGCCGTCGTAGTCACCGTCGCTGGCGTAGTCGTAGACCTCCACGACGCCGGGGTGGCGGAAGGCGGCCATCATCCGGGCCTCGCCGTAGAACCGGGTGGCGAACTCCGGGTCCTCGAGCATCGCGGTGCGGAGCACCTTCACCGCGACCGTGCGGCCGAGCACCACATCGGTGCCTCGCCAGACGTCACCCATCCCGCCGGTGGCCACTCGCTCGTCCAACCGGTACCGGTTGTCCAGGAGATTTCCCGCACTGAGCACCAGCGGACCTATCTGATCAGGCGGCAGGGTGCCGCGGAGCAAGCCGAATGCCGCTCAACTGTACAGAGCCGTGTTCAGCTGCGGGAGGCCAGCAGAGGTGGCCGGATCCGCCACCGGACGGGCGCCCCGCCCGGCGTCCGGCCGGGCAGTCCCGGCTGTTCAGAGGAGCCCCGGCTCGCAGCGGCGAGGTACCACCGGGGAGCAGGCCGGCCCGCGCCCTCGGTGGTACCCCGGCCGTCAGGTCTCGTCGTAGGTCGGGGTGACCACGATCGCGGTCTCGGCCAGCTCGAGTTGCTCCTCCTCGGCCTGCCGCTCCAGGGCCGCCCGCGCGGTGCCGGCCACCGCCCAGCCGATGGCCAGGCCGATCAGGCCGACGCCGGCGATCAGGCCCCACGGCCGTCGCGGCTTGCGCCCGGCCAGAGCGTTCGCGGCGGCGTTCGCCCGGAACAGCGCCTCGTCTGTGACATAGCTCACCCGGTCACCCGCCCGATCGGCCAGTTTCCGGCTCTTCCGGCTCGCCCTGCCGGCCAGATCGGATGCGGCGCCGGTGGCGCTGCCGGCGGTATGTTTCCCGGCCTCGCCGGCCGTCGCCATGGCCGCGGAAAGGTGCTCCCACGCTTGGCTCGCCGTCCGCTCGGCCCTGTTCTTCCTGCTCGAGAACATCGCTTACCTCCTGCGGTGGCCCTTCAGGGTCGCCATACCCTCTCCAGAGTGGAGCAAACGTCCGTTGTGGACGTCATCACGGTTCGAAAACGATTTGACCCGCCGCAGTAGTGTTGACCACGTTCACACGGGCCACTCAGGTGGCTGACAGGTTCGGCGCCTAACCTTTCGGTCAGTTTCACCGAACCTTCCGGGGGTAGTCCTTTGCCCTGCTCAAGCAGGTTAAGGCGGCGGCCCGCGAACAGAGGAACAACGCCCGGAGACGCCGGGTGGGTGGAGGGAAGAGGCGTGACGCTGTCGATAACGACGTCGACGCTGGCCGACGGCGCGGTTGAGGTCTCGCCGCGCGGCGAGATCGATGTCGAGAACGCGTATGAGATTCGTGAAGCGGTTGCCGCTCAACTGTCCGAGGGCGGGTGCACACGCATCGAGCTCGACATGCGGCACGTGAGCTTCATCGACTCCGTCGGGATCAGCGCCCTCGTGGCAGCCCACCAGCTCGCCGGTGTGAGCGGCGTCAAGCTCGTCGTCACCCGGCCCAGCCGTTTCGCGCACCGCCAGCTCTGGGTCACCGGCCTGCTCGGGCTCTTCGGCAACCCACAGCCCTACGAGGAGGCCGTGACCGCCGCCGGCGCGTGACGTCACGGCTCAGATCGCCGGGCTCTGCACCCGGATCGCGTCCACGTTGATCCGCACGCTGGTGTCCTCGTGCGGCGCCCGGATCGGCGTGATCACGGCGTAATTGTCGGCCAGGGCGGCCAGGTCGCTGCCCGGGTCGAGGTCCTCCTCGGCCGCCTGCACGGCGGTGCGGACGTAACCGTCACCCGCTTCGGCGATGCTCATTTGCACCTGGCCGAACCGGGCGAGCGACGCCTGCCGCAGCCCGCGGATGCCGTCCACGTGCAGGTCCGGGACGTTCAGGTTGAAGATCGTGCCCGGCGGGGTGTGCAGCAGCGAGGGGAGCAGCCGGACCGCGAGCTCGGCACCGCTGGCCCAGTGGTGCTGCTCGTCGTCGATACGGTCCAGGGCGGCGATGGCGGCGCCGCCGCTCGACGCCGATGCGGCCGCCGGGGTGAGCACGTCCAGCGAGACGGCCAGGCCGTACAGGCCGGCGTGCGAGGCGGTCAGTGTCGCGCCGACGGTGCCGGAGTGCACCACGGCGGCGCCGGCGTTGGCACCGCGGTTGATCCCGGAGAGCACGATGTCCGGCGCCGGGCCGAACGCCTCCCGCAGGGCCAGCAGCACGATGTACGCCGGTGAGGCGGCCACACCGTACGCCGGAATGTTCTTGGCACCGGCCAGCTCGCGTTCCTCGAAGCAGATCTTGCCGTCCTGCACCACCGCGGTCATCGACGCGCTGCTACCGCTCGACTCGCTCAGCGGCGCCGCCACCACCACGTCGTAGCCGGCGTGCGCGACCGCCCGGGCCAGCCATCGGATGCCCGGCGCCTCGATGCCGTCGTCGTTGGTGATCAGGATTCGCATAGCAGCCTGATGGCCCGTTCCGCCGTTCATGATGCCTTCCGGAGAGGGGTCAGCTCGACCCGTTCGGTCAGTACGCGCACCGCGTCCACGTGCCCGGTGCCGAGCCCGTGGCGGGTGACGTTGAGCGCGCCCGCCGCCGCACCGGTGCGGACCGCCTCGTCCATCGCGCCGCCGTGCGCCAGCACCGCCGCCACGCCGGCCGTCATCGAGTCGCCGGCGCCGCGGTGCTCGGCGGGGGTCAGCCGGGGGAGCGCCACGGTGTAGATCTCGTCGTTGAACAGCGCCAGCGCGCCCATGTCGGCCCGCGACACCACCACCGACTCGGCGCCGCTCTCGTGCAGCTGGATCAGCGCCTTGGTGAGCGACTCGGTGGAGCCGTCCGGCGCGGTGCCGTCCGCGATCAGCTCCTCATGGCTGATCTTCAGGACCGAGATGCCGGACTCCAGGACGGCCGCCAGGTGCCGGCTGCACAGGTCGGCGATCACCTTGCACCCGTTGGCCCGCAGGTCGGCGGCGAGCCGGCCGTAGACCTCGGGTTTGATCACCGAGGGGTGCGCCGGGCCGCTCAGGATCGCGATGCCGGCCCGCAGGCCCTCGGCGAGCGTCAGGTTGTAGAGCTCGTCGAGCTCGTGCCGGGACAGCGGTGTGCCCGGCCGCTCGGCGATCTCCTGACGGGTGCCGCCACGGCGGTCGTGCACGTACCACCCGCTGCCGTGCTCGCGCATCACCAGGCGCAGGGTCACGCCGGGCAGGTCGGCGAGCAGCGGGCTCAGCACCCGGCCCACCTCGCCGCCGGCGGCCGCGCAGAGCGTCACCTGCGCACCGAGCGATGTGATCATCCGCGTCTGCCAGATGCCCTGCCCGCCGGGATGGACGTGCAGCTCCGGCTCGTCGTGGTGTTGCTCGATGGTCACCGTCAGCTGGGGCGCCGGCGCGAAGACCATGACACGGGCGTCACTCATGTCTCGCATTGTCATCTTTTTGCGCATCCGGCGTGGCGGATCGCAAAAAGAACAGATGCCCCGCTCTATGACTCGAATCCCCGGCCAGTCAGCTCCCTGACCGGCTCCGTCAGCTCGGGACGGGCACGGAGCAACTCGTCCAGCCGGATCCGCCACTTGCCCGCCTCCAGGTCGAAAGCGCCCCGGTCGCCGCCGGTCCGGGCGGACTCGGCGGCCAGGTGGTCACGGGTGGCGGTGAACGCCTCCTGGACGTCCGGGCCGAGCAGGTCGCGGACGAGGTGGGCGAACTCGGCGGCCCGCGGTCCACCGGCGGCGCGCACGAAGGCGCGGGCCGCGTCCCAGACCACCCTCGGTTGATGAACGATCGTCGATGACATCCATCGATGATCGCCCCGGGGGTGTGATGATCGCCATACCTCCGGCGCGGTTCACCAGCCGGTCGGGATGCAGTGGCGGCCGTCGCCGGCCGGCTCGACCTGCAGGGTGGCGTGGTCGATCGCGAAGTCCTCGTGCAGCGCCTCGCGGGCCACGGTCAGCACCGCGCCCAGCTCCGCGGCGGGGTCCAGGCTCAGGTGCGCGGAGGCGACGTCCATGCCCGAGGTCAGCGTCCAGACATGCAGGTCGTGGACGTCGCAGACGCCCGGGACGGCGGCCAGGCGAGCGCGTACCGCGGGGATGTCGACGTGCTCGGGCGCGGCCTGGACCAGGATGCGGACCGCCGAGCGGCCCAGCGCGAAGGTGCGCGGGAGGATCATCAGGGCGACCACGACGGCGACGATCGGGTCCGCGTACGCCCAGCCGGTGAGCCAGATGATCAGCGCCGCCACGATGACGCCGGCCGAGCCGAGCAGGTCGCCGATCACCTCGAGGTAGGCGCCCCGGACCGCGATGTTCTCTTTCGCGCCGGAGCGCAGCAGGGCGAACGCGACGATGTTCGCGGCCATGCCGGCGAGCGCGACCGCCAGCATCCAGCCGGCCGGCACGTCGGGCGGGTCGGTGAACCGGCGCACCGCCTGGACCAGCACGTATCCGGCCACGCCGGCGAGCAGCACGGCGTTGGCGAGGGCGGCCAGGACCTCCAGACGGTAGAGCCCGAAGGTGCGGCGGGAGTCGGTGCCGGCCCGGCCCGCGGCGGTGATCGCGGCGAGAGCCATGGCGATGCCGAGCACGTCGGTGAACATGTGACCGGCGTCGGAGAGCAGGGCGAGCGAACCGGTGAACCAGGCGGCCGCCGCCTCCACGACCATGAAGACGGTCAGCAGCCCACCCGCCCACCAGAGGTGCTTGCGGTGCCGGGCTCCTGAGGCCGCCCGGGTGCCGTGGTCGTGGCCGGCTCCCATGTCGTCTACCTTCCGTCGTCGCGCGGGCCCTCGCCAATGTATGCGTACATCGCTATATGTGCAATCAGTTGTGCGGCACGCTCCCACGCGCTGGAATCGTCATGACCCGTTACGCATCGGAAAGGAAGTTTCGTGCTTCGTCGTACCCTTGCGAACGTTCTTCTCTGCACCGCTCTGGCGGTGACCGTAACCGCCCAGCCGGTCTCCGCGGCCGAGACCGGCGCACTACCTGACACAATCACCCTGCCGAGCGGCTTCCAGCCCGAGGGCGTCGCCATCGGCGAGAAGCCCTACGCCTATTTCGGCTCCCGCGTGGACGGCGACATCTACCGCGTCGACCTGCGCACCGGAAAGGGCGCCACCTTCAGCGAGGGCCCCGGTGCCGGCAACCCGTCGCTGGGCCTGAAGGTCGCCGGCGGAAAGCTCTTCGTCTCCGGCGGCACCGCCGGCACGGCCCGCGTGCTCGATCTGCGGACCGGCGCGGTGCTGAAGTCCTACCAGCTGCAGCCGGTGGGCACGACCGCCTTCATCAACGACGTGATCGTCACCGATGAGGCGGCGTGGTTCACCGACTCCCGTAACGCCGTGCTGTTCAAACTGCCCTTCGGGCGGCACGGAAAACTGCCCGCGTCGGCACTGGCGGTGCCGCTCACCGGGGACTTCGTGCTCGGCGAGGGCAACAACGCCAACGGCATCAGCGCCACGCCGGACGGCCGCGCGCTGATCATCGTGCAGTCCAACACCGGCAAGCTGTTCCGCGTCAGCAGGACCGGCGTGACCAGCGAGATCGACCTGGCCGGCGAGCTGGTCAACTTCGGTGACGGCCTGTGGCTGCGCGGCAGGACCCTCTACGTGGTGGAGAACCGGAACAACGTGATCACCAAGATCAAGCTGGACCGGTCCGCGACCGAGGGTGACGTGCTGTCCCGCACCGGCGACCCGCGCTTCGACATCCCGACCACGATCGCCGAGTACGGCAAGCGGTTCTACCTGCCGAACGCGCGGTTCACCACCCCGCCCACGCCGGAGACCACATACAACGCGGTCGCCGTGCCGATTCCCTGACCCGTCAGATCCAGCCGGGATCCGTGCCCACCGTGGTGAGCCGTTGCGTCGCACGCGACAGGGCGACGTACAGGGTGCGGATCCCGGCCTGGTCGACGGCGATCTGAGCCGGTTCGACCAGGACCACGGCGTCGTACTCCATACCCTTCGCCTCCAGCGCGGTGACCACCTGGACCCGCTCCGGCAGCCCGGCGACCCAGCCGGCCACCTCGTCGCGGCGGGGCACCGGCATGATCACGCCGATCGTGCCGTCGACCTCGGTGAGCTGCTTCTCGGTCAGCTCACGGACGGACTCCGGCAGGCCCTCGACGGTCGTCACGACGTCGACCGGTGGTACGCCGGTGCTGCGTACGGCCGAGGGCAGCGGGAGATCCGGCATGATCGTGCGGATCACCCGCGCGGCCACCTCGAAGATCTCCGAGGAGTTGCGGTAGTTGGTGGTCAGCGCGTAGCTGTTGCGCTTACGGGTGCCCAGGGCGCGGTCGCGGGACCGGTCCAGCTCGGCGGGGTCGCCGGACCAGGCCGTCTGCGCCGGGTCGCCGACGATCGTCCAGGACGCGTACGACCCGCGGCGGCCGATCATCCGCCACTGCATCGGCGAGACGTCCTGCGACTCGTCGACGACGACGTGGGCGTACTCCCGGTAGTCCTCGTCGCGCTGCACCTGCTGGGCGCGGGCCGCTGCCTGGCGGTCCGCGTACGTACTGACCTCCTGGATGCCGTCCCGGACGTGGAACGGGTTCTTCGTCCTGCGCTGCGGCTGGCGGGGACGGCCCATCAGCTCGTCCAGCTCGTCGAGCAGCGCCAGGTCGGCGATCGTCGGGCCCTCGGTGGCGAGCGCGTCGAACGAGCCCTGGAGGGTGGCGATCTCGTCGCGGGAGAGGAGTCCGTTCGCGTACCCCCGAAGCCTTTTCTCCTCGGCCAGCCAGCGCAGCACCCGCATCGGGGTGAACCGCGGCCACCACGCCTTCAGGAACTCCCGGAAGTCGCCCCGGTCGGCCAGCTCCGACTCGAACTCGCGTTTCTCCGGCAGGCCGGTGACCCGGTGCTCGCGCGCCTGCGCCCAGAGTGCGTCGAAGACCCGGTCGAAACCGTGCCCGCGCACCTCGTTGCGGCGCGCGCCCCGCGGCAGCGCCTGGCGGCGGATCCGGTCCAGATCGTTCGCGCCCAGCCGCAGCAGCGTGCCCCGGTAGAGCAGGCGCAGCTCGGTCGGCGCACCCGGCACGGCGTCGTGCGACGCCCGCTCCAGCACCCGGCGCATCCGCAGCGAGCCCTTGATCGCGGCGACCGGGCCCGGGTCGACCCTGGTCGCGTCCCAGCCGGGCACCAGCGAGCCGAGCGAGCGCAGCGTCGCGGTCTCCTCGCCGAGCGAGGGGAGGACGGTCGCGATGTACTCGACGAAGACCCCGGACGGGCCGACCACCAGGATGCCGCCGCCGGCGAACCGGCTGCGGTCGGAATAGAGAAGGTACGCCGCGCGGTGCAGCGCGACGGCGGTCTTGCCGGTGCCCGGACCGCCGGTCACGATCGTCACGCCGGACGCGGGGGAGCGGATCGCCTCGTCCTGCTCGCGCTGGATGGTGGCGACGATGTCCCGCATGCCCCGGCCGGTCGCCTTGGCCAGGCTCGCCAGCAGCGCGCCGTCGCCGACCACCCGCATGTCCGCCGGTGCGGCGTCCGGGTCGAGCAGGTCGTCCTCGATGCCGATGACCCGCTCCCGGCTGGACTGGATCATCCGGCGGCGGACCACGCCGAGCGGCTCGGCGGCGGTAGCCCGGTAGAACGCGGCCGCGGCGGGGGCGCGCCAGTCCACCACCAGAGGTTTCGAGTCCTGGTCGCGGATGCCCATCCGGCCCACGTAGTGGGTGGCGCCGGCCAGCAGGTCGAGGCGGCCGAAGACCAGCCCCTCGTATTCCGTGTCCAGGGCGTGCCGGCGGCGGGCCGCGTGATAGACCATCGCGTCGCGCTCGACCAGGGCGCCGAAGGTGCCCACGCCGGCCAGGCGGTAGCCCTCCTTCTCGGCCCGGGACGCGTCCCGGCGCAACTCGGCGAGGCGGGTGTAAACCCGGTCCACGTGCTGCTGCTCGACCGCGATCTCCTGCTGAAGGACGGTGGCGTCGCTCAAGTCGGCTGTTCTCCCTGTCCTGCGCACCGCGAGCACCCGCCGCCATGACGGCCGCGCTCGAGGCCCGCGTTTCCCGTTCGCGCCACCGGCGCTTGCGCGAAGGGGGCAATCGAACTTACTCCTGTCCGGCAAGCCGCGTCGAACCGCACCTCGAACTTCCCCACGATCGTCGCCGCAACCCCGCACCCGCGTGTGGCTTTCGGGTCGCTGGGTGGGCCGAACTCCACACGTGGGCCGTGAGACGTTCCGTGTGTGGAGTTTGGGTCGTTGGGTGGGCCGAACTCCACACGCGGGAGAAACGACTAGGCGGCCTTGCGGCAGCGGGTCTCGGAGGTCGCGGTCGCGCGGCGGGACCGCTTGGCCTCCCGGATCACCCGGCGGACCACCCTGATCAGAGCGGCGGAGACCTCGTCCGGCCGCTCCAGCGGCAGCATGTGCCCGGCGCCGGGCATGACCTCCACCTCCGCGCAGGGCAGCGCCCGGGCCATCGACTCGGCGCAGGCCGGCGGGGTCAGCCTGTCCCGGGAGCCGACCAGGACGGCGGACGGGATGTCGCCGCGCTCGGCGAGCGCGGCCAGGGTGGCGAGGCGCTGCTGCGCGCCGATCGACGCGCGGAAGCCGCCGATCGAGCGGAGCGGCGCGCGGCCCACGCAGCGCATGGTCTGCCGCAGCGCCTCCTCGGAGCAGTCGTCGCCGAAGAGCAGCCAGCGCAGGGCCGGGCGCAGGGCGGGCAGCACGGCACGGTGCGGGCACCAGGCACCGGAGCGGGCGAGCAGGCCGGCCCCGAGGGTCTCACCGGCGCGCAGGACGCTTGCCACGTGCGGGGGCAGGCCGTACCGGGTGTGGGTGTGTCCCTCGGCGGTGGTCGAGACGAAGCACAGTCCGGCGACGCGGGAGGCGAACTCGTCCGGGTGACGGTGGGCGTACTCCATGATCGTCATGCCGCCCATCGAGTGGCCGGCCAGCACCACCGGACCGGACGGCGCGAACCGGCGCAGCACCTCGGCCAGGTCGTCGCCGAGTTGGCCCAGGGTGGCCGAGCGTCGCCGCGTGGCGCCGGAGCGGCCGTGGCCGCGGGTGTCGTAGGCGATCACGCGAGGTGCCTTGCGGCCGATCCCGGCGAGCGCGGTGACCTGATGCTGCCAGGTCCGCCGGTCGAGGCACCAGCCGTGCAGCAGCACGACGGTGACCGGGGCGTCCACCGGTCCGGACGTCTCGACGTGCAGCCGGACGCCGTCGCTGAGCCGGATTGCCGAACGCTGCGGCATGGGCACCTCCGTGTGGTTCACGGCCCCGTTGTACCCACGGGTAATAAGCATCACTCGCGATCACCCGTTTCGCCACTTCTTTCGGACAGGACTTCCGACTCTGGTGGGCAAGACAGTGAGTTACCTCGCAATCACTTTTCAGTCGCCCCTGGCCGACGAAAATCGTCGTCATGACGCCGACCCGTGATGCCCAGGTCATCAGCCCCGCCGACGCCTTGAGCAGGCTCATCACGGGCAACAAGCGCTTTGTCTACGGAACCCCCCGGTACGGGCACGACGTGACCCAGGCGGCCGCCACAGCGGGCGGGCAGCAGCCGCATTCGGTCGTGCTGGGGTGCATCGACTCCCGGGTGCCGCTGGAGGCCATTTTCGACCAGTCGTTCGGGTCGATCTGCGTGGTGCGCTCCGGCGCGCACGTGCTGGACCGGTCGCTGATCGGTTCGGTCGGGTTCGCGGTCGCGAAGCTCGGCGTCTCGCTGATCATGGTGGTCGGCCACAAGCGGTGCGGCGCGGTGAACGCGACGGTCGACGCGCTGCGGGCGGGAACGGTCTCCGAGGGCGAGGTCGGTTACCTCGTGGATCAGCTGGCGCCGGCCGTGCGCGAGGCCGGGGTCGACGACCCGGACGCGGCGGAGAAGGCGGTGCGGGTGCACGTGGCGCGCACTGTCGAGCGGCTGCGCCTGGTCGGCAGCCTGGCCACGGCGATCGCGGCCGGCGAGCTGCGGGTCGAGGGTGCGGTGTACGACCTCGACACGGGCTGGGTGGAGTTCCTCGACCAGTCCGAGGACCAGTCCGCAGCTTGATCAGTTTGACCTGATCATCAGTAAGTGCGAAAAGGCGCCTCCCGGTCGATGACCGGCAGGCGCCTTTCTCGCGTCAGCGGTGAGGTGCTCAGCCCTCGAAGACGCCGGCGTCGACGAGACGCTTCTCGGTGGCGTTCCACCCGTCCTCGGGCGAGGTCTCGTGCAGCGAGGTCAGCTCGGCGCGGATCTTGGCGCCGTGACCGGCGGCGGTCAGCGTCCGGATCTCCTCGACGAAGGCGTCGGAGTCGGTCTTGAGGTGCGTGGTCTTGCCGTTGGTCAGGTTGCGCACGTACGCGAAACGGCCGTTGGCGAGCGGGATGAGGTACTTGTACTCACCGAGCACGCTGAGAGCGCCACCGGCACTCTGTCCGGCGCGGACTGATGCGCGGGCGGTCTTTGAGGTGTTGCTCGCCACGGCGGTACTCCTTGAAGGAAAGCAGAAGAGCAAAGAAAAAGGCCGTAGCAACTCTACACGACGGCCGCTGGACCGTGCCGTCGGAGCAGGTAAGGCCGTTGCACAGGTTATGCCACTACGGCGGCTCCGACAGTCGATGTTGCGGATTCTCTGGCGCACCATCCGTACCAACCGGCATCATGGAGCACGATCAACCGCGGTCGAGGTCGTAGGGGAAGACGCACCTCGGTCTCCGGGAGGTCACCGTGCCAACGTGTGGCGTCGTATACGTCCACTCGACCCCACTCGCCGTGTGCCAGCATGTCGAGTGGGCGATCGCGCGCGTCCTTACCGCGCCGGTCAATTTGCAATGGACCGTGCAACCGGTCGATCCGAGCATGCGCCGAGCTGAGTGCAGCTGGACCGGCCGAGCCGGTACTGGCGCCGAGCTGGCTGCTGCCCTCCGGCAGTGGCCCATGATCCGTTTCGAGGTTACCGAGGAGCCCAGTGCGGGCGTCGACGGGGAGCGCTTCATGCACGTCCCCGGCCGCGGTCTCTTCCACGGAGTCATGGGCGCTTCGGGGGACATCCAGATCGGCGAGGACCGGCTGCGCGCGATCATGGCCTCGGCGCGAGCGCCCGAGGCCCTGTCGCATGCCCTGGAAAAGGCGCTCGGCACCGCCTGGGACGCCGAACTCGAGCCGTATCGGTACGCCGGCGACGGCGCACCGGTCACGCTGCTGACCCGGGTCGGATAGGACGACCCGAAGCGGCGAATACCGGGCAACCCGGCGATAAAGTGGCGACCGTCATCGCCAACTGGTTCGATGGCGATCGTGAAGAACCTCCTGCGCGCTGCTTTTGCCGTACCCCTGCTGCTTTTGACATCAGCGTGCGGAGACGGTGAGCCGGCGCCGCAGGCACCCGCGTCCGCACCCGCGGCACCCAGCGTGGCCGCCTCCGCGAGCTCAGCGCCCTCCTCGTCCGCGGATCCCGCCGCTCGGGCGGCCGAGACCGTCGCCCGGCTCAGCGACGAGGACCTGGCCGGGCAGGTCCTGATTCCGTATGCCTACGGCAGCTCCGCCACCGCGGTCGACAAGGCCGCCGCCGCGGGCAACCGGAAGCTCGCCGGAGTGGACAGCCCGGCCGAGATGATCGCCAAGTTCCGTCTCGGCGGCCTGATCCTGGTCGGCTTCAAGCCGGACGACCCCACCGGCGCCACCAACCCGACCTCGAACGTCGAGAACCCGAAGCAGGTCCGCGAGCTGACTGCGGGCCTCCAGGACGCCGCCGGCAAGCTCCCCGCCGCAGCGCCGCTGCTGATCGGCACCGACCAGGAGTACGGCGTGGTCACCCGGGTGACCGAGGGCGTCACGATGCTTCCCTCGGCGCTGGCGTTCGGTGCGGCGGGTCAGCCGAATCTGACCGAGGCCGCCTGGTTCGCGGCCGGCCGGGAGCTGGCCGCGATGGGGATCAACGTCGACTTCGCCCCGGTGGCCGACACGCTCGGCGCGCAGGGCAGCTCGGTGATCGGATCCCGCTCGTTCGGTTCGGACCCCGCCGCGAACGCCGCTCAGGTCGCCGCCGCCGTGCGCGGCCTGCAGGCGTCGGGTGTCTCGGCCACCCTCAAGCACTTTCCCGGCCATGGGCACACCACCGGCGACAGTCACGACGAACTGCCGCTGATCAAGCAGGACCGCAAGGCGTGGGAGTCGCAGGACCTGCCGCCGTTCCGGTCCGGCATCGACGCCGGCGCGGCCCTGGTGATGTCCGGGCACCTGAACCTGCGGGCCGTCGACTCCGGCGTCGCCGCCACGTTCTCCCGCAAGATCATGACCGACGAGCTGCGCGGGCGGCTCCGGTTCACCGGCGTCGCGGTCAGCGACGCGATGAACATGGAACCGGCGCGGAAGTGGCCGGCGGGCGAGGCGGCGGTACGCGCGCTCAACGCCGGCAACGACATGCTGCTGATGCCGCCGGACATCACCGGAGCCCGCGACGGCATCCTGACCGGGCTGCGGACCGGCACCCTGAAGCGGGAGCGCCTCACCGAGGCGGTCACCCGGATCCTCACGCTCAAGTTCCGCTCCGCGCACACCGTCCAGCCGGAACTGTCCACGGTCGGCTCGGAGGAGAACGCGCGGGCCGTCGCGGCCCTCGACGCCGCCTCGATCACCGTGCTGCGCGGCCGGTGCTCCGGCGCGCTGGCGAGCGGGCCGGTCACCGTGAGCGCGTCCGGTTCGCGCGAGGCCGCCCGGGTCAACCTGGTCCGGGCGCTGCAGGCGGCGGGCATGACCGTGCAGGCGGCCGGTGGCGCCGTCGTCCACCTGGTCGGGTACGGCGACAGGCAGATCGACCTGGACGACTCGGCCGCGATCACCGTGATGATGGACAGTCCCGGCCTGCTGGCCGCGTCGAGGTCACCCACCCTGATCGCCACGTATTCATCGAGCAAACTGTCGATGGCCGCGCTGGCCGCGGTGATCGCGGGTAAGGCCTCGGCGCCCGGTAAGTCGCCGGTGGCGGTCGGCAAACTGCCTCGCAGTGCCTGCACGAAATAAAAGTGCCGTGGCCGGCGGGGCCGGCCACGGCGTGGTTCCAGGGGATCAGGCGCGGGTGAAGACCAGCGCCACGTTGTGACCGCCGAAGCCGAACGAGTTGTTGATCGCGGCCTGGATGTCCGCGGGCCGCGCCTTGTGCGCCGCCACCTCGAGGTCGAGGCGCTCGTCGGGGTCGTCGAGGTTGATGGTCGGAGGGATGATGCCGTCCCGGAGGGCCAGGATGGTGGCGATCGACTCGAGCGCGCCGGCCGCGCCGAGCAGATGACCGGACATCGACTTGGTCGAGGTCAGGATGGGGTGCGTCCCGATCGCGGCCTTGATGCCCTTGATCTCACCCATGTCGCCGACCGGGGTCGAGGTCGCGTGGGCGTTGACGTGCTGGATGTCGGCGCCGGTCAGGCCGGCGTCCGCCACGGCCATCCGCATGGCGCGGATGCCGCCCCGGCACTCCGGGTCGGGCTGGACGATGTCGAAGCCGTCCGAGGTGATCCCGGCACCGGCGAGACGGGCGTAGATCCGGGCGCCGCGGGCTGCGGCGTGGTCGGCCCGTTCCAGGATGAGGGCGCCCGCGCCCTCACCGAGGACGAAACCGTCCCGGTTCTTGTCCCACGGGCGGGAGGCCTTCTCCGGCTCGTCGTTGCGGGTCGACATGGCCCGCATCGACGCGAAGCCGGCCATCGGCAGCGGGTGCACCACGGCCTCGGTGCTTCCGGCCACCACGACGTCCGCGCGGCCCAGCCGGATCAGGTCGAGACCCAGCGCGACCGCCTCGGCGCCGGTGGCGCAGGCGCTGGCCATGGCCCGGACGCCGGCGCGAGCACCGAGTTCCAGACCGATGTAGGCCGCCGGGCCGTTCGGCATGAGCATCGGCACGGTGTGCGGGCTGACCCGGCGCGGCCCCGACTTCTCCAGGATGTCGTCCTGTTCGAGCAGCGTGATCGCACCCCCTATCCCGGTGCCGTAGCTGACCGCGAGGCGCTCCGGGTCGGGACCGTTCTCGGCCAGCCCCGCGTCCGCCCAGGCCTCCCTGGCCGCGATCACGGCCATCGCCTCGGCGCGGTCCATCCGGCGCAGCTTGACCCGATCGATGACCTCGGAAGGCTCGACGGCGAGCTGAGCCGCGATACGCACAGTCAGTGGACCGGCCCACTCCTGGGTGAGCGGACTCACCCCGGAGCGGCCGGCGAGCATGGCGTCCCAGGTGGACGCGACGTCCCCGCCCAGCGGGGTCGTCGCACCCAGCCCGGTGACGACGACGTCTACGTTGCTCATGTCAGTGATTCGCCTCGATGTAGGTGACGGCGTCGCCCACGGTCTTGAGGTTCTGGACCTCGTTGTCGGGGATCTTGACGCCGAACTTCTCCTCGGCGGCCACCACGACCTCGACCATGGACAGCGAGTCGACGTCCAGGTCGTCGGTGAAGGACTTCTCCTCGGCGACGTCGTCGGGGTTCACACCGGCGACCTCCTCGAGGATCTCAGCGAGGCCGGAGGTGATCTCTTCGCGAGTAGCCATTTCTAGGTTCTTTCCTCTCGATGGTGGGTTGGGCGGACGGCCCGTCGCCGCTGCTCAGGGGCAGCGCACGACCTGGCCGGCGTAGGTGAGGCCGCCGCCGAAGCCGAACAGCAGCACCGGCGCCCCGGAGGGCACCTCGCGGCGCTCGATCAGCTTGGACAGGGCCAGCGGGACACTCGCGGCGGACGTGTTGCCCGACTCCACGAGGTCCTTGGCGACGATCGCGTCCGGGCTCAGGCCGAGCCGCTTGACGATGCCGTCGATGATCCGGGTGTTGGCCTGGTGCGGCACGAACGCGGCCAGCTCGGACGGCTCGATGCCGGCCCGCTTGCAGACCTCGATCGCGAACGGGGCCAGGGCGGTGGTCGCCCATCGGAAGACCGTCTGGCCCTCCTGCTTGATGTAGGGCTGCCAGCCCTCGATCTTCAGCGCGTCGCCCTTGTCCGGGGCGGAACCCCAGAGCACCGGGCCGATCGCGGCCTCCTCGCCGTCCGGCACGGCGCTCACCACGGCCGCGCCGGCGGCGTCGCCGAAGAGCACGGCGGTCGTCCGGTCGGACCAGTCGACGACGTCGGAGAGCTTCTCCGCGCCGATGATCAGGGCGTTGCGGCTGGCACCGGCGCGGATCGCGTGGTCGGCGGTGCCGAGTGCGTACGAGAAGCCGGAGCAGGCGGTGTTCAGGTCGAAGGCGGCCGGCGCGGCGATGCCGAGACGGGCCGCGACCCGGGTGGCCACGTTCGGGCAGCGGTCGATGGCCGAGCAGGTGGCGACGACGACCATGTCGATGTCGGAGGCGGTGAGCCCGGAGGCGGCGAGCGCCTTCTCCGCCGCGTAGGTGGCCATGTCGGCGACCGACTCGGAGTCGGCGACGCGCCGCTCGGCGATGCCGACCCGGTCCCGGATCCACGCGTCGTTGGTCTCCAGGGTGTGCGCCAGGTCGTCGTTCGTGACCACGCGAGAGGGCTGGTAGTGGCCCATCGCGACGATGCGGGAACCCGCGGTCATCGTGCTCCTCCTTGCTTACCGTGCCGGGCGATCAGGTCGCGGGCGGCCGGCAGGTCGTCCGGCGTGTTCAGGGTGACGATCTCGGGCGCGCCCTCTCCCTTGAGCTCGCGCTTGATCAGGCCGGCCAGGGTCCCGGCCGGGGCGAGCTCGACGACGCCGGTCACGCCCTTCTCGGCGAGCGTCCGCATGCACAGGTCCCAGCGGACCGGGGCGGTCACCTGGCCGACCAGGCGCCGGAGCATCTCCGTCCCCTCGGTGACCACCGAACCGTCCAGGTTCGACAACAGCAGGCGGGCCGGATCGGTCACGGTCGCGCCACCGGCGACCACGGACAGCGCGGTCTCGGCGGGCGCCATGTACGGCGTGTGGAAGGCTCCGGCCACCGCCAGCGGGATGACCCGGGCCTTGGTGGGTGGCGCGGCGGCGAACTCCGCGAGGGCCTCCTTGGCGCCCGCGGCGACGATCTGGCCGGCGCCGTTGCGGTTCGCCGGGTACAGCCCGTGCTTCTCGATGGTGGCGACGACCTCGTCCGGGTCGCCGCCGAGCACCGCGCTCATGCCGGTCGGCTCCAGCGCGCAGGCGGCGGCCATCTCCCGGCCGCGGACCCCGGCCAGCGTGATCGCGGCCTCACCGGAGAGCACCCCGGCGAGCGCGGCGGCGCCGAGCTCGCCGACGCTGTGCCCGGCGACCAGGTCGGCGTCGTCGATCGGCAGCTGCTCGGCGGCGAGCAGGGCGGCGGCGACCAGCAGCGGCTGGGTCCGCGCGGTGTCCTTGATCTCCTCCGCGTCGGCCTGCGTGCCGAGATGGACCAGATCGACGCCGGCGAGCGCGGACCACCAGCGGAGGCGGGCCTCGGCGCCGGGGAGTTCGAGCCAGGGGGTCAGGAAGCCGGGCTTCTGCGAGCCCTGGCCGGGCGAGAGTACGGCGAGCACGTCCTCGACTCTTCCGGATGAGAGGGGGATACGGGGTAGCCGGGCACGACCAAACCCTACGACCTGGGTTGTAGGGTTCCTACAAAACAGGGGTCAGGTTGGGCGGGCTCGTCCTGATTTATGGTGCAGGTCGTTGGTCACGTGAGGGATGTGTTCCCGGACACCATCACGTGGCCGGGTCCAGTCTTCCGATCGTGAGGGCCATCCGCAGCGCGAATGCGTCCCGTCCATCCAGGGGGGACAAACCGGTCACCTCGGTGACCCGGCGCAACCGGTACCGGACCGTGTTCGGGTGCACGTAGAGCTCACGTGCCGCACTCTCCAATACCCCGCCGGCGGCGAAAAACGCGTCGAGCGTCTCCAGAAGTCCGCTGCCGGCCCGGCCGAGCGCCCCGTGCACGTCGTGGCGCAGCTTGCGCCGGGCGTCCATGTCCCCGGCCAGGACCCGCTCCGGCAGCAGGTCGTCGGCGGCGACCGGAGACGGCGCGCCGGGCCACGCGGAGACCGCGCGGAAGCCGGCGAGCGCGGCCCGGGCCGACTCGGTGGCCTGGTCCAGCGACGGCACCCCCGGGCCGACCACGATCGGCCCCTCGCCGAAGCCGGAGCTCAGCGCGGCCGCGGTGGCGACCGGGTCGTTCGCGCCGCCCACGACGACGACCAGGCGGTCGCCGTGCACGCCGCCGATCACCTCGAGCCGGGCGCGCCGGGCGGCACGGTAGACCGCGTGCAGGACCGCGGTGATGTCACCGCCGGGGGAGCGGCCCACCACCACCGTGACCGGCGGCGCGTCCACCCAGCCCAGCGCGGCCGCGCGGCTGGCCAGCACGTCCGAGGAGTCGCCGCGCAGCAGCGCGTCGACCAGCAGCGCCTGGAGCCGGGCGTCCCACGCGCCACGGGACTCCGCGGCGCGTGCGTAGACCCGGGCCGCGGAGAAGGCGATCTCCCGGGAGAACCGCAGGATCGCCCGCAGCAGCGCGTCCCGCTCGCCGCCCTCGGCCAGCTTCGTCACCTCGGTCTCGGCCACGTCGATCGTGACCTTGACCAGCTGCACGGTCTGGGTCAGCGTGATCACCCTGGCCAGGGCGCGTGGTGCCGCGGCGAACACCTCGTCGGAGATCTCCTGGGTGGCGGCGACCGTTCCGCCGGACCGGAGCCACTCCACGAGCGACCGGACGCCCGCCTGTGCGACGAGCATCACCCAGGAACGCTGGTCGGCCGGGAGCGCGCGGAACCACGGCAACGTCTCATCCATGCGTACGACGGCCGCACTGGCCAGTGCGCCGGCCTGTCGTTCGATGCGGCGCAGGGTGGCGGGGAGCAGGGGGTTCGCGGTGCTGGTCGGTGCCGGGGCCGTGTCTGCCACGGCCACAGCGTGACACGTCTCTCGCCGTGACCGCGTGGCACAGGACTTCGCACATCTGGATGACACGCCGCCAAGCGGGCACACGGTGAGGGTTTTTAGGGTGTTTCATGACATTTGACCGGGATAGCGGTGCGCCTCTCCCACGATTTCGGTCGGTGACCTGGCAAGGTGTCGGACTAGCGTCGGCCGGGCGAGAGTTGTTAACCCATGACGTCGCGGTGCCGATGAAGAGACTTGCCGAACAGAGGAGGCGAGATGATGGAACGGGATGACGCGTTCGCGCGTACCGAAAGTGATCCCGCGTCCGAGGAGTTGCCGGTGGCCGTGCCGGCCGACGAGGAGCCGATCGTCGACCCGGGACTGGGCCGCGTCGGCTGCCGGACCGACCTGCGCGGCTGGGCGGGTGCCCACCTGCACGGCGCGGTCCGGCCCCGCAGGCGAGCCGCGGGACGTGGGCGGCCACCGGGCCGCTGGTGCTGAGTCTCCCCGTACGGGTGAGTCGTCCCGATCGGACGGGCGCGTTACGGGCGTAACGCCGTCCGGGCTGGTCAGCTTGGCTCGGTGGACGACAAACGGCGGCTGATCCTCGACCAGGCCCTCGCTCTCGTGGACGAGCGCGGGCTCGCGGCGATGTCCATGCGCGCGGTGGCGGAGCGCGTCGGGCTCACCTCGATGGCGCTCTACCCGTACGTCGGTGGCAAGGACGCGCTGCTGGACGGGCTCGTCGACCTGCTGCATCTGGAACTGGGCACGGTCGTCGGCGGTGACCTGGCGGACATCGACTGGCGGGACCGGCTGTGTGCGCTGGGCCGGGCCGTGCGCGCGCTCGCACACGCCCACCCGAGCGCGTTCCCGCTGCTGCTGAACCGGTCCGCGGCCGGAGCCTCGGCCTCCTGGCTGACCGCGGCGCTGCGCGGCATCCTGCACGACGCCGGTGTCCCGGACGGTGAGGTGCCCCGGCTGGCACGGCTGATCTGCGCGTTCTTTCTCGGTTACACCACCGGGGAGGTGACCGGTGGCCTGCCCCGCGAGGGCGCCTCGTCCGAGGGCACGTCGTCGGAGTTCGACGCGGACCTCGCCGACCTGGTCGCGCTGGTCGAGCGGGTCACACCCTGCGGCGGATCAGGAACGCCATGCCGGCCAGGCCCATCAGGATGACCACCAGGACCGCGCCGTTGAGCAGGAACAGCCGGCGCACCTCGGTGAACACCTCGGCCATGCTCTCCACCGGGTTGTACTTCGCGGCGTCGAGGTCCTCGCCGATGCCGCCGCCGATGCCGCCGTTCACCACGTCCGGCTTGGCCTTCAGCGGCGCCCCGCTGAGCCGCAGCGACTCCGACATGGAGAGGCGGCCGTAGAACCAGCCCGCGGCCTTCTTGCCGGACGGCTGCTTGGCCGGGCGGTAGGCGCGGGGGCCGCCGGCGGCCAGCGGGTAGAGGTCGTAGATCTGGTGGGGCGCGTCCTTGACCAGGAGCCGAACCGTGTACTTGGGGCCGAGCTTGTCGGCCTTGGGCGCGGACGTCTGCGGCTTCTCCGAGGCCAGCCAGCTGACCTCCTGCAGGAGCATCTGGAACAGCTTCGGCTCGTTCTCCTGCCGGACCACGATCGCCGACGAGATGCCCTTGCCGGAGACCTCCACGGCGGTCGGCTTCGTCGTCTTCGGCGCGCCCTCGGCATGTGCCGCCGACGGCGCGGCCCCGGCGCCGAGCAGGATCGCGACCACCAGAGTCGCGGCTGCCGTCGCCAGCCGTGTGATCGTCCCTCGCACCATCCGACCTCCCCCGCCCGTGGATGGACATGGACCACCAATCGGTCCATGCCTCTCAGCCTTCCCGGACACCGGTCCGTCCGCATCTCGCGGCGGGACTTTTTGGAGCCATTTGGGGGGACGGCTGACGAGACGGCGTGACCGTTGATCAGCGGCCGAACAGTATCAAGTCTCGGCAATCCGTGGGGGTGGAGGCCACCCCCACAGCGGATGACATCACCGCATGCGGCGACCCGGTCTTTCCAACCGGTCACCGCATGCGGTATTGGTGTCAGATACGCGCGCGAGCAGCGGCGATGCGGGAGAGCGTGCGCTCGCGGCCGAGCACCTCGAGCGACTCGAAAAGCGGGAGGCCGATGGTGCGGCCGGTCGCGGCGACGCGTACCGGAGCCTGGGTCTTGCCCAATTTGAGACCTCGCGCCTCACCGACTGCCTCGAGCGCCGCCTTGAGCGCCTCGGCGCTCCATTCCGCAAGAGCGCCGAAGGCGGTCGCCGCGTCGTCCAGAATGTCAGAAGCGCCATCCTTCATGGCCTTTGCCCAGGATGCCTCGTCGTGCACCGGCTCGTCGAGGAAGAGGAAGTCCACGTAGTCGACGATTTCGGACAGCACCGCGATCCGGGTCTGCGCGAGCGGGGCGATCGTGGCGAAGACCTCGGTGTCGAACGCGCCGGCCGGCCACGGCGGCGCCGGGATGGTCTCGGTCCCGGTCAGCCACGGCGCGCAGACCTGGGTGAACTCGCTCGGCGTGAGGGCGCGGATGTACTCGCCGTTGAACGCCCGCAGCTTCTTTACGTCGAAGAAGGCCGGGGCGTGGTTGACGTCCTCGATCCGGTACTCCTCCTCGACCACCGACCAGGGAACGATCTCCCGGTCGCCGGTGGGCGCCCAGCCGAGCAGCATCAGGTAGTTGCGCATCGCGGCGGCGAGGTAGCCCTCGTCCCGGTACGACTCGAGGGCGACCTTGTCCCGCCGCTTCGACAGCTTCTGCCGCTTCTCGTTGACGATGACCGGCACGTGGCCCCAGACCGGGGGAGTGACGCCGAGCGCCTCCCACAGCAGCTGCTGCTTCGGCGTGTTGGGCAGGTGCTCCTCGGCCCGGAACACGTGGGTGATGCCCATGCTCATGTCGTCGACGACGTTGGCCAGCAGGAACACCGCCGAGCCGTCGCTGCGGGCGATGACGAAGTCCTCGATCAGCTTGTTCTCGAAAGTGGGCTTGCCGCGGACCAGGTCCACCACGACCGTCTCGCCCTCGTCGGGTGTGCGGAAGCGCAGGGCGCGGCCCTCACCGGGGCCGAGCGCGCGCTCGCGGCAGAAGCCGTCGTAGCCGGTGTGGGTGTTGCCGGTGCGGGCGACCACGTCCTCGCGCTTGCAGTCGCAGTAGTACGCCTTGGCCTCGGCGTAGAGGCGGGTGGCCGCGGCCGTGTGGTCGGCGGCGTAGGAGGACTGGAAGTACGGACCCTCGTACGTCCCTCGTTCGATACCGATCCAGTCGAGTGCCGAGATGATGCCCTCGGTCCACTCGGGCCGGTTGCGTGCCGCGTCGGTGTCCTCGATCCGGAGCACGAAGACACCGCCGTGCTGCTGTGCGTAGATCCAGTTCTGCAGCGCGGAGCGGGCTCCACCGACGTGGAACATGCCGGTGGGAGAGGGCGCGAAACGTACGCGAACAGTCACGGGGTCAGCGTACCGGGCACCGTACTTTACGAGTATGTTAATTACGTGGCCGAGATGCGCAGGATCGTGGCGGTGGAGTACGTGACGCTTGACGGCGTCTTCGAGAACCCGGCCTGGAGCGGCCCCTACTTCAACGAGGAGCTCAGCGGCTGGCAGGACGCGAACCTGCGAGAGGCCGACGCGCTTCTGCTGGGCCGCAAGACCTACGAGGGCTTCAAGGCCGCCTGGCCACAGATGGAGGAGCAGACCGGGCACTTCGGCGTGAAGATGAACTCGATGCCCAAGCACGTCGCCACCACTACGCTGACCGAGCCGGAGTGGAACGCGTCGTTCCTGCCGGGCGAGGTCGCCGACGCGGTGAAAGGGCTCGAGGGCAACCTCCTGATCAACGGCAGCGGCTCGCTGGTCAACTACCTGACCCGGCACAACCTGATCGACGAGTATCGGATCATGATCTTCCCGGTCGTCGAGGGCGAGGGTGCCCGGCTCTGGGAGGCCGGCACCAGGATCGCGCTGAAGCTGACCGACTCGTGGAAGACCGCCACCGGCGTGGAGGTCGTCACGTACGTCCCGGCCTAGAGCCTGTTGGGAAGCCGGGCGAGTGCGAGGCGAGGTCAGGAGTGTGGCTGGCAACGGCCGCGAAATGCCCGCATACCGGTGTTGTATGTGGGCATTTCGCGGACGCTGCCAGGCGCGCTCCTGACCACGCCGCAGCCCCGGCCGGCTTCCCAACAGGCTCTAGACGGTGAACCGGCCGACCAGGTCCTCGAGGCGGTGTGCGGTGCCGGACAGCTCGGCCGCCGCCCGCTCCGCCTCGGCCACCGACTGCCGGGTGCCCTCCATCGCGCCGCTCACCGTGCCGATGCCCTGCGCGATCTCCCGGCTGCCCTGCGCCGCCTCGGAGATGTTGCGGGCCATCTCGGCGGTCGTGGCGGCCTGTTCCTCGACCGCCGCCGCGATGGCCGTCTGAAAGTCGTTGACCTGCGCGATCCGGGCCGAGATCGCGTCGATGGCGGTGACCGCGCGGGCGGTGTCCGCCTCGATCGCGGCCACCCGGCTCGTCACGTCCTCGGTGGCCCGCGCGGTCTCCTGGGCCAGCTCTTTGACCTCGCCGGCCACGACCGCGAAGCCCTTGCCGGTCTCGCCGGCCCGGGCGGCCTCGATGGTGGCGTTCAGCGCGAGCAGGTTGGTCTGCTCGGCGATCGTGGCGATCAGCTGCACCACGTCGGTGATCTTGGCGGTCGAGGACCGCAGCTCGGCGATGACGCCCGCCGCCGCCGAGGTGAGGCCGACGCCGTCCCGCCCGGCCTGCGCGGCCTCCTGGGCGTTGTGCGAGATCTCGGTGATCGACGCGCCCATCTCGTCGGCGCCGGCGGCCACCGTCTGCACGACGTGCGAGACCGTGTCGGCGGAGACGTTCACCGACCCGGCCCGGTCCGCGGCGGTGTCGGCGGCCGCGGAGAGCGCACCGCCGGCGGCGGCGACCCGGCGGGCCGTGCCGGCCACCTCACCCGAGGCGCTGGTGACCGCCTGCATGACCGTACGCAACTCGCCCACCGCCGTGTCCAGGGCCGCGCTCGCCTCCCCGATCTCGTCGCGCCCGGCGTCCCGGACCGTCACCGTCAGGTCCCGCCCGGCCAGTCGCGTCAGCGCACCGGTCAGCCGGGACACCCTCCCGGCCAGCCGTGACGCCTGCAGGAAGGCGGCCGCCGCACCCGCCAGGGCCAGCAGCACCGCCGCGCCCACGAACCAGGTGAGCATCTGGCCGCGGCCCTCGCGCACCGTGGTCACCGCGCGCTCCGCGTCGGCGTCGTACCCGCCGACCGTGACCGCCCACTGGTAGGGGGCGTAGTAGGCGACCGTCGTCGTGGTGTTGCCGGCCTCGGCGCCACCCGTACCGGGCAGCTGGTACGTGGTCCGCCACGTCGCGCCGTCGGCCAGCTGGGGCGCCTGCGCGACGATCTCCTGGACGTATTTGGTGCCGTCCGCGTCGGCGGCCTCCAGGTCGGTGGTGCCGGCCACGCCGTCGATGCTGGAGGCGACGACCCGGCCGAGGTCCGCCGCCGCGGTGCTGTAGATGTTGATCCAGCCGTTCTCCCGGACGGACTGGGCGGCGATCGTCGCGGTCAGGTTCTCCAGCGCCTCGGACTGCGGAACGCCGACGTAGATCGCCCCGATCACCTCGCCGGCCGCGTTCTTGATCGGGTCGTAGACGCTGATGTACGGCACACCCACCACCAGGGCCACCCCGCGGTACGCCTTGCCCTCCTTGATGGCCGTGGGCACCGCGTTCGGCTTGCCCTCCGGCGTGACGGCCGGGATGTACGTGCCGATCACCCGGTTGCCGTCCTTGCCGCGGATCGTGGTGGCCACCCGGAGCAGGTCGCCCGCGCTGTTGATCCGCTGGAAGAGCGTGATCTTCCCGTCCGCCAGCGCCTCGGCGTCGTCCACGAACGGCGTGGCCCGGTTCGGGTTCTTGTTCTGGCCGAGCCACGTGCCGTCGACCGTGACACGAGGCAGGGTGACCTGCTTCTTCTCCTGGTTCACCTGGTTCACCGCGGTCCAGGTCGCGGTCCCCTCGGTGAGCTCCACCCCGCCGCGCTGCCGCAGCAGTCCGGCGGCGCTGGTCAGGCCCACGTCCACGCCGTGCTGGATCTCGTCACCGACGGTCTGCACCAGCGCGGTGACGTCGGCGGTGGTCCGGTCCAGTTCGGCCGCGTTCTGCCGGAGCACCTCCCGCTCGGTGCTGTCGGCGAACCGGCCGCTCTGCCAGGCGCCGACCATCACCAGCACGAGCGCGGTGACGAGGACGGCGCCCAGTCCCAGAATCATGAGCTTGTGAACGATACGAAGGCGCACATCGGTCCCATCGGCACTTCCCGGCCGGAAACTGAGGCGGCCCGCCGCATTCGCGACGGGCCACCCCAAATATGTGCGAACTAGCTGTCGCCGCCGGTCTCGCCCACGGGTGCGGCGCTGACGTCGTCGATCGCGTACTTCTGGGCCGCCTCGGCCGGGACGTGCGCCGCCACCTGGCCGCGCAGTGCCAGCTCCCGCAGCGTCGCCACGGTCACCGACTCGCCGTCCACGTGGAAGTGGCGGCGCAGCGCGTGCCGGGTGTCGCTCATGCCGAAGCCGTCGGTGCCCAGCGAGGTGTACCCGTTCGGGATCCAGCGGCTGACCAGGTCGGGAACCGCCCGCATCCAGTCGCTGACCGCCACCGACGGGCCCTGCGCGCCCTCGAGCTTCTGCTGCACGTACGGCTTGCGCGGCTTCTCGCCCGGGTGGAGCAGGTTCCACTCCTCGGCCTCGATGGCGTCGCGGCGCAGCTCGGTCCACGAGGTGACCGAGTAGACGTCGGCGCTCACGCCCCAGTCCTGGGCGAGCAGCTCCTGTGCCTTGAGCGCCCACCGCATGCCGGTGCCGGAGGCCAGCAGCTGCGCTTTCGGCCCGTTGGTCTGCCGGCCCTCGCTGAACCGGTAGATGCCCTTGAGCAGGCCCTCGGTGTCCAGCCCTTCCGGCTCGGCGGGCTGGATGGCCGGCTCGTTGTAGATGGTGAGGTAGTAGAAGATGTTCTCCTGCTGCTCGCCGTACATCCGGTGCAGGCCGTTCTCGACGATGTGCGCGATCTCGAACGCGAACGCCGGGTCGTACGCCACCACGGCCGGGTTGGTCGCCGCGATCAGCAGCGAGTGCCCGTCCTCGTGCTGCAGGCCCTCACCGTTGAGCGTGGTCCGCCCGGCGGTGGCGCCGAGCAGGAAGCCGCGCGTCATCTGGTCCGCGGCCGCCCACAGCTCGTCGGCGGTCCGCTGGAAGCCGAACATCGAGTAGAAGATGTACAGCGGGATCATCGGCTCGTCGTGCGTGGCGTACGACGTACCGGCCGCGATGAAGCTCGCCGTCGAACCCGCCTCGTTGATGCCCTCGTGCAGGATCTGGCCGTTGGTCGCCTCCTTGTAGGACAGGAACAGCTCCCGGTCCACGGAGGTGTACGTCTGGCCGTGCGGCGAGTAGATCTTCTTCGTCGGGAAGAGCGAGTCCATGCCGAACGTGCGGGCCTCGTCCGGGATGATCGGGACCCACCGGGCGCCGAACTCCTTGTCCTTCATGAGGTCCTTGAGCAGGCGGACGAACGCCATCGTGGTGGCGACCTTCTGCTTGCCGCTGCCGCGCTTGATGTCGCCGAACGCCTTCGAGTCCGGGATCGCCAGTGACTTGGCCTTGGTCCGCCGGGTCGGCACGTAACCGCCCAGGTCCCGCCGCCGCTGCTGCAGGTACTGGATCTCGTCGGACTTCTCGCCGGGGTGGTAGTACGGCGGAAGGTACGGGTTCTCCTCGAGCTGCTTGTCGCTGATGTCGAGGTAGAGCCGGTCCCGGAAGCCCTTGAGGTCCTCCAGGGTCAGCTTCTTCATCTGGTGCGTGGCGTTGCGGGCCTCGAAGTGCGAGCCCAGCGTCCAGCCCTTGATCGTCTTGGCGAGGATCACGGTCGGCTGGCCGGTGTGTTCGGTGGCCGCCTTGTACGCCGCGTACAGCTTGCGGTAGTCGTGGCCGCCGCGCTTGAGGTTCCAGATCTCGTCGTCGGTGAAGGAGTCGACGAGCTTGCGGGTCCGCGGGTCACGGCCGAAGAAGTGCTCCCGCACATACGCCCCGGACTCGCCCTTGTAGGTCTGGTAGTCACCGTCGGGCGTCACGTTCATCAGGTTGACCAGCGCGCCGTCGGTGTCCGCGGCGAGCAGCTGGTCCCACTCCCGGCCCCAGACGACCTTGATGACGTTCCATCCGGCGCCGCGGAAGAAGGCCTCCAGCTCCTGGATGACCTTGCCGTTGCCGCGGACCGGGCCGTCCAGGCGCTGCAGGTTGCAGTTCACCACGAAGGTGAGGTTGTCCAGTTCCTCGCGGGCGGCCAGGCCGATCGCGCCGAGCGACTCGACCTCGTCCATCTCGCCGTCGCCCAGGAACGCCCAGACGTGCTGCTGGCTGGTGTCCTTGATGCCGCGGTTGTGCAGGTAGCGGTTGTAGCGGGCCTGGTAGATCGCGTTCAGCGGGCCGAGACCCATGCTGACCGTCGGGAACTCCCAGAAGTTCGGCATCAGCCGCGGGTGCGGGTAGGAGGGCAGACCGCCTCCGGGGTGGGACAGCTCCTGCCGGAAGCCGTCGAGCTGATCGGAGCTCAGGCGGCCCTCGAGGTACGCCCGCGCGTACATGCCCGGGGAGGCGTGACCCTGGAAGAAGATGTGGTCGCCGCCGCCGGGGTGGTCCTTGCCGCGGAAGAAGTGGTTCATGCCGACCTCGTAGAGGCTGGCCGACGACGCGTACGTCGAGATGTGGCCGCCGACGCCGATCTCCGGGCGCTGCGCGCGGTGCACCAGCATGGCGGCGTTCCACCGGATGTACGCCCGGATCCGGCGCTCGACGAACTCGTCACCGGGGAACCAGGGCTCGCGCTCCGGCGGGATGGTGTTGATGTAGTCGGTGGACGTCAGTGGCGGAACGCCGACCTGTCGCTCCCGGGCCCGCTCCAGCAGGCGCAACATCACATAACGGGCTCTTTTGGCGCCGCGTTCGTCGATGACTCCGTTGAGCGACTCGACCCATTCGTTGGTCTCTTCGGGGTCGATGTCGGGAAGCTGGCTCGGCAGGCCATCGCTGATCACCGGGCGCTTGCGCTCCGTGGCCACAGGCAATCCTCTTGGGTGTGAGTGTCGGGCTCCTAGCGACCTAGGTGGCGAATCGCTCGGAATTGGCTTCCATCCTGCCCCCTTACGGTGTGCCTCGTCACGCCTACCCGGTGTCTCAGCGATGCGCGACACATGTACTGACCAGTAACTTCACCCTTCCATGAAGGAGAACCGCACCTGACGCGTGGGGTTGTCACCGTTCGTGTCGACGAGACAGATCGACTGCCACGTGCCGAGCGCGATGCGGCCGCCGATCACGGGCAGGGTCGCGTACGGCGGGATCCACGCCGGAAGGACGTGATCGCGGCCGTGACCGCGCGATCCGTGCCGGTGCCGCCACTTGTCCTCGGCGGGCAGCAGGTCCTCGATCGCGGTCAGCAGGTCGTCGTCCGAGCCGGCGCCGGTCTCGATGATCGCCAGTCCGGCGGTCGCGTGCGGGACGAAGATGTGCAGCAACCCGTCCTTCTCGGACGCGGCGAACCGCTCGGCCTCGCGGGTGATGTCGCGGACCACGGGGCTCCCGCCGGTCCGCACGGTGATCACTTCAGTGCGCATGACTCCCTGTATAGATCTCTCATGTGTAGAGATCCAGGACGAGGAACAGGAGGGCGGTACCGGCGAGCCAGGTGAGGCAGAGCGCCAACCGCAAGATCATGTCCTGAGTACACCATGATCGACATTTCTGCACTGGCAGGGCTGGCACGTGTCGGCGATGCTGAATCGCGTGACCACCCCGCAAAACCTCGACGAGCGGTTCCGCGATGCGGTCTCGGCCCTGCGGCCACCGGAGGACGGGCGTGTTCCCGGCGATCCGGTCCGCGAGGACAGCACCCTGACCGGCGCGCGTGCCCGTGACCTCTTCGACGCCCAGCTCACCGCCCGACATCTAGATCTAGCCGCACGCTGGCTGCGCAGCTTCAACGAGGGATTCCAGACGGTCGGATCGGCCGGGCACGAGGGCAATGCCGCGGTCGCCGCGGCATTGCGCGGCGACGACCCGGTCTTTCTGCATCAGCGTTCGGCGGCCTTTTATTGCGTACGCCTGGCGCAGCGCCCGGACGACGTCGGCGGTGACCGGCTGCGCGGCCTCGAGGAGGCCGCCCGTGACGTGCTGCGCGGTGTGGTCGCGTCCGTCCGCGACCCCATCACCGGCGGGCGGGACAAGGTGTTCGGCAACCCCGAGTTGCATCTCGTGCCGGCGGTGTCCACCCTGGCCGCCCACCTGCCCCGCGCGGTCGGCCTGGCCCGTGCCCTGCCCGCCGACGGCTCCGGGCCGTGGCCGGGCGACGCGATCGTGGCCGCCTCCTTCGGTGACGCCGGTGCCGGCCGTCCCGCCGGTGCCGCGGCCCTGCAGGCGGCCGGGTGGTACAGCCGGTCCGGCGGCCTGCCGCTGCTGCTGATCTGCGAGGACAACGGCCCGGACGACTGGACCGCGTCGGCGCTGCGGGGCCGTCCCGGGCTGCGCTACTCCTTCGCCGACGGCTGCGACCTGGCCGCCGTCTTCGACGCCGCCACCGAGGCGGCCGAGTTCGTCCGCACCGAGCGCCGCCCCGCGCTGCTGCACCTGTCCACCGTCCACCTGCTCGCCCAGCCTGGCCCGGAGGTCGAGCCCGGCGCGGACCGCGACCCGCTGATCGGCACCGCCCGCCTGCTCGTCGAGGCCGGCCTGCTCGGGCCGGACGAGGTGATCACCCGTTACGACGAGGTGGGCTGGCTGGTCCGCAAGGCCGCCGAGGAGGTGCTCGGCGAGCCGAAACTCGTCTCGATCGGTGAGATCGTCGCCTCCCTGGCGCCCCGGCGCCCCCTCCGGGTGGCACACGCCGTCACCGAGGGCGGCGAACGGGCCGCCGGGCCGAAGGCGGCCGCCCGCCGGCAGATCTTCGGCGGCAACCTGCCCGAGCAGGCCGGTCCGATGACCCTCGCTCAGACGATCAACGCCGCGTTGACCGACGCGCTGGCCGCCAACCCCGGCCTCATGGTGCTCGGCGCCGGCGGCGCGCACGGCGTCACCGCCGGTCTGCGGGAACGCGGTGGCGACCGGGTCGTGGAGAGCCTTCCGGACGCGACCACGATCCTCGGGCTCGCGCTCGGCGCCGGGCTGGCCGGGCGGCTCCCGGTGGCCGAGCTCGACGGCCTGGCCGCGCTGCACGACGCCGGGGAACAGCTGCGCGGTGAGGCGGCGCTGATGTCGTTCCTCTCCGCGGGGGCGTACCGCAACCCACTGGTCCTGCGCGTGCCGGCGCTGGCCCAGCCGTTCGGCCTCGGCGGGCACGCCGTCAACGACAACTCGGTGGCCGCTCTGCGCGACGTACCCGGCCTGGTGGTGGCCGTGCCGTCCCGGGCCGAGGACGCCGCGCCGATGTTGCGCTCCTGCCTGGCCGCCGCCGACGTGGACGGCAGCGTCTGTGTCTTCCTCGAGCCGGTCGCCCTCTACCAGACGAGGGACCTCTATCAACAAGGCGACAGTGAGTGGCTGGCTCCCTACGCGGCACCCGACACGTGGGCCGGCGGGCACATTCCGATCGGCCGCGCGCGCATCTACGGGATGGGTAACACCCAGGACCTCACGATCGTGACGTACGGCAATGGCGTCCGGATGTCTCTCCGTGTCGCTGCCCAACTCGCCGCCGAGGGGTACGGTTCGCGGGTGGTCGACCTCCGCTGGCTCAATCCGCTTCCCACCGCTGACCTGCTACGAGAGGCCACCGCCACCGGCCGCGTGCTCATCGTGGACGAGACGAGGCGCTCGGGCGGCGTCGGCGAGGGCGTTCTGGCCGCGCTGGTCGATGGGGCATTTGTCGGATCTGCCCGTCGGGTCGCGGCCGCCGATTCACCCGTTCCGCTCGGTCCTGCCGCCCAACAGGTTCTGGTGGGAGAGGATGCCATCACACAGGGTGCCCACGCCCTGCTGGCGCGGTAAATTCCCACACACTCGGTGCGCCACTTGCGCACCGGCCCCGGAATGTGTGGACTACCCCCAGGTTCCGGTGGATTTCACGGCTAGGAGGATTTGGACAGTGAGCGCGACCGCGGGTCAGGCCGACGGCGTACGCAGCCTGGCGGACCGGTTCGGCTTCGAGCCGAACATGGTGGTCATGGAGATGGGATACGACGAGGACGTCGACGAGGATCTCCGTGAGGCCCTGACCGAACGCGTCGGAGAGCTGGTCGACGAGGACACCGACGAGGTGGTCGACGCGGTGCTGTTGTGGTACCGCGACGGCGACGAGGACCTCTTCGAAATCTTGACCGACGCACTCGGCCCACTCGCCGACAACGGCGTGGTGTGGCTGCTGACCCCCAAGGCAGGCCGCGACGGACACGTCGAGCCGAGCGAGATCAGTGAGGCGGCGCCCACCGCCGGCCTCCAGCAGACCTCGACGGTCAACGCCGGCAAGGACTGGACCGGCGCACGTCTGGTCACCCCGCGGGGCGCCAAGAAGAAGTAGCTCTCACTGCCACCTCGCCGAGGTCGGCGTCCGCAGGCATAAGCTGAGCGGATGCCGATCTCCGTTGGCGTGCCGGCGCCGGACTTCACCCTCAAGGACCAGAACAACCAAGAGGTACGCCTCTCCGACTTTCACAGTCGCAAGGCGGTCCTGCTGGTCTTCTACCCCCTCGCGTTCAGCCGCCGCTGCCACGGCGAACTGACCGAGGTCCAGGAGAACCTCCCGGCGTACGCCAACGACGACGTCCAGGTCCTCACGGTCAGCGTGGACTCGGTCTACAGCCACAAGGTCTGGGCGCTCCAGGAGGGCTTCGACTTCCCGTTGCTCGCCGACTTCTGGCCACACGGCGCCGTCGCCCGGTCCTACGGCGTCTTCAACACCGAAACCGGCTTCGCCAACCGCGGCACCTTCCTGATCGCCCCCGACGGCCTCATCCGCTTCGCCGAGGAACTGACCCCCGGCGAAACCCGCGACCAGCAGGCCTGGCACACAGCCCTCGCCACCCTGAAACCCTGATCCGCGACAGGGTACGATGACCACTCCGGTTCGCCGAGAATCGGGCGCGTAGCTCAGTGGGAGAGCACTCGCCTTACAAGCGAGGGGTCGCAGGTTCGAAACCTGCCGCGCCCACCATCTGACCAGCGGTGGTTCGACGGCCCGCTTGGTCTCACTCCTGGTCTCGGTCACTCTCCCAGACCAGTCCCACAACCCGATCCACGGTCCCGCCGGCCAACCGGGTCGCCGCCCCGCGTCCTGTGCGGAACCGAGTGCCGCCATGGCCGCAGTTGGTTTCCGCGTTCTTCAGTCGCCGCCCCGGGGCCCCTCCACGAACCCGTAGCGCGGGGATTCGGGCGTCATGGGCACCTGAATTCCCACATCATCGGCGGCCACGCGGACGGCGGGCTGACAGCCGGGGGCGGGTGGCGTGTGCCGGTGGCGGTCGACGCGCGCGTGGGTTGGGCCGGCAGGACGAGAGAGCTGACGACGCGCTGGGACGGCCGCGCTGGGACGGCCGCGCTGCGTGGGGTGGTGCTGCGTGGGGTGGTGCTGCGCGGCGTGGCGCTGGGTGGGGTGGTGCTGCGCGGCGTGGCGCTGGGCGGCGTGGCGCTGGGTGGGGTGGTGCTGGGCGGCGTGGCGCTGGGCGGCGTGGCGCTGGGTGGGGTGGTGCTGCGCGGCGTGGTGCTGCGCGGCGTGGCGCTGGGTGGGGTGGTGCTGCGCGGCGTGGCGCTGGGCGGCGTGGCGGTGAGTGGCGTGGCGGTGAGTGGCGTGGCGGTGTGGGTGGGGTGGGCGCGGGGGGGGGGGGGGGGGGGCGGCCGGGGGGGGGGGGAGGT
>NZ_JBFAYE010000037.1:0-14146 GCF_040681145.1 Actinoplanes sp. NPDC051861
CGCTCCGAGTCCGAGGCCGCGGTCAGGTTCCACTCGATGCCGGCGCTGCCGAACAGGGCCGTGGCCAGGCGGAACCCGAGAGCCGAGACGCGGCCTGGCTGGCGGGTCATGGCGATCAGGCCGGCGAGCGTGGAGCTGAGGACGTCGGTGAGGGCGGGTAGGTCGGCGGGGGAGATGCCGCCGCTGATCTCGCTCACGACCTGGCCGTCGCCGTCGCTGCTCACGATGCACAGGTCGAGGCGGCGGTCGTCGGTCGGGAAGACCGTGACCTGGTATTCCGTCTCGCCGAGCAGGAGTCGGCGGTCGAGGGTGATGGGTGCGCTCAGGAGGGTTGTGGTGTTCATGGGGTGACTTTAGGGATGGCCTCTGACAGTTTTGGGCGGTGGCGGGAGGCGGCCCGGGGGGCGTCAGGGCCGGCGGCGGCGCCGGACGGGTGCCGCGGTGGCGGCCAGGCGGCTCATCCAGGTGCGGTAGTGGCCGGCGAACGGCTCGGTGTCGCCGGCGAGGGCCCGGTGCAGGTCGCGTGCGGCGCCGGTGGCCCGGGTCACCACCTCGTCGGGGTATCCGAAGCGGTGGCGGTGCCGTTCGAACTCGTCCTCGTCGTCGATCACCACCCGGCCGTCGGAGCGGAAGCGGATCAGGTCGAGGTCCAGGTCGATCACGGTGAACTCGTGGCCGTTGCGCTCCGCCGGGGTGGTGACGTCGCAGTAGATCTCGGAGCGGCTGGGCTCGGCCAGGAACATCGCCATCCACCAGCCCTCGTGCGGCAGCAGGCGCACCGCGTCCTGGCGTGTCTTCTCGATCCGGCGCAGACCGTAGCTGAAGTGGACCCGGGTGCCGCGCGGTGTGCCGATCCACGTGCCGAACTCGTCGGTGCCGAGCAGCCGGCCGGTGACCCGGCGGTGGGGGCGGCCGTCGTACTTGCGCAACACCAGATCGACCGTCTCCACGGAGCCGAGATTAACGGCAACCGGTGTGCACCGGGGCGGTCGCTCAACTCGGGGTTCCCGGAACCGATCCCCATGGCACCGGCGGGGAGAACCCGCGGGCGGGCGGGTCCGGCCGGTTTCCCCTTGGCGGCCGGGCCCGCCCGGAGACCGGGGCCGGCGCGCGACGGAGGACAGCCGTGAACACGGAACTGCACATCGGCGTCGACACCGAGAAGGTCGTCGTTTCCGCGTACCCTCTGAAGGCCCGAAGCGGACGTCTTCGCCGGACCCGGACCGGAACGCTGCTGGAAGCCGTGCCGCGGCCGCCCTCGGGGCGCAGCCACGAGCAGAGGGTGACCTTCACCGCCCGGCTCGCGCTGCCGCTGCTGCTGGTCTCCGCGGTGCTCGGCGCCGCCGGGGTGAACTGGTGGCTGCTCGCCGCCGGAAGCACCGCTCTCGTCGCGCAGGCCTGGCGGATGCAGGCCCGTGCCGCCCGGACCGCCGCCCTCGCCGTGCCGCGGGACGAGGAGTCGCGGGTGCTGTGGACCGCGCCCGAGCGCGCCGCCTTCGAGGGTGCCCTGATCGCCTCCCGCCGGGTACGCGCCACCTGGCCCGCCCTGACCGGCATGATCGACCCCGTCCTGGCCGACCGGTCGCTCACCCGTGCCCTCGGTGAGCTCGGCGAGGTCCTGGCCCGGCGGCAGGAGTTGCGCCGGCTGCGCACCGAGCTCGCCGGTGTCCGCGACGCCGACATCCCCGCCGACAGCCCGGCCCGGATCGCCGTGGACGAGCAGTGGGTGCTCGCCGAGCGGCTCTGGCACCAGGAGGACGCCGCCGCGAACCGGATCCTGGGCAGCATCGACGCCGCGGCCCGCGCGGGCGAGAGCTTCATCCGGGAGCGCCGGGTGGCCGCCACCGCCCGGTACGCCGAACGCGCCCTCGCCCGCGTGACCGGCGCGCCGGCCGGCATCGAGAGTGGCCCCGAGCTGGCCGGACGCACCGAGGCCGTGATCGCCGCCTATCGCGACCTGGCCGCGTGAACAGTCACCTGTTCGGGTGACTACCGCCGCGTCGGAGGGCGGTTTACCGTTGACCCATGACAGCTGTTCCAGCGCCTACTGTCGGCGCTCACGCCGCCCGACGCGACGTGGACAGCTGCCGGGGTACGGACAGTGGGCACGCCGGGGCGACGGCTCCGGCGAACAGCTGCTGCACGGTACCGGCGTCCGGTAGTCGCCAGCCGGTTTCGTCCGGCGTCACCGCCCACCGCACCGGGCCCTCGGGCATCCGGCTCGGCGGCGCGGGGACCCACGAGCCGGTACCGTGCAGTACCACGTCCAGGCGGCGGTCCAGTTCGGGCCGCAACGGGAGCCCGGGCCGCACCAGGAACATCCAGCGACCGTCGGCGGTGACCGCCGCGGGCCCGATGCCGGGCGCGCGACGGGCCAGCGCCGAGGGCACCTCCAGCACGTCGAAGCTCTCACCGGTGGTGAGCAGGACGGCGTGTGGGCGGTGTCGCCACCAGCCCAGAATCCGGGCGGGGTCGCCGGTGGCCGACTCCGCCCAGGTCTCCAGGGCGGGGTGGCATCCGGTGATCGGGCATCCCGGACGTCCGCAGTGGAACCTGCGGCCGGACAGATAAGCGCCCGGCGTCACCATCCAGCCGTGCGCGGCATAACGGAGCGCCGCTCGGCGCAGTCGGGCTCGATCGAGCCGATCGAGGACCGACGGTGGGACGAACGGCTGACGACTGGTCCACTGCATAGCTGGAACACCCCCGAATCGGGTGGGACGGCCGTATCCCGGTGCGACGTTCGTCGTTGGCTCGGTCAGATCCACCCTTTGCAACTTGCAGGAAAAACTACGAGCATCGGTGAGCAGGCGATCACACACGCTGTGCGATCTGCGCGCACGTGAGCGGTCCACACTGCGAGTGAAACCGGATGGCTCACCGGCGGAGGAGCCGCCGGTTGAGTGGGGAGGCACCGTGGACGAGCTGCCTATCGGCCGCCGCGTCGCCTATTGGCGGGGCCGACGCAAAATGTCCCAGCAGGTGTTCGCTGACCGGCTGGGTAAATCGAAGAGCTGGGTCGACAAGGTGGAGCGGGGAGTCCGCCGGCTCGACAAGTTCTCAGTGGTGTACGACATCGCGGACGTGCTTCAGGTCGATGTCCAGTTGTTGCTGGGCAAGGAGGTGGAGCGGAAACCGGAGACGCAGAACTGCATCGACCAAGTGGAGGTCGAGGAGATTCGTGCTGCTCTGGAGCGATATGACCAGATGAGCGCCTTCTTCCAGGCGGTGCCACATTCGCCACCGCTTCCCGAGATGCGCAAAGCGGTCAGCCATGCCTGGTTGACGTATCAGCATGCGAAGTACGGAGTACTCGCCCGGGCACTGCCGAAACTGCTGCGTGACGCGCAGGCGGCGGACAGCGCCCACGCCACCAGTGACGAGGCCCCGCACGCCGCGCACCTGCTCGGGCAGGTCTACCAGATCGCCTCGTCGGCGCTCCGGAAGGTCGGTGAGCACGAGCTGTCCTGGCTGGCCGCGGACCGATCGATTGCGGTCTCGCAGCGGGCCGGCGATCAGCTGCTGGCCGGCCTGGCGAGTTACCGGGTGGGCAGCGCGCTGCTCGCGCTCGGCCGGGTCCGGCCGTCGCTCGAGGTGAACGTCAACATCGCGAACCGGCTCGCGCCCGGCCCCGAGCGGCCGCGCCCGGACCAGCTCTCGGTGTACGGCATGCTGCTGCTCAACGGCGCCATGTCGGCCGCCCGGATCGGCGACAGCGCGACCGTCCGCGACCTGCTCTGCGGTGCCGACCAGGCCGCGCTGGAGCTGGGTGGCGACTTCAACCACTACTGGACCAGCTTCGGGCCGACCAACGTGCAGCTGCACCGCTGCGCGACAGCGGTCGAGCTCGGTGACGGCCGGCTGGCGGTGGAGACGCACGAGAACATGGACAAGAACGGGTTCAGCGCCATGCTCCCGGAGCGGCGTGCCCACCACTATCTGGACATCGCCCGCGGTTACACGCAGATCGGCGACGTGGAGAAGGCCGGCGAGATGCTGCTCGAGGGCGACCGGCTCGCCCCGTCCGAGATCCGCTGCCGGCCGCTCGCCCACGAGGTCCTTTCCGACGTGCTCCGGCGGACCCGGGGCGCGCCCCCGGCCCCGATAGCGGAGCTGGCTGAACAGATGGGAGTCGGCGTATGAGGGTGGCCTTCAGTCCGGTTTCGGGCGGGGGGCGGGGGGTCTGCGCGTGATTACCGGTAACCCCTCACCCGGTGTGCTGTACGTGCTCGTGTGCGGCTCACCGATGGCCCGGGACGTCGGGATCCTGGTCACTCTCGCCCAGAACGAGGGCTGGGAGGTCTGCGTGGTCACGACACCGGACGGCCGCAAGTTCGTCGATGTGGCGGCCCTGCAGACCCAGACCGGGCATCCGGTCCGGTCCACGTACAAGAGCCCCGGCGACCCCGACGTGCTGCCGCCGGCCGACGCGATGATCGTCGCGCCGGCCACGGTGAACACGGTCAACAAGTGGGCCGCCGGGATCACCGACACCCTGGTGCTCGGCCTGCTGGTCGAGGGGTACGGCTACGGCGTGCCGACCGCCGTCGTGCCGTACACCAACAAGGTGATGGCCCTGCACCCCGCGCTGCACGAGAGTCTCGCCAAGCTGCGGGACTGGGGCGTGCACGTGCTGTACGGCGAGGACGTCTGCCGGCTCGGCGGCCCCGGTCAGACCGACCGGTTCCGCGGACAGTTCCCCTGGCGGCGCGCCCTGCAAGCGGTCAGCCCGGTCAAGAAGCCGGCCGGCAGCCGAGTCGAGCCTGGAGCGGTTTCCTAGGCATATAGAGTTTGCGGTCGTGAAAGACTGCACCGTCCGCGACGTGGTGGATGCCCTGGATGCGCGCTATCCGCGCTCCTGGGCGGAGTCCTGGGACCGGGTCGGGTTGGTGCTCGGCGAGTTCGAGTCTCCGGTCTCCCGCGTCCTCTGCGTCGTCGACTGCGTCCCGGAGACCGTCGACCAGGCGATCGCGGTGCGGGCGGATCTGATCATCGCGCACCATCCGTTGCTGCTGAAGCCGGTGTCGTCGATCGCCCCGGACACGTTCAAGGGGCGGATCATCCACCGGCTGATCAGGGCCGGGGTCGGGCTGTACACCGCGCACACCAACGCCGACACGGCGAACCCGGGCGTGTCCGACGCGCTCGCCGCCCGCCTCGACCTGGCCGAGTTGCGCCCGCTGGTGCCCGCCGAGGGCGCGGCCGCGGGGGAGGGCCGTGGGCTGGGCCGGATCGGTGAGCTGGCCGTGCCGCTCACCCTGGAGCAGTTCGCCGCGTTCGCAGCCCGGCGCCTGCCCGCCACCGCCGCCGGGGTGCGCGCCGCCGGCGATCCGGCGAGGCTCATTCGTACGGTGGCCGTCTGCGGTGGTGCCGGTGACTCCTTCCTGGCAGTCGCCGCCAAGGCCGGTGTCGACGCGTACCTCTGTGCCGATCTGCGGCACCACCCGGTGAGCGAGCACCTCGCGGATGGTGGCCCGGCGCTGCTCGACGTCGCACACTGGGCGAGCGAACGCCCCTGGCTCGACGACGTGGCGGTCTGGCTGCGTGCCGCTTTCCCCGTCGACGTGGTCGTGTCCGACCTGGACACCGACCCCTGGACCGTCCATTCCGCTTCTGAGGAGAAGGAGACCCACCCGTGAAGGCCGCCCCGGAAGCCCAGCGCCGCCTGCTCGACCTGCAGGCCGTCGACACCGCACTCGCCCAGCTCGCGCACCGCCGCAAGACGCTGCCCGAGCTCGCCGAGATCGACGCCGCCGCGCGCGAGGTCTCCGCGCTCGAGGACGAGCGGGTCCGTGCCCAGGTCGCGGTCGACGACCTGGACCGGGACATCTCCCGGTACGAGAAGGACATCGAGCAGGTCCGCACCCGCAAGGAACGTGATCAGCAGCGGCTGAACTCGGGTGGCGCGCTCAAGGAGATCGAGGGCCTGGAGCACGAGCTGGCCACCCTCAACCGGCGGCAGTCCGAGCTGGAGGACGCCGAGCTGGAGCTGATGGAGCAGCGGGAGACCGCAGCGGCGGCACTGGCCGAGGTGCAGGGGCGGCTCACGGCCGCTTCTGATCGGCGTACGGATGCCGAGCGCCGCCGCGACGAGAGCCTGTCCGAGCTCGCCAAGGAGCACGAGTTCAAGACGGCCGCACGGGTGCCGCTCGCCGCCGACCTGCCCGCCGAGCTGGTCACCCTCTACGACAAGATCCGCGCCGAGTCGGGGATGGGCGCGGCGCTGGTCCGGGCCGGCCGGTGCGGTGCCTGCCGGATCGAGCTGTACGGCGCGGACCTGGCCCGGGTGAAGGCGGCGCCCGCTGACGAGGTGGTCCGCTGCGAGGAGTGCCGCCGGATCATGGTGCGCACCGCGGAGTCCGGGCTGTGAGCCTGCGCGTCGTCGTCGAGGCGGACGGTGGTTCCCGGGGCAACCCGGGCCCGGCCGGTTACGGCGCGGTGGTGCGTGAGCAGGCCACCGGCGAGGTGCTCCTGGAGCGTTACGAGGCGATCGGCGTCACCACCAACAACGTCGCGGAGTACTCGGGGCTGATCGCGGGTCTGCGCGCCGCGGCCGAGCTGAACGCCGACCGGGTCGACGTCCGGATGGACTCCAAGCTGGTCATCGAGCAGATGTCCGGCCGCTGGCAGATCAAGAACCCGGGTCTGCGCCCGCTCGCTGCCGAGGCCGCCGCGCTGGTCGGCAAGTTCGCCGAGGTCACCTTCGACTGGATCCCCCGGGAGCGGAACCGGGCGGCGGACGCGCTCGCCAACCGCGCGATGGACGAGGCAGCGGGCAAGAAGGTCCCGGATGTGACGGCCGCGGAGAGCGCGAGCAAGCCGCGGTCGTGGGCGCCTCCCTCGCTGGAGAACGCCACCCGGATCATCCTGGTCCGGCACGGTGCCACGCCGCTGACCGCTCAGGGCCGTTACTCCGGGCGCGGTGACGTGCCGCTCACCGACGAGGGCGAGGCACAGGCGATGGCCGCGGCCGGGCGGGTGTCCGGCATCTGCCGCGACGTCGCGGCCGTCTTGAGTTCACCTCTTTCCCGGTGTACGCGTACAGCCGAGCTGATCGCGGCGGAGGTGGGTGGCGTGCCCGTGACGGTGATGGACGATCTGATCGAGTGCGATTTCGGCGCCTGGGAGGCTCGGACCTTCGCCGAGGTGCAGGAGCAGTGGCCGGATGAGATGCAGGCCTGGCTGGAGTCGACCGCTGTCGCTCCGCCCGGTGGGGAGTCGTTCCAGGCGGTGGCGAAACGGGTGCGCGGCGCGATGGCAACCGTGCTTTCCGCGTACCCTGGAAAGACCGTGGTCCTGGTCTCCCACGTCTCCCCGATCAAGCTGATTCTGCGCGACGCGCTCGCGGCGGGCGACGCTTTCCTGCACCGCCTCTTCCTGGACGCCGCAGGCGTCTCCACGATGGACGTCTGGCCGGACGGCAACATCGCGGTGCGCTCGGTCAACGAGACCGCCCATCTTCGATAGTTCGATATTGACCCTGCAGGGCGTGACGTTTAGCTTCCTCGATTAGGAAACTTTCTTCAACGTTTCGCCCTGGAGGGCTCATGCGCGGTTTATCCCGCCGCCTCGTCGCCGTGGCGGCCGCCGCCGCGGCCGTCGTGGCTGCCGCACCGACTCCCGCACAGGCACATTCGAGCGACGATTACCTCAAGGTCGCCTATTTCACCCAGTGGGGCATCTACGGCCGCGACTTCCAACTGGCCGACGTTCAGCAGTCCGGTGCGGCTGCCAAGCTGACCCACATCAACTACGCGTTCGGGCCGGTCACCGCGGCCGGGATCTGTGACTCGGCCGATCCATGGGCCGACTGGCAGACGCCGTTCTCCGCGGAGAACAGCGTGGACGGTGTCGCCGACGTGGCCGGGCAGCCCATCTCCGGCAACCTGAACCAGCTCGCCGAGCTCAAGAAGAAGAACCCGAAGCTCAAGGCGCTGATCTCGCTGGGCGGCTGGACGGGTTCGGCGTACTTCTCGGACGCGGTCCTCACCGACGCCTCCCGCAAGAAGCTCGTCTCGTCCTGCATCGACCTCTGGATCAAGGGCAACCTGCCGGGCCTGCCCGCGGGCACCGCGGCCGGCGTCTTCGACGGCATCGACCTGGACTGGGAGTGGCCGGGCTCGTCCGGCAACGCCGGCAACGTGATCCGCCCCGAGGACAAGCAGAACTTCACGCTGCTCCTCAAGGAGTTCCGCAGCCAGCTGGACGCGGCCGGTCGCGCGGCCAAGAAGAAGTACCAGCTCACCGCGTTCGTCCCGGCGGCGCCGGCGAAGATCGACGCGGGCTTCGAGGTCAACAAGATCTTCAAGTACCTCGACTTCGCGACGGTGCAGGGTTACGACTTCCACGGCACGTGGGAGGCGGTGGCCAACCAGCAGTCGGCGCTGCGGGTGCCGGCGGGTGCGCCGGACAACCCGGACTTCTCGGTGGAGAACACGATCAACGCGTGGGTGGCCGGCGGTGCGCCCAAGCGGAAGCTGATGCTCGGCATCCCGTACTACGGGCAGGGCTGGACCGGCGTCACCGGCGGGCGTAACGGCCTGTTCGGCGCCGCCACCGGGCCGGCGCCGAGCGTCTTCGGCGGCGGGACCGAGGACTACAAGCGGCTCAAGGAGCTGACCTCGCAGGGCTACACCGTCCACCGTGACCTGCGGAACGGGCACGCCTGGCTGTACGACGGGACGACCTTCTGGACGTACGACGACCCGGCCGTGGTGCTGCAGAAGTCGCTCTACATCCGGCTCAAGGGTCTCGGCGGGGCGATGATGTGGTCGCTCGACGGCGACGACACCAACGCGTCGCTGACCAAGGCGATCTCGGCGGGCCTGCGGTAACTGCTTTGGGGCGCCTCTTCGGGGGCGCCCCTCTTTCTATTGATCTCGGTCCATTCAGCGCATGGCCTCGCCCGTTCGGCGCATTGGGTATCGCCCGATCTACCGATGTCTCGTTAGCGTGATGTAAGCCACACGCAACGCTGACATAGGGAGGGTTCATGGCTGAGCCGGAAACTCCACGCTCCGATAGAAGTCCCTGGAACTGGCTGCTGCTGATCCCCATCGTGGTGCCGCTGCTGACTTTCCTCTACAACCACGACGAGCCGCGCCTGGGCGGGTTCCCCGTCTTCTACTGGCTCCAGCTCGCCTTCATCCTGCTCGGCGTCGGTACCACAACCGTCGTCTACCAGATGACGAAGCGGGGTAGGCGATGAGCGAGCACATTACCGAGATCGTCATCTTCACGGTCCTGTTCCTGCTGGTCAGCGGGATGGGCTTCGTGGCAGCACGGTGGCGGCGGCCCGACGACATGGGGCATCTCGACGAGTGGGGGCTGGGCGGGCGCAGCTTCGGCGGCTGGATCACCTGGTTCCTCGTGGGTGGCGACCTGTACACGGCGTACACCTTCGTCGCCGTACCCGCGCTGATCTTCGGGGCCGGCGCGGCCGGGTTCTTCGCGGTGCCGTACACCGTGGTGATCTACCCGCTCTTCTTCCTGATCCTGATCCGGCTCTGGTCGGTGTCACACCGGCACGGCTTCGTTACGCCGGCCGACTTCGTGCGCACCCGGTTCGACTCGCCGACGCTCGCGCTGCTGGTGGCGATCACCGGGATCGTGGCGACGATGCCGTACATCGCGCTCCAGCTGATCGGCATCGAAGCGGTGCTCAAGACGATGGGTGTGACGGGGGAGAGCGCCTTCGCGCGGCACCTGCCGATCATCATCGCGTTCGCGATCCTGGCGGCGTACACGTACCAGTCCGGGCTGCGGGCGCCGGCACTCATCGCGTTCGTCAAGGACACGCTGATCTACATCGTGATCCTGGTGGCGGTGCTGTGGCTCCCGTACAAATTGGGGGGTTGGAATTCGATCTTCGACGCCGCCGACGCGAAGTTCCAGGCCTCAGCGGCGCCGGGCGACGGGATCCTGCTGAACGCCAACAATCAGGTGCAGTACTTCACGCTGGCACTGGGGTCGGCGCTGGCCCTGTTCCTGTACCCGCACAGCATCACCGGCGTGCTGGCCAGCAAGAACCGGGACGTCATCAAGCGGAACATGTCGGCGCTCCCGGCGTACAGTCTGCTGCTCGGCCTGATCGCTCTGCTCGGCTACATGGCCATCGCGGCGGGGGTGAAGCCGCTGCCCGGCGCCAACCCCGGCTCGGTGGACAACAACACCGTGGTGCCGCTCCTGTTCGACCAGCAGTTCCCGTCCTGGTTCGCCGGGGTCGCCTTCGCCGCCATCGGCATCGGCGCCCTGGTCCCCGCCGCGATCATGTCGATCGCCGCGGCGAACCTGTTCACCCGCAACATCTACAAGGAGTTCCTGCGCAAGGACGCCACACACGCCCAGGAGGCCAACGTCGCCAAGATCACCTCTCTGGTGGTCAAGGTCGGCGCGGTGGCGTGCATCGTCTTCCTCGACCCGCAGTTCTCCATCGACCTCCAGCTCATCGGCGGCGTGATCATCCTGCAGACGGCGCCGGCCGTGGTGGTCGGTCTCTACACCCGGTGGCTACACCGGGGAGCGCTGATCGCCGGATGGGCGGCCGGTATGAGCCTCGGCTTCTGGATGCTCTGGCAGATCCCGAACGCGGCCACCGGCCGGGCACACTTCGGCGGATCGGCGTTCCCGCTGTCGGAGTTCGGCTTCGACACCAAGAAGACGATCTACGTCGGTTTCGTGACGGTCCTGGTGAACTTCCTTGTTGCCATCCTGGTGACTCTGGCGCTGCGGGCGGCGAAGAGCCCGGAGGGCGTCGACGGCACCCAGCCGGACGACTACTTCGCCGACGAGGGTGATCCGCGGATCGAGCGTGAGCGGGACACGACGGTGAACAGCGTGTCGTCGACCTAGGTTTGCTTGCTTGCTCGCTTTGCTTGCTTGCTTGATCGTGAGGGCGGCGCCGGCCGGATCCAGAGGGCCGGCGCCGCCGGTTTGTCATGAAATCGGAGTGGCACTCGCGTCCCATCCGGTAGCGTTCGTCTCTGACGTCGCCTTTGTCGCTCCCGACGCGGCGTTTTGACGTCCCCCGGAGGAGCCGCGTGCCCACTCAGCCGACTCTCACGCAGCAGTTCGCGACCGAATACGCCAAGGGTGCGGTGCCCGGCATGCTCCGCGCGATCCGGACGATCAAACGGGCAAACAGTCTGATCCTGATCGGTGCGCTGGCTGCCAGCTACCTGCACCAGGCGCACTATCTGTCGACGCTCGGCGCCGGGATGTTCGCGTGGATCGTGCCGGCCGTCTTCGACCTCGCCATGCTCTCGATGCTCACGATCACCCAGACGACCGGCATGGCCGCGGACGCCAAACGAGCCGCCATGAAGATCCTTTCGGTAGTCGTGATCATCTCGGCCGCGGTGAACTTCGCGGCACCGGGACCACTCGGCCTGCGCATCATCTTCGCGCTGGTGGTAGGCCTGGTCGCGGGCGTGGAATGGGTGGCGGCCAAGATCCGGCCGGACTTCGCGGCGATCGAGGCGCGCGAGGTCGCGGTGATCACCGAGGTGCGGCGGCCCGGTCGCAAGCTCGATCCGGAGGTGGCGCGGGCGCGGGCGGCGAAGGCGGCGCAGACGCGCCAGGCCAACCAGGAGGCCCGGGAAGCGGCGGAATCGGCCCGTGCGGAGGCGTCCCGGTTGCGGGCGGCCAAGGCCGCGGAGCGAGCGAGGGTACGCGCGGAGCGTTCCGAATTCGATCAGCTCGTGGGTGGTGGTCCTGTGGCGGTGGGAGCGCATCGGGCGCACGGTGGTTGAATCGTGGGGGTGAGCTTCTCCGTTGTTGACGTGCCTGAGCGGGAACGTTTCGAGGCGCGGGATCCAGAGGGTGTGGTCGCCGGAGTCGTGACCTACCAGCTGACCGGAAATATCGTGGTTTATACGCATTCTTCGTTCGAAGAGTCTGCGGTGGGGGCGGTTCTCGCCCGCGCGGTGATGGACGACGCCCGTGCCAAGGGCCGCACCGTGGTCCCGATGTGCCCCTTACTGAGCGACTGGCTCGACAAACACCCGGAATACGAAAAACTGGTAGCCCGCACCACCCGCCGGGTCCGCTAGCCGCCCCAGCCTCTCTGCCGGGTTCGCTGCTCGATTCGGGTCGCGCTTACGCGCCGGGTCCGCCGGCCGTTTGCGGCGGCGCCTCTGCGCCGCGTCCGCTGTTCGATTCGGGTCGCGTTCACACGCCGGGTCCGCCAGTTGATTGCGGCCGCCCCCTCCGCCGCGTTCGCTGCTCGATTCGGGTCGCGTTCACACGCCGGGTCCGCCAGCCGTTTGCGGCCGCGCCCCCCGCCACCGATCCGGGCATTTCGGCCGCCGTAGGTGGTCGTGGCCTTGGGGCGGCGGACGAGTCGGCCTGTACGCCGGATTCTGTGGCCGGTGACCTGTGGGTCGCCGGTGGCGGCCATCCATCTCGGCCTGCCGTCGCCGGCAGGCTCATGCGGCCTACCCGCAGGCTCGGGCGAGCAGCCCTCGAACGCCTGCGCCGGCCACGGCCTTGCGGCTGTGGCCTTACTTGGCCTTGCTCCGGGTGGGGTTTACCGAGCCACCCCGGTCACCCGGGGTGCTGGTGAGCTCTTACCTCACCGTTTCACCCTTACCGGCGCCGCACCGTGGTGCGTGCCGGCGGTCTGTTTTCTGTGGCACTGTCCCGCGGGTCACCCCGGGTTGCCGTTAACAACCACCCTGCTCTGCGGAGTCCGGACGTTCCTCGGCGATGCCACTGGGACACCGACGCGGCCGCCCAGCCGACTCGTCCGTCGCGCCGCCATCCTACGTCTCCACCCCACACCCACCCGCCGCGGGCGCTCCCACCCCGATCTTGACCACCGCCGCCGCCCCTGACTGGCTCAACAGCCCACCTTCCCGCGAGCCGGGCCGCCCCTTCGGAGATCTTGGGCGTTCTGGCCGGGCGGGGGCGGCTCTGGAGCCCGATGTCTGGGGCGGTGGTGATGGGTGGCCGGTGGCGGGTGGCGAGCTGTTTGGAGATCTTGGGCGTGCCTGCCGTGCGGGGGGCGGCACGGCGGCCCAACTACGGGCGACGAGCGGCGGCTCGGCGGCCCAAGATCTGCAGGCGGTGAGCGGCGGCTCGGCGGCCCAAGATCTGCGGGCGGCCGGGCGGCCGGCGGCCGGGCGGGCGGTGGGCGGCGGCTCGGCTGGCGGCCTCGACCTCCTGCTCGACTTGTACCGCGCGGCGTCGGCCGGCTCGCTTGGTGGCCCAAGACCTGCGGGCGAGGGGCGGCGGCGGTGGGTGGTGGGAGGACGTAGATTCACGGGACGATGGATATCGCGCATGTGGTTCTGCTGGTGGGGGCGGGTGTGGCCGCCGGCGCCGTCAACGCGATCGCCGGCGGTGGGTCGCTCATCACCTTCCCGACGTTGATCGCTACGGGGCTGCCGTCCGTCGAGGCGAACGTCACCAACTCCGTCTCGGTCTTTCCGGGCTATGTCTCCAGCGTCGTCGGCAGCCGAGCCGACCTGGCCGGCCAGGGGTACCGGGTGCGTGCGACCGTCGTCACCGCCGCGGCCGGGACTGCCGCCGGGTGCGCGCTGCTCCTTCTCACCCCCGCGCGGGCGTTCGAGGTCGTGGTGCCGTTCCTGGTACTCGGTGCCGCCCTCACCCTCGCGTTCCAGGAACGACTGCGCGCACTGGTCGGCCACCCGCGCGCGATGTCACCCCGCCGGGCGGCGATCACCCTGCACGCCGTCGTGTTCACCGGTGCGGTCTACGGTGGCTACTTCGGGGCCGCGCTCGGTGTCATGTACGTCGCGGCTCTCGCGCTGATCATCGACGAGCCGCTCAAGCGGATCAACGCGCTGAAGAACGTGCTCTCGGCCGCCGTCGGGTTCGTCACCCTGGTCGTTTTCGCGATCTTCGCGCGGGTCGACTGGGCTGCGGCGCTCACGCTCGCGCCTGCCACGATCATAGGAGGGTACGCGGGCGCGCGCCTCGCCCGCCGCATGCCCGCGCGGGTTCTGCGGTACGTCATCGTCTCCTTCGGAACAGCGATCAGCCTCCTCCTGTTCTACCGCGCCTTCCTGAGCTGACCCATCCGCGAAAGTGCGCACTCGCGGAGCACCCCACGACGAAACCGCGCAGAAGTGGACGACCAAACGGCGGAAACGCGCAGAAGTGGACTGGCTCGACGGCGGAAACG
>NZ_JBFAYE010000037.1:14246-71650 GCF_040681145.1 Actinoplanes sp. NPDC051861
CGCGGGAGTGGACTGGCTCGACGGCGGAAACGCGCGGGAGTGGACTGGCTCGACGGCGGAAACGCGCGGGAGTGGACTGGCTCGACGGCGGAAACGCGCGGGAGTGGACTGGCTCGACGGCGGAAACACGCGGGAGTGGGCAGGCTCGACGGCGGAAACGCGCGGGAGTGGGCGGCCCCGCGGTGGAACGTGCGGATGTTGGGTGACCCGGCGGCGAAGGTGCCGCCATCCGCCGCCGGGCCGGCCAGCTGTGCAAGGCGGCGGCGAACCCGTGCACCGTCGTCAATCTGCACGCCGCGGCTTACCAACCCCGTGCCGATTCGAATCCTTACCGGCCGGTTGTCCACCCGTTCGGGTGAGTCCGGGGCCCACCGACGAGACTCAGCAGCAGATCCAGGGCATCCTCTTCCTCCAGACCGTGCAATGTCCGGAATGTCGCCACGCACAGCCGGGGCGGAGGGATGACGCCGTCGAGACCGAGAACGATCAGGCGTTCGGTGGGTGTGGGTGGCTCCAGTGCCCGGGCCCAGTCGGCGTCGGTGCCGGGGTGTTCGGCGGAGAACAACACGATGACAGGGTCACTGCCGGAAAGCGCGGTTGGTATCCGCTGGGCGAAGTCGGCGTCCACCGGGTCGACATGGACGGTGTGGCCGGCGGCCCGGAGTTCCCGGGCGATCCACTGTGCCCATGGCCCGTCCGGGACAGCGTGAGAGACGAATATGGGCACGTCCACAGCATGCCGGAAGGTCGTCCACAGTGCCTTCCGGGCTTCGATGCCGATCACTGGGGTGGTGTGAGAATGTCGTCCGTTGACGTGCAACTTGCACAACTCATAGTGTCGAAGTCGTGACGGGGGGTGGACCCTTGCGGAAACGGGGCGACCTGGTCACGGGGGAAATGCTGACAAAGCATCCGGAGTCGAGGAGCGCTCGATGACTGTCACGATCGGGATCAACGGACTCGGGCGTATCGGCCGAAGTTTGACCCGGATCGTCGCGTCCGTGCCCAATCCGGGTGTGGAGATCGCCGCGGTGAACGACATCGCCTCGCCGGAGAAACTGGCGTACGGCCTGCGCCGCGACAGCATTCGGGGCGCCTTCCCGGGCACCGTGACCGCTCGCGGGGATTACCTGGTGGTGAACGACCACGCGATCCGGGCCTATCGCCAGGAACGCCCGGAACGGATCCCCTGGGCCGACGAGGGCGTGGACGTGGTCATCGAGGCCACCGGGCGGTTCCGGGCCGGCACGACGGCGCGTACCCACATCACCCACGGCGGCGCGCGCAAGGTCGTGATCAGTGCCTCGGCCGACGACCCGGACGCGTTCCTCGTCTTCGGTGCCAACCATCTGAGCTACAACCCGGCCGCGCACGACGTGGTCTCGCCGGCCTCGTGCGGGGTCAACGCCCTCACCGTGATGGCCAAGGTGCTGCTCGACCGATTCGGCCTGCGCTCGGTGAACACCTCGGTGATGCTGGCCACCCAGGGCTGGCAGCGGGTGCAGGACTCGGTGGTCGGCACGTCGCGTGACGACCCGCGGCTCGGCCGGGCCACCGCGGAGAGCATCATCCCGCACAACTACGTGGTCGGTGACCTGGTGCGGGTGGCGCTGCCGGAGATCGGCGAGATGCGGTACAGCTACTACTGCGTACCGACGCCGGTCGGCTCGCTCGCCGAGCTCTCCGGCCTGACCGACCGGCCGGTGACCGCCGAGGACGTCAACCGGGCCATGGCGGAGGCGGCGGCCGGGCCGCTGCGGGGGATCCTGGCGTACGACCCGGACCCCACCGTGTCGATCGACGTGAAGAACAATCCGGCCTCCTGCCTGTTCGACCCGTCCGGCACGCAGGCCACCGCCGACGGCGGCGTGAAGGTGCGCGGCTGGTTCGACAACGAGTGGGGCTTCTCCAACCGATTACTCGATCTCGCGCGCATGGTGGGCGAGCGGTTACCCGTCCCTTCCAGCCGGGTGAGCTGGTCCGTCGCCTAGGCTCGTTCAATGATCAAGTCAACCGAGGTGGAGGACGCGGCTCGTCGCATCGACGGGCGGATCCGGCGGACCCCGGTCGCGGCCGCGGGGCCGGACCTATGGTTCAAGCTCGAGTACCTGCAGCACGCCGGGTCGTTCAAGACCCGTGGCATGGTGAACCAGATCCTCGCGGGTGCCGAGCGCGGTGCTCTGCCGCCCGCCGGGATCATCGCGGCCTCCGGTGGCAACGCGGGCCTGGCGGCCGCTTTCGCGGCGCGGGAGCTTGGTGTGGCGGCCGAGGTCTACGTCCCGGTCACGGCACCGCCGGTCAAGGTGGCGAAGCTCGGCAAGCTGGGCGCGCGGGTGGTGCAGGCCGGGAACGAGTACGCGGAGGCGTACGCGGCGGCGACCGTACGGGCCGAGGAGACGGGTGCGCTGTTCTGCCACGCGTACGACGACCCGGCGATGGTCGCGGGCAACGGCACCCTCGGGCTGGAGCTGATCGAGCAGATCCCGAGCGGGTTCGACACCGTGCTCGTGGCGGTCGGCGGCGGCGGACTGGTCGCGGGTGTGATCGCGGCACTGCGGGACCGGGCGCGGATCGTGGCGGTGGAGCCGGCGACGTCGCGGGCGCTCAACGCGGCGCTGGAGGCGGGTGAGCCGGTGGACGTGCCGGTGTCCGGAGTGGCGGCGGACTCGCTCGGTGCCCGGCGGGCCGGGCGGATCGCGTACGAGCTGGCCGCCGACGCCGGGATAACGTCGGTGCTGGTGCCCGACGAGGCGATCGTGGACGCCCGGAGCCGTCTCTGGGACGACTACCGGATCGTGGTCGAGCACGGCACCGCGGCGGCCCAGGCGGCGCTGCTCTGCGGTGCGTACCGGCCGGAGCCGGGGGAGCGGGTCGTCGTCCTGCTCTGCGGAGCCAACACGAATCCGGCCGATCTGGGCTGAATCGCCCGCAATCCGCGGCCGAGTCGGCGAGGCTCGAAACCGTGGCCGAGGAGAACCAGATCAGTTCGGTACGCCAGTTCCGGCGCTTCGCCCTCGCCGTCTGCGTCGTCGGGGTGCTGGTGCAGCTGCTGCTCACCGCGTACTACCTGGGCATGGGACACCGGGCGGCACCGCACGACCTGCCGGTCGGCCTGATCGCCGGGAGTGAGCAACGCGCCCAGGTCACGGCGATGCTGGAGGAGGGCGGCGCGTTCAAGGTCGACGACTACACCTCGGCGGACGCGCTCACCCGCGCGATCCGGGAACGCGAGGTGTACGGCGGCGTCGACCTCACCGGGGCGCAGCCGATGCTCTACGTGGCGAGCGCCGCCGGTGCGTCGGCCGCGTCGCTGCTGCGCTCCACCTACAACAGCGTCCTGCAGCAGCAGAAGGACAGCCGGCTCCAGCAGCTCGACGAGATCACCGTCGGTCAGGCCCGGGAACTGGTCGCGGCGCCCCGGGTCACCGATGTGGTGCCGTTGCCGGCGGACGACGTGAACGGCGTCTCACTCGGTTTTCTGACGCAGGCACTCTCGTTGGGCGGGACGATCGCCTCGATGGGACTCGGGCGCTTGATTCCGCGTACCCGAAGATCTTGGAAGCGTGGTGTCGCCCACCTGGCCACTCTGATCGTCTATGCGGTCGGCTCCGCCGCCGCGGTCCTCTGGTCGATGACCTGGTTCGGTGTCGGTGAGGGTGCCGCACATATGGAGATGCTCTGCATCTTCTCGCTGATCTCGCTCGCGGTGACCGGCTCGACGGCCGGCGCGGTCGCCCTGATCGGGCCCGCCGGAGCGCTCGTCGGCGCCTTCTATTTCACGATCGGCACGGTGATCTCCGGTGCCAGCATCCTGCCGGAGTTCCTTCCCACGTTCGGGCGGCGGCTCGGCGAGCACCTGCCCACCGGTGCGGGCGTGCAGGCGGTCCGCGACAACCTCTACTTCCCGGACGCCCCGATCGGTGGCCACCTGACCGTGCTCGCCCTGTACGCGTCGATCGGCTGCCTGATCGTGCTCGTCACCAACATCATGCCGAACAGGCGTAATCGGACATCCGAGCTCGATCTGCACCTGTCTCAACCGGCGACCGTGGCGGCTTAGAGTTTTCCGTCCTCCGGCCTCAGTTTTCCCCGGGCACGCCGAACGAGATGGCGTGGGAATCGAGGGAGTGAACGCACGCATCGCCGACATCCAGAGCCGGATCATCGCGCTGCAGACGCGGCAGGCCACGACGACGAGCACCACCAGCAGCGCCGGTTCCACCTCTGCCAGCGGCGCCAGCTTCGCGAGCCAGTTGAGGAGTGCCGTTGCCTCGGCGGACCAGTCCTACAAGCTGAACGCCAAGGGCATCCCGGTCGACCTGGCCGCGTACGGCAACGGCCGGATCCCGGAGACCGCCCTCGCGCAGGTCGGCAACACCAACCACAAGCTGTGGGCGCCGGCCGCCGAGAACCTGAACCGGATGATCGAGGACGCCAAGCGGGGCGGCGTGACGATCGGGATCACCGACTCGTACCGCCCGTACGCCGAGCAGGTCGACCTGGCCCGCCGCAAGGGTCTCTACTCACAGGGCGGTCTGGCCGCCAAGCCCGGCACCAGTGAGCACGGGTGGGGCATGGCGACCGACCTCGATCTGAACGGCAAGGCGCTGAACTGGATGCGCAAGCACGCCGGGGACTACGGCTTCGTCGAGAACGTGCCCCGTGAGTCGTGGCACTGGGCGTTCCGCCCGCCCTCCTAGCCCTGACCCGTGGGACAGGACTAGGCCCTGCAGACGATCTCCCCGTGCGGGATGATCAGCCAGCCGTCCTCGTCGTCGGCCCAGCGCCGCCACCCGGCCGAGATCCGCCGGAGATCCGCCTCGGTCGCCGCCCCGGTCCGCAGGGCGGTGGCCGCCATCTCCGACTCGAGGACCCGCTGCTCCCACATGCCGCCCCACCACTCGCGGTCCTCCGCGTCCGCGAAGCACCACACGCTGGCGGTCGCGGTCACGTCGGTGAAACCGGCCGCTCGGGCCCACGACAGCATCCGCCGCCCGGCGTCCGGCTCGCCGCCGTTGCCGCGGGCCACCCGCTGATACAGCGCCAGCCACTCGTCCAGCTCGGGCAGCACCGGGAACCAGGTGAAGGCCGCGTAGTCGCTGTCCCGCGCGGCGACCACGCCACCCGGCCTGGCCACCCGGCGCATCTCGCGCAGCGCGGCGACCGGGTCGGCGACGTGCTGCAGCACCTGGTGGGCGTGCACCACGTCGAAGGTGTCGTCGGGGAAGTCGAGCGCGTGCACGTCACCGACGGCGAAGTCCACGTTCGCCAGATCTATCTGTGTCCGAGCCAGCTCGAGGGCGTCCGGCGTCTGCTCCAGCGCGGTGACCCGGCCCGGTGCGACCAGGTTCGCCAGGTCGGCGGTGATGGTGCCCGGACCGCATCCGACGTCCAGCAGGGAGATTCCGGAGGAAAGATGCGGCAACAGGTACGCCGCCGAATTCTCTGCGGTGCGCCACCGGTGTGAGCGCAAGACCGACTCGTGGTGCCCGTGTGTGTACGTCGCCATGTCCTCGAAGCTAGACCCCTGTTCCTCAAATGTGAGACACTGTTCCCACATCTTGAACAACAAGATTTCTTGGTTCGCAGTTCAGGCCGTATTTTGGTGCCCATGAGGATCGGCATCGTCGGCGCGACGGGACAGGTCGGTGGCGTCATGCGCCGCATCCTGGCCGAGCGCCAGTTCCCTGTTTCTGAGCTCCGGCTCTTCGCATCCGCTCGCAGCGCGGGCCGCACCCTCCCGTGGGGTGACGGCGAGGTGACCGTCGAGGACGCCGCCACGGCCGACTACCGCGGCCTGGACATCGTGCTCTTCTCCGCCGGCAAGGGCGGCTCGAAGGAGTATGGTCCTCGCGTCGCCGAGGCCGGCGCGGTCGTCGTCGACAACTCCTCCGCCTGGCGGATGGACCCCGGCGTCCCGCTCGTCGTGGCCGAGGTGAACCCGGACGCCGCGAAGACTCGCCCCAAGGGCATCATCGCCAACCCGAACTGCACCACGATGGCCGCGATGCCGGTGCTGCGCCCGCTGCACGACGCGGCCGGCCTGGTCTCCTTCATCGCCACCACCTACCAGGCGGTCGGCGGCGCGGGCCTGGCCGGTGTGGCCGAGCTCGACGAGCAGATCAAGAAGGTGGCGGACCGCGCGACCGAGCTGACCCACGACGGGTCCGCCGTGGAGTTCCCCGAGTCCCGCGTCTTCCCGAAGCCGATCGCGTTCAACGTCATCCCGCAGGCCGGCTCGTTCGTCGACGACGGCAGCGCGGAGACCGACGAGGAGCAGAAGCTCCGCAACGAGAGCCGCAAGATCCTGGACCTTCCGGACCTGCTGGTCTCCGGCACTTGCGTACGTGTTCCGGTCTTCACCGGTCACTCGATCCAGGTCAACGCTCGCTTCGCCCGGCCGATCTCGCCCGAGCAGGCCCGCGAGCTGCTCGCCACCGCGCCCGGTGTGGAGCTCTCCGACGTGCCGACCCCGCTGCAGGCGGCCGGCCGCGACCCGTCCTACGTGGGCCGGTTCCGCGCCGACTCCACCGCCGAGAACGGCCTGGCGTTCTTCATCTCGAACGACAACCTGCGCAAGGGTGCGGCCCTCAACGCCGTGCAGATCGCCGAGCTGGTCGCCGCCGAACTCGCCTGATCCTTCCGTTTCACCACCGCCCCGGCCGTATCGGCCGGGGCGGTTTTGTCGTTTCTAGACTGTTCCACAATGGAAATCTGGGAGTTTTTGCCCGAATCGGTAGCGCTTGGCCGGTTTTAGCGGCACAGTGATGGAATGAACGACAGTGGGCTCGGCGGAGCAGGGTACTTCTGGTGCCTCCGCGACCACCGGGTGGAGAGCGGGGACGACGTGTGCCCGGCTCAGTACCGGCTCGGTCCCTACGCCACGGCTGACGAAGCGACGCGGGCACTCGAGACCGTCGAGAAGCGCAATGCCGAGTGGGATGCCGAGGACGCCCGCTGGACAGGGGAGGCCAGCTAACGCCCGGTGCTGGATTCCGGCCATCTCCAGGCGCGGACGTGCCCGCAGTCATTCGCAAGGAGGAACACCTCGATGCCCGCTGCCTCGATGCCCGCTTCCAAGAGGGCTTCGGCGAGACCCGCTGCCTCCGGCGCGGCCTCAAAGACTAAAAACACATCATTGGGTACGAGCGGACGCGCGTCCACGACCACCCCCGCCCGCAAGTCCGCCGCGCCGAAGAACGGTGGCCGGGGCGCTCCCGCCAAGGCTTCCGTCACGTCCAGGGCGGCGGCGGCGGCGAAGCCCGTGTCCAAACCTGTCGTGTCCAAGGTGGCCGGCTCGAGAGCGACGTCCAAGGCGGCGGCATCCAGGGTGACCGTCTCCAAATCGGCGGCGTCCAAGGCGGCGGCATCCAGGGCGACCGTCTCCAAGTCGGCGGCGTCCAAGGCACCGGCTCGCGGCGCGGGTAAGGCTGTTGCGGCGAAGACTGTTCCGGCTGCGAAGGCCGTTCGGGGCGTGACCTCGAAGACGGCGGCGGCGAAGAAGGCGGCGCCCGCTCCTAGGATCGCTCGGGGTAGGACTGTCGAACCCGTCGCCGCGACGCGATCGGCTAGCAAGCGGGCCGGTGCGGTGGTGAAGCCGCGCACGCCGGCGGGACCCGCGAAGGCGACGGGCAAGCGCGTGGCGGCGGCTACGAAGACGACGCGGTCGAAGGCAGCCCCGTCGGTGACGGCTCCGGTTCCCGCGAAGGCGACGAAGGCTGCGAAGACGGTCGCCTCCAAGACGGCTGGGACGCGGACCGCGGCGGCGAAGGTGGGCAGGACCTCGACCAAGGCTGCTGTGCCGACCAAGGCCGTGGTTCGCAAGGCTGCGACGAGCAAGGCCGCGACGAGTAAGGCCGCGTCGAAGGTGACGGCGGCGAAGGCCAGGGCGACGAAGGCCGCGCCGAGTAGGGCCACGGTGAAGACTGCGGCGAGCAAGGCCGTGGTGGGTAAGGCTGCTCGGGCGGGCAAAGCAGTTGTGCCGGCACAGGCGGGCCGTGGGTCTGCCAAGGTGGCCGGCGTGCGGGGTGGCGCCGCCGTGTCGAAGGCCGCGGGTAAGGCTGCTGCGCCGAGGACGGCGGGCAAGGCTGCTGCGCCGAGGGCGGCGGGTAAGGCTGCTGCGCCTAGGGCTCGTTCCGGGGCTGCGGCGGCGAGGAGCGCGGTTCCGGCCGGGCGGTCGCGGCGGGTGGCGGCGGCCATGAGTAATGTGCCGAAGTCACACATCACGATCTCCACCGACGACGTGGACGAGACCGGGGCGGTAGACGCCAGCTCGGTCGCGGACGTGCCGTTCGTGGGTGGCTGGTTCCCGCCGGATCGCGGTCCGGCCCAGCCCGAGCGGGACTCGGACCAGTGGGGAGCGGACCGGCCGGACCTCGAAGCGCTCGGCGCCGAGGACGAGGACGACACCCAGTCCGGTGGCCAGTTCGGGCTGGTGTTCAGCGGACCCGCCGCCGACGAGGGCGATCCGGCGGTCGCGGTGGGCGTCGCACGAGTACCCGGTGCTGACATGACTCGCGCCGAACCCGACACCATGCTGGTCAGTCGGAGCACCGGAGTACCGGCACCGATCGAGACGGCCTCCGCGGAGACGGTCGCGGGTGCCGCCGGGGTTCGCCGCGCGCCGGTCAAGGTGATCAAGGCACCCCGGGTGGATCAGACCGCAGCCAGGGCGGCGGGCATCGGATCCGGGGCGGCGGAGACCGCGATTCAGGCGACCGAGACCGCCGCGGAAGTAACCGAGAGCGCCGCCGAGGCCGCGGGAGACGCGGCGCACGCGGCCGGTGCGGCGGCGAAAGCGGCGGAGAGCGCGGCGCTGGCCGCCGGCACCGCGGCGATGGCAGCAGGCACCGCGGCCCGAGCGGCGGAGACCGTAGCCGACGAAGCAGAATCAGAGGCCCGAGCGGCGATGGCCGTCGGCGCTGGACGTTCCCGGGCACGCGCTACCACCACAAAGCGAACGCCCGCCCGAAAGGCTCCAGCGGCGCGGAAGGCGTCAGCGACCCAGAAGGCGCCGGCGCGGACGGCGCCAGCACCTCAGAAGGCGTCGGCGGCGCGGACGGCATCAGCGGCTCAGAAGGCGTCACCGGCTCAGAAGGCGTCACCGGCTCAGAAGGCGTCACCGGCTCAGAAGGCGTCACCGGCTCAGAAGGCGTCACCGGCTCAGAAAGCCTCAGCGGCGCGGAAGACGGCAGCGGCCGAGAAGGCACCGGCGGCTAAGAAGGCACCTGCGGCACGGAAGGCGCAGGCGGCCCGAAAGGCACCAGCGGCCCAGAAGGCGCCGGCTCAGAAGGCGTCGGCGACCCGGAAGGCAGCTGCCGCCAAGGCCACGACTGCGGAACAGGCTGCCACGAGGTCGACGGGTACAACGGCGAAGAGGGCGACAGCCCGCAAGTCCGTCGGTTCGAAGGCCGGCGCGCCCAAGGTTACGGCGACGAAGGCGGTCGGCTCACGCGCGGCGGCCACAAAGGCAACCCCGGTGAAGCCGACCGGCACGAAGACCGCCGGCATGAAGGCCGCACCGTCGAAGTCGACCGCTACCAAGGCGGCAACGAAGACGACGACCGCGAAGATGGCCGGCACCAAGGCAACAGCCGGCAAGGCAACCGCGGCGAAGTCCACGGCGAGCAAGGCAACTGCGGCGAAGTCCACGGCGAGCAAGGCGGCCGCCACGAAGGCCGGGGCGACCAGGTCGACGGCGAAGAAGGCCACGGCAACCAAGGCCACGGCAACCAAGGCTGCGGCGACCAAGTCCACTGCCGCCAAGCCGACGGCGGCGAAAGCCACGACCAGGAAGGCTGTGGCGGGCAAGGTTGCGGCGCCGAAGGCTGCGGCTGCGAAGGCCGCAAAAGCCACAAAGGTGACTGCTGCCAAGACTGCGGCGACCAAGGCGGCGAAGACTGCGGCCAAGACGGCGGCGGTGAAGACGGCCGGGGCCAGGGGTGGTGTGGCCAAGGCTACTGCGGCGAAGTCGACTGTTGCCAAGAAGGCGGCGGGCACGGCTACGGCGCGCAAGGCGGCTGGGGCTGCGAAGGTGACGGCCAAGAAGGTGGCTAAGGCGACCAAGGCCACAGCGACCAAGACGCCGGCGAAGAAGGTGGCGGCCAAGGCGACGGGTGGGCGGGCCGTGAAGGCGCCTGCGGCCAGGGCGGCCACCAAGGCGACCGGGGCCAGGGCTGCGGGGGTCGGGCGTGGTGGGGCTCGGGCGGTTCGGGTGGCTGAGGAGCGGGCGGTTGTCAAGACGGCTCGGGCCAAGGTGGCTGTTGAGGCGGCCAGGAGTGCGGTCGGCAAGGCGGCTCGGGCGGCTGAGGCTGCGGTTACCGAGATGGCGGCGGAGGTGGGTACCGCGTCGGTCACGGCCAAACGTGCCCTGAACACAGCTAAGCGGGTGGCGACCAAGCAAGCTCCGGCAAAACGGGCAGCGAGCAAGTCGGCGCCGGCGAAGCGCGCGGCCAGCAAGTCGGCGCCGGCCAACAACGCGGCTCCGGCGAAGCGCGTGGCGAGCAAGTCGGTCACGGCGAGCAAGTCGGCCACGGCGAGCAAGTCGGCCACGGCGAGCAAGTCGGCCACGGCGAACAAAGCGGTCACGGCGAGCAAGTCGGCCACGGCGAGCAAGTCGGCCACGGCGAACAAAGCGGTCACGGCGAGCAGGGCGGCTACGGCGGGCAAGGCGGTCGCGGCGGGCAAGGCGGTTCCGGCCAAGCGGGTGGCGAACAAGTCGGCGGCGGTTCCGGCTGTGCGGGGGGCCGGCGCGCGGGGAGCCAACAAGTCGGTGGTGGCCAAGCCGGGGCGGGCCGAGGGGAACGCGGCCAAGGCGACTCGGGTGGGGCGTAGTTCGGGGGCCAACGCTCGGACCCCCGCGAAGAGCGCCGCGGTGCGTAAGAGGTAGCGGTGCGTAAGAGGTAAAGGTCGCTGGGGCGGGTCGTGCCGGAAGGCGTGGCCCGCCTCGCGCTGGTAGGAATGACCCGTGCCGATCAAAGTGGTGTTGGCGCCGCAGATCGATTTCTCGGTGCTGCGGCGGGAGCTGGATCTGCCGGGTGAGTTTCCGGAGGCGGTGCTCGCCGAGGCGGAGCGGGTTGCGCGGGAGACGTCGTTGCCGGTGGCTGATCGCACCGATGTGCCGTTCGTGACGATCGATCCGGCCACGTCGCGGGATCTTGATCAGGCCATGCATCTGAGCCGGCGGGCCGGCGGTGGGTATCGGGTGCGGTACGCGATCGCCGACGTCGCGTCCTATGTGCGCCCGGGCGGGGCGATCGAGGCGGAGAGCTGGGTGCGGGGGCAGACCGTCTATCTGCCGGACGGCCGGATCCCGCTGCATCCGCCGGTGCTGAGCGAGGACGCGGTGAGCCTGCTGCCGGGCGGTGACCGGGCGGCCGTCGTGTGGACCGTCGACCTGGACGCGGACGGCGCCACGGTCGCCGTCGAGCTGGAGCGGGCGCGGGTGCGGAGCCGGGCGAAACTGGACTACGCCGGGGTGCAGCGGCAGGTCGACGCGGGCACGGCGGAGGAGCCGGTGGCGCTGCTCCCGGAGATCGGCACACTGCTGGCGCGCCGGGCGGCCGAGCGGGGTGCGGTGAACCTGCCGCTGCCGTCGCAGGAGGTCGAGCGGGACGGCGACGGCTGGCGGCTGGTGCTGCGGGCGCCGCTGCCGGTGGAGGAGCACAACGCCCAGATCTCGCTGCTCACCGGCATGGCCGCGGCGCGGATCATGCTGGACGCGGGGGTCGGCCTGCTGCGGACGATGCCGGCGCCGAAGCCGGAGGCGGTGGAGAAGCTGCGGCTCGCGGCGGAGTCGCTCGGTGTGGCGTGGGCCGAGGGTGCCTCGGTCGGCGAGGTGGTGGCGGGCGTCGACCCGGCGAGCCCGCGCGGTGCGGCGTTCCTCGATCAGGCGGCGGATCTGCTGCGCGGTGCGGGTTACACGGCCTTCGGCGCTGACGCGCCTCCGCCCGCGGATGCCGGCCATGGCGGGGTGGGCGCGCCCTATGCGCACGTCACGGCTCCGCTGCGGAGGCTCGCTGACCGCTATGCGACGGAGATCTGCCTTTCGGTGTACGCGAAAAGCACAATCCCCACCTGGGCCGCGCAAGCCCTGCCGCGCCTGCCGAAGGCCATGTCCACCACCGACCGGGTCGCGTCGGCCGCCGACCGCGGTGCGATCGATCTGGCCGAGGCGGTGCTGCTGGAGCACCGGGTCGGCGAGACGTTCGAGGTGGCCGTTCTCGATCGGGACGAGGGCAACGGCCGGCCGCGCGGCACGGTCGCCCTGGACGACCCGGCGGTGCGTGCCCGCTGCTCCGGCGACCTGCCGCTCGGCCGGCGTGTCGAGGCTCGCCTGACCGAGGCCGACCCCGCCACCCGAAATGTCCGGTTCGAATATCCTTGAGAAGCGCCGAACCGGTGACGCGGCAGCTCCGCCCGGCGCGGGCGGCACAGGGCCGGGGACGGCAACGCCCCGGCGTCCTCTCGGAGCCGGGGCGGCCGGTGACACGTACCGTAGAAGGTTTTAGAAGGTGTGCTCCGCGGCCGGGAACTCGCCGCTCCGGACCTCTGCCGCGAATTGCCGCGTCGCGTCGGTGAGCGTGGTCGCGAGATCGGCGTAACGCTTCACGAAGCGCGGCGCCTTACCGGTGCGCAGGCCCGCCATGTCCTGCCAGACCAGCACCTGGGCGTCGGTGTCCGGGCCGGCGCCGATGCCCACAGTGGGAATCGGCAGTTCCTTGGTGATCTGCTTGGAGACCTCGCCCGGCACCATCTCGAGGACCACGGCGAACGCGCCCGCGTCGGCGACCGCCCGGGCGTCGGAGATGACCTCGGCACCCTCGTTCTCACGGCCCTGGACGCGGTAGCCGCCGATGGTGTGCTCGCGCTGCGGTGTGAAGCCGACGTGCGCCATGACCGGGATGCCGGCGCCGGTGATCGCCTCGATCTGCGGAACCATGCGGCGGCCGCCCTCGAGTTTCACGGCGTGGCAGCCGCCCTCCTTCATGAAGCGGACGGCGGTGCGCAGGGCCTGCGTGGGGCCCTCCTCGTAGGAGCCGAACGGCAGGTCGCCGACGATCAGCGAGTGTGTGGTGGCGCGGACGACGGCCTTGACCAGCGGCAGCATCTCGTCGACGGTGACCTGGACGGTGGTCTCGTAGCCGTAGACGTTGTTCGCGGCGGAGTCGCCGACGAGCAGCACCGGTACGCCGGACTGGTCGAAGATCGAAGCCGTGTACATGTCGTAGGACGTGAGCATCGGCCACCGGTCGCCGCGGACCTTCGCGTTGATGAGATCGCGGGTGCGGACCCGGCGCGTCGGCGGGCCGCCATACAGCGTGGTGATTTCCGACATTTCCGTTGTCTCCTCCCTCGAGGCCGCGCGGATGCGGTCCCCGGGTGCGCACATAGTGGCACCGGGAACCGCTCGTCGGTCAGGGGGCAGTGGAGGTTTTCACACCTTCTCGAAACGAGTTTGTAATAGGCAGCCGGCGGTCCCGGCCGAAGGCCTTACCGGAGATCTTCGTGCCCGGTGCAGACTGGCGGCGCTTGTACTCCGCGATGTCGATCATGCGGAGTGTGCGGTCGACCAGCGCCGGGTCGTTGCCCGCCGCGATCAGCTCGTCCCGGCCGAGATCCCGGTCCACGTAGCCCCTGATGATCGGGTCGAGGATGTCGTAGTCCGGCAGGGAGTCGGAGTCCTTCTGTCCCGGCCGCAGCTCGGCGCTCGGCGGCTTGGTGATCGAGTTCTCCGGGATCGGCGAGCCGGGCCGGGTGTTCCGCCAGCGGGCGAGTTGCCACACCATCGTCTTCGGTACGTCCTTGAGCGGGTTGAAACCGCCCACCGAGTCGCCGTAGAGCGTGGAGTAGCCGACTGCCAGCTCGCTCTTGTTGCCGGTGGTGAGCACCAGGTGGCCCTCCTGGTTGGAGAGCGCCATGAGGATCACACCACGCACCCGGGCCTGCAGGTTCTCCACGGACAGGCCGGAGAGCGACATGTTGGCCAGGAACGCGTCGACCATCGGCTGGATCGGCTGGACCCGGTAGTCGAGGCCGGTGCGCTTGGCCAGGTCGGCGGCGTCGTCCTTGGAGTGCTCGGAGGAGTAGCCGCTGGGCAGGGAGACGCCGACGACACGGTCCGGGCCGAGGGCGTCGACGGCGATCGCGGCGACGACGGCGGAGTCGATGCCGCCGGAGAGGCCGAGGATGACGGAGGGGAAGCGGTTCTTGTCGACGTAGTCGCGCAGGCCCATGGTGAGGGCCGACCAGATCTCCTCCTCGTCGGCGATCCTCTCGGCGATGCCGCCGTCGCGGTCGTCGGCTCTGTCCGAAATTTCGGCATTTATGATGACTCGGGTGACTGACATGTCGTCATCGATTGTCTGCTCAACATCAGGCGCCGTCGCATCTGTCGAGCCCGGCACGTTGGGGGAGGCGTCGGCGACCGGCAGATCCAGGTCGTGGACGAGCAGCTCGGAGGTGAACTGCCCGGTCCGCGCCAGCAGCTCACCCTCCGCGCTCACGATCATCGAGTCGCCGTCGAACACCAGCTCGTCCTGGCCGCCGATCATGTTGACGAACGCCACCGCGGCGCCCGCCTCCACCGCGCGCCGCTTCACCAGGCGCAGCCGCACGTCGTCCTTGTTCAACTCGTACGGCGAGGCGTTGATGTTCACCACCAGCCCCACCCCGGCGCGCCGGGCCGCCGTGAACGGCCCACCCGCCTGCCAGATGTCCTCGCAGACCGTGAGCGCCACGTCCACGTCACCGAGCCGCACCACGGTGAGCGTGTCGCCCGGCTCGAAGTAGCGGTCCTCGTCGAAGACGCCGTAGTTGGGCAGGTGGTGCTTGTAGTAGGTGGCCGCGACCTCGCCCCGGTGGAGCAGTGCCGAGGCGTCCCGCCGCCCGGTGCCGGGCTCCGCGTCCGAGCTGATCGCCGGCGGTCCGTCGGCGTCCACGTAACCCACCACGACGGCCAGTTCGCCCAGCCCGTCGGCAGCCAGGTCGGCGGCGAGCGTGCGCAGCGCCTGCCGGGACGCCTCCACGAACGAGTTCCGGAAGACCAGGTCCTCGATGGGGTAGCCGGTCAGCATCATCTCGGGAAAGGCGACCAGGTGCGCGCCCGCGTCGGCCGCCTCCCGCGACCAGCGGCGCACCGTGGCCGCGTTGCCGGGAATGTCACCGACTGTCGAGTTCACCTGAGCGAGGGCGATGCGCAGCGTTGGCATGCCCCTCATTGTTCCCCCGCGGGAGCCGTTTGGATCCTGACCCGGGCCGACGTCACAGGGGACGGCCAGCGTACTCTCGGCTCGATAGGCAGGCATCGGGACAAGGGGTGGAAGTGGACCGACAGCAGGAGTTCGTGCTTCGCACGCTCGAGGAGCGCGACATCCGTTTTGTCCGGCTCTGGTTCACCGACGTCCTCGGCACGCTGAAGAGCGTGTCGGTGGCCCCGGCCGAGCTGGAGTCCGCCTTCGAGGAGGGCATCGGCATCGACGGCTCGGCGATCGAGGGCTTCGCCCGGGTCTACGAGTCGGACATGGTCGCCATGCCGGACCCGACCACCTTCCAGGTCTTCCCGTTCGAGGGCGGGGTGAGCGGCGAGAGCGCCCGGATGTTCTGCGACATCCTGCTGCCCGACGGCAACGCCGCCTGGGCCGATCCGCGCCACGTGCTGCGCCGTGCCCTGGCCCGGGCCGCCGAGAAGGGCTTCACCTTCTACACCCACCCCGAGGTCGAGTTCTTCCTGATCCAGGACGGGCCGGCGGACGGCTCGGTGCCGATCCCGGTGGACACCGGCGGCTACTTCGACCACACCACCCACGCCGTGGCGCGCGACTTCCGCCGCCAGGCCGTGCTGGCGCTGGAGCGGATCGGCATCTCGGTGGAGTTCAGCCACCACGAGGTCGCGCCCGGCCAGCAGGAGATCGACCTGCGCTACGCGGACGCGCTGACCACCGCCGACAACATCATGACGTTCCGGCACGTGGTCAAGGAGGTGGCGCTCTCGCAGGGCGTGCGGGCCACCTTCATGCCGAAGCCGTACACCGATCAGCCCGGCTCCGGCATGCACACCCACCTGTCGCTGTTCGAGGGTGAGCGCAACGCGTTCTACGACAGCGAGGACCCGCAGAAGCTGTCCAAGACGGCGCGGGCGTTCATCGCCGGTCTGCTGGTGCACGCGCGGGAGTACACGGCCGTCACCAACCAGTGGGTGAACTCGTACAAGCGGCTGTTCCCGCTGCAGCTGCCGGACCGGATCACCGAGTCGCCGGCGTTCGTGAGCTGGGGCCACCTGAACCGGTCGGCGCTGGTCCGGGTGCCCGCGTTCGGCAAGCCCAACTCGGCGCGCGTCGAGGTCCGGTCGATCGACTCCGCCGCCAATCCGTACCTTGCTTTTGCCGTCATGCTCGGCGCCGGCCTGAAGGGCATCGAGGAGGGCTACGAGCTGCCCCCGGGTGCCGAGGACGACGTCTGGTCGCTGTCGCCGGCCGAGCGCAAGGCCGCCGGGTACGACGCTCTGCCGGAGAACCTGTCCGAGGCGATCGAGGTGATGGCCGGCTCGGAGCTGATCGCCGAGGTGCTCGGCGAGCACGTCTTCGACTTCTTCCTGCGGAACAAGCGGGCCGAGTGGGAGCAGTTCCGCCGCGAGGTCACGCCGTACGAGCGGCAGCGCTACCTCGGGGCCCTCTGACATACGCCAGGCGGCGGGGTCCGTAGCGGGGAGCTCACGGACCACCGCCGCCTGACTGGTTCGGCTGCCTCGCCGGGGAGGGGCACTTCCCCGGGCACAGCCGACCTCGGGGGCATCCGGTGGACCGCCCGTTCCCCTGGATCCGATCCACCGGATGCCTGTCTGTGTCAGCCCTGCGGCTGTCCCTTGTCGTCGTCGCCGCCGGGCCGGTCGCTCGGCTTGGCGCTGCCGCTCGGCCCGCCCTTGTCGCTGGGCCGGACGTTGCCCGGCTTGGCGCTGCCGCTCGGCTTGGGACCGGGCTTGGCGCCCCACTCGGGCTGCCCGCTCGGGTGGACGTCCGGCTTGCCGAAGTCCACGCAGAACCGGTAGACGTGGTCCCGGTCCTTGCGGCCGGCCCGCTCCACGAGCTCGGCGAACCTGTCCTCGTCGAGTGCCCGGCGGCGGTTCTCCCCGCTCTTGCCGGCGAACTCCTGGCAGAGCTCGGCCAGCCGCGGCGGCAGCCCGGAGCGCGACGGGCGCGGCGCCGCCGAGCCGGCCGGCGTGGGCTTGGCGTGCTTGGACGGCGAAGCCGACGCCGAGGGCTTGTCCGAGGTGATCGGGTTCGGCAGGGCGCCGGTCGCGGAGGCGAGTGCCACGCCGCCGACGGTCGCGGTGGTCGCGAACGCGATCGCGGCGACCTTCACCGTCAGCAGCTTGGCCAGGGTCAACTTGATCATCGAAACTCTCCGGGTGGGTGTGGCTGGGGAGTCGACGGCAGCCCGGAACGCGGCCATCGCCGCGTCCTCGCCCGCCAGCTCGCCGGCCGTGGCGGGCGCCTTCGCCGCGGCCAGGAGCTGTGTCAGCGGGTCACCGGCCGGCAGCGCGGACCGGTCGCCGCGCAGCAGACTCTCCGCGGTCCTCCGGTTCATGGCACTCCGTCCCTGGTGGCTGCTCATCTCATCTCCTTCAGCGCCGCGACCCGCGAAGTTGTCACCGGCACCGGCGGAGGCTGCTCGGGTTCCTTCTTGCCCAGGCGCTGGGCGAGCTGCCGCAGACCGCGGTAGGCGGCCGTCCGCACCGCACCGGCGCGCCGGCCGAGGATCTTCCCGGTGCTGGTGGCGTCCAGCCCGACCACGACCCGCAGCATCACCGCCTCGGCCATCTCCGGCGGCAGCGACGCGATGAGGGCGATCGCCGCGTCGGTGCTCATCAGCTCCACGGCCCGATTCGCGGTGTCGTCGTCCGCGCTCACCTCGATGAGCTGCTCGATCGGCGCGCCCGTCTGCGGCCGGCGCCGCTGCGCGCGCAGCAGGTCCATGGCCCGGTGCCGGGCGATCGTCGCGGTCCAGCCGCGGAAGCCCTCCGCGTCGCCGCGGAACGTACCGAGGTCGCGGGCGATCTGCAGCCAGGCCTCGGAGGCGACGTCCTCCGCGTCGTCGCCGACCAGCACCCGCAGATAGCGCAGCAGCGCGGGTTGCTGCAGGCGGTAGAGCTGCCGGAATGCCTCCTCGTCACCGGTCTGCGCCGAGCGCACGAGGGTTTCGAGGTCCTCCGGTGGCACCATCCACGACCTCCGAGGGGTATGCGGGTTCCACTGTTACAGCGCCGCGGGGCCGCAAACTGTCACAGCGCGTCGGAGTGACAGGTCAACGTCCGATCGACGTGGTAGATCGACTCCGATACGGTCTTGACCTGAACATCACGACAAGGGAGACGCTGTGCTGCAAGATCTGCTGGAAGGCGCCGGACGCAGCATCGTGTTCGGCCTGATCGGCATCGGACTCATGGCCGTGGGGTACGTGCTGATCGACCTGCTCACTCCGGGCAAGCTGCGGGACCTGATCTGGACCGAGCGCAACCCGAACGCCTCGTTGCTGCTGGCCGCCAACCAGCTCGGCATCGCGGCCATCGTCTTCACGGCGATCTTCACGAGTTACGAGTCGTTCGGCCAGGGCGTCGCGTCGACTCTGCTGTTCGGGCTGGTCGGCATCGGCATCATGGGCCTGGCCTTCCTGGTTCTCGACTGGATGACCCCGGGCAAGCTCGGCGAGGTCATCTGCACCCCGGAGCGGCACGGTGGCGCGATGGTCAGCGCGGCCTCGCACTTCGGCGCGGCCCTGATCGTCTGCGCCTGCATCTCCTGACCGGTCCCGCCGCGACAGGCGCATCCAAGACCTGGGTGCGCCTGCGCACGCTGCCTTTTTCGTACGCGGCGCGCGCGTCCTCGCACGCGGCGCGCGCTCAGCTCGACGTGCGCCCGAAGTCGCCGATCGCGGTCGGGCCGAGTCGCCGGATGCGCGGGTAGTCCTCGGCGATCGCGCACGCGGCCATGATGATCGGGACGGCGGCCAGCTGTGCCACCGCGAGCACGTGCCCGAGCGGCACCGTCGCCAGCACCCCGACGGCGGCCGTCACCCGGAACACGATGCCCGGCAGCCGCAGCAGCCGCAGGAAGACGGCGTGCCCGAGCAGGTAGACCGCGACACCGCCGCCGAGCGCCAGGGCCGGTCCCCAGTGCAGCGGCTCGAAGGCGTGCCCGACGGTCTTCTTGATGCCGACCGCTGACACGACGATGCCGAGCAGCATCGGCACGTGCGCGTACCCCCAGGCGTTGAGTGCCAGCCGGCTCCGCCGGCGCGGGTCGGCGGCGTTCGCCAGGACCTCCTCGGAGCGCTTGTCGTCGCCGGCGAAGTAGCACCACCACAGGTAGTACGCGATGCAGAGCCCGAGGACCGCGACCAGGATCGCCCCGCCGTCCAGGTGCACGTCGCGGAAGCCCAGCCCGATCGCGATGATCGACTCGCCGATCGCGATGATCATGACGAGGCTGTGCCGCTCGACGAAGTGACCCGCGGTGATCGAGTGCATCTCGATGGCGTGCAGGTAGCCGCCGGCGATCTGCACCAGCGGCGCCGCGATCCAGCACAGATGCCGCCACGGCTCCGGGAGGAACCCGCCGGCCAGCACCAGGGCGGCGGCGAACAGGTTCAGCGGGCCGAGGGTGCGCATCATCCGCACGGCGCCCGGACCGGCCTGCAGGAACAGGACGGAGTGGACCACGTTGACGACCAGGTAGCTGGCGCCGAAGATCCAGCCGTACTCCCCGAACGCCTCCGGGATGGCCAGCGCCATCACCAGGAAGCCGGCCATCCCGGCCAGCAGCAGCGTGCGCCGGGTCGTGTTGGTGGGCGCCACGGCGTTGGTGAGCCAGGCATACCCCGAATACATCCACCAGACCACGAGCAGGATCAGCACCACGTCGCCGACACCGCGCAGCGTCAGATCGTCGGCGAGCGTGTCGGCGAGCTGGGTGACGGTGAAGACGAAGACCAGATCGAAGAACAGCTCCAGCGTGGACACCCGGATGCCGGGGGACTCCTGTGTCATGGCCCGGAAGCCTAGGACAACTGCGTTTCGAGCGCGCGCGCCTCGGCGCGCAGCCGGGCGGCCTCGTCGGGGCGGCCGAGCCCGTCGTACTCCCCGGCGGCGGCGAGGCGCTCGTCGATCTCGGCCCGCACGATCCGCTCGATCTCGGCCTCGTCCTGCTCGCGGCGGGCCACCTCGGTCACACCGAGCCCGGTGGCGGGCAGCCCGAGCGGCGCGTCCCGCGGCGCCACGGCGGCCGCGTTCTCGATCGCGGCCAGGGCCGAGCGCAGGGCGGCCACGGCCGGCTTGTCGCGGGCTTTCATGGCGGTCGGCAGCGCCGCCTGAAGGCGGCCGCGCAAGGTCGTCATCCCTCGACCGTAGCGACGCCGTCGAGCGAATAAAGACTTCGGTAGCCTCGACACGTGGGCACCGCACTAGTCATTCAGAACGATCCGACCGACGACCTCCGACGCCTCGGGGACTGGCTGGCCGAGGCCGGGCTGGAGGTGACCGTCCTGCGGCCGTACGCGGGGGAGGCCCTGCCGGAGAGCCTGGACGGCTTCCTCGCGCTGATCGTGCTCGGCGGTGATCAGAGCGCCTACCCGGACGCCGCGGGCACCCCCGGCGCGCCCTGGTTCCCCGCGCTCGAGGGGCTGCTGCGCAAGGCGGTCCGGCACCGGGTGCCGACCCTCGGCGTCTGCCTGGGCGGGCAGTTGCTGGCCGCCGCGCACGGCGGGCTGGTGGAGCGCAGCACCGCCGGGCCGGAGATCGGGCCGGGTCTGGTCGGCAAGCGGGACGCCGCCGACAACGACCCGCTGTTCAAGTGGGTGCCACTGCTGCCCGACGTGGTGCAGTGGCACCGCGACGAGATCACCGAGCTGCCGCTGAACGCGGTGCTGCTCGCCGCCTCCAGCCGGTATCCGCATCAGGCGTTCCGGATCGGCGACCGGGCCTGGGGACTGCAGTTCCACATCGAGTGCGACGCCGCGATGTTCGCCGAGTGGACCCGGATCGGTTCCGAGGAGCTGGACGAGCTGGGCTACGACGCGGAGGTGGTGGCCGCCGCGGTGGAGGGTGTGCTCGCCGACGTGGAGGAGGTGTGGCAGCCGTTCGCCGTACGCTTCGCCTCGCTGGCGCTCGGCACGCTGCCCGACGCCGACATCCCGAACACCGGTGCCGGCCGGACCCTGCCACTGCTGGGGCAGTGATGACCAGGCCCACCCGGCTCGCCCGATACGGCTTCGCCGACAACGGCGCCCGTGCCACCGACCTGCTCGGGCCGGAAGGGCTGCGACTGTGGGACACCGAGGCGCAGGGTCCGGCGGACGAGGCCGCGGCCGGGCTGATCGACGCGCTCTCCAAGGCCGCCGATCCGAACCTGGCGCTGCGCCAGCTGCACCGCCTGGTCGACGCGGCCGGCCGGGCCGCCGAGCGGGCCAACGGGAACCGGCCGGCGCCCGGCGGGCCATTGGTTGTCAACGCCGCCACCGACGAGTTGCTCGGCGCGCTGCACACCGACCACGGCCTGCGCCGGCGGCTGGTCGCGGTCCTGGGCGCGTCGTCGACGCTCGGAGACCACCTGGTGGCCAACCCGGACGAGTGGCAGACGCTGGCCACCAGCAAGAGCGGGATGCCACCGGACGCGGAGGGCCGCCTCGCCGTCGAAGAGGAGCGGGACGAGCCGCTGACCGTGCCCGAGCTGCGCCGGGCGTACCGTATCTCGCTCTTGCGCATCGCGGCAGCCGACCTGACCGGCGGCAGAGGGCTGGAACCCACCATGGCCGCCCTCTCCCGTCTCGCCGATGAGACCCTGGCCGCCGCCTACGCGATGGCGGTGGCCGGCCTGCCGGCCGCGACGCCGGAGCCACGCCTGGCGGTCGTCGCGATGGGCAAGTGCGGCGGCAACGAGCTGAACTACGTCTCCGACGTGGACGTGATCTTCGTGGCGGCGGGTGACGACGACCTGAGCGCGGGCACCACGGTCGCCGCCCGGCTCATCGAGATCTGCGGGCAGGTCGCCTGGCCGGTGGACGCCGCCCTGCGCCCCGAGGGCAGCCGTGGCCCGCTGGTCCGCACGCTCGCCAGCCACCAGGCCTACTACCGGCGCTGGGCGCGCACCTGGGAGTTCCAGGCACTGCTCAAGGCACGCCCGGCGGCCGGCGACCTGGCCCTCGCGCACGAGTGGATCGCCGATCTGGCGCCGCTGGTCTGGCACGCCGCGGAGCGCCCGGAGGCGGTCGCCGACGTCCGCGACATGCGCCGCAAGATCATCGACAACGTGCCGCCGAAGGAGCTGGACCGCGAGATCAAGCGGGGGCCGGGCGGGCTGCGCGACATCGAGTTCGCGGTGCAGCTGCTCCAGCTCGTGCACGGCCGGGTGGACGAGACGTTGCGCGCGCCGGGCACGCTCCCGGCGCTGCGCGCCCTGGTCGCCGGCGGTTACGTGGGGCGACAGGACGGCGAGACGTTGTTGCGCGGATACCGTTTCTTGCGCGGCGTCGAACACCGGCTTCAACTTCAACACCTCAAGCGTACGCACACGGTGCCCGACGATCCGGACGGAGTGCGCTGGCTCGCGGCCGCGCTCGGCTACACCGCGATGCCCGGCCGCGACGCGGTGGAGGCGTTCCGGTCGGACTGGGTCGGTCATGCCGCCAACGTCCGCCGGCTGCACGTGAAGCTGCTCTACCAGCCGCTGCTGGAGGCGGTCGCCCGGGTGCCCGCCGAGGAACTGCGGATGACACCGGAGTCGGCCCGCAAGCGACTGGAGATCCTCGGATTCGAGGACCCGGCCGGTGCGCTGCGGCACCTGGAGGCGCTGACCGGCGGGGTGACCCGGACCGCGGCCATCCAGCGGACCCTGCTCCCGATGCTGCTGCAGGACTTCTCCGACTCGCCCGAGCCGGACCGCGGCCTGCTCAACTACCGGCACGTGTCGGACAAGCTCGGCAGCACCCCGTGGTATTTGCGGCTGCTGCGCGACGGCGGCCCGGTGGCCCGGCGCCTGGCCCGGGTGCTGAGCCTGTCCCGGTACGCGACCGACCTGCTCACCCGCGACCCGGAGGCACTGCGCCTGCTCGCCGACGACAGCGAGTTGCGGCCCCGCCCGCGCGAGTCGCTGCTGGACGGCTTCGCGGCGGCCGGCGACCGGCACCCGGACCCGGTGAAGGCGACGGCCGCGGTCCGCGCGCTGCGCCGCCGTGAACTGTTCCGGCTGGCCTGCGCGGACATCCTGCGCCACGGCGGCGACCTGGCACCGGACCGGCCGCTCGACATCAACGAGATCGGCGTGGCCCTCTCCGACGTCACCGACGCGACGCTGGGCGCGGCCCTGCGGATCGCGCGCCGGGCCAAACCGGCGCCGGACGGGCTGCGCTTCGCGGTCATCGGGATGGGCCGCCTCGGCGGGTACGAGATGAGCTACCCCTCCGACGCCGACGTGCTCTTCGTCTACGAACCTCAGGGCGGCTCGGACAGCTCCGCGAGCTCCGCGGCCCTCGCGATCGCCGAGGAACTGCGCCGCCTGCTCCAGGCCCCCGCACCCGACCCGGCCCTCGGCGTCGACGCCGACCTGCGCCCGGAGGGACGGCAGGGCCCGCTGGTCCGCAGCCTCCAGGCGTACCAGCAGTACTACGCCCGCTGGTCGAAGGTGTGGGAGTCGCAGGCCCTGCTGCGGGCCCGGTTCATCTGCGGCGACGCCTCGCTCGGCACCGACTTCGAGAAACTGGCCGACGAGGTCCGCTACCCGTCCGGCGGCCTCACCCGCGAGCAGGTCATCGAGATCCGGCGGATCAAGGCCCGGGTGGAGACCGAGCGCATGCCACGCGGCGCGGACCCGAACACCCACACGAAGCTGGGCCGAGGCGGCCTGGCCGACGTCGAGTGGGCGGTCCAGCTGCTGCAGCTCCGGTACGCACACGAGCACCCGGACCTGCGCCGCACCAGCACCCTGGAGGCCCTCGACGCCGAACTCACCGCCGGCCTCGTGGAACAGGCCGACGCCGAGGCGATGACCACCGGCTGGACCCTGGCCGCCGAGGTGCGCAACGCGCTCACCCTGGTCCGCGGCCGCCCCACCGACCAACTGCCCCGGCACGGCGCCGAACTGGCCGGCACGGTCCTCCTGCTGGGCGGCGGAGATCCGGGCGAGTTCGTCGACCGCTATCTGAGGCTGACCCGCCGCTCCCGGGCCGCCATGGAACGTGTCCTGGACGCCTAAGTCAGCACGGTTCCGAGACGCCGTCGCCGCGCACTATCCGGTAACCGGTGTCGCCGCGTTTCAGGGTGTATCCGACCCGCCACCGTGTGCAGGTCTCGTCCGGTCGTCCCTCCGGACCGTCGCCGGCCTCCTGCTCGCTGCGGAACGTCACGTTGGCGTAGAGGCGGCCGTCGCCGCGGTCGGCGAGTTCCCGCAGCACCACGTCGGAGTCGCGGGCGGTGGCAGTGCCGTCGGAGAACGCCGCCATCTGCTCGGGGTCGCCCGGGTCGAGTTCGCCGGAGGGGTCGAAGACCTGCGCGACAGTGGCGTAGTCCTTCGTGTTGATCCCGGTGAAGTAGGTGTCGAACATCGCGGCCACGGCGCCGGCCCGGGTGTGTGTGACGGACGGGTCGACCTCTACCAGGCCGGTGGTGCTCTCGGTGAGGCTCGGCCGGGGCGCGGGGATGGTCCGTTCGGGTGTGGCCTGGCTTTCGGCTCTCTCAGCGGCTGGGCTCTGGGTGGCCGGGGTGTCGTCGGCTGATCTGAGCAGCCGGGGGCCGGCCAGGAGTCCGGCGGCGGCCAGGGCGGCGACCAGGACGGCGATCGGCAGTGCGGGCACCAGGCGGCTGCGGCGGTGCGGCTCGGGCGGGTCGGCGGGCTCCGGAATCCAGGTGACCTCCGGCTCCGGCGGGCCGGAGAGCGCCATGCGGGGCGAGCCCGCCCGAGCGGGCGGAAGCAGGCCGTCCCACGCCGGGGCCGGCGGGCCTCCCCATGCAGGCTGGTCTCCCTGCGTCGGCTGGCCCTCGCGAGGCGGCAGGCCTTCCCGCGCCGGCAGGCCTTCCCGAGCCGGCAGGCCTTCCCGAGCCGGCAGGCCTTCCCGCGCCGGCTGGCCGGACGGTGTGCGTGGTGGTGGGCCGGACAGGGCGGGCGGGGCGTTCCGCGGGGCGGGTGGTGGGCCGGAGCGGAATCCGGGTGCGAGTGACGGCGGCCGGGACCGGGCCGGTGGTGCCGCCCATGGCGTGGTGGCCTCGTGCGGCGGGTCCCACGGTTCGGGTAGTGGCGGGTCCCAGCGGGTCGGCTCGATCTCGCGTTCGGGCTCCCGGGGGTGATCGCACACCGCGCAGCTGTCCGGCATGACGACGTTCGTCTCGCCGCAGCGCGCGCAGATCCACATCCGTCTGTCGGGTCCCGGCATGGGACCGAACCTTGCCGGAAATCCGGTTGATCGCCAGGGTTCGTCCCCCGTCCGGTCGGTCCCGGCCGTCGAATTCCGCCGATCAGTGGACCTGCTGGTTGGCGGCGGCGATCACGCGGGTCAGCGCCTCGTGCACCGCCCGCAGCTCCTCGACCGGCATGCCGAGTCGCTCCACCACCGCCGGCGGGATCCGCTCGGCGTCGGCCCGCAGCTCGCGGCCCCGCTCGGTGAGGGTGATCGCCAGGCTGCGCTCGTCCGCCGGGTCGCGCTCCCGGCGCAGGTAACCGATCGCCTCCAGGCGCTTGAGCAGCGGGGAGAGGGTCCCCGGGTCGAGTTGGAGCAGCTCGCTGAGCCGGCGCTGGGAGAGCGGGGAGTGCTGCCAGAGCGCGAGCATCACCAGATATTGCGGGTGGGTGAGGCCCATCGGCTCCAGCAGCGGGCGATAGATCGCCACGACGCTGCGGGCGGCGACCGACAGGGCGAAGCAGACCTGCTGCTCCAGAGCCAGGGGGTCACTCACTCGCGCATCTCCTCAGGTCGACGGCTATCCTACCAATAGTTGGTGTACCAAGTATTGGCCCACAAACTTTCGGAGGCGGCGTCGTGTCGAAGCTGTCACAGTGGTTCCACCGGACGTTCCACGACTGGTTCTTCCGCTCGATGATCGGCCCGGCGCAGACCAGGGGCGCGGTGCACGGCGCCGACGAGTTCGCCCGCGAGCAGTGGAAACGCGACCTGGAGAACCGCAAGCGCTTCACCCGCGAACAGCGCGAACGCAAGCGAGCCGAACGCGAGTCCCGCCGCGCCTCCTAGAACAGGCTGCTGGTGAGCGTGTAGCGGCCGGCCGACGGGACGCGCAGGCGGGTCCATTCGCCGTCGGCGGTGAGTGTTGCGCCGCCGGAGGCGGTCAGGGAGCGGTGGTGGCGGATGCGCACGGTCAGGTCGCCCGCGGCGGGTGCGTCGAGCACGATCGTGGCGCCGTCCTGCCGGACGAGGGTCGCCGGGGCGGCGACGATCGGGTGCGGATCGGCCACCGCGTAAAGGCGCCAGTGAGCGTCGGTCCAGATCAGAGAGAGGTACGGGAGCCCGCCCGCGACCAACCGTGCCTCCTCCCGCCCCGGCCAGGCGAGTTCCGCGTCCGGTACGGCGACGAACTGCACCGCCTCCTCGGCCAGCCACGCGCGGTAGCTGTCGGCGGTCAGCGCCACACCGGTGCCGGCGGCGCCGGGAACCGTGGTGAAGAACAGCGGGTTCCGGTCGATGTCGGCCTGACGCAGCCAGCCTCGTGCGAGCGGGATCTCGCCCATCCGCGCGGACTCCCAGTAGGCGCGGGTCGGCGGAATCTCCACCCGCCCGGTGAGCGTCTCGGCGGCGAGGCGTTGCCGCAGCGGCGCGAAGTAGCTGTCGGCCGCCGTGGGGTTGCCGATGTCCCGCACGTCGTCGATCACCACCGGCGGCTGCCACCAGAAAACCACTGCCAGCAGCACCGTGAGCACCGCACTCCCGCGCCATCCCGCAGACCTTGGGCGCGCAGGCCGGTCCGGACCGCTCTCCGCGCCCAAGATCGACGGCGCGGAGGGCGTGGGGAGAGCGGAGGGCGCGGAGGGCGTGGGGAGAGCGGAGGGCGCGGAGAGCGTGAGGAACGCGGAGGGCGTGGGGAGTGCGGAGCGCGCGGGGAGCGCGGGGAAGCGGGCGTAGGCGGCGAGGAGCGGCAGCGCGAACATCACGGCCAGGCGGGTGGCGTTCAGGCCCACCGGCGTGTGGATCAGGGCGGCCGCGAGCACCCCTGCCGAGGCCAGCACGGCGCCGATTCGGACCGGGCGGAGGGGGACGAGGGCGGCGACGACCAGGCCGGTGACGATCGCGCGGACGGTGTCGGTGCGGCTGATGTTCATCCAGCCGCCGTCGCCGAAGAGCAGCGCGATCACCGCGAGCGGGACGGCGGCGGGCACGGCGATCAGCAGGCCGTCACGGATGCGGTCGGTGACCAGCAGGCCGTCACGGGTGAGGCCGGCGATCAGCAGGGCGGCGCCGGCCAGGCCGGTGAACAGGCCGGCGACGGGACTGGTCGCGCCGGCCAGGAGGGCGGCGAGCGCGGCGAGGCGGCGCAGCCTGGGGAAGGTGAGCAGGGTCAGGGCGCAAAGACCGAGGCAAACCCCTATTCCGTACGTGACTCGCCCGCTGATCAGATTGCCCGCGAAGCCGACGACGCCGAGTGCCGCGCCCAGCCACGGCCGGGGCGCGCCGGTACGACGGAACAGCACCGCCAGCAGCACCGGACCGGCGATCAGCGTGAGGGCGCCGGTGACGCGCACTCCCAGGACGGCCATGATCGGCTGGGAGACGAGGCTGTAGCCGAACTGTTCGACCCCGGCGTACCAGCGCAGGTCGATCGGGGTGAGGCCGTGCTCGGCGAAGAAGTCGGCGCGGGCGGTCTGCGCGGCGAGGTCGGAGCCCATCGGCGGAAGTAGGAGGTACGCGACACCGAGAGCGACCGCCACCAGCGCGGTGCTCCACTCCAGCCGGTGCCGTGCCCACATCACGACGACAGTACCGGCTGGGCGGCGGTAGCAGCGTGTCACGGTAGGGTCGTCGCCATGCCCCGTCCGTTCCTCGTCCGATACGTGGGGCTGGCAGGCAGTCTGCTGCTCGCGGTGGCGGCCTGGCGGGGCGGTGCGAGCAGTCCGTGGGAACTCACCGTGACCCCGGGCACCATTTTCGCCGGGCGGGACGGCGTGCTGATGCCGCTGGCCTGGCTGTTCGGGACACTGCTGCTGATCGGCGCCTGGTGGGCCGGCCGGCGGGACGTGCCGTCGCTGCGGTGGGCGTATGTGACGGCCACGATCTGGGCGCTGCCACTGCTGCCGTTCCTGCCGCTGGCCAGTTACGACGTCTACTCGTACGCATGTCAGGGCTGGCAGCAGGCAGCCGGGCTCGACCCGTACGCCGGAGGTGTTGATCTTCTGGGGTGCCCCTGGGCCGACGCCGTCGCACCCACCTGGCGTGCCTCCCCGGCCCCCTATGGTCCGGTGTTTCTCGTGCTCGCCGCCGTGGCCGCGAAGCTGGGCGGCTCGCTGACCGGGACCGTCGCCCTGCTGCGGGTGATCGCCGTCGCCGGAGTCGCGGTGATCGGCTGGCGCCTGCCGGTGCTCGCGCGGCGGGCCGGAGTGGAGCCGGCGCGGGCGGTGTTCCTGGTGCTCGCCTGCCCGCTGGTCCTGATCCACCTGATCTCCGGCGCGCACAACGAGGCGGTGATGGTCGCGCTGATCGTTGCCGGACTCAGCACCCGGAGGATGCTGCTCGCGGGCGTGCTGCTCGGCCTGGCCGTGGGCGTGAAGGCCACCGCGATCGTCGTGCTGCCCTTCGCCATTCTCCTGTTTCCCCATTTCTGGCGCGCGGTGGCGTGGGTCGGTGGGGGAGCGGCGGGTGCGCTCGCGGCTGTCTCGGTCGGCTCGGGCCTGGGGCTGGGATGGGTGACCGGGCTGACCGGGAGTGGTGTCTCGGTGCAGTGGACCGCGCCGCCCACCGCGATCGGGCTGACCCTGGAACTGCTCGGCGTGCCGGGCGCGGTCGGCGTGACCCGGGTCCTCGGCCTGATCGCGCTCGTCGTGGTGCTGGTGCTGCTCTGGCTGCGGGCCCGCGGCCGGGATCCGCTGCTCCACGCGGGTCTCGCGCTCGCCGCCACCGTGCTGCTGGCCCCGGTGTTCCACCCCTGGTACGCCCTGTGGCCGCTCGCCGTCCTCGCCGCGACGCTGCGGCGTGACACCCTCTGGCTGGTGGCGCCGTGCGCGCTGGCCGCCGCCCTCTGCCTGCCGGACGGGTACAACCTGGCGCTCGCGAGCAGGGCTCAGGGCGCCGTCGTGGTGACCCTGCTCGCCGGCTATCTAGTGTGGAAAGTGCTGCATGAAGCGAATCGCGACAGTCGTCGGCTTGGCATCGGCCGCGGTGGTGACGATCGTCCTGGCCGGGATCCGTAACGAGTTCTTCGACTCGAAGGTCTACTACGGGGCGATCGAGTACTGGTTCCGCGGCGACGGCGGCATGGTCTACGACTGGCTGCGGGCCGGTACGCCGTACGGCTTCACCTATCCGCCGTTCGCCGGGATCGTCATGCTGCCGATGGCGTACCTGCCGTTCCCGCTGGTCGTGGTCATCGCCTGCGTCGGCACCGTGGTCACGACAGCGATGCTCGTGTGGTGGCTGGCCGGTCCGCTGATCCGGGAGCGGGAGTGGACGCCGTGGTTCGCGTACGCCGTCGCGCTCAGCCTGGCGCTCGCCTTCGAACCGGTCCGCGAAACGATCACCTTCGGACAGGTCAACACGCTGCTGCTCGCGCTGGTGGCGGCCGACATGCTCTTCGGTGTGGCCCGGGGCCGTAAGTGGGCGGGTGTGGGCATCGGCCTGGCAGTGGCGATCAAGCTGACGCCGGGTGTGTTCATCCTCTATCTGCTGGTGACCCGGCGATGGCGGGCCCTGGCCACCGCGATCGGTACGGCGGCCGCCGCGACACTGCTCGCCGGCGCCGTCTTCGTCGACGAGTCCCGGGAGTTCTGGACGTCGGCGCTGTGGGACACCAACCGGGTCGGGCTGCTCCACTACCTCTCCAACCAGTCCGAGCGCGGCCTGCTGGCGCGGCTCCCGATCGACACGATCGAGGCGAAGGTCTGGCTGGCCGCCGTCGTGGCGACGCTGGCGGGATGGGCGTGGCGGGTCGCGCGGGCGCCGGAGGACGTGGTGGGCGGCCTGGCGCTGACCGGTGTCCTGGGCTGTCTGATCAGCCCGGTGACCTGGATCCATCACTGTGTCTGGCTGATTCCGGCGCTCGTACAGTGTTTCGCCCTTGGCCGGAAATGGCTGGCCATCTCCGCATATGTCGTGATGACCTCGCACGTCACGTGGCTGTGGGAGACGGGGCCCCGGCCGCCCCTGGAGTTCGTCGGCGGCAACTTATATGTCTGGTTCAGCCTGGCTCTACTGGTCTGGACACCTCTCAGCACCCGCCGTTCGTCTGATGTCCACGAACCGGTCAAGATCATCACGTAGGCAGAGCCCATGTCTCTACGCCGTACCACCTCGGCGGTTGTCTCCGTCGTGGCCCTAGCCGCGGCCGGCAGCGTGCCCACCGCGGCGGCCGCGCACGGCCGCGCCGACTCCTTCCACCGGCTCTCCACGTTCCCGGCATACCTGAACTCGTCGATCGACGACACCGCGGCGGCCGAGATCTCCACCGTGACCGAGGACGGCCGTACGGTCGTCTACACCGACAGTCCGGGCAAGCGCCTCGGCTTCGTCGACATCACGAACCCGTCGCGCCCGAAGCCCGCCGGCACCCTGGCCGTGGGCGGCGAGCCCACCTCGGTGGCGCACCTGGGCCGGCTGCTGCTCGCCGGTGTGAACACCCGGACCAGCTTCACCGACCCGTCCGGCAAGCTCGTCGTGATCGATGCGAAGTCCCGCGCGGTCGTCCGCGAACTGGACCTCGGTGGCCAGCCGGACTCGGTCGCGGTCGCGCCGAGCGGCCGCTACATCGCCGTGGCGATCGAGAACGAGCGGGACGAGGACGTCAACGACGGCGCGATCCCGCAGGCGCCGGCCGGGTGGCTCGCGGTGGTCGACACCCGCACCTGGAAGGTGTCGAAGGTTGACCTGACCGGGCTGTCCGCGGTCGCCCCGACGGACCCCGAGCCGGAGTACGTGAGCATCAACTCGCGGGACGAGGCCGTCGTCTCGTTGCAGGAGAACAACCACCTCGCGGTGGTCTCCCTCGCCTCCCGCCGCGTGATCAAGAGCTTTGACGCCGGTTCCGTCACGGTCAACGGCGTCGACACCCTCGACGACGACAAGATCTCGCTCGACGGCTCGATCACCGCGAAGCGGGAGCCGGACGGCGTCGCCTGGATCACCGACGACCTCTTCGCCACCGCCAACGAGGGCGACTACGAGGGCGGCTCGCGCGGCTGGTCGATCTTCAGCAAGCGGACCGGCAAGGCGGTCTGGGACGCGGGTAACACGCTGGAGCACATCGCCGTCGAGCACGGGCAGTACCCGGACAAGCGCTCCGACGCCAAGGGCATCGAGCCGGAGAACGTGGCGTTCGCGCGGATCAAGGGCGTGCCGTACGTGTTCGTGAACTCCGAGCGCGGCAACTTCACCGCCGTCTACGACGTGTCGAACCCGGTCAAGCCGCGGTTCCGCCAGTTGCTGCCCACCACCAACGGCCCGGAGGGTGTCGTCGCGGTCCCGTCCCGTGGCCTCGTCGTCGTCTCCAGCGAGGAGGAGGACGCCTCGATCGGCATCCGCGGCACTGTTCAGGTCTTCGGGCTGGGCTCTTTTGAGGACACGTCGCTGGTCTCGAAGAACGACATCCCGTGGGGCGCCCTGTCCGCGCTCTCGGCGGTGCCCGGCCGCCGTGACCGCCTCGCCTCGGTCACCGACTCGGTGTACTCGCCGACGCGGATCCTGGGCCTCTCCACCGACGGCGTGATCGACTCCGCGGTCACCGTGACCAAGAACGGTCAGCCGGTCGGCTACGACGCCGAGGGCCTGGTCGTCCGCCGCGCCGGTGGATACTGGCTGGCCGTCGAGGGGACGGGCGCCGGCAAGGAGCCGAATCTGCTGGTCCGCCTGAACTCCCGCGCCGAGGTGCAGGAAGAGATCGCCCTGCCCGCCGACGTCGCCGGCGCGATCACCAGCAACGGCCTGGAAGGCATCGCCGAGTCCGGCACGTCCGTCTGGGTGGCCGTCCAGCGCGCGATCAAGGGCGACCCGGCGAACACCGCCCGGATCGGCCGCTACGACACGGTCAGCAAGACCTGGTCGTGGCTGCTCTACCCGCTCGACGCCGCGCCGGTCGGCTGGACCGGGCTGTCCGAACTGGTCGCGGTCGACGGCAACACGTTCGCCGTGATCGAGCGGGACAACCAGCGCGGCACCCTCGCCGCGATCAAGAAGGTCTACACCTTCGACGTTCCGGCCACCTGGAGCGGTACGCCGACCGTCACGAAGAAGCTGGTCAAGGACCTGCTGCCGCTGCTGCAGGCGGGCAACGGCTGGGTGCAGGACAAGGTGGAGGGCCTCGCGGTCGCCGGGAACGGCCGGACGTACGCGGTCACCGACAACGACGGCATCGACGACGCCACCGGCGAGACCGTCTTCCTGGATCTCGGCCGGCTGCTCTGACACGTCCTGACGTCTGCTGACACGGCGCCGGCGTTCGCGTCAGCGCCGTGTCAGCACTCTCCCGCACGGTGTCCGCATGGACACCACATCTGCGATCGTCGCCGAAGGGCTGGTCAAGCGCTTCGGCGACACCACCGCCCTGGACGGCGTCGACCTGGCCGTGCGAACCGGCACGGTACTCGGCCTGCTCGGCCCGAACGGCGCCGGCAAGACCACCGCGGTCCGGGTGCTCTCCACCCTGCTCCGCCCCGACGCCGGGCACGCCACGGTCGGCGGCTACGACGTCGTCCGCCAGGCACACCAGGTCCGCGGCCTGATCGGTCTCACCGGCCAGTACGCCTCGGTCGACGAGACCCTGACCGGCACCGAGAACCTCATCATGATCGGCCGGCTGCTCGGCCTCTCCCGCCCGTCCGCACGGGCCCGCGCGAAGGAACTGCTGGCCCGCTTCGACCTGGTCGAAGCCGCCGACCGGGCAGCCGGCAGGTACTCCGGTGGCATGCGGCGCCGCCTCGATCTGGCGGCCAGTCTGGTCGGCCGGCCGCGCATGCTCTACCTCGACGAGCCCACCACCGGCCTCGATCCGCGCAGCCGCAACGACGTCTGGGACATCGTGCGCGGGCTCGTCGCCGACGGGGTGACGGTGTTGCTCACCACCCAGTACCTCGACGAGGCCGACCAACTCGCGACCGAGATCGTGGTGATCGACCACGGGCGGGTCATCGCCACCGGAACCCCGGACCAGCTCAAGGCCCGTACCGGGGCGCAGACCGTCACCCTGCGCCCGGCCGAGCCCGCGGAACTCGAGAAGATCACCGCGGTCGTGCGCCACATCGCGTCCGGCGAGGTCGACGTCCGCGGCGACCTGGTCGTCGCACCGGTCGCCGACCCCGGTGCCCTCACCCGACTGGTCCGCCGCCTCGACGACGCCGGGCTGACCGTCGCCGAACTCGCGCTGCGCAGCCCCAGCCTCGACGAGGTCTTCCTCCACCTGACGGGAGCCGCCGCATGAGCACCTTGGCCCTGCGCAACACCGGGACGCTGGCGTGGCGCACACTCGTCCAGCTCAAGCACAACCCGTTCGAGCTGATGGACTTCAGCTTCCAGCCGGTCATATTCCTGCTGCTCTTCACGTACGTCTTCGGCGGTGCCATCGCCGGCTCCCCGTCGGACTACCTGGTGTTCGGCCTGGCCGGGATCATCGTCCAGAACATGCTCTTCTCCACCCTCAACACCGGCGTCGGCCTGAACACCGACATCAGCAAGGGCGTCTTCGACCGGCTGCGCGCGATGCCGATCTCCCGGTGGGCGCCACTCTCCGGCCGCATCGTCGCCGACCTGATCAAACAGGCGTGGGCGATCGTGCTCCTGCTCGGCGTCGGCGCCCTGCTCGGCTTCCGCATCACCACCGGTCCGCTCGAGGTGGCCGCCATGTTCGGGCTGCTGCTTCTCTTCGCCTTCGCCACGGCGTGGCTGCCGGTGCTGGTCGCCATGGTCGCCGCCTCGCCGGAGAAGGTGCAGCTCTTCGGCTTCCTGCTGGTCTTCCCGCTCACGTTCGCAAGCAGCGCCTTCGCCCCGACCGAGACAATGCCGGGCTGGCTCCAGGCCTTCGTGAAGATCAACCCCGTTTCGATCCTCTCGGACGCTGTCCGGGGACTGCTCAACGGCGGCCCGGTGGCCGGGCCGGTCACCCAGTCACTGATCTGGGCCGCGGTTCTGCTCGGCGTATTCGCCCCGCTCTCGGTCAGAGCCTTCCGCCGCCGCGTCTAGCGCGGACCCGCCAGGCGTTCTCACCGGCGGAAGGGAAGACGTCTTCGATCGATCGCGAGTGTGAAGCGATCCCAAGCCGACAGCCTCATACGCCTTGATGCTCTGTAGTGGGGATGATTTTCCAGTTGCTTGACGAGCGCACTCACCGCATCAGCCACCTGGTACGACTGCCTACCTGGATCGCGCACTGAGGCGCGAAGGGTGTATGCCGCCTGTAGTACTTCCGGTTCCGTGGCCACGTCGAGGGCTTCCAGGAGTGGATCCAGCCAATTGTCCACCAGTGAATTGGCGTGCCGCAGAAACGTCGTTTCGTCCTCAGCCTTTCGGAACGGCAGCTCGTTCGGGAGCGGAGGAGGGTCTTCACGCAAGCGGAGACCATGGCCGCCGCGCTCGGCGATCAACGCATGAAGGACGTCGGCGTGAAGCGACCCGAGCCCGACCATGGTGTCCCCATCGGCCTCGACCCCGGCCGGCGCCTCGACCAGCCGCTCCATGGCATTCACCTGCTGCTGCCAGCCCCGCACCGCGGTCCACGTCGCGGCACGCCACTGTTCTGCCCGATGGGTGACAACGGCCCGGTTGAAGAGGAGAGCGATCACCAGAGCGCTGGTGGAGAAACCCGTGGCACCGGACAGCAGATTGACCACGTACGGGTGTCGTTGGAGGAACCCGAGCGCCACTTGTTCAAGGAAGAGCCCGACGGCAAACGTCGACGCGGCCAGCGCCGCCAGTCCAAGAAGGACAGACGGTGGGAGACGTTGCTGCACGAAACCCAGGCTATGACCGAACGGCGGTCATCCCCAGCCCAAGCCGGGAGTGGCCGCCGTTCAAACAGCTGGATCAGACGTTGTAGTACATCTCCTCACGGCACCCCGTGACCTCCGGATCATCTGGGCGCGGCGGGCCGCCGAACGGGCGCAGGCCGTGGAGCAGAGCGCCGCCGTGCGGCGCATCCTCGCTCAGGCTCCGGCCGTCACCGATCCGGCGGGGCGACGGCGATGACGGACACGGTCCCGCTCGAGACCGAGCAGCCGCACTCGGCGCGGCCGCAGGAGTAGACCTGCCGCTGCGTATCGGAGGGTGGGCGCGGGGCGCCGGCCTCCGTCTGTCAGGACACCTCTCGATCTGATCGAGGGCCTGGGCGAGCCTCCAGTGGCCGGGGCAGTCCTCGCAGACGGCGTAGCTGCAAACGTTCCGGTAGGGCTCACCTCACTGGCGGCGTACCGGACCTTCCAGCGCCGCCTCCAGCGCCGTAGCCACCGTCACCCCGTCCCCTCGTCGGTACGCCGTCTCGAAGCCAGGGCCTCCCAGTGCCGCGCGGGCTTCGCCGGCGATCCGTTCCGCGTCACCGACCGACCGGTCCTTCGACCCGCGCACCGAGTCCGCCGCGCCCAGCAGCCCGGCCGCCCGCGCTGTGTCCCCCTCACGCAGGACGAGATCCGCGAAGCCGACCAGCACCTCCGCGATGACCGGCGAGTCCTTCGTCCGGACCGCGATCTCCAGCGCCTCCCGGTGCAGCTCCCGCGCCCGAACCAGATCACCCGCCGCGCCCTCGATCAGGCCGCCGTTCGATCGCGCCAGGGCCCCGAACTGCGGCGCGAACGTCGACGTCTCGATCAGCCTGATCGCCTCGTCGTTGTGGGCCCGTGCCTCGTCCAGCCGGCCCTCCGCGCGGGCGATCACCGACTCGCCGTGGTGCACCGTGGCCATCACCTCGGGAACGGCGGCGCGACGGGCGTGCTCGCGGGCCACCGTCAGCGTCCGGTGCGCCTCGGCCCGGTCGCCGCTCATCCACATCTGATGCGCCAGTTTGACGGCCAGCTGCGGCAGGTCCTCGCGCATGCCGACGTCCTCGACGAGCGCGAACGCCTCCCGCTGCCACTCGACCGCACGGGCGAAGTCACCGCGGGCCGCGGCCATGTCGGCCAGGATGCTCAGCGTGAACCCGATGCCCCAGCGCTCACCGACGGCACGGAACCCGGCCAGCGACTCGCTCAGGTCCGCCTCGGCGGCCTCGGCGCTCTCCCCGAAGTTGATCCGCACGTGCCCGACGACCATCTGGGCGACCGCCCGTAGCCACGGATCCGGGTCGTCGAAGAGCCGGTCGGCGCCGCCGAACACGCCGGCCCTGATGCGGCCCGAGAAGACGGCCGCCAGCGGGGTCAGCAGGCGGAGCAGGGGATGGCCGGAGGTGGTGCCCTGTGCCAGTTCCTCCGCGCGCAGGAACAGCGCTTCGACCTCGGCGAACCCCGTCGGGCCCTCGACGCCGTTGAGGGCGGCGTAGGCGTACGTGAGAGCCAGCTCGGACCGGTCCGCGCCGCCGGTGTCCATGGCCGCCACGTCCGAGCTCAGCAGCGAGCCCTCCACCCGGTGCCCGCGCAACCACCAGTACCAGCCGAGGTTCGCGACCAGCGCCGCGGCGGTGCGGCTGTCCCCGGCGGCGATCGCGCCACGGACCGCGGCGTGCAGGTTGTCGTGTTCGGCGGAGAGCCGCCGCAGCCAGGACAGCTGCTCGGCGCGGCGCAGGTGCGGCTCGGCCTCCCGGGCCAGCTCCAGCAGGTGGTCCGCGAGACTCCGCCGCAGGTCCTCGGTCTCGCCGGCCTCGTCGAGGCGCTCCAGCCCGTACTCCCGGATCGTCTCCAGCATCCGGTAACGCCCGTCCGGGCCGAGCACCAGCAGCGACTTGTCGACCAGCGCGCCGAGCAGGTCGGGGTCGGCGGCGCACACCCGCTCGGCGGCGGTCACGTCGGCTCCGCCGGGCAGGGCGGCCAGTCCGCGCCACAGGCGGCGTTCCGGTTCGGTGAGCAGGTCCCAGCTCCAGTCCACCACCGCGCGCAGCGTCTGATGCCGGGGCAGGGCGGTCCGGCTGCCGCCGGTGAGCAGGCGGAACCGGTCGGCCAGGCGGTCGGCGAGGACCGCGACGGGCAGCGTACGCAGACGGGCCGCGGCCAGCTCGATCGCGAGAGGCATGCCGTCGAGAGCCTGGCAGATCCGCACCACGGGTTCCACGTTCGCGTCGGACAGGGCGAGTCCGGAGGATCGATCGAGCATCAACCGTACCGATGGAAAAACTGACGCAGCCGCAGCGTCCGCACCCAGCGGGGGCGACGCGAGGGGTTCCACCGGGAAGATCCGCTCGCCCGGAATACCCAAGGGCTCGCGGCTCGTCGCGATGAGGCGGAGGCCGGGCGCGGCGCGGAGGAGAACGTCGGCGGTCTCGGCGGCCGCGGTGATGACGTGCTCGCAGTTGTCGAGGATGAGCAGCAGATCCCGCGACTTCAGGGCGTCGCGCAGCCGGCTGAGCGGGGTGGCCGGCTCGATCCGGGAGAGGACCATCTGGGTACGCGGATGGAGCGCGGTCAGGATCGCCTGGACAACCTCGGCGGGATCGCGGACCGGGGCCAGTTCGACCCGCCAGACCTCACCGGGCAGCCCCGCTCCCACCTCCACGGAGAGACGCGTCTTGCCCGAACCGCCGGGCCCGGTCAGCGTGACCAGCCGGTGCCGGGTCGTCAGCTCACGAACCGCTCGCACCTCGGCGTCCCGCCCGATGAAGCTGCTCAGCTCGGCCGGCAGGTTTCCCCGCCGGTCATCGGCACGCAGCAGGTCCAGGTGCAGCGCGGCGAGCTCGGGCGACGGATCCGCGCCCAGCTGGTCGGCGAGGCGGCGCCGGGCGTCCTCGAAGACCTGCAGGGCCCGCCCCGGACTTCCGGCCTGCCGCAGCGCCCGCAGCAGCAGCGCGATCAGTGCCTCGTCCAGCGGATGCGCCGCGACCAGGGCTTCCAGCTCGGGCACGACGTCGCGGTGCGCCATCTCGCGGGCCAGCCAGTCGCGGTGCGCGGCCGTTCGGAGCCGGGTCAGGCGTACCGCGTCGGCCTCGGCAGCGCCGGGAAACTCCAGCTCGCCGCGCCATAGTTCGAGCGCTCGGCCGGGTGCCTCGGCGGCGAGCCGCGCGAACCGGTGCGCGTCCACCAGGTCCGGGTCGATGACCAGCCGATATCCGTGCGGCGAGGCCTCCACGCGCAACTCCGGCACGGCGCGCCGAAGCCGGGAGACCAGCGCCTGCAACGCGTTTCCCGCACCCGAGGGTGCGTCGTCACCCCAGATGCCGTCGATCAACCGGTCCGCGGAGACGATGCGGCCGGCGTCGAGGGCAAGCAAAATCATGAGGGTACGCAGCCGCGCGCCCACAATCGGGATCCGCTCACCGGTGCCGGCACGCACCTCGACGGGCCCCAGCACCGCGATGTCCACGCCCCGATTCTGCCGCGTAGCGTCGACCGCGTGGGGTTCGAGGTACTGCCCGGAACACCGGGCCTGACACTGGCGTCCGTAGCCCACGTCCTGGTGCCGGGCCACGGCCGCAACGCCTCCGCCTCAGCCTTGACTCCGGGCGGTGAGGCCCGCTGCCGCCTCGCCGCCTCCTTGGCCCTGCCCGGCGTGATCGTCTGCGCCGGCTACAAGTCGCCGATCGACCACAAGGGCACCCCGTTCGCGGCGGCTTCCGGTGAGGTGTTCCGGGGTGTTCCGGAGGCCGATCTGATGCGGGCCTGGCTGGTAGCGGCCGGCGTGCCTGAGCACGTCATCCGCGTGGAGCGGCACTCAGTCGACACGGTGACCAACCTGCTGCGCGCCGAGTACGAGGGCCACTTCGGCGACAACCGCCCCGTCGCGATAATCGCCCAGCGAGGCCACCTTCGCCGCATCCTGACGCTGGCCCCACGCCTGCTCCGCCGCCCGTTCCTAGGAGTAGTAGTCCCCGGCCCAACCCGCGAAAACCCCCTGGCCACCCCGCTGAGCCGACTGATCAGCGCCCACCTACCACCCGACCCGACTGCAGCAATCCAAACCGCCACCCACCGAGCCGAACGCCTCTGGCGCGTGGCGGAGTTACTGGGCAAACGCGCTTACCACTGACTCAGAACTTGTTGTTCTGGGTGTTGTGGTCGCCGATCTGAACCCCCTTCGCATTGCTCAGGTTGATGCCCTCCGGCGAAACAGGAGCGGCCGGTGCCGTGCCACCCGCTTGCGGCACGCCACCCGGTTGCGGGTGCCCGTGCGGTGGCGGCGTTCCGGCCGTCGTGGTCGCTATCGAGTGCCGCCAGCTCTTCCAGGCGAGCACCGCCCCGAACGCCCCCAGCAGCAGCGACCCGATCCCCACGCTGATGGAGATCCATTTCTCGGCGCGATCGAGGCCCTCGCTCGTGAGGAAGACGATCACGCCACCCACCCCGGCGACCAGAAAGACGCCGCCCAGGGCCGCAGTCAAATACCGTCCCATGGCTCCATCATGGCCCGCCGGGGCGAGGTCAGGCAGGTGCGACAACCGGAAGGCCGGACCGGGCGACGACCTCGGCCAGCCGTTTGTCGTAGGTGACGAACGCCGTCAGGTCCTTGCCGGAGGCGACCAGGAACTCCGCGGTAGCGGCGTGAATGGCGTCGAGGGTGCGCAACGCCGGATCGACGTAGGCCGCCGCGTTGGCCCGCACCGCCGCGCTGATGTCCACGCGATGGAGCCGGCCGAGCACGCCGGCGACACTACCGAGCACACCCGGATGGCTGCGCCGCAAAGCCCTGGGCAGTTCCACCTCGACGAGGCAGGAGGCGATGAGCGGCTGACCCGCCCGGTCGTTGAGCCACCGGACCAGAGCCGCCGACTCCGACTCGACGCGCACGAGCTTCACCAGGGCCGCCGTGTCGAGGTAGATCACCAGCGCTCCTCGTCACGCAGAGCGGACAGAAGTTCGCCGGACTCAGGGCCGTCGCCGGGTTGGTGTTGAGGCATCGGGACGGGACCCGTCACCGTAGGCGGCACGACCACGCCGTCAGCGATCAGATCGGCGAGCGGATCAGCCCCGATGGGAACGATCCGGGCTATCGGCTGACCTCGGTTGGTGATCTCCAACGTCTCGCCTCTCTCGACGCGGGCCAGGACTCCGGCGGTGTCCTGGTTGAGGGTCCGGATCGGAATCTGCTCCACCAGCGCACTGTACTACTTCATGTACTACATCGGCGCCGGGTTTGGTCTGCCGGTGGTGGGGTGGTCGGAAGGTGCGGGGCGGACTCGGGTGAGTTGGCGGTAGCAGAGGTAGCCGGCCAGGAGAAGGAGGGCGCCGCCGAGTGCGGCCATCCAGGGGATCAGGAGTGTGTCGGTGTGCGGGTCGGCGAAGACGTCGCCGTAGCGGGTGTGCCAGCCGATCTGGATGCCGGCTTCGAGGATCAGGGTCAGGTGGGTCCAGCGTGTCCAGGTCTGCCAGCGGCCTCGGGCGCCGACCAGCAGGAGCAGGGCGATCAGGAGGGCGAGGATGACGGCCAGCCAGGACATGCGGATGGGTTCGGTGAAGGAGTCGCTGTAGGCGAGACGGTCGTCGGACAGGAGGCGGGCGGGCGCGAGGTAGAGGGCGAGCAGCGCGGACCAGGCGAGGATCTGGGCGGTGATGGCCAGACGGTTGACGCGGTCGGAGGCGCGCACGGTGTGGGGTTTCCAGGCGAAGGCGGTGGGGCGGCGACGGAGAATCAGGCTGCGACCGCTGAAGACCAGGGCCAGTGCGCCGATCCAGGCGAGGGTCGGGATGCTGTTGTCGCCGGCGGCGTCGCGCCACGGGACGCCGGGGCCGGGGGCGAACAGGATGCCGGCCACGAAGGCGCCGGCCACCGCGAGGACCAGGAACGCCCACGTGTCGCTGGGGGCGATCAAGGTGTACGGCGGGTGGTAGCGGGCGGCGGTCTCGGCGGGACGGCCGTGCGCGCGGAGCATCTCGACGGCCAGGTGCGCGTCCGGCGTACGCCCGGTTTCCTCGGACCGGGAGCGCAACTCCTCCCGCAGAAGCGCGCGCAGCTCGAAGGCCGTGTCGTCGCGCTTGCGCGGCGGCAATTGCCTGGCCACGTCGTGCACGTAGCTCTCGATGACGTCCTGAGCGTCCATCACACTTCCCTCACTCCAGCAGCGAGTCCATCACCCCGACCTGGCGCCGCCAGCTGTCACGCATGCTCGCGAAAAGGCGCTGCCCGTCGGGGCTGAGCCAGTAGAAACGACGCGGCGAAGCGCCGTCGGTGTCCCAGACGCTCTCCAGCAGCCCCTGCGTCTCCAAGCGGCGCAGCAGCGGATAGAGCGTGCCCTCCTCGACCGGCATCCCGGCGTCGATGAGTGCGTGGCGCAGCGAATAGCCGTACTGCCGGGTGCGCAGGCGGGAGAGAACAGCGAGCACCAGAACGCCGCGCCGCAGGTCAGCCTCCAGCTTGGCGTGCCCGTTCTCGTCGATGGTCACCCATTGCTCCGTTCAGTACTGTGCGACACACAGTATGAGGCCGCGCTCAGCATCGCAACGGTTTTCATATAGCGCGGAGTGGACGGCCTGAGGGATCCTGGGAGCCCGCGCGAGGAGTTGATCACCAGTGCCGGACGCCGAGGTCACCGGCAGCAGCGGCTTCCAGATCGGCGACCACAACAAGCAGACGAACGTCGGCTATGCCGGGCCGGTGCCGCCGCCGCAGCGGACCGGTTCCGGGACCGTGCACAACCTGCCGCCGGCGTCCAAAGTGTTCGTGGGCCGTGACCTGGAGGCGCTGGCCGACCGGCTGAGCGGCGAGTCCGGCGTCGTCGTGGGCCAGGCCGCGGTGCACGGCCTCGGCGGCATCGGCAAGAGCGAGCTGGTCAACCAGTACGCACGCGCTTTTCTGAGTCGCTACTCACTGGTCTGGTGGATCACCGCTGACAGCGTCGAGGCGATCGGGCTGGGGCTGGCGGCGTTGACGAGCCGGCTGCATCCGGTGGCGACGCTGGCGGACGCGCAGGCATGGGCCACCGGCTGGCTGCAGGCCAACAATGGCTGGCTGCTTGTTCTGGACAACGTCGAGAACGTCGACGACATCGCCGAACTGCTCGGGGTCGTCGAGGGCCACGGGCAGATAGTCGTGACGACCCGGCGCGACCTGGGCGCCGCCCGATGGGCGAGGCTGGGCCTGGAGCCGCTGCCGCTCGAGTTGCTCGATCGTGGTGCCAGTGTCGATCTGCTGCTGCGGTTGACCGGCCTGGACGACCAGGACGGTGCCGGACGGCTGGCTGCTGAGCTGGGAGATCTGCCGCTGGCGCTGGACCAGGCCGCCGCCTACGTCAGCCAGCACGACGGGATGGACTTCGACGACTACCGGGCACTGTTGACCACGCAGTTCGAGCGGGCGGCCAGCGAGGTGGGATACGGCGGAGCGGCCGGCCGGAGCGTGACAGCGGTGTGGACGGTCACGATGGACGCCGTTGCCGGCCAGGACCCGCTGGCCGTGCATGTGATGGCCGTGCTGGCGTGGTTGGCCCCGGATGACCTCCCCGACGACGTTCTGGATCTGCTCACGGACGACCCCGCCGACGTGGCCGATGCGTTGGCCCTGCTCGCGTCCTACAGCATGGTCAGTCGGAGCGCGGGGATGGTGAGTGTGCACCGCCTGGTCCAGGCGGTCACTCGAAACGCCCAGGACGAAGACACTGTCCAGAAGCTTCAGCAGGTGGTGGTGAAGCTGCTGCTGCGCGCCATCCCGGCGGACCCGATCAACAATGTCAAGGGCTGGCCGCGCTGGGCGTCACTGTTGCCACACATCGACAGTCTCAACCGCGACCTCGCGGACAGCGAGGTCGCCGACATGCTCTATCTCGCTGACCGGGCTGCGACCTACCGGCAGTATCAGGGACAAGCTGACACGGCGATCGCCGAGTTCGAGAAGGTGCTTGCCGGTAGGCGGCGGATGCTCGGGGACAATCATCGACAGACGCTGACGGCGCGGCACAACCTCGCGGTCTGCTACGTGTGGGCCGACCGGTTGGACGCCGCGATCGTGGAGTACGAGAAGGCGGCATCCGGTCTGCGAGAACTGCTGGGCGACGATCACCCGTCCACGTTGATGACCCGGCACAATCTCGCTGACACCTACCGGCGGGCGGGGCGAGTGGACGAGGCCATCGTCGAGCTCGAGGCGGTGCTTGCCGTTTTCCGGCGGGTGCGGGGCGAGGACCACATCGATACGTTGATGACCCGGGGCAATCTCGCATCGGCCTACGAGACGGCGGGACGAACGGCCGAAGCGATCGCCGGAGCCGAGGCGGTGCTGGCCGATCAGCGGCGGGTGCTGGGCGACGACCATCCGAACACCCTGACGACCCGGAGCAACCTCGCCGCGGCCTTGGGGGCGGCGGGCCGGGCCGGAGAGGCGCTCGCGGCGCACCAGACGTTGTTGGCCGACCGGCGACGGATACTCGGTGCGGACCACCCCGACACGCTGATGTCGCGGAACAACGTCGCCATCGCGCACCTCGCGTTGGGCCGGGCGGACGAGGCGATCGCTGAGTTCGAGGGCGCGCTCGCCGACGGCGCCCGTGCACTGGGGCACAGTCATTGGATCGTCAGTGGCATCGCCAAGAATCTCGACGTGCTCAAGGGCTCTGAGAATGCTGACCGGCCGCCGGGCGGATCGCCGACGGCCGGATGAGGCCTCTCACATCGTGCCGGCGATCTGCTGGTCCACCTGCTGCATGCGGGTTGCCGAGTCCGCCAGCCGGACCCCCACCCCCGCCAGCGCCGACTTGATCTCACTCGCCCCCTGGTTCCACTTCTGCCGGGCCTCGTCACAGGCCACCCCCGCCGCGCCCGTCCAATCCTGGGCGAACAGCGCCGAGAAAGCCGTGTACAACTCGTTCAGCTCCCGGTCCATCTGGTTCTGGAACGCATTGATGGCAGCGGATACGTCATGGATCTGGCCGAAATCGTAGGTGATGTGCATCGGACTCTCCTCAGCCGCGCAGGATGTTGACTACGGAACTGTCCACAGCGGCGCCTGACCGGATCGCCTGTGCCGCGTCCTCGTCGTTGGTGGCGAAGGCGGAGGCTGCGGTCGACATTTTGCCGCCGAGTTCGTCGAGGGCGCTCATGATCTTTCGTAGACCTTCGTTGAGCTGCACCGACACTTCCTGCAGGGCGTTGTTGGCGGTGCCCTGGAAACCGCCGCCGCCGAGGGTCTGAATCTGACCCATCAGCTGGTTCATGCCGGACGACACGGTCTGGCCGGTCTCGCCGCACCGTCGCGCCATCGCGGTCAGCTGTTCCTGTGTGGCGTGGAACTGGCCTGCTGCCATGGTCCTTCTCCCGGTTCCCGTAAAAGGGTTTGTGACTCCTCGTACACCGGTTGTGTGCGGACGGTTCGAACCGGTTTCCGGAATCGGCGGTACACACCTGCACCCGGACGGAAGCGAGCGTGATCGACATGGGTGCGGAGAATCCGTACGCGGAGCAGACCGCGGCGAACACCGGCACACCGTGGCTCGGTGCGGGCCCGCCGGTGGATGTCGATCTCGACGGGCTCGGGGAGTACGCGCGCCGGCTCACGGATCAGCAGGCGGACATCGGGGCGCGGTCGGCGTACCTGGCGCCGCTGAGCGAAGCGCCGGGCAAGGCGTGGACGGGCGACGTGCTGGGTGAGGCGGACGCGGTGCGGGCCCAGCTGATGGCGAACGCGGCTGAGCTGGGCATCTACATGAGCAAGCTGGGTGAGTCGCTGCGCAACGTGGGTACCGCGGCGCGGGCGATCGCGGAGCGATACCGGTCGGGGGACGCGGTCGCGGCCGCCGGGCTCAACGACGTGCTGGTCGCGTTCGGTGCCGCGCCGCCGCCGGCCGGGACGACGGCGGTGGGTTCGGGGCCGGTCGCGGCGAGCGGGCAGTGGCGGGACGGGCCGGTCACGCCGGTTTCGGCGTACCAGACGGTGCAGACGTCGTTCGGGCCGGGCGGCGAGCGGCGGGAGATCTCCACGGTGACGGTGCCGGGCGGTGCCACGACGGTCACGACCACGGTCTTCGACCGGGCCGGCGAGACGATCTCGGCGAGCACGTCACGCACATCGGTGCGCGAGGACGACGGGATCCGGATCACGCGGGAGGAGAGCTTCGGCGCGGACGGCACGCTCACCGGCACGACAGAGACCAGGCAAGGGTACGGGGAAAGCACTACCGAGAGTGTCGATGAGGACGGCCGGACCACCCGGCTCGTCGAGGAGAAAGTGGATCCGGTCTCCGGCGCGAGCTCGACGACGACGTACGAACCAAACAAGAGTGGCCTGCTCGAAGCGGTGAACCGGGCGCAGGTCGGCCCGCGCACACCCGGGCCCGGCGGGAACGGCTGATCCGATGGGCGAGTACTGGGGCGCCACCGCCGACCCGAACTACGGCTACAGCCCGTACAGCGGGCAGGAACACTACGCCGCGCACCCCGTGTCCCAGGTGCCGTTCACCGCGCCGCCCGGGCCCGGCAACCCGCTGACCGTGGAGGTCGTCGCCGCCAAGATTCGGAACATGCACCCGGAGCAGATGGCCGCGCTCGCCGACCAATGGCAGAACGCACGTTCTTTCTTGGAGGGGATACGGCACTCCGTGGTGCAGCAGAGCACTGTCCTTCAGGACGAGCAGTGGAGATCACCGGCGGCGCGGGACGCGTTCCTGCGCCGGGGCCCGGGCGAGGTGCTCACCTACCTGGACGTCTGGATCGACGCGGTACAGCGCAACATCACGGCACTGCGCCACCTGGTCGGCATCAGCCTGGAGGCGCGGCGCGAGGTCGACGGCCTGGTCCAACGGTACGAGCAGGAGATGCGGGAGGCCGGCGCGGTCGGCTTCACGGAGAACCTCGGCGCGTTCCTGACCAGGGGCGTGAGCTGGAACGCGGCGGCGCGGGAGGAGATCGAGGCGGACCGCGCGGAGGTCGTCGAGCGGTACCGGCACGAGGCGCAGGTGCTGGCGCTGAAGTACGGGGATCAGTACTTCGACTACATCGCGGTGGTGGCGGGCGGCGCGGGTCCGCCGGTGCAGCCGGTGAACGCGGTCCTCAGCACACCGGTGCCGAGCCTGCCGGCGTCGCCGGGCCCGCAGTTCGTGACCAGCCCGGTCGCACACGAGCCCGGCTCCAACGCTCCTGGCGCGGTCCCTCCCGGCGTCGTGCCTCCTGGGGCGCTCCCTCCGGGGACCGCGCCTCCCGGGACGCTGCCGCCGGGGAAGGTACCTCCGGGGACCGTGCCGCCGGGAACGCCGCCTCCCGGGATCGTCCCTCCGGGGAGCGCGCCGCCCGGGGCCGTCCCTCCGGGGAGCCTGCCTCCTGGGAGCGGCGCTCCTGGGACCCTGCCGCCCGGGACTGCTCCTCCAGGGACGCTGCCTCCGGGGACGCTGCCTCCGGGACAGGCCTTGCCGCAGCCGGGAACGATTCCGCCCGGGACGGCCGCTCCTCCTGGGACGCTGCCTCCTGGGGCCCTGCCTCCTGGGACCCCGCCCAACGGTGTGCCGTTTCTGCCGCCCGCCGCGCGGCCGCCGGTGCCCGGTCAGATCAGCCGGTTCGGCCGTGGGAGTGGAGCGTCGGCACCACCGGCGGGCAGCGCTCCGCCGCCGGGACGCTCGCTGCGCCGGCCCACCGGGAAAGCCGCGGCACCGGTGGCCGGCGGTCGGGCAAGCGCAGGCACACCGGCGGCCGGCGGTCGGGCGAGTGGCAAAGCCGGGGAGGCCGGTGTGCGGGCGACGGGGCGGGAGATCCGGCGGGCCGGAGAGACCGAGGTGCAGGCCGGTGGGCGGGAGATTCGGCGGGCCGGGGCCGACGTGCCGCCGTCGCAGAGTGGGCGGGGCAGTCTGCGGGGGCGCGCCCGGGGCGGCGACCATCGGAAGAGGAGCAAGGCGACCGGAGCCGGGACAGGATTCGATCCGCCGACGGAATCGGCGCGTTCTCCCGTACCCAAGAAATTGCCGCCGGCGGAGCGCAAAGAGCTCCCCGCGCCTGCCTGGGCCGATTGGTTCAGTGGGCGGGAGGAGGCTCGGCCCGGGGTGATCGACGCGCCGCGGCGCACCCAGCCGGAACCGGATCCGGAGAGTCTGCGCAGCCCGGCGGTGTCGCCGCCGCCTACGGGAAAGGACGAGCCGATATCGGACTTCGAGGCACGGGCGCCCGGCAAGCCGGCGGTCAGTCGCGGGGAATCGTGACGACCATCGAGCCGATCGCGCGGTCGTGCAGGCCACGGCCGTTGCTGTCCATGATCATCGCGGGCAGGAAGAGGCCGAGGAGGGCGGCGCGGACCAGGCCGCGGCCCAGTCCCAGCACGCCGCCGTCCGGGTAGGAGGCGCAGCGGATGCGCAGCAGGCGCATGCCCGGCGTCTGGCCGAACAGGCCGAGGAAGAACGTGTTCGCCAGGATCAGCACCACGACGGCCGGCCAGGCCACCTCGAACGGGCTGGCGTAGAGGCTCGCGATGAGGAGGCAGAGAACCCAGTCGATCAGCAGTGCGGCCAGCCGGGGGCCGAGACCGGCGGGGTCGAGACCGGTCTTCTCGTTCACGGAAGCAGCCACGTCTGCCGAGCGTACGCGATATGGTGCGGTGGACCGGCTGGCGCTGTCGGCGTGCCTGCCCAGCGCGCTCCGTAACACGGCGGAAACAATCGGGATACGCCGGGGCAACTCCGTACCCATAACGTCGCAGCCAGCCTTGCCAGGTGGCGGCCCATGCCGCCCGGTATCGGAAAACTGTGCCAGGAGGACGTGTGTTCGCCAATCCCGAGGAACTCCTGCGATACCTCAAAGACGAGGACGTCAAGTTCGTCGACGTACGTTTCTGTGACCTGCCGGGTGTGATGCAGCACTTCAACATCCCGGTCGAGTCGTTCGACGACAGCGTTGTGACCGACGGCCTCGCCTTCGACGGATCCTCGATCCGCGGGTTCCAGGCCATCCACGAGTCCGACATGATGCTGCTCCCCGACGTCGCGACGGCGTTCGTGGACCCGTTCCGGATCCAGAAGACCCTCGCGCTGAACTTCTTCATCCACGACCCGTTCACCCGCGAGGCGTACTCGCGTGACCCGCGGAACGTGGCGAAGAAGGCCGAGGCGTACCTCGCCTCCAGCGGCATCGCCGACACCGCCTACTTCGGTGCCGAGGCGGAGTTCTACATCTTCGACTCGATCCGCCACGAGACCTCCGCCCACCAGTCGTTCTACTACATCGACTCGATCGAGGGCGCCTGGAACTCGGGCCGCGAGGAAGAGGGTGGCAACCTCGGCTACAAGACCACCTACAAGGGTGGCTACTTCCCGGTGTCGCCGGTCGACCACTACTCCGACCTGCGCGACATCATGGTGCGCCGCCTGATCGACACCGGCTTCACCGTTGAGCGCTCGCACCACGAGGTCGGCACCGCCGGCCAGGCCGAGATCAACTACAAGTTCTCGACGCTGCTGCACGCCGGCGACCAGATGCAGCTGTTCAAGTACATCATCAAGAACACCGCGCGGGCCGAGGGCAAGACCGTCACGTTCATGCCGAAGCCGCTCTTCGGTGACAACGGCTCCGGCATGCACACCCACCAGAGCCTCTGGCTGGGCGGCGAGCCGCTGTTCTACGACGAGACCGGTTACGCCGGCCTGTCCGACGCCGCTCGGTGGTACATCGGCGGCCTGCTGCACCACGCGCCGTCGCTGCTGGCGTTCACCAACCCGACGGTCAACTCGTACCGTCGTCTGGTGCCCGGCTACGAGGCCCCGGTCAACCTGGTCTACTCGCAGCGCAACCGCTCCGCCTGCACCCGTATCCCGGTGACCGGCAGCAACCCGAAGGCCAAGCGCGTCGAGTTCCGCGTCCCGGACCCGTCGTCGAACCCGTACCTGGCGTTCTCGGCGATGATGATGGCCGGCCTCGACGGCATCAAGAACAAGATCGAGCCCCCGGCCCCGATCGACAAGGACCTGTACGACCTGCCGCCGGAGGAGTGGGGCAGCGTCAAGCAGGTGCCGGGCTCCCTGGACGAGGTGCTGACGTCCCTGGAGACCGACCACGACTACCTGACCGCGGGCGGCGTGTTCACCGACGACCTGATCTCGACGTGGGTCGACTACAAGCGCGCGAACGAGGTGGACCCGGTCCGCCTGCGCCCGACCCCGCACGAGTTCGAGATGTACTACAACGTGTAATTGATCTGTTCCTAGCCTGGTCAGACCGCCTGCCGGGGACCGCCAGTCCGCAAGGAGTCCGCAAACGTCTCGCTCATCAGCGAGTCAGCGGCCTTGCGGGTGCGGTCCTCGGCAGTTGGCCATGGATGCGAGCTCGTCGAACGGTTCCGGGAACCCTTCCCTGCGGGGTCAGCCGGCCTGCCCAGGTGCGCCCCACTCCAAGCCGGTGCGCGATCTCGGCGACGCTCATGAGGCGCCCGGTCCCGTTCACGGCAGCCTCGCCACGGCGGCCCAGCACATCGCCTCGCGTTCGTCCGGGCGGCCATCGGCCGAGTCCGGCCGCCACCGCACGGTGGACACGAGGCCGGGCCCGATCAGGTCGAGTCCGGCCAGGAACACCGCGACCTGGTCCCAGGTGCGCAACCACAGCGGAAGCCCGCGGTTGACGGTGACCTGGGCGAGCATGGACCGGCTGGTGTCGTCGACCGGGTCGGCCGTGTGGTGCGACAGCACCACGCAGGAACCGGGCGCCAGCGCGGCGATGAGCTTGCCGGCGACGTCGTGGGCCTGCCTGTCGGGAAACTCCTGCAGCACGGCGGACAGCACCAGCCCGACCGGCTCGTGCAGGTCGACCGAAGTCGCACCCAGCGCCGCGACGATCCCGGCGGGGTCCCGGACGTCCGCCTCGACGTAGTCCACGGCACCCTCGTCCGTGCCGGTCAGCAACGCCCTGGCGTGCACCATCACGAGAGGCCCGTACCGATGTCGACGAACTGGCGAACGCCCTCCTCGGCCAGGTGGCGGACCGCCCGGACCAGGAATCGCCGCGCCTCACGGCCCGCGGTGACGAGTGCCGGGCATGTCTTCAGTAGTGCCTCGGCGGGTGGTGGGGTGCTCGCGGGATCCTTCGACGCAAGCGTCCGTGGTGAGAGGCGAGCACGGCTCAGGAGACGGCGGCTGGGTCTAGGCGAGGGCCCTCGGGCAGGGCGTTGAGCAGGGGCTGGGGGACCTCGATCGCGTTGCGGTCCTCGTAGCCGAGCAGGCGCAGTGCCTCGGGTGTCGGCACCTCATGGCGAATTCCCTGGTCGGTGATGAAGAGCAGCGTGCCGGCGGCTCGGATCAGGGCGAAGCTTCCGCCCGGCACCTGGACCGCGTCCGCGAGTGGCGGATCGCCGGGAATCGGGACGGCGGCCGCATAGACGGATGGCGAGCCGCCGACCGTGAGGACAGGCGGATCGGCTGCCGCTTTCGTCGTGGCGCAGGCCGGTGAGCCGGGCTCCAGCGGAACCAACTCAGGGACCGTCGCCGGCGCGTTGCTGTCCTTCACCGCGTTGCTGGTCGGGCTTCCGGCGACGTCGTTGACCGAGACCGGCGACGGTTCGGACGGGAACGCGGCGTTGAGGACCGCCTGCTGGAGGGGCGTGACCGGGGCCAGGCCGTCGTTCAGGACCAGGTAGAACTGGCGGCCGCTGGCGGTTTCGGTGAACAGGATGTCGCCGTTGTCGCGGCCGGGGACGGCGTCGGACTCGTCGCCGCGGCCGTCGACGTCGATGGGGGCGATGTCGTCGCCGGTGGGGAGCGTGGTCAGCCAGGACGGGGAGACCTCGGACGGCTGGGTGGCGCCGAACAGGCCGGGGACGGTGACCCGGGCGTTGCGGATGCGGTGGCGCAGGCCCTGTACCACCAGGTGGGTCAGGTCGCCGTCGGTGACCAGCAGGCCGCGGTCGCCGAGCGGGTCGGCCGGCGGGCCGGGGGAGCCCAGCAGCAGGACCGCGTTCGGGTCGGTGCACATGGTCCAGGGCAGGCGGACCTGGCGGTCCGGTGGCGGCAGGGAGTCGGGGGCGCCGGGGATGCCGATGGTGGCGCCGCGCGGGGTGCCGGCCAGTGACGAGGCGGCGATGCGGTACACCGGGGGGCCGGGGCGGCCGGAGGCCAGCTTGGCGGAGGCCAGGTTGAGGGTGGGTACCAGGCGGCCGGAGAGATGGACGAAGCTTGCGCCGGTCTCCTTCTCCACGACCACGGCGCCCTCCGTCTTCCAGTCGTCGCCGCCGGTGCCGGTGAGCAGGCCGTACACGCCGAAGCCGGCGGCGATCAGGACCGCGACCATCAGGCCGGCGAAGAGCGAGCCGATGCCGCGGCGCTGAGGGGACTGGGTGGGATCGGTCTCGCGTGCCACGAACGCCGAGATCACCCGCTGGTTCCGGAACTGGTAGCTCTGCAGCTGGTCGCGGCGGGAGGTCACCGGATCTCACCCGCCGATCGCGGCGAACAGGCCGCGGATGTCCTCGTACAGGCCGATCACGCCGCAGGCCAGGGGGATCAGGGCCATGATGGCCACCACGTCGAGGATGTCGGCGGCGCGGCCCAGGTAGGGCGAGGGTGGTTTGCGGCTGAAGACGACGGCGGCGGGCAGGGCGAAGCCGGCCACCAGCAGGGCGCCGGCGAGCAGGGCCACGCCGGGGATGGCGCCGGTGACGACCGCGCCGAACCCGATGCCGGCCAGGCCCGCCAGGCCGGCCACCAGGAGCGGGACGCGTTGTGCGGGAGTGTGCAGCAGACGGGCGCGCAGGAGCAGGGCGGCGATTGCCGCGATCATGAGAAGTACGGCGGACAGGCTCGGCCCGGCCACGGCGAGATAGGTCATCGCGACGGCGCTGCACACGGCTGCCGAGATCAGGAAGCCGGTGAGCACCTCGCCGGCTCGGGCGACGGCCGCGAAGACGTCGGAGCGTCGCGGCATCGGGGTGTCCTTGAGGACGTCCTCCGGTTTGTTCGGCAACTCCGGGAAGGGCAGACGACCCAGACGACCGGCAAGCATCGGGTACGCCGGAAGCAGCCCGATGACCACGGTGAGCACCACAGCCGCCGCTCCCGGGGACGACAACCCGGCGAGATCCAGCACCGCTGCCAGCACCCCGGTCAGTCCCGCCGCCAGCCCGGCCACGAACAGCCGCGTCAGCCCACCCGCCCCCGAGTAGCCGATCGCGCTGAGCACGAGCAGCACGACGGCACCCAGCAGCACGCCGGTCGCACCGATGCCGAGGAAGCCGGCTTCCGGATCGGTGAGCAGCCACGCGCCGCCGAAGAACGCGTACGGCAACCCGGCGGCGGCGACCACCGAGCCCGCGGACGGATCGTGGAAGGCGCGCGACAGCAGGATGCCGAGCAGGGCCAGCACCACGGCAACGGCCAGCGCGATGACGGCGGTGACCCTCCACGGTGAACCGTTGGCGACCAGCCCGGCGATGCCGGTCAGCAGCGCGCTCGCGGTGACGACCAGTCCGCAGATCCTGGTCGCGGCGGGTGTCCACGACCGGGCCGCGCTGCGCGAGCCGTTGGCTATCACCTCGGCGACGTCGTCGTACGCGAGCTCCGGCCAGTCCTCACGAGCCGGATCGAGATGCAGCAGCTCGCCGTCGCGTACCCCTTGGGTTGCTAAATTCCGTCCTGGCTCGAGCCGGGCCCCGGTAGCGCGACGCAGCACCCAGGCCCCCTCGCCCAGGTCTGGGCCCGCATGCCGCAGCAGGTGGGGCAGAAGCTCGGCGACCAGCATGTCGTCGGGCAGAGCGAGATCCATCCGGCGGGTCGGGGCGGCCACGGTCACCCGGGCCAGACCGGGTCCACCAGGTGTGGTCACAAGATCACCCCCTGCGACGACTGGACCCCAAAGTAGCAGCATTCGCCGATATGATGGTCACCGATCCGTCACCACCGGGGAGCCCAGTGTGACTGTCACGATCATCAAGCGGCCTCCGCGGCGCCCGGCGCCCGGCATGCCCTCGGGCGAGGTGCTGCTCGATCCGCCGCCCGAGGTGCCGCCGCCGAGTGGCAAGGGCTGGACCCGGATGATGATGATCCTCCCGATGGGTGCCGGCGCGGCGGCGATGGGCCTGATGATGGGCGCTGGGCGGGGCGGCCCGATCACCTATGTGGCCGGTGCGATGTACGGGATCTCCACCCTCGGCATGATCGCGATGATGGCGACCAGCACCACCGGCCCCGGCAAGCGCGAGATGATCGAGTCCCGCCGGCAGTACCTGCGGCATCTCGCCCGCCTCCGCGTGCAGGTCCGCGCCGCGATCAGGCAGCAGCGGGAGGCGCTGTACTACCGCAACCCCGACCCCGCAACACTGTGGAGCCTCACCGACAGCGGACGGCTCTGGGAGCGGCGCCGCGGTGACGCCGACTTCACGGTGGTGCGGATCGCGGTCGGCCCGCAGGAGGTGGCGACGCGTCTGATCCCGCCGCAGACCCGGCCGGTCGACGAGTTGGAGCCGCTCTGTGCGCAGGCGCTGCGCAAGTTCGTCAACACGTACTCGGTGGTGCCGGACCTGCCGGTCTCGGTCGCCCTGCGCGACTTCTCACACGTCTACCTGCGCGGCGGTGCCGCGCCCGATCTGGTTCGCGCCCTGCTCGCCCAGACCGCGATCTTCCACGCGCCCGACGACCTGCGGGTCGGTGTCTGCGTGCCGGACCATCAGCGCGGACGCTGGGAGTGGGCGAAGTGGCTGCCGCACGCGCAGCACCCCGGCAAGACCGACGCGGTCGGCCCGGTCCGCCTGGTCGCGCCGAGTGTTCCGGCGCTCGAGGCGATGCTCGACGACGTGCTGGTCAACCGGCCCCGGTTCGACCCGTCCGGTGCACCGCCCGGCCCGCACGTGCTCGTGGTGATCGACGGCGGGTCGACGGCCGGCTCCGACCACCTGATGACCGAGGGCGGCGTCGCCGGCGTGACGCTGCTCGACCTGTCGGTGCCACCGCCGCGACTGCTCGACGACAGCTCGGTGGTGCTGGAGGTCGGCCCGGACGGCACGGTCACCGGCACCACGATGGACGGTGCGACCGAGGTGGGCCGGGCCGACGCGCTCAGCCTGCCGGAGGCCGAGGTGCTGGCCCGGGAGCTGGCGCCGCTGCGGCTCTCGGCCGGCTCGGCGGGGGACAAGCCGGCGATCTCGCAGGACACCGGGCTGACCGCGCTGCTCGGGCAGGACGACCCGTACCTGGTGGATCTCGCCGACCTCTGGGCCGGCCGGCCGAACCGGGACCGGCTGCGCGTGCCGATCGGCGTGGGCCTGGACGGGCGGCCGGTCGAGCTCGACCTGAAGGAGTCGGCGCAGGACGGCATGGGCCCGCACGGGCTGCTCGTCGGCGCGACCGGCTCCGGCAAGTCGGAGCTGCTGCGGACGCTGGTGGTCGCGCTCGCGCTCACCCACCACCCGGAGATCCTCAACTTCGTGCTGGTCGACTTCAAGGGCGGCGCCACGTTCGCCTCACTCGACCGGCTCCCGCACACCGCCGCGATGATCACGAACCTGGAGGACGAGCTGCCGCTGGTCGATCGGATGCTCGGCGCGATTCAGGGCGAGCTCACCCGGCGGCAGGAGCTGCTGCGCAAGGCGGGCAACTACGCCTCGCAGCGCGATTACGAGCGGGCGCGTTCGGCGGGCGTGCCGCTGTCCCCGCTGCCCAGCCTGCTGTTCGTGGTGGACGAGTTCTCCGAGCTGCTCAGCGCCCGCCCCGACTTCATCGACATGTTCGTCCAGATCGGACGGGTCGGGCGGTCGCTCGGCATCCACCTGCTGCTCGCCTCGCAGAAGCTGGAGGAGGGAAGGTTGCGCGGGCTGGAGTCGCACCTGTCGTACCGTCTCGGGCTGCGGACGTTCTCGTCGATGGAGAGCCGGGCGGTGCTCGGGGTGCCGGACGCCTATGAGCTTCCTCGGTCGCCGGGGCACGGGTATCTGCGTACCGGGACCGAGGGTCTCATCCGGCTGAAGGCGGCCTATGTGTCCGGGCCGGTCCGCCGGGCCGGGATCTCCGTGGAGATCCGCAGCGGGCCGCCGGTTCTTGACTACACGACCTACTACTCGATGCCGCCGCGTGTGGAGACCTCCGTCGAGCAGGTGGAGGAGACGGAGACCGGGGACACCCTGCTCGAAGTGCTCGTGCGGCAGATGGAGGGGCAGGGCTCGCCGGCGCACGAGGTGTGGCTGCCGCCGTTGGACAGAGCGCCCACACTCGGGCAGATGCTGCCGGAGACCGCTGCCGAGCCGCTGCATGCTCTGGGTGGCATCGTCGACCGGCCGTTCGACCAGCGCCGCGACCCGCTGTGGCTGGATTTCTCCGGTGCTGCGGGCAACGCGGTCGTTGTCGGCGCCGCTCAATCAGGAAAATCAAACCTTTTGCGTACGCTCATCGCGGCCCTCGCGCTCACCCACACTCCCCGTGAGGTGCAGTTCTACGGGCTGGACTTCGGTGGCGGTCCGCTCAGCGCTCTCACCGACCTGCCGCACGTCGGCGGGGTGGCGACCCGGCGCGACGTCGACCGGGTGCGCCGGACGATCGCCGAGCTGCACGGGCTGCTGCGGGCCCGGGAGGACCTGTTCGCCCGCGAGGGTGTCGAGGGCGCGGCGGCGTACCGGCGGGCCAAGGCCCAGGGCCGTTACACCGAGGACCCGTTCGGCGACGTCTTCCTGGTCGTCGACGGCTGGTCCACGCTGCGCGCCGAGTTCGAGGATCTCGAATCCCTCGTGCATGAGCTGGCCAACCGGGGGCTCGGCTTCGGCATACACATCCTGGCCGCCACCAACCGCTGGCTGGACATCCGCCCGCAGATCCGCGACGTCTTCGGCACCCGCCTCGAACTGCGGCTCGGCGAACCCACCGACTCGGTGATCAACCGCCGCGAGGCGGTGAACGTGCCGGACCGCGCACCCGGCCGAGGCCTCACCCCGGACGGGCACCACTTCCTCGCCGCGCTGCCCCGCATCGACCGCGAACAGCGCGTCGACGACCTCGCCGACGCCGTCACCGACCTGGTCAAGTACGCCGCCGAGCAGTGGACCGGCCCGCCCGCCCCACGTGTGCGCCTGCTCCCCGCCGAGTTGCCGTTCGAGGCGCTGCCGCCGGCCGAGGGTTCACGGATCCCGATCGGGATCGCCGAGACCGACCTGGAACCGGTACACCTCGACTTCGACGCGGAACCGCACGCGCTCCTCTTCGGCGACGTGGAGAGCGGCAAGAGCTCGTTCCTGCGCGGACTGGCAAAATCGATCACGGCGAGCCACAGCCCCACCGAGGCCCGCCTGCTCCTCGTCGACCTGCGCCGCAGCCTGCTCGGCTGCGTCCCGGCCGAGCACACCATCGGGTACGGCAGCTCCCACCAGGTGATCACCGACCTGATCACCCAGGTGGCCGTCGCCATGCGCGAGCGCCTGCCCGGCCCCGACGTCACGCCGGAGATGCTGGCGGACCGCAGCTGGTGGAAGGGGCCCCGCCTCTACGTACTGGTCGACGACTACGACCTGGTCGCCGGCACCGCTTCCAATCCACTCCTGCCGTTGCTGGAGTTCCTCCCACAGGCCCGCGACATCGGCCTCCACGTCATCGTCACCCGTCGCATCGGAGGCGCCGGCCGAGCCCTCTTCGACCCGGTGATCAGCCGAATCCGCGAACTCGCCTCCCCCGGCATCATGATGTCGGGGCCGCCGGAGGAGGGACCACTGTTCGGCACCCTGAAGCCGCAGCCCCTGCCCCCCGGCCGAGCCTGGCTGATCACCCGCCGCCACGGAGCCCGCTTGATCCAACTCGCCTGGACCCCACCCACTCGCTGACCGTCAGTCGCCGGCCCCTGCCGACTCGCTGACCGGCAGTCGCCGGTCCCTGCCGACTCGCTGACCGGCAGTCGCCGGTCCCTGCCGACTCGCTGACCGGCAGTCGGCGGCGGCTGCGCGGGCTGCGGGCGACCGTGGGCGCCCGGGCCGGTGCGCGGCGGCCCACATGCCCAACATCGTGAGGGCTGGCGGTGGCGGCGCGGGGCGGCGGGGTGCTGCGGGTGATCGTGGGCGCCCGGGCCGGTGCGCGGCGGCCCACGCGCCCAACATCGTGAGGGCTGGCGGTGGCGGCGCAGGGCGGCGGGGTGCTGCGGGTGATCGTGGGCGTTCTAGCCGATTCTGGGCGGTTCGGGTGCCCAGGATCGGGGAGGGCGGGGGAGAGGGGTCAGACACCCCAGGAGCTGAGGTGTCAAGCCGCGACGGTTGTTGTGCGGTGTGACCAGGCGGTTGTCTGGTCATAGGTACTGGTTGTCTTT
>NZ_JBFAYE010000038.1:0-34201 GCF_040681145.1 Actinoplanes sp. NPDC051861
AACTCTGCGGGATGAGGAGCGGGCATGGACGGCATCCTTCCTGCGATGCCGTCGACCACCTCACCCTCAGTGTCCGGCAAACCGGGGGAAGCTCAGTCGAAGCTTCCGTGTGTGGAGTTGGGGTGTGTGGGTGGGCCGTACTCCACACGATGGATCGTCGAAGCTTCCGTGTGTGGAGTTGGGGTGTGTGGGTGGGCCGTACTTCACACGTGGGGGGTGGGCTTGAGTGTGCGCTCGTAAAGTGACCCGACCGGCTCCGGCCGCCCCAGGTGATACCCCTGGGCGAACCGGCAGCCCATCACCGTGAGCAGCGCGAGCTGCTCGGCGTCCTCGACACCCTCGACCACCACCCGCAGCCCCAGCGTGTGCCCCAGCTGGACCACCGCGCTGACCAACTCCTGCTGCCGGCCGTTGCCCGCCAGACCGGTGATGAACGAGCGATCGATCTTGAGGACGTCCACCGGGATGTCGCGGAGGTAGCCGAGCGAGGAGTACCCCGTGCCGAAGTCGTCGATGGCGATGCGGACGCCGAGTTCGCGCAGCTCCTGCAGACGGGCCGAGGTGACCGCGAGGTCGCGCATCAGCATGGTCTCGGTCAGCTCCAGCACCAGGCACTGCGGCGACAGGCCGGTGGCGGAGAGGGCGTATGCGACCTGATCGGTCAGGTCCGCCGTCTCCAGGTGCGCCGCGGAGAGGTTGACGCTGACCCACGCCGGCGCGGTCTGCGGGTTGTGCAGCTGCCACTGCCGGACGGTGTGGCAGGCCTCGCGCAGGATCCACCGGTCGATCTCGATGATCATGCCGGTCTCCTCGGCGAGCGGGATGAACGAGCCGGGCTGCTGCAGGCCGCGGTCCGGGTCCTGCCAGCGGACCAGTGCCTCGACGCCGTGCATCCGGCCGTCCGGTATGCCGACCACCGGCTGCAGGTGCAGCCGCAGCTCACCGCGGTGCACGGCGTCGCGCAGCCGGGCCTCGCAGTCGAGGCGGCTCAGCAGCTGCTCGTGCATCTGGTTCTCGAACAGCAGGTAGCGGTTCTTGCCCTGGTCCTTGGCGGCGTACATGGCGACGTCGGCGTTGCGGACCACCTCGTCGGCGTCGGTGTACCGCGCCGCGTCGGGCACCACACCGATGCTGACCGTGACCACCGCCTCGCGGCCGTGCACCACGAACGGCACGGCGAGAGCCTCCAGGCAGGCCCGGGTGAGGCTGTCGACGATCGCCGGGGAGGCGCCCTCGAGCAGTACGGCGAACTCGTCCCCACCGAGCCGGGCCACCGTGTCGTGCGGTCGCAGCACCGAGCTCAGCCGGTCCGCCGCCGTACGCAACAGCAGGTCACCCGCGTTGTGCCCCAGACTGTCGTTGACCCGCTTGAAGCCGTCCAGGTCGAGGTAGAGCAGCGCGATCTGCTCGCCGGACGCCCGGGACCGGGTGAGGGCGTGCTCCAGCCGGTCCAGCAGCAGCTTGCGGTTGGGCAGCCCGGTGAGCGCGTCGTGCAGGGCCTGGTGGCGCAGGTCGTGCTCCAGGGCGCGCTGGCGGCTGACGTCGCGCAGCACGATGACCGCGCCGATCGGCCGGCCGTCCTTCTGGATCATGCTGACCGTGTACTCGACCCGGACCGCGGTGCCGTCGGGCCGGTTCAGCAATCCCTCCTTGGTGCCGGCGGTCAGCGACTCACCCGCCTCCGGCAGCAGCAGTACGGCCTCACGGTTCAGCAGGTCCTCGGCGCCGAGCCCGGTGATCCGGCCGGCCGCCTCGTTGGCGAACGCGATGCGCCCGGCGGGGTCGGCGCCGAAGATGCCCTCGCCTGCGTTGGCCAGGATGCTGTCGGTGTACTCCTTGGCCAGGATCTCCCGGGCCGAGCGCTCCAGCTGCTCGGCCATCGCGTTGAACGCCCGGGCCAGCCCGCCGATCTCGTCGCGGCCGTCCGGCCGTACCCGGTGGGAGTAGTCGCCGGAGCGGATCACACCGACCGCGGCGGTCAGCGCGGTGATCCGCCGGGTCAGCGAGCCGGCCAGCACACTGCCGAGCAGCAGGACGAGCAGGGTCGCGAAGGCGGCGGTGGAGAGGATGACGCGCTGGGCCTGCCGGGCGCCGGCCATCATCTGGTTGTAGAGCGGGGTGTACTCCAGGATCACCGCGCCGATCGTCACGTTGCCGGTGCTGCGCATCTGTACGACGACCTGCTTGATGCCGTCCGGATAGTCCTCGCTGGTCTCCACGAACAGTCGGGGCTTGCCGTCGGCGATGGTCAGGGCGATCTCGTTGCCGGTGTCGTGGTCGAAGGTCCGTCCGACGTTCTCGGTGATCACGTCGCCGAGGATGAACTTGCCGGTGTCGACCACGACCACGTCGCGGTGCTGCGTTGTGTGCATCCGCTGGAGGTAGTTGTCGAGCGAGGACGTGCTGTAGTACAGCGGCGTGGTGATCTCGTTCGGCGTGTCGACGGGCAGGCCGTACGAGATGTCCTTGGCGATGCCCTGCGCGAGCTGGGCGGCCTCCTGCGCGGCGGCCTTCTCCGCGGAGGCGTTGTCCGCACGCCAGGCGATCAGCGCGGTCACCGCCATCATCAGTGCCACCAGCAGATATCCGCCGAGCAGCTTCAGCCGTACGTTCATACGATCCTTCCCGTCCCGACCGGTGTCAGATCGGCGAGCCGGGGTCGCGCTTGAGCAGCGGCCGGGTTGCCGTCCGGTGATCAGCGCTCAGGGCCCGCCGCCCGCGGCCGATGGGGACCGGACGAGGCGTGGCCGCACCCGGCCGCCCCGGACCCGGAGGTGACCGGTTGGACCCGTTGCTGTTGCTCATGCGCGAGGAGATGGTCGGGCGGCTCACCTCCGCCGCCGCCTCGATGGGCGCGACCGCGGAGATGCTCACCAAGGTCCGCGAGGTGGCCGGTGACGTGCGCGGCACCGAGGCGATGCGGGCGGCGATCGAGGACCTCACCCGGACCCGCGACCACCTCCTGGCCCAGGCGGGCGCGATCAGCGCCTGCGCCCCGGCCCGATAGGACCCTCAGCCGTCGAAGCGTTCCCAGTCCAGGCCCAGCTTGCGGAACCGGCGCAGCAGCGAGCGGTGACGGGCGCCCACGTAGACCTCGAACCAGTCGGCACCGTCATCGCCGGCCAGCACCACGATGCCCGGCCCGGCATAGAACCGGGAGTGCGCGCTGGGCCAGCGCATCGGCCGCAGCGCCACGCGCCGCATCGGCGCGACGATGCGCTTCATCTGGGCGCGGTCGACAAAGGCCATCCCGCCGGGTGAGCTGTCCATCGCGGCGGTGGTCAGGGCCGCGAGCAGGACGTACGCGCCGAGCCGCTCCCGTTCACGGAGCGGCTCGTCGCTGAGCCCGTGGTACCAGACGTGGCCGCTCTCGTCGGTGTGCAGGGTGAAGACGCCGTCGTGCTCCTGTCCGAACGCGCCGTCGTCGGCCGGCTCCGGGTATATCCGCAGCGACGAGCCGTAGATCTCCGGCCGCCCGTCGGCGATCCGACGAAGGATCTCGAGCGGGTCGTCAGTCTCCCGGGCGGCCGGCGCACCGCCGTACCAGCCGGTGACGAACTCCTCCAGCGCGGTCAGCGGGTCGCCCGGCAGCAGGTCGAGCCAGCCCAGGCCCGGCTGTTCCGGCGCCGGCGCGGTGGGGCGCACCCGGTCCAGCAGGTCGTAGGGGAGCGGCGCCTCCAGGTAGAGGCCCAGGTCCTGCAGCGCGCCGCGCCGGCTTCCGGCGCGGATCACCCGGGCCGCGCCGAGCGCGAGGCATCCTTCCGGCAGGCGGGCGAAGGCCAGCAGGGTGGGTGGCTTCGGGCTGGTGAGACGGGCGGCCAGGTGGGCGGGGAACGGTCCGTTCGCCGCAAGATCTTCAGCGGTACGCACACCGCGCTCGCAAACCACGACGACCGTGTCCCGCCCCACCGCCAGCACGGCATCCGGGCTCACGTGCACCTCCGCACCCGGACCCGCCAGCGCGAGCACCTCAGGCTCGGCGGCGATGGACCAGAGGCGGATCTCCACCCGATCACGATAGTCTCCGGGCTCAGCTCATCCGGCGGCTGTGCGGAAGGCGGCCAGCGTCCGGTCGATGTCCTGTTTCGTGGTGCGCCAGTTGCACACGGACAGGCGGATCGCACGCCGGCCGCCCATCGTGGTCCCGCTCAGCCAGGCCTCGCCGCTGTCCACGACGCGGCGCAGCACCCGATCGGTGGCCGCGTCGTCGCCGAAGCGGAATAGCACCTGGTTGACCACCACGTCTCCGAGCACCTCGGCGCCCGGCACACCGGCCAGTCCCGCCGCGAACGCGCGGGCGTGCTCGCAGCAGCGTTCCACCAGATCGGCCACGCCACTGCGGCCGAGCGAGCGCAGCGCCGCCCAGACCGCGAAGCCGCGGGCCCGCCGGGAGAAGCCGGGCGTCCAGTCGATCGCGTCGCGGGGCGCGCCCTCACCGCCCTGCACCAGGTAGTCGGCGGTGGTGCTGAGCGCGGCCCGGTGCGGTTCCGGGTGTGCGCAGAACGCGATGCCACTGTCGTACGGCACGTTGAGCCACTTGTGCGCGTCGAACGCCCACGAGTCGGCCCGTTCCGCGCCCGCCGCCAGATGCCGCAGCTTCGGGCTCGCCAGCACCCACAGCCCGAACGCGCCGTCGACGTGCAGCCACGCACCGGCCCGTTCGCACGCGTCGGCGAGTGCGTCCAGGTCGTCGAAGGCGCCGGTGTTCACCTCGCCGGCCTGCGCGCACACGATCGACGGCACCTCCGGCCCGGCCAGCGCGGTACGCACAGCCGCCGCCTCCATCCGTCCCGAGGAGTCGGACGGGACGACGGTCATGGTGGCGGTGCCGAAGCCGAGCAGCCGCAGCGCCCGGTCGATGGTGGTGTGCCGCCGGTCGCTGACCACGATGCGAACCCGTGGCGCGCCGTTGAGGCCGTCCTCCTCGACGTTCCAGCCGGCTCGCCGCAGCACGTGGTGGCGGGCGGCGGCCAGACAGGTCAGATGTGCGGTCTGGCAGCCGGGCACGAAGGCGTACGACGATCCGGCCGGCAGCGCGAGCAACTCCCGCAGCCACTCGCCGGCCACCTCCTCGGCGACCGCGGCGGCCGGCCCGCAGGCGTACAGTCCGGCGTTCTGGTCCCAGACCGTGGTGAGCCAGTCGGCGGCGACCGCGGCGGGCAGCCCACCGCCGATCACGAAGCCGAAGTAGCGGCCGGACGGGATGGCCACCATGCCGGGCTCCGCGGTGGCCAGCGCCTCGACGACCCGCAGCGCCGGCTCGGGCCCCTCAGGGAGCGGGCCGCCGAGCAGCTCGCGCAGGCCGGGCAGGGTCGCCGTCTCACCGACCGGCCGCTGGTCCAGTGTGTTCAGCCAGTCCGTGGCGATCCGCGCCGTCCGGGCCAGCACCTCGTCGAAGTCGTCGCCCACCGCCTCACGGTAGGCCCCAGGGTGTATCTCGCGGGGCACACCGTGCAGGTCAGCGCTATTTCACGCCCGACTTGACAGGAATATACAAAATGTCCGTATGGACGATGGCGCGCCGCAACGCCGGCGCTTTACCGCGGGCGTGGTGCCCTTCCTGCTCGCGGTGGCGGTGCCCGTGGTGACGGCGGCCCTGTTCCTGCCGGTGGCCTGCGAGAAGGGGACCGGTCTCCCGATGCCGGTGGACCTGCCCACCCTCCGGGTCGTGGAGCCGGTCCGCCCGGTGGTCACCACCGCGGTCCCGGAGCCGACCGCGGGCCTGATCGCACCGACGACCACACCGGCCTCGACGACTCCGCCCGCTCCGACCACCCAGCCCACGGTTGGCGGGAGGACGGCGCGAACGACGACGACGTCGCATGCGGTGACAGCTCCGGAGCCGGTGACCGAGCCGCCGCCGGCCACCGTGCCCACGATCGAGGTCACAACCCAGCCGACGACCGCGCCGCCGACTCAGCCCACGACTCAGCCCACGACTCAGCCCACGCCGGAGCCGTCGGTGTCGCTGCCGACCATGCCCACCGTGCCCACCCCGACGACGGTCACCGAGGAACCGTCGACCCCGCCCGTGTCGAACTCGAGGCCCGCATATGCCGACTGACGCGCCGCCGCCCTCCCACACCGCCGCGACACACAGCGTCCTGGAGAACCTCGGCCTCCTCGTCACCCCGATCGCCGTGTTCAGCGCCCTGCTCTACTTCTTCGCCTGGATCCGCGCCGACGCGTTCTTCGGCTACTTCGGAGTCGACACCCACCTGATCGGCTACAGCAGCAACGACTATCTGCTGCGCAGCGGCGGCCTGGCGTTCCAGCAGATGTCCTGGCTGATGTTCACCGTGGTCCTGTTGTACCTGGCGCTCTGGGCGGGCCAGCTCGTGATCCGCCGCCACCCCCGGCTGCGGTGGCCGCTCGCGGTCAGCTGCGGGTGCTGGGGCGCTCTGCTGTCCGCGCTCGGCTTCCTCGTGGCGCTGGGCGTCGACCTGGTCACCCCGCTGCGCGCCGCTCTTGCTCTGATGTGCGGCGCGATGCTCGTCGAACTCGGGGTGAGCTGGGGCGCGGCACCCGCCGGCCAGCCCGCACCGGTCCTGCTGCGCCGGGTCATCGTGGCCGGGGTGGTGCTCACCGGCGCCTTCTGGGCCTCGTCGCTGCACGCCCGGCACGACGGTCACCGGGATGCCCGGCGCCTCGCCGAGAACCTGCGGGAGCGCCCGGCCGTGGTCCTCTACAGCACCACCGACCAGCGGCTGCTGGCGCCGGGCGTGAAACGCGCACTGCTGCCGAAACCGGCGGAGTTCCGCTATCGATACGAGGGCCTGCGCCTGCTGGTCTTCAGCCCGAAGCGCTGGATCCTGTTGCCCGAGAGCTGGCGTCCCGGGCAGTCCCCGGCGATGATCGTGCCCAGGTCAGACGCCGTACGCGTGGACCTGACCACGTCAGTGCTCGTGGTCGGTGGCCCGGGCGGCGCACAGGAACGAGCCGCCCACCGCGAACGCCCCCAGCACACCGAGTGAGATCTGCTGCTCGTGGTCGAGCTGCCGCTCGTACGTCAGCCGGCTCACCTCGACCACCCGGTCGTGGTCCTGCAGCACGTACCGCCCGTCGCGGACCTCCGGGTTGCCGTCGAGCGCGGTGAAGGCGAGCACGATCGCCAGCCAGAACCCGAAGAAGACCGCACCGGCCACCACGGCCGCCCAGACCGGGACGTGCGGCGGCACCCAGGAGGCGAGATTCCACAGCCGGCGCGGCGCCCGGGTCCGGTAGCCGCGCCGGTTCGCCAGGATCCCGGCAGCGAAGCCGGGCACGGTGAGCAGGGCCGCGATGCCGATGGTGACCGCCGAGTGGAACGGCCGGGCCCCGGCGGCGAGCGCCACGATGAGGGCCGCGGACCACAGCACGGCGGTCCCGCAGATCAGACTGAGCCCCAGCAGCCCGCGATTCGTGATCATCGCTCGGGACGTTACCGGGAGTGAGGGTCGACGGCAGGCGGAACGTCGGCTATAGTTGTCAGTTGCCCGTGTCAACCTGACAGAAAGCCTGCAAACCCATAATCAGATTAGACCCTGGGAGGGGCCTTGTCAAGTCTGTCAAGCGTTCCGTCGGCAGAACTTGAAGAAGAGCAGCACCACCTCACTCTGCTCTACGACCACCTCGACGCGCTGCGGGACCAGGCCGGCGATCGGCTCGCCGCGGCGAAGCTCGAGGACGGTGGCACCAAGCAGGCCCGATCCGAGCGTGACTCCTTCACCGGCCTCTACGCCGAACGGGTCGCGCAGCTCACCGCGGTGGAGGAGGGACTCTGCTTCGGCCGCCTCGATCCGCGCGACGGCGAGCCGCTCCACATCGGCCGGATCGGCCTGCACGACACCGACCGCCAGCTGCTGGTCGACTGGCGCGCGCCGGCCGCCCGCCCCTTCTACGTGGCGACCGCCGTCACGCCGCACGGGATGACCCGCCGCCGGCACATCCGCACCCGGATGCGAACGGTGATCGGCCTGGACGACGAGGTCCTCGACACGGAGCACGCCGGGCACGCGGACGACGCGGCGCCGGTCACCGGTGAGGCGGCGCTGCTGGCCGCGCTGACCGCCAACCGGACCGGGCGGATGCGGGACATCGTCGCCACCATCCAGGCCGAACAGGACCGGGTGATCCGCGCCGGCCTCCACGGTGCGCTGGTCGTGCAGGGTGGTCCGGGCACCGGCAAGACCGCGGTCGCGCTTCACCGGGCGGCGTACCTGCTTTACACGTACCGTGAGCAGCTCGCCTCCCGCGGCGTGCTCATCGTCGGCCCCAATGCCACCTTCCTGCGCTACATCTCCCAGGTGCTCCCGTCGCTCGCGGAGACCGGGGTGCTGCTGGCCACGCTGGGTGACCTCTATCCGGGTGTGACGGCTCGGCGGCCGGAGCCGCCATCGGCCGCCGAGATCAAGGGTCGCGCCACGATGGTGGAGATCTTGCATGCTGGGGTACGGGCAAAGCAGCTCGTTCCGGCCGACCCCATCGAGATCGACGTGGACCGCCACGTGGTGCGCCTCGACCCGCCGGCCGTGGAGGCGGCCCGCGACCGCGCCCGATCCTCCGGGCGCCTGCACAACCTGGCCCGCCCGATCTTCGACGCCGCGGTGCTGGAGGTCCTCGCCGCCCAGGTGGCCGAGCGCATCGGCCACGACCCGTTCTGGGACGACCCGCTCGGCGAGGACGACGCGCTGACCTCGTCGAACGTCCTCGACGAGGCCGACCTGGCCGACATCCGAGCCGACCTGGCCGCCCACCCGGCCGTGCGCGCCGTCCTCGACCGCCTCTGGCCGGTCCTCACTCCCGAGCAGTTGCTCACCAGCCTCTACGCGGACCCGTCCCGGGCGGTTCTGCTCGCCACGGCCGGGCGGGACGAGTCCCTGCTGGCCGCCGCCGAGTGGGACGAGTGCCTGCTGGTCGGCGTCGAGCCGGCCGCGCCGCTGCTGACCGCCGCCGAGGTGGACCTGCTGCGGCGTGAGCCGGGTGGCGGCTGGACCCCGGCCGACGTCCCGCTGCTCGACGAGGCGGCCGAACTGCTCGGCGAGGACGAGAGCGCCGCCCGCGAACGCGCCGCCCGCGAGCTCCGAACCCGGCTCGGCTACGCGCAGGGCGTCCTGGACATCACCGCGGGCTCGAAGTCCTACGAGCTGGAGGACGACGACGAGGCCGCGATCCCGAACGTCGCCGACGTGATGGAGGCCGACATGCTGGCCGAACGCTACGAGCACCACGAGTGGCAACCCGCCGCGGCCCGTGCCGCCGCGGACCGCCGGTGGGCGTACGGGCACGTGATCGTCGACGAGGCCCAGGAACTCTCCCCGATGGCGTGGCGGCTGCTGATGCGCCGCTGCCCCAGCCGCTCGATGACCGTCGTGGGCGACCTCGACCAGACCGGCGCCCTGGGCACGCCCGCCTCGTGGGGGGAGGTGCTCAGCCCGTACGTGGCCGACCGCTGGCGCCTGACCGAACTCACCGTCAGCTACCGCACGCCCGCCGAGATCCTGGACTACACCGCCCGCGCCCTCACCGAGGCCGGCGCACCCATCTCGCCGCCCAAGCCGGTCCGCGAGTCCGGCGTCGAACCCTGGGAGGAGACCGGCAGCCCCGGCCGCCTCCTCGACCGCTTGCTCGCCGAGATCGCGACGACCGGCGACGGCCGCCTGGCGGTGATCGCCCCGCTCGCCCGCCACGACGCGCTGGCCGCCTGCCTGCCCGTCTCCACCGATCCCGAACAGAGCCGCGTGCTGCTCACCGTCGCACAGGCGAAGGGCCTGGAGTTCGACACCGTCATCGTTGTCGACCCCGCCGGAATCCTGGCCGAGTCCCCGCGCGGCGCCAACGACCTCTACGTGGCACTGACCCGCCCCACCCGCCGGCTGGGCGTCTTCACACCGCGCTGACCCCGGGCGTGCGGCCGTCCTGCCTCGCGCCCGATGGCAGGATGGCCGCCATGTCCCTTGCCCCGCTCGACACCGCCGAGGCCGCGCTGCTCTGGAAGCGCTACGCCACCGCGTTCCCGGAGGCGGCCCGAACCGCCCCCGACTACACCACCGAACGTTTCGGCGACAGCGCCCGCCTGGCCGACGAACTGCTCGGCCTGGTCCTGGACGGCACGAAGCGGGCCACCGCCTCCCTGCTTCGCGACTCCGACCCGGTCGAGAACCCGCTGCCCCGGATCGGCAGCCACTGGATCGTCTGCGACAGCACCGGCACACCCCGGGCGGTCCTGCGCACCACCGAGCTCCGCATCGGCCCGTTCCACTCCGTCGACGACGCCTTCGCCCACGACGAGGGCGAGGACGACCGCACCCGCGACAGCTGGCTCACCGAACACCGCCGCTACTTCGAACGCCGCTGCGCCGCCCTGAACACCCCATGGTCCGAAGAGCTGGAAGTCCTCTTCGAACGCTTCACCGTCGCCTTCCCGCCCCCGTCAGCCTGACGAACGCCGGCGCGGGGTGTGGCGGCGGTAGACGCTGACCGTCGGGTCGCCGTCGATCCAGAATCGCCAGGGAACGTCGTGGGCGGACGTGACGCCGACGCGCGGGCCGGCGGCGATCGTCCCCGGTGCCACGGCCGGCGGGGTGAGCGTCGCCGGCCCGGTGCCGTCGATCACCGAGCTGTCGTTGGCGCCCTTGTCCAACGCGAGAACCTGCATCAGCTTCGCCGGCCCCGCCGCCAGATCCCGATCACTGCGCGCCGCCACCCGCCGCCGCCGCGCGAGCTCCACCCCTTCGACAACCTCACCCGCCCGCAGCAGCACCGCAGCCGCCCGCCCCGCCTCGCCGCAGACGACGTTGGCGCAGAAGTGCATGCCGTAGATCTGGTAGACGTAGAGCCGCCCCGCCGGGCCGAACATCACCGCGTTCCGGCCGGTGAGGCCTCGGTGCGCGTGGCTGGCCGGGTCCTCGCCGAGGCCGCTGTAAGCCTCCACCTCGCTCAGCCGCACGCTCACCCCGTTGGCGGTGAGCCGCCACCCGAGCAGCAGCCGGGCCGCCTCGTCCACACGTGCCGCGGGCAGATCCAGCCAGCTCTCCGTCACCCCTTCGGCGGGCTTCATCGTTTCTCCAGGTTGCCGCAGGGGTCGGCCGGGTCGACGGCGTGCATGATCCGCCGGCCGATCTCGTGGAGGTGCCGGACCTGACCCTTGGTGAGCGGGTCGAAGACCAGGGTGCGGACGTGCTCGACGTGGCCGGGTGCGGTCTCCACGACCTTCTCCCAGCCGGTCTCGGTGAGCTCGGCGAGCGTGTAGCGGCCGTCGGTCGGGTCGGGGAAGCGGCGCACCCAGCCGCGTTTCTCGAGGCGCCCGACGGCCTGCGAGAGCCGCGCCAGCGAGCCCTCGGCGAGGACCGCGAGGGTGCTCATCCGCAGGGTGCGACCCGGTGACTCGGACAGGCCGGCGAGTATCCCGTACTCGAAATGGCTGATGCCGGCGTCGCGCTGCAGCTGCGTGTCCAGCGCGGCCGGCAGGCGCATGAACAGGCTCATCAGTGCCATCCAGGCGGCGCGCTCTTCGCTGGTCAGCCAGCGTGGCTCGGGCGTCTCCATGCCCACATCATAGCTTGCATGTTTAAGTCATCGGCTCTACCTTTCACTCAACTGTTGAAGTGAAAACGCCGAATTGAGGAACCATGAACGTCGTGCTGTGGATCGTCGCCTCCCTGCTCGCCGGCGCTTTCGCCGTCGCCGGTGCGATGAAGCTGTCGAAGTCGAGGGAGCAGCTCGCGGCGTCCGGCATGGGCTGGGCGGAGGACTTCAGCGCGGGCACGGTGAAGCTGATCGGCGCACTGGAGCTGCTGGCCGGGATCGGGCTGATCCTGCCCGCGGCGCTGGACATCGTGCCGGTGCTGGTCCCGCTCGCCGCGCTCGGCCTGGTGCTGATGATGGTGGGCGCGATCGTCGTGCACCTGCGCCGCGGTGAGCGGCAGATGGCGCTGCCCGCGGTCGTTCTCCTGCTGCTGGCCGCGTTCGTGGCCTGGGGTCGCTTCGGTCCGTACGCGTTCTGATCACGGGCTGTACGAAAAACGCCTGCCGTCGATATAGTTCGCCACCGTGCGGATGGAGAGAGGCACGCTGGCCTGGACGGCGGTGCTCGCGACGATGCTGGCCGGGTTCCTCGGCGCGGCGGGCTTCCTTTTCGTCCAGCTCCTCGACATCCCGGAGAACACCCGCCCGCGCCCTCCGATCGGCCCGCCGCCCTCGTTCCCGGTGATCGAGGGCGCGGCAACCGGCCCCCGCGCGGCGGCCACCCCGGTGCGCACCGAGGACGACCTGGAGCAGGTGTGCGAGAGCTGGTACTACCCGGCGGCACCCAGGTACCGCGGTGAGGCGCCGCATCCGATTCTGATCAGCGCTCGCGAGCGGCTGGACCGGTCGGACCGCTCATCGCGGACGCTGAACGCGCCGGCGTACGGTAAAAATGCGAAGCGGAAGGCCTGGGCCCCCAAGCCGGCGCAGGCGCAGCTGGTCGCGTGTCTCGATCTGATCGGCGCCGGGCCGAAGCTGCGGTCCTGCACCGTTGACGACCCGGATCCGCAGACGCTCCCGCTGCGGGAGGGGCGCTACCGCCTGACGGTGTACGAGGTGGCCACCCACAAGAGGGTCGCCGAGACGAATCTGACCGGTAAGGATCGGTCCTGCCCGTTCGTGGCGGTGACCGGTCCGAAGCGGGAGCTGTACAGCGCGGTCGACGACGACCAGCTCTACACCGCGCTCCGCAAACGCGTCGAAGGCTAATCGACCCAGGCGAGGAACCGCTCATAGAGGTCGGGCACCAGCATGCGGTTCCTCACCTTGAGCGACTCGGTGACTACACGATGGAGCGTTCCGTCGCTCAGGCTCAAGGTCGGACAGCGAGAATCCCGGAAACAGATTCCCGGTGTCTCGGGTGAGACGACCGGATCGTCTCGTTCGATACACCCGAACCGGGGGATCAGCGGAAATGACCGAGACGGGATCGACCGTGCCGCGGCGGCAGGTCGGCCGGCCCGCACACACCGCCGCCAGCTCCGGCCAGTTCACCGTCCTGGAGTTCCCCGCCGTCGGCGCCACCCTGGTCTTCACCCACGCCGAGTGGCGGGCGTTCGTGGCGGGTGTCCGCGACGGTGAGTTCGACGTCTGAAGCCTTATGACTGCGTGTGCCCATCCTTAAGGCTTCCTTTGCTCGAACTCGCGCGACCGGGCCCTCGCGCATAGTGATGGGGCGTCGTCCCTTACCCCCGTCACCGAGGTGAATTTCCCGTGCCCGTCTCCGCTGCCGCCCGAATCCGATACACCCTGGTAGCGGGCTCGACGGCTGTCGTGGTGGGTGCCGCCTTCCTGGTGACGGGTCTCGCGCAGGGCGCCACCGGATCACCTTCCCCCAGCTCGGTGGAGGCACCACTCGCCGCCGCACCGTCCCCCGGCGAGGACGTGCTGCTCGACGAGGACCTGGAGGCGGCCACCCCGTCGTCCACCGCGTCCACGTCGGCGCCGCCCACGGCATCCCCGACGGCGAAGGTCAAGAAGTCGGCCTCCGCCAGCCCGAGCGCGTCGAAGAAGAAGCAGACCGCGTCGGCGGCGAGAAAGACCAGCGCGCCGGTCACCTCGGGCAGTGTGGTCGAGCAGGTGCTCGCGCACATCAACGCGGCCCGGGTGGACGAGGGACTCAAGGCGCTGACCCTGGACGACAACCTGTCCAAGGCGGCCGCCCTGCACACCCAGCTCATGATCGACGGCTGCGGGCTGTCGCACCAGTGCTCCGGTGAGTCCGGTCTCGGCGAGCGGTTCAGCGCGCAGGACGTGAAGTGGAGTTCGGCCGGCGAGAACATCGGCTACGGCTCCAGCGGCAGCAGCGACTCGGCGAAGGTGAAGGCGGCCAACGGGCTGACCGACGCGATGCTCGCCGAGGTCCCGCCGAACGACGGCCACCGCAAGAACCTGCTGAACTCCAGCTTCACCCGGATCGGGCTGAGCATCGTGCGGGACAGCAAGGGCGTCACCTGGATGACCCAGGACTTCGTCGGCTGACGATCTCCGTCGTAGGGTGCTCCGGTGCTCGAAAAGTTGAAGGCGTTCCTGCTGCGGCGGCCGAAGCAGGCAAGAGTCGTAAAGCCCGCAAATCCGGCAGCGCCGAAGCCGGCAGCGCCCAAACCGAAACCGGCAGTGCCCAAGCCGGCAGCGCCCAAGTCGCCGGCTCCCAGGGCGGCGCCGGTCCCGAAGCGGGCGCCGCGGCACCTTCCCAAGCCGAAAAGCGGCCGGCACCTCGCCTACGCCCCCAACCTCGACGGCGACGCCGACCCCGGCGAGATCGTCTGGACCTGGGTCCCCTATGAGGACGACCCCTCCCAGGGCAAGGACCGGCCCGTTCTGGTGGTCGGGCGTGACGCCCGTACTCTCCTCGGCCTGATGCTCTCCAGCCAGGACGAGCGCAACGGCCAGCGGCACTGGCTGGCTCTCGGTCCCGGTGAGTGGGACCGGACCAAACGGCCCAGCTGGGTCCGGCTCGACCGGGTCCTGGAGGTCGACGAGGACGGAATCCGCCGCGAGGGCGCCGTCCTGGACCGGCCCCGCTTCGACCGTGTCGCCGCGATCCTGCGCCGCAACTACGGGTGGGCGTAGGACGTAACCGGACAGTTTCGGGCACAGCCGGATAGCGTTGCGGACATGGATATGGACGTCATGGCCGGCTTCGGCGGCAAGCAGGCCTGGCTCGCGGTCGCCGGCGCCGAGCCAGGCAGCCTGCTGGAAGCCCTGGGCCTGCGCGATCTCGGCCCGGTGCGGTGGCGCGACGGCCTGGACCTGGTGCACCTGACCGACGACCGGATCGCGATCACCCCGCCACTGCCCGGCGCGCGGGACACCCGGTGGGTCCTGGCCGCCGGCCGCCGTCTCATGCAGTTCCCGCCGGACGTGGTCGCCCTTTCCGCGGAGCTCGGCGCCGAGGTGCAATACTTCGCCACACACCGGGTCACCGAGCTGCATCGATGGCAGCGCGCCGCCGACGGTGACCTGATCCGCGCGTTCGGCTACGTGGGTCAGACCGGTGAGGTGACGTCGTGGTTCGGCGAGCCGGATCCGGCCGAGCGCGACGCCGGGCTCCCCGGCGAGCTGGACCCCGAGGCGACCGTGCTGGTCGCCGAACGGGACGTGTTCCGGGTGGCCGGCGCCTGGAGCATCGACCCGACCACGTTGACCGGACTACCGCCCGGCCCCCTGCGGATCGGTGCGGTGGCGTGAACGACGGAGGCCACAGGTGCGCAAGTACGTGATCATGGGAGTCCAGGGCAGCGGCAAGGGCACCCAGTCCCAGATGCTGCGTGACGACCTCGACCTGGTGCACATCAGCGTCGGTGACATCTTCCGCTGGCACGTCCGCAACCGGACCAAGCTGGGCGCGCAGGTCCGCCGGATCATGGCGGCCGGGGAGCTCGTCGGCGACGACCTGGTCGAGTCCGTGGTGCGCCGCCGGCTCGACGACCACGACTGGAACTTCGGCTTCATCATCGACGGCTTCCCGCGTAACGGCCGGCAGGCCGAGTTCTTCATGGAGAGCTACGACATCGACGCCGTCATCCACCTGGAGCTGCCCGACGACGAGGTGCGCCGCCGGGTGCTCAACCGCCGGCTGTGCCCGAACTGCGGCATGGACTACAACCTGATCGCCGACCGTCCCGAGGTGGAGGGCCGCTGCGACATCTGCGGCCACGAGCTGGTCACCCGCGCCGACGACACCCCCGAGGCGCTCGAGGCGCGGCTGCGCGACTACCACGAGAAGACCCGTCCGGTCCTGGAGCTGTTCCGGCGCAAGGAGGTCGTGCACGATGTGGACGGCCGCCCGCCCCTCGAGGACGTCCAGAACGCGATCCGGAAGACGCTGGGCCTGCCCGCGTACACCAGGTAGAAGCGAAACCCACACAACCGGGCACTCGTGCCCGGTTTTTTCGTATTCGTGGTCTTCCATGGAAGACGCGGCTTTGCTGGTGATCCTGGACAGTAACTTGGCCTGTAAGGAGACCGAAATCTCTTTGACATATTGCGTTCGGGCAGAAGCGGGCGTAAACAAAGACAAAGCCAAAACGAGTCGGGCGGTGGGGCAGTAGATGTACGCGGAGGAACGCCAGCAGGAGATAGTGCGACGGGCCCGTGCCGAGGGTCGGGTTGACGTCGTGGCGCTGGCCGAGACCTTCGGAGTGACCGCCGAGACCATCCGCCGGGACCTGACCGTGCTGGAGCGCGCCGGCGTGCTGCGCCGCGTGCACGGCGGCGCGATACCCGTGGAGCGGCTCGGCTTCGAGCCGGCGCTCGCCACCCGTGACGCCGTCCTGATCAGCGAGAAGGAGCGGATCGCCAAGGCCGCGCTCGCCGAGGTGCCGGAGGACGGGGCGATCATCCTGGACGCCGGGACCACCACCGCCCGCCTCGCCCAGCTGCTGCCCGCCGACCGCGAGCTCACCGTGGTGGTGAACTCGCCGGTGCTGGCCGCGACGCTCGGCCTCAAGCCGAACCTGACCGTCCTGCTGCTCGGCGGCCGGGTCCGGGGCAAGACTCTGGCCACCGTGGACGACTGGGCGCTGCGGCCGCTCGCCGAGATGTATGTGGACGTCGCCTTCATGGGCACCAACGGGTGCACCGTCGAGCGCGGCATGACCACACCCGACCCGGCCGAGGCGGCGGTCAAGCGGGCGATGATCGCCGCGGCCCGCCGGGTGGTGCTGCTCGCCGATCACACCAAGATCGGCAATGATTACCTTGCCCGATTCGGCGGTCTCGCCGACCTGGACCTGCTGATCACCGACAACGGCCTCGACGGCGAGCTCGCCGGCGACGTGGAGGCCTCGGGCGTCCGGGTGGTGCGCGCATGATCCTCACCGTCACCCTGAACCCCAGCGTCGACCGGGCGCTGGAGGTCGACGCGCTGGTCCGCGGCGAGGTGCTGCGCGCCGGGGACTCGCACATCGACCCGGGCGGCAAGGGGGTCAACGTCTCGCGGGCGCTGCTGGCCAACGGCGTGCGTTCCACGGCCGTGGTGCCGACCGGCGGCGCGGAGGGCGACCAGCTGGTCGACCTGATGAAGGCCGAGGGCGTCGACATGCTGGCGGTCCCGATCGCCGGCCGGACACGTTCCAACATCACTCTGGCCGAGCCGGACGGCACGGTCACGAAGATCAACGAGGTCGGCCCGGAGCTGTCCGAGGCCGAGTTCGCCGAGGTCAGCGACGCGGTGCTGACCGCAGCGGGCGGTGCGGCCTGGGTGGTCATCTGCGGAAGCCTGCCGCCCGGCCCCTCGGTGGCGGCCTTCACCGATCTCTGCGAGCGACTGGTCGCCGCGGGCGCCCGGCTCGCGGTGGACAGCAGCGGACCGGCGCTGCTGGCCGGGGTTGCCGCCGGAGCGGCCCTGGTCAAACCGAACCGGGAGGAACTGGCCGAGGCCGTCGGCGGCGAACTGCGCACGCTCGGCGACGTGATCGAGGCCTGCGAGAAGTTGCGCAAGGCCGGCGCGGGTGCGGTGCTGGCCAGCCTGGGTGCGGACGGTGCCGTGCTGGTCGACGACGCGGGAGTGCTGACCGGGATCTCCCCGGTGAGCGTGCCGCGCAGCACCGTGGGCGCGGGGGACGCCCTGCTGGCCGGCTTCCTGTCGGCCGGAGCACGCGGCGAGGCCGCGCTGATCGAGGGCCTGGCCTGGGGCGCGGCGGCGGTCAGCCTGCCGGGCAGCCGGATGCCCGGCCCGGACGACCTCGACCGCACCCGTATCCACATCGACTCCCATCCGGATCCAAGTCGTCCCCTGAACAGGGACTGAACCACCCGGGCGCACCACGCCCGGGGAGCACGGAATCACTAGATACCCGATATTTCCAGCCATTCCATGAATGGAGTCCCTCATGGCCTCTTCGTTCACCCCCGAGGTCACCGGCACCGGGTTCCGAGCCCGCGTCCAGAAAATCGGCGGCCACCTCGCCGGCATGGTCATGCCGAACATCGGCGCGATCATCGCCTGGGGTCTGATCACCGCCATGTTCATCCCGGTCGGCTGGGTGCCGAACGAGAATCTGGCGCAGCTCGTCGACCCGATGATCAAGTACCTGCTTCCGGTACTGATCGGCTACACCGGTGGCCGGATGGTGCACGGCCAGCGCGGCGCCGTCGTCGGTGCGACCGCAACCATGGGTGTCGTGGTCGGCGCCGACGTGCCGATGTTCCTCGGCGCCATGGTCATCGGCCCGCTGACCGCCTACGTCCTGAAGCTGTTCGACAACGCTGTCGACGGCAAGATCAAGCCCGGCTTCGAGATGCTGGTGGACAACTTCTCGGCGGGCATCATCGGCGCCGGCTTCGCGATCCTCGGCAAGGTCGGCATCGGCCCGATCGTCAACGCGCTGACCAAGGCCGCCGGCAACGGCGTGGACTGGCTGCTCGACCACAGCCTGATGCCGTTCGTGTCGATCCTGGTGGAACCCGCCAAGGTCCTCTTCCTGAACAACGCCATCAACCACGGCGTGTTCAGCCCGCTCGGCGTGCAGCAGGTGGCGGAACAGGGCAAGTCGATCCTGTTCATGATCGAGTCGAACCCCGGCCCGGGCCTCGGCCTGCTCGCGGCGTACCTCTTCTTCGGCCCGAAGTCGCTGCGCCCGACCACCCCGGCCGCGATGATCATCCACTTCTTCGGCGGCATCCACGAGATCTACTTCCCGTACGTGCTGATGAAGCCGCGCCTGATCCTCGCGATGATCGCCGGTGGCATGGCCGGTGTGGGCACCTTCATGGTCACCGGCACCGGCACCGTGGCCTCCCCGGCACCGGGCAGCATCTTCGCCTTCGCCGCGGTGACCGCCAAGGACGGCTATTTCGGAATGATCCTCGGCGTCATCATCGCCGCCGCGGTCACGTTCGGTGTCGCCTCGCTGCTGCTGGGCTTCGGCAGGCTCAAGTCCGACCAGGAGCCCGACGAGGCGGAGGAACTGGCGGCGGTCGCGGCCGAGAAGGACGCGATCGAGCACGGCGCCCACGACCGGCACGTCGCGGACTCGACGCCCCCGGCGGAGACCTCGAGCCACTACGCCGCCGGCGTACCGGAGCAGCGCAACCCGGACGACTCGACGGACAGCAGCCGCAAAGAGAACGCGTAAATCCCCTAGAACGGAGAGGCGGCCATGGCCACCATCAACGGCAAGGACATCCACAAGCTCGTCGTCGCCTGCGACGCGGGCATGGGCAGCAGCGTGATGCTGGCCAGCACGCTGCGCAAGCAGCTCGGCAAGAGCGGCGTCACCGTGGAGCACACCCCGGTGAACTCGATCCCCGCCGACGCCGACCTGGTGGTCTGCCACAGTGGCCTGGCCGCCCGGGCCCGTTCCGTGGCGCCGGACAAGCCGATCGTGCCGTTCCAGATCTTCCTGGGCGACCCGGCGGTCACGAAGGTGGTCAAGGCGATTCAGCAGGGCAGCGACATCAATGTCTGACCTGCTGGATCGCCGGGCAATCCGGCTCGCCGAGAAGGCCGCGGATCGCGAGGAGGCGATCCGCAGATGCGGCGAAATACTGAAGGAGACGGGCGCCGTCGAGCCGGGCTACATCGACACCATGCTCGCCCGTGAGCAGTCGATATCCACGTACGTCGGTGAGGGTGTCGCCATTCCGCACGGCACCCTCAGCGGCAAGGAACTGGTCAAGCGCGACGCCCTCGCGGTGCTGCGCTTCCCCGAGGGCGTCGACTGGGGCGGCGAACAGGTGACGGTCTGCGTCGCCATCGCCGCCGCCGGCGACGGGCACGTCGAGCTGCTCGCCGCCCTGGCCGAGATCCTGCTCGACGAGGACCAGGCCCGCGAACTGCGCGAGGCCACCGACCCCGACAAGGTCATCCAGCTCCTGGGATCGATCCAGGAAGAAAAGGACAGCAACTCATGAAGGTCGTACGTTTTCACGCTCCCGGCGACGTCCGTTTCGAGGACGCCCCCGAGCCGGTTGCCGGACCCGGTGAGGTGAAGATCCGCGTACGCAACTGCTCCACCTGCGGCACCGACGTCAAGATCTCGAAGTTCGGCCACCACCACATCCACCCGCCGCGGGTGATGGGTCACGAGATCGCTGGTGAGGTGGTCGAGGTCGGCGAGGGCGTCGAGGGCTGGGTAGCGGGCGACCGGGTCCAGGTCATCGCCGCCATCCCGTGCGGCGAGTGCGGCGAGTGCCGTCGCGGCCGGATGACGATCTGCCCGAACCAGGTGTCGATGGGTTACCACTTCGAGGGCGGATTCGCGCAGTTCATGGTCGTACCCAAGGAGGTTTTGAAGGTCGACGGCCTGAACCGGATCCCCGAGGGTGTGTCGTTCGCGGAGGCCTCGGTGGCCGAGCCGCTGGCCTGCGCGCTGAATGCGCAGAACCTGGCCCGGGTCGGCGAGGGTGACGACGTCGTGGTGATCGGCTCGGGGCCGATCGGCTGCCTGCACGTCCGGCTGGCCCGCGCTCGCGGCGCCAACCGCGTGTTCCTCGTCGAGCTCAGCCGGCAGCGCCTGGACATGGCGGCCAACCTGGTCAAGCCGGACGCGGCGATCTGCGCCGAGGAGACCGACCCGATCCAGGAGGTGCTGAACCTGACCGACGGCCGCGGCGCCGACGTCATCATCACCGCGGCGGCCTCAGGCAAGGCGCAGGAGCAGGCCATCCAGATGGCCGCGCGGCAGGGCCGGATCAGCTTCTTCGGCGGTCTGCCCAAGGACAACCCGACGATCACCTGCGACTCGAACCTGGTGCACTACCGGGAGCTGATGATCGTCGGTGCCAACGGTTCCAGCCCGGCGCACAACGCCGAGGCGCTCAACCTGGTCGCCACCGGCGCCGTGCCGGTCGCCGACCTGATCACCCACCGCCTGCCGCTGGAGGACGCGATCGAGGCCTTCGGCATCGTCGCCCGCGGTGAGGCGATCAAGGTAACGATCGAGCCGTAAGGAGAACTCCATGCCCACGCGTACGGTGGCGGTCGGTTCCGCCAGCGGGCTGCACGCCCGGCCGGCCAAGCTGTTCGTCGAGGCCGCCGCCGCGGCTCCGGTAAAGGTCACCATCCGGGTCGGTGAGAAGAAGCCGGTACCGGCCAAGAGCATGCTGTCCGTGCTCGCGCTCGGCGCCAAGAAAGGCACCGAGGTGACCCTGGAGGCCGACGGTGACGGCGCCGAGGAAGCCCTGGACAGCCTGGCCGCTCTGCTCGCGAAGGATCTGGACGCTGATGTCTGAGAGCCTTTCCGGCATCGGAGTGTGCGCGGGCATCGTCGCGGGTCCGCTTCTGCGGATTGCCGCGGTGCCCGCGCTGCCACCGCCGGGCCCGGTCGCCGACGTGGACGCCGAGGTGGAGCGTGCCTACGCCGCGCTCGCCGAGGTGGTCGCGGATCTGGAGAGGCGGGCGGACCGGGCCACCGACGCGACGGTCGCGGAGGTGCTGCGGGCCGAGGCGATGATGGCCGACGACGAGATGCTGCGCGACGGCGTGCGCGAGCTGGTCGAGGAGGGTCAGGACGCCCCGCACGCGGTCAACGGGGCGTTCGCGTCGTTCCGGGAGGCGTTCGAGGCGGCCGGCGGCTATCTGGCCGAGCGGGTCGCCGACCTGGACGACCTGCGGGACCGGGCGGTCGCGGTGCTGCTCGGGCTGCCGATGCCCGGGGTGCCGCAGCCGGGCTATCCGTATGTTCTCGCGGCCCGGGACCTGGCGCCGGCGGACACCGCCGACCTCGATCCGGACCAGGTGGTCGCGCTGGTCACCGAGGTGGGCGGGCCGACCAGCCACACCGCGATCCTGGCCCGCGCGCTGGGTCTGCCCGCGGTGGTGGCCTGCCCGGGAGTGCTGGCGATCCCGGACGGGACCGTGGTTCTCGTGGACGGTGCGGCCGGGCGGGTGGACGTCGGCATCGACGAGGAGACGGCAAGGGCCGCGGCCGAGAGCGCGGTGCGGGAGGCTGCCGCGGCGTCGGCTCTGACCGGTCCGGGTCAGACATCTGATGGGTACGCGATAAAGCTCCTCGCCAACATCGGCTCCGCGAAGAACGTCCCCGCCTGCGACGAGGCGCACGCCGAGGGTGTCGGTCTGTTCCGCACCGAGCTGCTCTTCCTGGACCGGGCGCAGGAGCCGGGACTGGACGAGCAGGTGGCGGCGTACCGGGACGTCTTCACGGCCATGTCCGGGCGCCGCGTGGTGATCCGGACGCTGGACGCCGGCGCGGACAAGCCGTTGCCGTTCCTGAATCAGGAGGGCGAACCGAATCCGGCGCTCGGCGTACGCGGCCTGCGCATCGCCCGGCAGCGCCCGCAGGTTCTCGCCACGCAGCTCGCCGCGATCGCCGAGGCCCGCTCGCAGACCGGCGCCGACGTCTGGGTGATGGCGCCGATGGTCTCCACACTGGCCGAGGCCGCGACGTTCGCCGAGGCGGTCCGCGAGGCCGGCCTCCCCACGGCCGGTGTGATGATCGAGGTGCCGGCCGCCGCGCTGCGTGCCGCCGACCTGCTGAAGGTCGTCGACTTCCTGAGCATCGGCACGAACGACCTGAGTCAGTACACGTTCGCCGCGGACCGCATGTGCGGCGATCTGGCCGACCTGCTGGATCCCTGGCAGCCCGCGCTCCTGCAGCTCATCGGGGTGTGCGGCGAGGCCGGGCGGCAGGCGGGCAAGCCGGTCGGGGTGTGCGGGGAGGCCGCGGCGGATCCCGCGCTGGCCCCGGTCCTGGTCGGGCTCGGCGTCACCAGCCTGTCCATGTCACCGCGGGCGATCCCGGCGGTACGGGCCTCGCTGGCCCGGCACAGCGAGGCGGACTGCCGCCGGCTGGCCGGTCTGGCGGTGGAGGCGCTGGACGCGGCGCAGGCCCGGAAACTGGTGAGTTGAGACGCGCGGCCTCCGCCTGCCGATCGGGCGGAGGCCGCGCCCTTTTCTAGATGAAAGGGAAGACCGGCGGGAAGTAGGAGGCCACGTTCGCCGGCGTCGACTCCAGCTCGTGGATCACGCTGAGCAGGATCTTCGGGTTGCCCGGCGTGCCCTGCAGCGCCTTCACCCGCTTCTTGCTCCCGTCGCTGTAACCCACCTCGAGCCGGTAGAGGAACCGGTCGCAGCAGGTGTTCTTCGGGACGTAGTTCGAGCGCAGTTTCCGGAAGGCCGGTGTCGAGGCCAGGCGCAGCACCTTGAGCGTGCCGTTGCCGGAGACGGCGTAGTTGGACGAGCCGCCCGCGTAGCCGCCGCTGCGGATCATCGCGATCGAGACGGCGTGCACGGCCTTGCGGGGTGCGGCCTGTGCCGCCGGCGCCGCCGTGACCAGGCCGGCCAGCGTGAGCACGACGGCCAGGATTACCTTGCAGTTCTTCACGTGAGCAAACTATCGGGGGAACAGCGACAAAACGGCCATTCCCCCGATAGTGGCACTCGTCAGCCGGGCAGCCTCACCTCACCCTGGTTGAGCACCCGCGGCAGGAAGTACGCCGTCTGGATCTCGGCGTTGCTGTTGTTCCCGCGCAGCTGCTCGGACCAGATCATGAAGTACGCCCACCGCGGCTGACCGTTGAGCAGCGACGCGGTCGGCACCTTGCCCATCTCCGCGATGGCGATCGGCTTACCGCCCGCGATCGACAGGATCTGCTGGTAGTCACCGGACGACGGGTGGTTCTTGTACCAGGCGTCCAGCGACACGACGTCGACGTAGTTGCTGCCCGGGTAGTAGTTCGCCCACCCGCCTGCCGGGTTGTCCTGCACGTTCCACACCCAGATCAGGTTGGTCAGGCCCTGGCTGTCGAAGTAGTCCTTCATCTGCTGGAAGATCTTCGCGCCGCCGTTGGCGCCGGGACGGCCACCCCACCAGTTCCAGGTCTCGTTCATCTCGTGGAACGGCCGCCAGAGCACCGGCACACCGGCGTCCCGCAGCTGCCGCAGGAACGGCACGACCGCGGCCATCCGGTTGCGCCACGTCTGGTTGAGCGCGGTGCCGCCGGTGACGATCTGCTGGAACTGCGCATCGGTGATCCGGGTCTTGACGCCGCCCTCGAACTCACAGGTCGCGCCGACCGTGGGGGAGCAGGCGTGCCAGGTCAGGGCGACCAGCGAGCCGTTGGCCCACTCGGTCTTGGCCTGGTCGATCACGCGCTGCCGGTTGGCGATGTCCGTCGAGCGGAACATCATGTCGCCGCCCCACAGTCCCGGCCACTGGCCGGTGACGTCGTGGACCTGCTGGGTGTACTGGCCGGGGGAGGTTGCCGGTTCCTTGTTGTGCTGCCCGGAGACGGTGCTCGTACCGCTGATCGAGCGGAGGTAGTTGAGCACCGTCGCCTTGGACGTGACCGGGAACGCCTCGGCGTTATCGGCCTGGTGGATCATCGTGACGGCGCCCAGCAGCAGCGCCGCCCCGAGGATCACCGGGGAGCGGGGGATTCGCATCGGTGTCTCCTAACGACTCATTGGACCGATGACAGATCGGTGAGCACCCAGGGCGCCTTGACCGAGGACGGGTCGAGGTCGATCGGGGCGCGCACCTTGAACACCGTGGACTCGCCGGGGAGCAGGGTGACGAATCCGGTGTCCACGACCGCGTCGGGGTGGATGCGGTCGGGCTGGAGGAGGACGTCGCGGGCCAGGCGGGTGGCGTGCACGTGGACGTCCAGGCCGCCGGGGACGGCGGTGGCCTCGATCGTGAGGCCGGGATCGGTGATCTCGGTGTCGTCTTCGAACCACAGCGCGCGGGCGCCGTCGAGTTCCGCGACGACGGTCGATTTGTCCGATATTTCGACATAGCCGACCGAGCGCGCTTCCACATTGATCGTTTGTGCGCGCGCGTTGATCTTCAGCTCGCCCTGCCAGGGGGCCGGGCTGTCGTTGAGGACGGCTACGACCAGGCCGCCGTCGCGTGGCTGGATGGTCAGGCGCCGCTCGGCGTAGAGCTCGCGCAGCGCGAACCAGAGCGGCTTGAACCGGCCGGCGCCGTCGATCGCCGCCCAGGACGTGACCGGCCAGAGGTCGTTGAGCTGCCAGACGATCGTGCCGGTGGTGTGCGGCCAGTGCGAGCGCCAGTGGTCGATGCCGGTGGTGACCGCGCGGACCTGGTTGAGCTGGGTGAGGTAGTGCCAGGCCTCGGTGCTCGACGGCGGCGCGAAGTACGGTGCGAGCCCGCGGGCCAGCTTGCCGTTGCCGTCCTGCGCCTTCTGGTGGTGCAGCACGCCGGGGGAGTCCGGCAGCAGCGGCTCGTCGGAGACCGCGTCGCGCAGGGTCCGCCAGGCCGGCGGCGCCTGCCAGCCGAACTCGGCGACGAACCGCGGCGTGGTGTCCCGGTAGTGCACGTAGTCCTGGCGGTTCCACACCTCCCAGGAGTGGAAGGTCTGGTGCGCCGGGTCGTTCGGTTCGAGCTCCCGGGAGCCGGACCAGGGGCTGCCCGCCTGATACGGCCGGCTCGGGTCCAGCTCGGCCACGATCGCCGGCAGCACGTCCAGGTAGTAGGCCTCGCCCCAGGTCAGGTCGCCGCCGGGCCGCTCGGCCCAGCGCTCGGCGCCGCGCAGCCACAGGTTCTCGTTGTTGCCGCACCAGGTCACCAGGCTCGGGTGGGCCGCGAGCCGGGTGACGTTCTCCCGCGCCTCGGCGATCACCTCGCTGAGCAGCGGCTCCTCCTCGGGGTAGCAGGCGCAGGCGAACGGGAAGTCCTGCCAGACCAGCAGCCCGAGCTCGTCGCAGATCTCGTAGAAGTCGCGGCTCTCGTACACGCCGCCGCCCCAGACCCGGATCAGGTTGACCCCGGCCGCGGCGGCCTGGCCCAGCCGCAGCGCGTAGCGTTCCCGGGTCATCCGGGACGGGAAGATGTCGTCCGGGATCCAGTTGACGCCCTTGACCAGCACCGGCTCGCCGTTGACCTCGATGGCGAACCGTGTCCCGGCCGCGTCCTTCTCCTGGTCGATCGCGACGGTGCGGAACCCGGTCCGGCGTTCCCACCGGTCCAGTTCCTCGTCGCCGATTCGCAGGACGACCGTGAGTGTGTAGAGCGCCGGCTCGCCGTAGCCGCGCGGTGCCCACGGGGTCACACCGTCAACCTTCAAGGCATGCCTGCCCGGTTCCACCGTGGCGATCTCGCGGCCGTCGATGAGAACCTGCGCGGTGAGCGGATCGTCGGCTACACGCTCCACCTCGACGGTCAGGTCGATATGACCGGAATCATCGCGATAGGTGCACAGCGGGCGGACGTTCGACAGGCGCGCTGTGCTCCAGCCCTCGAGCCGGACCGGCCGCCAGATACCGGCGGTGACCAGTGTCGGGCCCCAGTCCCAGCCGAAGCTGCACGCCATCTTCCGCACGTACTGATAGGGCTCGGGGTATGAACCGGGCCGTTCCCCGAGCGCGTCGCGAACCCGTTCCGCCTCGGTGTACGCCGACGTGAAGCGCACGCTCAGCGGCATCGGCCCGTCGAGCAGCTCGGTCACGTCGAACCGGTACGAGCGGTGCATGTTGCGGGTCTCCCCGAGCATGACGCCGCCCAGCTCGACCCGGGCCACCGTGTCGAGGCCGTCGAAGACCAGGTCGATCCGGTCGTGCTCGGGCCCGTGCCAGGCGACGTCCCGCTCGTACGTCCAGTCCTCGCGCCCGACCCAGGCGACGGCGGTCTCGTTGTCGTCCAGGAACGGGTCGGGAAGCCGGCCGGCGTCCAGGAGGTCGGTGTGCACGCAGCCGGGGACCGTCGCCGCGACGACAGCGCCGTCGGCTCCACGCAGGCGCCACGCGCCGGACAGGTCTTCCACTGTGTTCATTTGGTCGCTCCCGCGGTGATGCCGTTGTAGATGAAGCGCTGCAGCAACAGGAAGATCACGACCGTGGGAAGGATGACGATCATGGTGCAGGCGGCGATGGTCTCCCACTGCGCGCCGTACGGGCCCTTGAAGCGGAACAGCGCGGTGGAGATGACGCTCAGGTCGGGCGAGCGCAGGTACAGGAAGGGGATGTAGAACTCGTTGTAGATCGCGATGCCCTTGATGATCGCCACGGTCGCGATGGCGGGCTTCATGAGCGGCAGGACGATGCGGCGGTACACGGTGAACCGGGAGGCGCCGTCGATCATCGCGGCCTGATCGAGGCTGGGCGGGATGGACTGCATGAACTGGATGAAGATGTAGATCGAGATGATGTCGGTGCCGAGGAAGAGCACGATCGCCGAGCCGGGGGAGTTGACCAGGCCCATCGACTTGACGATCTGATACGTCGCGACCTGGGTGGTGACGCCGGGGACCAGGGCGGCGACCAGGAACAGGCCGAGGACCAGGCGCTTGAAGGGGAAGGTGAAACGGCTTATCGCGTACGCCGCCAGCGTCCCGATGAAAATCGTGCCGGTCAGCGAGATCGCCAGGATGACGGTGGTGTTCCAGAAGCCGAGCAGCATCCGCCCCTGTGTCCAGGCGGTGGCGAAGTTCTCGAAGTGGAACCAGTTCTGCGGCGGGGTGAGCGGCCCGGTGGTGCTGTACTCGCTGTGTGTCTTGAACGCGGCGAAGAGGACCACTACCAGTGGGAGAAGCACGATTGCCGAGGCGGCGACGAGCGACGCGTATTTGAGCACATTTTTCATGACAACTGCACCTCGTCGTCGGGCACGAGCCGCCGCTGGATCCACGTCACGAGCAGCACGATCAGGAGCAGCACCACGGCCATCGCCGACGCCAGCCCGATCTGCCGGAACTGGAACGCCGTCTCGTACGCCTGGACCACGAACGTCCTGGTCCCGTTCGCGCCGCCGGTCATGATGAACGGGATCTCGAAGACCGACAGGCTGCCGGAGATCGCCAGGATGAACGAGAGGCTGATGATCCGCCGGATGCCCGGGACGATGATGTGCCGCACCTGGTGCCACCGGTTGGCCCCGTCGATCTCCGCCGCCTCGTAGATCTCGGACGGGATGGACTGGATCGCGCCGAGGAAGAGCACGAAGCTCAGCCCGGTGAACCGCCAGACCGAGGTGCCGGCCAGGGAGATGTTCGCGATGTCCGGGTCGCCGAGCCAGTACCGCGTCTGATCGCCCAGCCCGATCCAGCGCAGCACGGTGTCGAGCGTTCCGTCCGGCTGGAACAGGTAGAGGAAGACGAACCCGACGGCGACGCCGTTGAGCAGGTAAGGGAAGAACAGGATGCCCTTGAACAGGTTCTTGAACCGGGTGTTGAACGACAGGATCACCGCGAAGTACAGGGCGATCGCGATCTGCGCGAAGGACGCGACGAGGTAGTAGAGGCTGATCAGGAAGACCCGCCAGTACCGCTCGTCGGTGAAGACCCGCACGTAGTTGTCGAGGCCGACCGGGTCCATCGTGACGTCCAGGCCGTCCCACGAGTGGAAGCTGTAGAACAGCATGTTGCCGACCGGGACGTACGTGAACGTGATCAGCAGCCCCAGCGCCGGCGCCAGGTACAGCCAGGGCAGGTAGCGGCTTCTCGTCATCCCATGACCTGCGACTGCGCCTTGCCCCACCGCTCGTTGAGCTCGGCGAAGTAGGAGTCCTTGTCACCCTTGGCCGCGCCGCGGGCGATGTCGACCAGCTTCTGCCGGTAGATGTTGCCGGCGAGGTCGATCTCCGAGGACTTGATGATCTCGTCCTCCTTGCCGCTGTTGGTCACCGCGGCCGGGAGCTCCAGCAGCTCCACGCCGGTGGCCTGGAAGTCCTTGAGCGCCGGCGGGAGCTCCTGGCCGGTCACCGGCGGGATGGCCTGCTGGTCGGCGGCGAATCCGGACTCGGCGACGAACCAGTCCAGCCAGGCCCGTGCGGTCGCCTTGTTCTCGCTGGTCCGGCTGACCGCGGCCTTGTAGTCGCCCTCGATGCGGGCGTGGAACCTACCGCCGGTCTGGTACGGGAACGGCCAGAACACGATGTCGTCCGGGTTGGCGCCGGCGGCCTTCGCGGCGTCCTTCATCTGCGGTACGGCCCAGGAGCCGAGCAGCATCGTGGCCACCTTGCCGGTGCCGAGCATCGGCTTGGAGGCCTCCCAGTTCGTGGTGAGCGGGTCGGGCTCGCTGAGCTTGCCGCGCACGATGTCGAAGAGCAGGCCGTCGGTGATGTACTGGATCTTCCCGGGCTGCCAGGGGCTGGGATCGGTGGGGAAGTTCTCGTTGGCGGCCGGGTCGCCGAAGATCGCGCGCTGGCTGTTGAAGAAGCTGAGCGGCCAGCCGTCCTTGTAGTTCGTGTAGAACGGGACGGCCTCGCTCTTGTCGGCGATGGCCCTCATCCCGGCCAGGAACTCCTCGGTGGTCTTCGGAGGCGCGGTGACGCCGGCCTCGGCCCAGACCCGCTTGTTGACCACGAACCCGTTGGCCACGCCGCCCAGCGACAGCCCGTAGACCTTCCCGTCGTACGCCTTCTCGTCCACGAACCGGTACGTGGCTTTGAGCTCGTCGACGCTGCCCAGCGGCTCGAAGAACTGTCCCAGCTGATCGACCGCGACGGTGTTGGGGATCAGCAGCACGTCGCCGTAGTCGCCGGAGCTGAGCTGGGTCGTGACGTCGCCCTCGTAGTTGGTGACCGCCTCGAAGGTGACCTTGGTGCCGGGGTACTTGGCCTCGAACTTCTTGGCGTACTCCGGCAGCGTGGTCTCGGCCAGGTCGGTGCGGTTGGTGAGGACCGTGATGGCGCCGGTGATCGCACCGCTGCCGGCCGGCTCGTCGCCCGCCCCGCCGGTGCAGCCGGTGACGAGGGCCAGCGTGGCGGCCGCGCCGAACCCGAGGAACTTCCTTCTATCGATCATGACAAGTCCGTTTCTGTGTCCGTTGGGGGCACAGCATGGTTCCGCCGTTACCGGCCTGTCAAGGTTAGATTAATAATTTATGTAGTCGGAGGTTGCGCGCCGACCGGAGTCAGCGCAGGTCAGCGCGTGCTGTCGCGAACGACGACCTCGGCGTGCGGCGCCTCGTAGACCGCGACCGGTGCTCCGTTCAGAGCGTCCAGAACAGCTCCGGCGGCCAGCTCGCCGATCCGTTCGACGTCGTGGCTCATCGCCGACAGCGCCGGCATCGCGAGCTGGCACTGGGTCGAGTCGTCCCACGCCACCACGGACACGTCGGCCGGCACTCCCAGTCCTCGCTCGGCCGCCGCGGCCAGACCACCGAGAGCCATCACGTCGTTGTCGAACACCAGCGCCGTGGGACGCCGGCCCAGCAGCTCCGCCGCGGCGGTGTGCCCACTCTCGTACGAATAATCGCCCTCCGCCAGGAGAAGGGTGACCCCCCGCTCAGCCGCCTCCGAAACGAATCCCCCGCGCCGCATCTGGGTGTGCGCGAACTCCAGCGGGCCGCTGACGTGCCCGATCACCTCGTGCCCGCGCTCGGCGAGAAAGCGCACCGCGGTGCGCGCGAAACCCGCGTCGTCGGTCCACACCGTCGGCAGTCCCGGCGCGGTCGACGGGTCGCCGATCACCACGGCCGGCAGCCCGAGCCCGCCCACCAGGTCCACCCGCGCGTCGGCCGGGCTCAGGTCGACGAGGATCACCGCGTCCACCCGGCGCTGCGCCGCCCACCGCTCGTAGACCGCGCTCTCCGCGTCCCGGTCCGGCACCACGCGCACGAGCACCGAGACCCCCTCCGGGGTGAGCACACGCTCCAGGCCCTCGATGAACTCGTGGTAATACGGCTCCGCGCCGAGCACCTGCGCGGCCCGCGCCAGCACCAGGCCGACCCGTCGTGTCATGTGCGCTCCCTTTTCCGCAGGCAGTACGGTACCGCCATGGCCCGTCGTGAAACCTCCGTGGCCGGGCCCGGCAGTCGCGCCCTCATCGTCGACATCGTCCGCTCCGCGGTCACCATCAGCCGCGTCGAACTTGCCGACGTCACCGGGCTCACGCAGCCGTCGATCTCCAACCTCGTCCGCGAGCTCATCGCCGAGGGCATCATCCACGAGATCGGCTCGGCGGACTCGATCCGCGGCAAGCCCCGCAAGCTGATCGCCATCACCCCGGCCACCCGGTTCGGCATCGGCTTCCACCTCGGCCCGGACACCGTCACGTGCGTGGCGGTCGACCTGACCGGCGGCGTGGTCGGCCGCGAGGTGGTGCCCCGCACCGACGCGCTCGCGACCCGTTTCGCGGAGTTCACCAGCGGCCTCGACCTGCCCCGCGACCGCATCGAGGGCCTGGCGGTCGTGGCGCCCACGCCGTACCCGGGTGAGCCCGCGCCGGACCTGGCCGCGGTGCGCGCCGACCTGTCCGAGCAGCTCGGGCTCCCGGTGCTGGTGGAGAACGACGCCGCGGCCGCCGCGCTGGGCGAGTTCTGGAGCCGCCGGGTCTCCCGCGAGCAGGCGTTCGGCTGCATCTACCTGGCCACCGGCATCGGCGCCGGGTTCGTCTTCGGCGGGGCGCTCTTCCGGGGCGCCAGCTTCGACGCCGGCGAACTCGGCCACCTCTCGATCCACTACGACGGGCGGCCCTGCCCGTGCGGCAACCGCGGCTGCGTCGAGCGGTACGCCTCGATGGACGCGATCGTCGCCGCGGCCCGGGGAAACCCTTCGCTCAGTGCCCGTCTCGGCCTCGGCGACCCGGCCGCCACGCTGTCCCGCTCGCACGACGCGATCGCCCGCGCGGCGGTGCACGGCGACCCGGCCGCGTTCGCGGTGATCGACGAGGCGGCCGGTTACCTGAGCGCCGCGGTGACCTCGATGGTCAACCTGCTCGACCTCGGGCGGGTGGTGCTCACCGGGCCGGGTGTCGCGCTGGCCGGCTCGATCTACGCCCGGCGGGTACGCGACCAACTCGAGCGCACCGCGCACTCACGGCAGCGGCACGGCGTGACGGTCGAACTGTCCGCGCAGCCCCGCGACGCGGCGGGCATCGGCGCGGCCGCGCTCGTCGTGCAGGCCGCGGTGGCACCCGGTCACACGCCCGGCGCGTCCAGGTCGTAACCGAGCTTCGTCAGCCTCGTCTCGACCACGTGGCAGACGTGCTCCACCACCGCCAGCCGGGCATAGGGCTTGCTGTCACCCGGAACGACGGTCCAGCGGGCCCTGGGCCGATCGGTCTTCGCGATCATGTCCTCGATCGCCACCTCGTAGTCCGGCCGCTTCTCCCGGTTGCGCCAGTCCTCGTCGGTCAGCTTCCAGGTGCGCAGTGGATCGCCGGCCCGGTCCTCGAAACGGCGCAACTGCTCGTCCTCGGAGACGTGCATCCAGAACTTGATCAGGATCATGCCCTCGGCCGCGAGGGTCCGTTCGTACTCGACGATCTCCTCGTACGCCCGCTTCCACTGCTCTTTCGTGGCGAAGCCCTCGACGCGCTCGACCAGCACCCGGCCGTACCAGGAGCGGTCCAGCACGGCCATGCCGCCCCAGCCGGGCAGGACGTTCCAGAATCGCTGGAGGAAGTGATGGCGCTTCTCGTCGTAGGTGGGAGCGGCGAACTGCGCCACCCGTACATGACGGGGGTCGAGCGGCGCGACCAGCCGCTTGATGGCGCCGCCCTTGCCGGACGCGTCCCACCCCTCGAAGAGCACACAGAGCGGCGGCCCGATCTTCTTCGCGCCGATCTGCCCGCCCAGGATCAGCCGCAACCTGAGCAGGCGCTCCTGCGCCGCCTCCAGCCTGGCCTCGGCCTTCTTCTTGGCGATGTCGAACGGCGGTTCCGCGCTTCCGAGGTGACCCATTCGCCTAGCATCCCGAAACCCGGTGTGATCCGCACAGGGGGGTGCGGGACAATTCCGTGCGTGACTCTCGTAGACGACCTGTTGTGGCGCGGACTGATCCAGGACTCGACCGACCCCGCCGAGCTGCGAAAAGCGCTCGACGGCGGTTCGATCACGTTCTATGTGGGCTTCGACCCCACCGCCGCCTCCCTGCACGTCGGTCACCTCATGCAGGTCTGCACCGCCCGGCGGCTTCAGCAGGGCGGGCACAAGCCGCTCCTGCTCGTCGGCGGTGCCACCGGCCAGATCGGTGACCCGCGGGAGTCCAGCGAGCGCAGCCTGAACCCGCCGGAGGTGGTGGAGGGCTGGGTGCAGCGGATCCGCTCGCAGCTGTCGCCGTTCGTCTCCTACGACGGGGAGAACGCGGCGACCCTGGTGAACAACCTGGACTGGACCGGCCCGACCTCGGTCATCGACTTCCTGCGCGACGTCGGCAAGCACTTCCCGGTCAACAAGATGCTGGCCCGCGACGTGGTGCGCAACCGGCTCGAGTCCGGGATCAGCTTCACCGAGTTCAGCTACCAGTTGCTGCAGTCCAACGACTTCTACCAGCTGCACGTCCAGCACGGGTGCCTGCTGCAGTTCGGTGGCTCCGACCAGTGGGGCAACATCACCGCCGGCGTCGACTTCGTCCGTCGTCGCGGCGCCGGGCCGGTGCACGCCTTCGTCACCCCGCTGGTGCTCAAGGCGGACGGGACCAAGTTCGGCAAGACCGAGGGTGGCGCGGTCTGGCTCGACCCGACCATGACCACGCCGTACTCGTTCTACCAGTTCTGGATCAACAGCGACGACCGCGACGTGAATCAGTACCTTCGCTACTTCAGCTTCAAGTCCCGCGAGGAGCTGGAGGAGCTGGAGAAGGCGACCGCGGAGCGGCCGCAGGCTCGGCTCGCGCAGCGAGCCCTCGCCGAGGAGATCACCGCCCTGGTGCACGGTCCGGAGGAGGCGCGCCAGGCCATCGCGGCGAGCCAGGCACTCTTCGGGCGAGGATCCCTGGAGGAGCTCTCCGCGGACACGTTGCGCGCCGCGTTGGCCGAGGCAGGGCTTTTTACGGTACGCGGTGAGCTTCCCACCGTGGGTTCGCTTCTGCGGGAGTCGGGCCTGGTGGCCAGCGCCAACGAGGCACGGCGCACGATCAGCGAGGGCGGGGCGTACCTGAACAACGAACGGATCACCGACGGTGAGGCGGTGGTGCCGTCGTCGGCGCTGCTGCACGGGCGGTTCCTGGTCCTGCGGCGCGGTAAGCGGACGTTCGCCGGTGTCGAGGTCGTCTGACCTGGGGTTTCGCGTCTGTCGGCCCGCTGTGACCCACGTCGCAGCGGGCCGATTTGGTGTGGGGGACACGTGCCTGTAATGTTTCCCGAGCCGCCAGGGAGACGGGCGAGCGAGCGGGACCTGATTTTGGGGCCCGGCCGGCCGTCCTGACGGAATTCCTAATGTTGATCGTGCGGTTGTCGATGGTGCGATTTGACGGTCAGGAAATAGCTAGTAAAGTAGAGCGAGTGCCCCGGATGGCAGAGAAATTTGCCGGATGGTGTGTGGTTGTTCTTTGAGAACTCAACAGGGTGCTTGATAAGCCAGTGCCAATTATGGCAATACCCCGGCTCA
>NZ_JBFAYE010000039.1:0-15140 GCF_040681145.1 Actinoplanes sp. NPDC051861
GCCGAGAACTGACCGGTCACCCCGATCGCACCCCGCACCTTCTGCGGGCTCGTGGCCAGATCGTGCCCGGCCACCTCGACCCGGCCCGACTCCGGGCCCGCCGAGATCAACGTCGACAAAATCTTGACCGCCGTCGTCTTACCGGCACCGTTCGGACCCAGGAGAGCGAAGATCGACCCTTCCGGCACTGACAGGTCGACACCGTCGAGCACGACCTTGTCCCCGTAGGACTTGCGCAGCTCGGACGCCGTGATGGCGAAGTTCGTCATGACAGGTTCTCTCCGTATCTCAGAGGCTGCGGGCGACGATGTCGCCGTAGGCGGTGGTGGCGTGGATGTCGAGCACGGTGGCGCCGTCGTTCTTGAGGCTGTTGGTGACGCGTCCGTGACCGGTGCCGGCGTCGAGGGACGCGGAGACCCCGGAGGCGGCGCCGATCGTGACGTTGCCGGACTGGGTGGAGAGCGCGACCTTGCCGCCGGTCGCCTCGGTGATCTCGATGTCGCCCTTGCTGGTGGTGATCTCGGCGGAGCCGGTGAGGCGTCCGACGGTGACGTCGCCGGCGGCGGTGCGCACGTGGACGCCCGCGGCTTCGTCGAACTTGATGTCGCCCTGTGAACCCTCGAAGGCGACCTCGCCGAAGCGGCCCGCGCCGCGGACGTCCGCGCCGGCCGCCTTGGCCTGGACGCGGGATCCGGCGGGCAGCTGGACGACGACCTCGAGCGAGCCGGAGGGCCCGAGGATCTGGTTGGCGGTGGCGGCCGCGATGCGCAGGACGCCGTCGGTGAAGTCGACGGTGGCCTGCTCGGCGGCCTTGACGTCGCGGCTCCTCGTGGCGTCGGCGGGCCGGACCTCGACGGTCGCGTCGGCGCGGTCCGCGGCGACCAGCTGGACCCGGCCGGCGGGGATGTCGATGACGGCGGTGATCGGGGCGGTGGTGGCGAAGGTGTGCATCTCGTTCTCCCGTGACTCGTTGTTTCCGATGTGCGAAACGCTACGTTGCGTTCGGAAACTGAGCAACAGGCATGTTGCGTATCTATGCGGAAAGTGCAGCTCACAGGCAGTATTTCATTGCAATGGATAGAAATTCAATGCAACGATCATTCGAGAGGACGTTGCAATGGAATGAAAATGAACGCTATGCTCGGCGCATCGGGTGGAGAGACGTGGAGAGGGGACGGCGATGCCGGGAGGCAGGCTCACTCAGCAGGAACGGCACCAGATCGCGCTGGGGGTGGCCGACGGGCTCGCCTATGCGGAGATCGCCCGCCGGCTGGACCGCCCCACCTCGACGATCACGCGCGAGGTGATGCGCAACGGCGGGCCCACCGGTTACCGCGCGGACCTCGCGCATCACGCCACTGAGCGCCGCGCCCACCGGCGCCGGCAGGCCACCCCCCGGGGCGCGCAGGTGCTGGCGCAGGCGCACGGGCGGGACCTCGAGGCCGTCCGGGAGTATGAGGACAGGTTCACCGCCGTGCTCATGCAGTCCGGCCTGCCGAAGATGACGGCGCAGGTGCTGACCTGCCTCTACACCACTGACGCGGGCAGTCTCACGGCGGCCGAGCTGGTCCAGCGCCTTCAGGTCAGCAAGGCGACGGTCTCCAAGGCGATCACGCTGCTCGACGGCCTCGGTCTGATCCGCCGGGAACACGACGAACGCCGCCGCGAGCGTTACTTCGTCGACGACGACGCGCTCTACCAGTCGATGATCGCCGGGGCGAAGGCCAACTTCCAGTTCGCCGAGACGGCACGACAGGGCGTCGCCGTCCTCGGCCCGGACACCCCGGCCGCCGCCCGCTTGGAGAACGTCTCCCGCTTCGTCCAGTTCGTCGCGGAGAACATCGTGCGCGCCGCCGAGCAGGCTCGCGAGATCCTCTACACGAAATCCGAGGAGAAGCACTAGAAGGCCCGTTTTATTGATCTTGCTGGACTCTCGACGGGCCGGTACCGTCCCGTTGCGTACAAGCCTGATGACCTGCGTGTCCACAGTGCTTATAGATCAACACGGGAGTCCTGAATGTCCCTGTCCTATAGCCGCATCATGGCCGCCGTCGCGGCGGCGGCGTCCACGACCCTCCTGTTCGCCGCACCGGCCCAGGCCGCCTCGGCAGGCGTGGCGAAGGTCGTCGGGAAGTCGACGGTCCAGTTCACCGCTCTGACCGGCCGGGTGAATCAGGTGAACATCTCGATCTCTGGCCGGACGGTGACGATCAGCGACCGGGTGACGATCAAGCCCGGCAAGGGCTGTAAAGCGGTCAAGGGCACCAAGCGCACGGTGAAGTGCAAGACGTCCGCCAAGACCGCCAAGCTCAGCGTCTCGCTCGGCGACAAGAACGACACGGTCTACAACAACACCGCGGTGCCCCTCACCGCCAACGGCGGCTCCGGCAACGACCGGCTCTCCGGCGGCCGGGGTGTCGACACGCTGCTGGGCGGCTCCGGCACCGACACGCTGTGGGGCCAGGCCGGGGCGGACCGGCTCTACGGTGGCACCGGCAACGACCTCATCGTCGGCGGAGACGGCAACGACTCCGAGTACGGCGAAGCCGGCGACGACGAGCTGAACGGCAACACCGGTGTGGACCGTCTCGCCGGCGGTACCGGTAACGACGAGCTCTACGGCGGCACGGGCAACGACTTCCTCTGGGGCGAGGCCGGCGTCGACCTCGTCGCCGGTGACGAGGGCGTCGACACTGCCGACGGTGGAGCGGACACCGACGAGATCCTGGGTGGCTCCGGGGGCGACCGGCTCTGGGGCGGGGCCGGCGGTGACATCATCTCCGGCGAGGACGGCATCGACCAGATCAGCGGCGGCGCTGACACGGACATCGTGTTGGGTGGTCTCGGCGACGACCGGATCTATGGCGATGCCGGTGTCGACATCATCTCCGGCGAGGACGGCAACGACTGGATCAGCGGCGGTGCCGACACCGACGCCGTGTTCGGTGAGTACGGGGACGACACGATCTTCGGTGACGCCGGCGACGACATCCTCGTCGGCGAGGACGTCGACGCCAACGACCAGCCGTTCGGCAACGTCGAGGCGCTGGACAAGCTGGACGGTGGCGACCACGTCGAGGGCGACGTCTGCCTGGCGCTGGCAGCGGCCACGAAGGCCAACTGTGAGCTGGACGCGATTCCCGCCGAGACGACAGGCGCGAGTGCCCTCCGGTCGTCCGCGCGCATCCCGGCCGCGCTGGTCGACGCCCGTGAGCGGCTCGAGGCCGCTCGCCGTTGAGTGACGCGGGTGCGGCCCGGGAGCACCGGGCCGCACCCCCAGTCCGATCAGCCGGCCTGCACCGGTCGCCGCATGTTGACGACGGCGCCCGAGGTGCCCTGCCGGATCAGGTCCAGGACGACGGCCACCACGTCGGCGGGAGCGCTCCGGGCCTCGTCGGTGGTCACGCACATGGCGCGCACACCGAAACTCGTCGCCGGTCCGGCCAGGCCGGCTGTGTACGTGACCACGCCGGAGTCCCCCCGCCCGACGTTGACGATCGCGCCGCCGCCCCGCCGCCGCATGGGCTCCAGGATCAGCTGACTCAGCAGCATCGCGGAGGCGGAGTCGAGTGTTCCACCGCCGATGCAGTTCACCAGCACGGCCGGCCCGCCCCACTCGCTCGAGGTGGCGATGATCCGGTCGGAGTACCGCGGGTCGCGGACGTCCGCGGGCAGGGAGAGCGCGGGTACCCCGTACCCCTGGATCTGCACCGCACAGGCCGCGGCGCTCTCGCCGTCCTGGTCCACCGCGAGGATCCCGAATCCCTCGGCCGCGAGACCGAGAGCGATCGCCCGGCCGAGGCCCGCGCCCGCCCCGGTGACGATGGCGAGCTGGGTGGTGTTGACCGAAGCCGAGGCGCGTGCGACCACCCGCTGCTGCGGTGCGGGGCTGACCGGGAACGCCGCTACGCCCTGTTCGTAGACGACCGGCGCCACCGCACTCGATCGCCCGTAGTACGCGGGCTGAGGCGTGACGGCATCCGCCTCGTCGCGCTTGCGCCTGCCGAACCGCCCACCGCCGCCGGAACCGCGCGCGGGTTGAGGGGCGACGGGAGCGGGAGCGGGGGGCCGCGAGGCGGCGGGAGGCCGCGATGCCGGGGCGGGCCGCGGTGCCGGGGCGGGCCGCGGCGCCGGGGCGGGCCGGGAGGCCGCGGCAGGCTGCTTCGGGGCGGCGGGAGGCCGGGAGGCGGCGGGGGCGCCGTCCGACTTCTTGCGGTACCGCCGGAACGCCACGACCGCCATCACCACCAGGATCAGCAGCAGCACGAGCCCGAAGTTGTCGAAGATCAGGTCGGCCAGCCTGCCCAGCCACCCGTCACCGAAGTCGGGCAGATCGACCGCGAAGTCCGGCAACCGGATCATGCTGGCGATGAACGCCACCACGGCCGTCACGGCCGCGACCGCCAACCGCGCCGGCTTGGCGGGGACCGTGAAGCGCGACTGCACCGTCTGCGACATCGCCATACCCGCCGTGACAAGCAGCGCGATCACGCCGGCCAGGAAACGGGCCCGCGCGCCGGGCAGGACGGCCGAGGCCGCCAGCACCAGCAGTCCGACCTCGATGAGCACGCTGGAGCCGAACGCGTAGAACACGCCGACGCCCGCGAACTGCCACGACTTGCGCGCCCACTGCGGAACGGGAGGCGGGGGCCGCTTGGCCACGAGCGCCCCGATCGCCGCCACCACGGCGACGATCGAGAGAGCGCCCAGGAAGACTCCCGCCCACGACACCTCGATGAGGTTGTCGAATCCCACCGCAAGGAAGAGCGCGAGCGCGAACACCGCGATCCCGTAGCCGAGTGAGAAGAAGACCGCCGCGCCCGGTGACTCCTTGGCCACCGCGGCGTTCGGCGGGTCGAAGCCTCGCCGCACTCCCACCAGATAGGCGACAAACGCGATTCCGGCTGGGAAGACGAACAGAATCCCGAAGCCGAGAAGATGCAACAGCACGACAACGCCGACCAACCCGATCATCTCGGACTCCCCTTCGCCTTCAATCCGTCCGGTGAAGGGGGTTCGGGGCTCGGGCGCGCTCGGATGGCCGCGGTCATGATGCTGGCACGTAATGAGGTATGCCTATCCTAAGCGAATGCTGCTGCGTCTCTCCGATGTGTCCGTGCGCCACGAGGTGCACGACGAGACCGGCGCTGTCGATTTCGGTCCGGCCCGGCCACGGAGCGTCTCCGCCGAGCTGCGCCCCGGCGAGGTGGTGCTGCTGCTCGGCCCGTCCGGCTGCGGCAAATCGACGCTCACGCTCACCGTGAACGGCCTCATCCCGCACGTCATCGGCTCGCACCTCGACGGCAGTGTGCATATCGGACAGAGGAACACCCGGGACACGACCGTGCCGGATCTGGCCAGGGATGTCGCGATGGTCTTCCAGGATCCTGACGCTCAGATCGTGACTGCTTCTGTTCTCGACGAGGTCTGTTTCGGTCCGGAGAATCTGCGCCTGCCCGCCGACGAGGTGCTGGCCCGCGCCGAGGACGCGCTGCGCCGCGTCGGTCTCTGGGAACGCCGGTCCGACGACCCTGATCATCTCTCCGGCGGTGGCCGTCAGCGCCTGGCCATCGCGTGTGCGCTGGCACTTCGCACCCCGCTGCTGGTGCTCGACGAGCCCACCGCGAACCTCGATCCGGCCGGCGTCGAGGACGTCTACCGGGTGCTGCGGGAGATCGCGGGCCGCGGCGACCGTGCGGTCCTGCTGGTCGAGCACAACCTCGACGCCGCGATCGATTTCGTCGACCGGGTGATCGTTCTGGATGCGTCGGGCGCGGTCGTGCTCGACGGGCCGGCCCGTTCCACGATCGTTGATCATGTCGATGAGCTGGTCACTCTCGGCGTGTGGCTCCCGGTGGCGACGCTCGCCGCGCTGCGGCTCCGCGATGCCGGGATCCGGCTCGATCCGCTTCCGCTGACGCCGGGCGAGCTGGCCACGGCGCTGGATGCGGTGCCCACCCTTCCCGCGCCGGTCCAGGCCGTTTCTGATCAGGCCGTTCAAACCCCTGCGGAGGTACGCGCAAAGCACCTCGATGTCCGCCACGGGTCAGTTCCGGTCCTTAGCGGCATCAACCTGACCATCGCCGCCGGCGAGTTCGTGGCGATCGCCGGCGCCAACGGAGCGGGCAAGACGACACTCGCGCAGGCCCTCGCCGGTGTCGTGCCGGCCCGCCGCGGCACCGTCGACGTCGCCGGACTGGACCCGGCCCGCGCCGATCCACGACTGCTGGCAGAGCGGGTCGGCTTCGTCTTCCAGAACCCCGAGCATCAGTTCATCACCGGTCGGGTCGAGGACGAACTCGCGTACGGGTTGCGCGTACGCAAGGTGCCGCCGCCCGAGATCACCGCCCGCGTCGCCGAGCTGCTCGACCGCCTCGGCCTGCGCGAACTCCGCGATGTGCACCCCTTTCTGCTCTCCGGCGGCCAGAAGCGACGGCTCTCGGTCGGCGCCGCGCTGGTGACCCGCCCGCGCGTCCTGGTGCTCGACGAGCCGACCTTCGGCCAGGACCGGGAGCGCGCCGCCGAGCTGCTCGACCTGCTCGCCGCCCTGCACCTCGCGGGCACCACGGTCGTCGTGGTCAGCCACGACATGCACCTGATCGCCGAGTACGCGACCCGGGTCATCGTGCTCGGCGACGGCCAGGTGATCGCCGACGGGACGCCGGCCGAGATCTACGCCGATCCGGACCTGCTCGACCGCGCCGCCCTGCGCCCGCCCCCGATGGCACAGGCCGCTCGCGCGCTCACGAACCACCCGGCCTGGCGGACCGTCACCCGCCTCGCCGACCTGCCGGTGTCACGCAAGACCCTGGAGTCGGCGACGTGAGTGTGCTGGATCTTCGCTCCTACAACCCGGTCGTCAAGGTCCTCGCGCCGGTGCCCGCCATGATCGTTCTGATCGGCACCCGAGATCTCTGGACGCCGGCCCTGTTCGCGCTGGTCGCGCTCGTGATGCTGCTGGCGTTCGGCCGGCTCACCGGACGGACCCTGGCCTGGGTGATCGCCGGTCCGCCGCTGCTGGTCGCGGTGATGACCGTGTCGTTCGGCGTCTGGACCGACCCCGCGAAGGTCGACGGCACCACGCCGCTGCTGGAGATCGGCCCGTTCACGCTCTGGTCGGGTGCGCTGGAGACCGGGCTGGCCACCGGCCTGCGAGTCACCTCGGTGATGCTGCTGGCGCTGATCGCGGGCCTGACCACCGAGGGGGCCGACCTGGTCCGCTCGATGATCGCGCACCTGCGGATGCCGTACCGGATCGGCTATGCGGGACTGGCCGCGATGCGGTTCGTGCCCCGGTTCCGCCGGGACCTGGAGATCATCCGCCTGGCGCACCGGGTGCGGGGTGTCGACGGCGGCCGCGGTCCGGTGGCGGTGGTACGCCGGTACGGCGGGTACACCGTGCCGCTGCTGGCCGGGGCGATCCGGCACGGCGATCGGGTCTCGCTGGCGATGGAGGCGCGGGGCTTCGGGGCGTTTCCCACCCGTACCGAACGTCATCGGGTTCCGCTGCGGGCCCGCGACGCCGTCCTGGCCGCCTGGTTCCTCGCCGTCTGCCTCCTCGTGCCCCTCGTCGCCGTCCCTCACCTTTCTGGAGCCCTCGGATGAGACTGACCACCCGCTTCCTGATGGCCTGCGCCGCGATCGGTGCGGCCACCGGCGTACTCCTGCTGCCGGCCAACTTCGTGGCCGCCGCGATCGCACCCACCGTGCCGCTCGCGTATGCGGCGTTCCTCGGCGTCTGGCTGCTCGGGCCGGTCGTCGCGCTCGCCGTCCTGCGCCGGCCCGGCGCCGCGGTGCTCACCATGCTGATCGCCGGCATCATCAACATCCCGACGCCGGCCGGGCCGAACGCCATCGTCACGAACCTGATGGTCGGTGTGGCGCTGGAGCTGGGCTTCCTGGTCACCCTCTACCGGATCTGGAAGCCCTGGCTCTACTACGTGACCGCGCTGGCCTTCGAGACGTTCTACGCGATCACGGCGTACACGTACTTCAACATCGACGACATGGCGGTCGCGGTGCAGGCGGTGTTCTTCGGCCTCATGGCGGCCAGCGCGGTGTTCTTCACGTGGCTCGGCCTGATCGTCGCCGGGCGGCTGACCGCAACGGGCGTCGCCCGCGGCATCGCCCCGGCCCGGCGACGATCAGAGGCCTCGCTCTAGGAACGCTCTAGGAACAGAGGGCCGTGTCGACCGTGTCGATCACGGCCATCGCCTTCTCCTCGTCGGTCGGCAGGGTCGTGACGGCGACCGTCGCCGCCCGGCCGTCCGTGGTGGCGCCGCCCCTGGTCTCGTAACCGGGGATGTCACCGCCGTGGCCCCAGGCCAGACCGCCGCAGCTCAGCGGGATGCTGATGATGCCGAGACCATATCGGACACCCGGCCACAGGTCCGCCGGAACCGTCCGCTGCATCTCGGCGAGCTCGGCCGGCCGCAGCAGCTTGCCGTCGAGCAGCGCGGTGAAGAGCCGGTTGAGGTCCGACGGCGTACCGATCATCTGCCCGGCCGCCCCGCCCCACGACGGGTCCAGGTCGGTGATGTCCAGCGGCTTGCCCTCGGCGTCGAAGAGATAGCCGTGCGGGTGCCGCTCGCGGATGCCGGTCTCGTACGGCGCCGGGAAGTACGTGTGCCGCAGCCCGATCCTCCGCAGCACCCGCTTGTCGATCTCCGAGGCCACCGATCGCCCGGTCACCTTCTCGATCAGCAGCCCGGCGACGGTGTAGTTGGTGTTGCTGTACGCCCAGCCGGTACCCGGCGGGAACGTGGCCGGATGAGCGAGCGCGATGTCGACCAGCTCCCGCGCCTCGAAGTGCTTGTACCGCAGCGAGAGGTCGTCGATGTTCAGGTACTCGGTGTAGTTGGGCAGGCCGCTGGTGTGCTGCAGCAGCTGCCGCACTGTGATCGTCTTGTCCGGCAGCAGCCCCGGCAGATACCGCTCGACCGGCGCGTCGAGGCGCACCCTGCGCTCACCGACCAGCTGCAGCACCACGACGGCGACGAACGTCTTGGTGTTGCTGCCGATCCGGACCTGACCGTCCGCCGGCACCGGCTTGGCGGTACCCAGCTCACCGACACCCGCCGTCAGCTTGCGAACCCTGCCGTCGCGGCCGGTCACGGTGGCGAGCGCGCCGGGAAACCCGTGCTCCGACACCAGCTGCGACAGCTCCTGCTTGACCGGGTTCGCCCCTGCCGCACTCGCCGGCGGGGCGATCGCGGAGACAGCGAGTGCGGCCGCGACGGCCGCGGCGATCGCTGAACGCTTGAACATGACAGCTCCTTCGAGATGGATCAGATGTCCCCATCGACCCTTCTCGAAGGAGCCCGCGGTTCCTATCCCGGCAGCTACCCGACCGGTGGTAGGGCTACCGTCACTTCCGGAAAGTGAAGTACTTCCACGCTCCGTACGTCGTGTAATTCAAGCTGTCCCCCGAAGTGCCCGACAGGTAAGCGGCCCGCACGCGGTACTTCACACCGGTCCTGTGGGTTCCCTTCAGGGTGCGAACGGACTTCCCGGCACGGCTCATGGGCAGCGTGCTGACCTTCCAGGCACGCCACTTCCCCGCCGAGTAGTACTCGAAGATCAGTCGTTGCTTGCGGTTCGCACTCGGGGTCATCGTCGTGGTGAAGACCGGGTGCTTGGTCTTGCGGAAGTAGTGGTAGCCGCCTGCGGTCCGATAGTGCTTGGACACGGCCGTCGTCACCGCGACCCGGGTGAGCAGGGTGGACTTCACCGACCGCGCCGAGAACCGGGAGTCGCCGGCGAAGGTTGCGGTGACCGTCGTGTTGCGGGTGAGGCGCAGGGCTGCTGTCACGTTTCCGGCGCCGTCCACGGCGGCCCGTTTGAGCAGCCGGTTCCCCTGGTCAGCGCCGGCCGGATCGGCCCACAGCTCCACCGTGCGGTTGCTGTGGGTGCTGCCGAGACGTGCCGTCAGCGTGACCGTGGAGCCGTACGCGTGGACGGTGCCGTTCGAGGTGAGGGTCAGCGCGGGCGTGACGCGGGAGACCGCAACCGTGACTGCTGCGGAGGACGGCCGGTGAGCGCTGTCACCTGCGTACGAAACGGTGTATTTGACCGTGCCGCCCGCCGGCGGCTGGTCCGTGAAGCTGAAGGCACCGCTCTCGCCGATGGTGACCGGCGCGAGTTCCTTGCCGTCCGGCGATTCCACATCGGTACGCCGAACCGACAGCGAAGTCCCCATCGGGATCCCACCGCCGACCGCACCGGTGACGGTCAGTGCGGAGCCGCGCGTGCCGACGGCCGGAGCGCTCAGGCTGATCGTCGTCGCATCGCGGGCGGGCTCGTCGAGCACCCACAGTGACTCCACACCCAGGGTCGAGGTGGTGATCGCCGCCAGCAGATCGCCGCCCGTTGACCAGGCCAGCTCCGCGAGGCCACCCTGGAACGTGCCGGTCGTCAGCAGTGTCTGGCGCGACGCGACGGCAGAGCCCGCCGGAACGAACTGCAGGTCGGCGTAGCCGGCGGTGTACGGCCGCCCGGTCACGAGCCAGCCACTCGAGGCGATGCGCTGAATTGCAGAGAACGGAAATTGATCACGTCCTCGAAGGGGATGGACGTGTTCATGGCGACTTGCCGCTCGGCATCGCCCCTGTTCCGGCCGCGCGGGCTCCTTGACGCGGGGGATCGAGGTGCTTCACAGTCCAGGAACATGCGAGCTGTTCAGGCGGACGACGCCGTCCTGGTGCGGGCTGCTCAGGCCGGTGATCGTGCTGCGCTGGACCGGCTCGTGGCGGCGCATCTGCCGATGGTCTACACGATCGTGCGGCAGGCACTCGACGGGCATCCGGACGTCGACGACATCGTGCAGGACATCATGCTGCGCGCGCTGCGGCAGCTGCGGTCCCTGCGTACGCCCGAAGCCTTCCGACCATGGCTGGCGGCCATCGCGTTGCGCCAGGTCAGCACGTATCGGCACCGGATGGAACGGGTCGCGGCGCAGACCGCGCCGCTCGACGAGGCCGCCGAGATCCCGGACGCCGGTGCCGGCTTCGAGGGCGTCACCCACCTGCGCGTGGAGTTGTCGGCGCAGCGCCGGCAGGTGCAGCGGGCCGGGCGCTGGCTGGACCCGGACGACCAGTCGCTGCTGTCGCTGTGGTGGCTCGAGGTGGCGGGCCAGCTGACCCGTGCTGAGCTGGCGCAGACCCTCGGCATCAGCGTGATCCACGCGGGCGTACGGATTCAGCGCATGCGCACCCAGCTCGACCTGAGCCGGACGATCGTGGCCGCCCTGGACGCCCGGCCGCTGTGCCCGTCGCTGAGCGACTGGAACGGGGTTCCCGGCCCGCTCTGGCGCAAGCGGCTGGCGCGGCACGTCCGTACCTGCCCGGTCTGCACCCGCGCCGCCCGCGACCTGCTGCCGGCTGACCGCCTGCTGCCGGGTCTCGTCCTGTTCCCGGTGCCCGCGACGCTGACGGCCGTCATCCTCGCCAAGAGCGCGACGGACGGTGCGGCGGGCGGCGTCGCCGGGGTGTTCGCCCTGGCGGCCGCCCATCCGGTGGTGTCGGCCGTCGCGGCGGGAACACTCGCCGCCGGGGCCGCTGTCGGCGCCGCCGAGCTGTCCCGGCCCGCACCGCCCGCCCCGATCGCGGCGCCGGCACCGGTGCGGGCCACGACAACAGCGGCGACGCCCTCGGTCGCGGCGAGCGCGCTGATGCGGACCGGATCGCTGTCGCTGGAGTCGGCGAACGCCGGTGGCCGGTTCGTCACGGCGGCCGGCGATTTCGGCCTGCTCACGAGTGTCGGCCCCGGCAACACCGTGACGGCCCGCCGACAGGCGACGCTGCGGGCCGTCGCCGGCCTGGCCGATCCGCGATGCTTCTCGTTCCGGGTCGCCGACGGCCGCTACCTGCGGCACTCGTCTTGGCGGGTCCGGATGGACCCCGAGCAGGGCACGGCACTGTTCCGCGGCGACGCCACGTTCTGCCCGCGGGCCGGGCAGTCCGCCGGATCCGTGACGCTGGAGGCGTCCAACTACCCCGGATGGTTCCTCCGGCACCGCGGCGACGAACTGTGGGTCGACCAGTCCGACGGCAGTGCCGGTTTCCGGGCCGACGGCTCCTTCGTGGTGCGCTCGCCGCTCGCTGGGTGACCGACTCAACAGTCCGCATTCGTATAACAGAAATGTTCGCGCTAAATCAGCGCGAAAAAGTGTTATAAGCGTCCGACAAAGCGGGTCGTACGTGCCCTGAGCTGCGAAGATGCTTACCAACATATTGACGTCTTGTAGCGCCCGAAATCGTCTGGCAATATCGCGACCACGAATGTGAGCGTTCCCATTCCTGGAGTCTGCGATGAGAGTTCGTGCGTCAATCCTGTTGATGGTCCTGAGTGCGGCGCTGCTCGTCGCTTCCCCGGCCTCGGCGGCGACGATCGACACCAGCGCGTCGTACGTGCTGGTCAACCGCAACAGCGGCAAGGCACTCGACGTCTACAACCTGGCCACCAACGACGGCGCCCGGATCACCCAGTGGTCCCGCAACGACCAGGCGCAGCAGCAGTGGCAGTTCGTCGACTCCGGCGGTGGCTACTACCGGCTGCGCTCGAAGCACTCGGGCAAGGTCCTGGACGTCTCCAACGCGTCCACAGCGGACGGCGGCGCCGTCGTGCAGTGGACCGACAACAACGCGTCCAACCAGCAGTTCAGCGTCCAGGACATCGACGGCTACATCCAGCTGATCAACCGGAACAGCGGCAAGGCCGTCGAGGTGCAGGGCGCGGCAACCAACGACGGCGCGAACATCGTGCAGTACGCCGACTGGAACGGCGCCAACCAGCAGTGGCAGCTCGTCAAGCTGGGCGGATCGACACCCGGGACGGGCACGTTCACGAACCCGGTGGTGTGGCAGGACTTCGCCGACGGCGACATCATCCGGGTCGGTGACGCGTACTACTACTCGGCGTCGACCATGCACTACTCGCCGGGCGCGCCGATCCTGCGTTCCTACGACCTGGTGAACTGGGAGTACGCCGGGCACTCGGTGCCGCGGCTCGACTTCGACTCGTCGGCGTACGACCTGTCCGGTGGCCGGGCGTACGTGAAGGGCATCTGGGCGTCGACGCTCAACTACCGGCCCAGCAACAGCACGTACTACTGGCTGGGCTGCACCGAGTTCAACCGCACGTACGTCTACACCGCCTCCGCGGTCGACGGCACCTGGTCGAAGAAGGCGCGGATCAACAACTGCTACTACGACGCCGGCCTGCTGTTCGACAACGACACCCCGTACGTGGCGTACGGCAACGGCACGATCAGCGTCGCCCAGCTGAACTCGGACCTCACCGCCCAGGTGCGGTCGCAGACGGTCTACCAGACACCGTCGAGCATCGGCACCCTCGAGGGCGCACGCATGTACAAGCGCGGCAACTACTACTACATCTGGCTGACCCGCCCGGCCAACGGCCAGTACGTGCTGCGCTCGACCAGCCCGTGGGGTCCGTACGAGCAGCGCCAGGTGCTGCTCGACCTGCCCGGCCCGATCTCCGGTGGCGGGGTTCCGCACCAGGGTGGCCTCGTGCAGACGCAGAACGGCGACTGGTGGTACATGGCGTTCACGGACGCGTACCCCGGCGGCCGGGTTCCGACGCTGGCCCCGATCACGTGGAGCGGCGACTGGCCGGTGCTGACCACCGTCAACGGCCGGTGGGGCGCGACGTACCCGAAGCCGAACATCACCACGTCGAAGACGGTCCAGTCGATGATCGGGACGGACACGTTCACCGGCACCCGGCTGGGACACCGCTGGGAGTGGAACCACAACCCCGACACCAGCCGGTTCAGCGTCGGCAGCGGCCTGCGGCTGTCCACCGCGACTGTGACGAACGACCTCTACAACGCCCGGAACACGCTCACGCACCGGATCCAGGGGCCGTCGTCGACCGCGACCATCGAGCTGGACTACTCGTCGATGGCCAACGGCGACCGGGCCGGCCTGGCGATGTTGCGCGACTCCTCGGCGTGGATCGGGATCCGCAAGGACAACGGCGCCACCCGGGTGTCGATGACCAACGGCCTGACCATGAACTCGAGCTGGGCCACCACCGGCACCGGCAGTGAGGCGGCCGGGGCGTCGGTGAGTGGCGGCCGGATCTGGCTGCGGGTCAGCGCCGACATCCGGCCGGGGTCGGGCCGGACCGCCACGTTCTCATACAGCACCAACGGCAGCAGCTTCACCACGCTCGGGCCGGCGTTCACCCTCAACAACGCCTGGCAGTTCTTCATGGGCTACCGCTTCGGTGTCTTCAACTACGCCACCCAGGCCCTCGGTGGCGCGGTCACGGTCAGCCGCTTCGACCTGACCACCCCCTGATCCCCTCATCCCCGCCTGTCCCACCCGTTCCCAAGGAGAACCGATGAAAGCACGATGGCGTACCGCGCTGGCCGCGATGACGCTGCTCGCCGGCAGCGGAGTGATCGCGGTGACCGCAAGCACCGCCAACGCCGCGACGATCGACACCAGCGCGTCGTATGTGCTGGTCAACCGCAACAGCGGCAAGGCACTCGACGTCTACAACCTGGCCACCAACGACGGTGCGCGGATCACCCAGTGGGCCCGCAACGACCAGGCGCAGCAGCAGTGGCAGTTCGTCGACTCAGGCGGTGGCTACTACCGGCTGAAGTCCCGGCACTCCGGCAAGGTCCTCGACGTCTACAACTTCTCGACCGCCGACGGCGGCTCGATCGTGCAGTGGACCGACAACAACTCCACCAACCAGCAGTTCAGCGTCCAGGACATCGACGGATACATCCAGCTGATCAACCGCAACAGCGGCAAGGCCGTCGAGGTCCAGGGTGCGGGTACCAACGACGGCGCCAACATCGTCCAGTACTCCGACTGGAACGGCGCCAACCAGCAGTGGCAGATGGTCCGGGTCGGCGGCACCACGCCCAGTTCACCGGCGCCGTCGAACCCCGGCGGCTCGTGCAGCCTGCCGTCGAGTTACCGCTGGTCGTCGACCGGTGTGCTGGCCAACCCGCGGTCGGGATGGGTCTCGCTGAAGGACTTCACCCACGCGCCCTACAACGGCCGGCAACTCGTCTACGCCACCACCCACGACACCGGCACCTCGTGGGGCTCGATGAACTTCGGACTGTTCACCAACTGGTCCGAGATGGGCTCGGCCAG
>NZ_JBFAYE010000040.1:0-13984 GCF_040681145.1 Actinoplanes sp. NPDC051861
CGGCGACGTCAAGCACCGCCACTCCTTCCGGAGGTCTCCTCTCTGATCAAGGCACCACGCCGAACGTCAACAACCTCCGTGGTCAGTACATCTAGCGCCGTGAAGCTTCCGCTCACCTACCGGTCCGCGGTCAGACTGCTCGGCGCCGGTGAACCGGCCGTTCTCCAGACGCTCGACACGCTCCTCGGCGGCATGATCCTGGCCGCCGGGGCGGTCGCGTTTCCCACCGGCAGCGCCGTGCTGTCCGCGGTGTGGGGCTGGATCGATCAGAAGAACGAGCTGATCAAGCTGCTCAACAAGGGACTCGGGCGGGCTCGGCAGCGGTTCGAGGGTGCCGCCGGGTTCGAGCGGTCCCAGCTGGTCGCGGCGGCGCACACCGCGCTGGTCGGCAGCGCGCTGTTCGAGTCGCTGCAGGCGCACCTCGGCCCGGCCTATCAGCGGCTGGAGCTGACCGAGGAGGAGAAGACCCGGCTGTTCACCGACGCCGACGCGACCCAGGACTATCAGGTCGCCATCGGCTCGCTGCTCGCCACGCCCATCGAGATGCCGTGGTCGGGGTGCGGGTTCGACGAGAACCTGCGGACGTGCGTCGTGCCGTACCTGCGGGAGGCCGTGGCGCGGTGCCTGGCCAGCTTCCAGAAGCTGGCGGTGTGGGAGCGGGCGTGGCGCGAACTCGGGCGCCGGCCCACCGAGAGCGAGATCGTCGACCACGCCGTCCGGCTCTACGTGGACAGCTACTTCCGGCTGGCCTCGGACGTTCCCGAGTTCCTGGTGTGGGCGATGCTGGGCGGGCAGTCCGCGGCGCAGCGGGCGATCAAGGCGGCGCGCAAGGACCTCATCGAGGCGCTGCGCCGGCAGGAGGACGCGCTGCAGCGGGTCGAGACGGTGCTCTCGCTGATCTCCGGCGGGGATCGGGCCGGACGTGACCAGAGCGCGCTCGCCAAGGTCAACCGCACCATCCTCGACCAGCCGCTGATCCGGGGCGGCGAGATGGACGGCGTCGCCGGCGTGCGCGTACCGACCGTCGCCGAGGGCTACGTCGTGCCCCGCTTCCGGTTCGCCATCGTCGACGCGGGCTCGCGACCGTCCAGCGAGGAGTGGTGGGAGTCCCGCCCGGTCCGGTCCGACCTGGACGAGTTCCTGGTCGGTTACCTCGCCTCGGCCCGGTGCACCCAGCGGCCCCTGATCGTGCTGGGCCACCCGGGAGCCGGGAAGTCGCTGCTGACACGGGTGCTGACCGCCCGGCTCGCGGCGACCGCGTTCCCCGCCTTCCTCGTGCCGCTGCGGCGCGTCCGCGACCCCAGCGCGCCCATCTACCAGCAGATCCAGCAGCTGCTCGACGAGTCCACGCACGCCCGCGCGCTGTGGTCCCGCATCGCCGACACGGCCGCGGCCTCGGGCGGTGGCTCGGCCACACGGGTGGTGCTGCTCGACGGCCTGGACGAGCTGATGCAGGCGACCGGCACGACCGAGTCCGGTTATCTGAGCCAGGTCGAGGAGTTCCAGCGGGTCGAGGCCACGCAGGACGCCCCGGTCGCGGTGATCGTGACGTCCCGGCAGGTGGTGGCGGACCTGGCGAACATCCCGGCGGGCTGCGTCGTGCTCCGGCTGGAGGACTTCACCGACGAGCAGGTCGGCCGGTGGGTCGACATCTGGAACGGCCTGAACGAACGCGCCGCGGTGCTGTCGCGGGAGGCGATCCTCGGCGTGGGCCCGATCGTACGGCAGCCACTGCTGCTGCTGATGACGGCGATCCAGGCGACGACCTCCGGTGCGCAGGCGGTGCCGGCCGACGAGGCCGCCGTCTACCGCCAGTTGCTCGTCGACTTCACGCAGCGGGAACTGCGCAAGTCCCCGGCACACGAGGCGACCGCCGAGCCGCCGCCGGAAGTGCTGATCAACGACGAGCTGTGGCGGCTGGGCATCACCGCGTACGGCATGTTCAACCGCGGGCGGCAGTTCGTCACCGAGGAGCAGCTGCAGGCCGACCTGGGTGCGCTGGACCCGCGTGGCCGGCCGGGCCCGGACGATCCCACCCGGTTCGCGCGTCCGCTGAGCGCGGCGCGGCGGACGATCGGGCGGTTCTTCTTCATACACACCTCCGAGACCGGAGAGCCGGAGCAGAGCCGCAAGACGTACGAGTTCCTGCACGCCACGTTCGCCGAGTACCTGATCGCCCACCACGCCGTCGACCGGGTCAGCGAGCTCATCGACACGTTCGCCGCCTACCGGGCCGGGCGGCTGCGCCCCGGTGTGGCCTGGGACGACGACGAGGTGCTGTACGCCCTGCTCTCGCACCGGCCGATCGCGGTCGGCGGCGCCATCGTCCGTTTCACACAGCAGATCTTCGACGCGCTGGACCCCGGGAGCCGGGTGGCCGGTGGTGAGGTCCTGGAGCGGTTGCTCGCCGAGTCCGACCGCGCCCGGAGCCGCAGCCGGGAGACGGGCTACAACCCGGGCGGTTACACCGGCGTGCAGCGCCTCGCCGCGTACGTCACCAACCTCGTCCTGCTCCGCCTCCTGCTGCTGCCGGAACGGTCCATCTCGCTCGACGAGCTCGCGCCGGACGGCCAGGACCCGGTCACGTGGTGGCGGTCGGTCGTACGCCTCATGCAGTCCGGCCTGGACGAGGCGACCTGGCTGGAGGTGCTGCACACGATCGAGCCCACGTCCGGCGCCGGCGCGCACACGCTGTCGCTGCGGCGTCAGGGCTGGCAGGGCGCCGCCCGCGAGGTGCACGAGGCGCAGCTGCTCTTCGACCCCGACGCGGTGGCGACCGCCCAGGTCGGTGTGACGCTGTGGCGGGGCGTGCCGGTGCCCGGCGGCTCCGATCCCGCCGGGGTCTACGCCGACCTGCTGTCCCGGCGGCTGTTCGCCGACCCGTCCCCGGCCCGGGCGTCCTCACTGCTCGGTGAGACGGGCGGCCTCGGGCCGCTCGAGCCGCCGCTCTCGCTCGCCGTGGTCGAGTACCTGCTGAGCAACGCCGCCTACCTGTCGCTGGCGCAGACGGTCGACCTCGCCAAGTCGTCGATCACGTCGGCCGACGCCGCGGTCCGGGCGGTGCCGCTGGTCGTGGTGCGGCCGGAGCTGCTGCGTGCCGTGCCGGAACTCGACCCCTGGTACGGCCAGCGGCTGTCCACGATGGGCGACTTCCTGCGGGTCGGCGGCGCGTTCGCCCTGCTCAACCTCATCGGCTCGGAGGAGGAACGCAAGCTGTCCTGGCCGCTCTACAAGACGATCATGCGGTTGAACGCGGGCCGGAGCTCGTTTCTCGCACCGCACCTGATCCGTAGGTACGCGGCGCTCGCGGCGGTGGCCGACGACTCCCGCGCGGCGGTGGTCCCGGCCGTGGTCAACGCGCTCACCTACGAGCTGATCAGGAACTCTCAGGAGCGATGAGCAGGGCCGTCCGCAGGAAGTCCAGCTCGAACGCCCACAGGTTGTCCAGGCCGGCGCCCATGTGGGTGGCGGCCGGCAGCGGCAGCACGGTGTGCGGGCGGCCGGCGGCCAGCAGCGCCGCGGACAGCTTCATCGTGTGGACGGGCAGCACGTTGTCGTCGAGCATCCCGTGCACCAGGAGCAGCGGCCGGCGCAGGTTGGGCGCGTCGTCGATCAGGGAGCCGTGCGCGTACCCCGAAGGGTTCTCCTCCGGGAGACCGAGCGTGCGCTCCTGCCAGTGCGTGCTGTAGAGCAGCTGGTCGGTGACCGGCGCGCCCGCGACCGCGGCGTGGAACACGTCCGGGCGGCGCAGCACCGCGAGCGCCGCGAGATAACCGCCGGCCGACCACCCGCGGATGCCGACCTTCGACAGGTCGAGATCGCCGAACCTGCCGGCGGCCGCGTGCAGCGCGTCCACCTGGTCCTGCAGGCGCGGGCCGGCGTGGTCGTCCCCGCGGGCCCGTTCCCAGCGCGGCCCGCGGCCGGGTGTGCCGCGGCCGTCCGCGACCACGACCGCGAACCCCTGGTCGGCGAACCACTGCGACGCCCAGTACCGGGTGCGCGCGGCGACGGCCCGCTGAGCGGCCGTGCCGCCGTACGGATCCATCAGCACCGGCAGCCGCCGCGAACCCGGCTCGTGCCCGGTGGGGAACAGCACCGAGGTCTGCAGCTCGCGCTCGCCGAGGCGCAGCAGGTGCATGACCGGGATCACGGGTGACGGGAGAGCGTTGCTGAGAAGGGGAACGCCGTCGACGGTGACCGTCTCGCGCGTCATGGTGTTCGCGACCGTCACGGTGACACCGGCCGCGCGGCAGCCGGTGTAGAGGCCGGGTTCGGCGGTGACGCGGACCGGGCCGGTGCCGGGCTGCCACGTCCACAGGTGGCGCTCTGCGGGGTCCTCGCGGCCGGCGAACAGCACGGTGTCGCCGTCGACCGAGAGCAGCTCCTCCATCTGCAGGCCGGGTGGGGTGACCGGGACGCCGCCGCAGGTCAGGCGCCGGGTGTCGCCGTCGTCCACGGTCCACAGCAGCTCGCCGGACGCGGTACGCGCGGGCACGCCGGCGACGATCGTGGTCCATTGCGGGTCGGTGTTCTCGGCGATCACCCGGGTCTGCCCGGTCACCGGGTCGGCGTCGAGCACCCGCATCACGGTCTGCTCGCGGTTCTGCACGACGACCAGCAGGCCGAGCCGGTCCCAGACGACGCGGGTCACGTACTCGTACTCGTCGCGGTCCCAGGTGATCGGCGTGCGCCGCCCGTCGAGGCCGAGCACGTGAAGGCTGACGTCGGCGTTGGGGGTGCCGGCCGACGGATAGCGCAGCGCGGCCGGCGGGCGCTCGGGGCGTGCCGGGTCGGAGACGTACCAGACCTGCACCGGGCTGTTGTCCACACGGGCGGCGACCAGGGCGCGCCCGTCCGGCGCCCACCAGTAACCCTCGAAGCGGTCCATCGACTCGGAGGCCTCGTGCTCGGGCAGGCCCCAGGTGACCTCCGGGCCGTCGGGTTCGGCCAGGGCGCGGTCGTCCTTGCCGTCGCGGCTGATCAGGCGCAGTTCGGCGTCGCTGACGTAGGCGATGGTGCTACCGGCCGGGTCGATGCGTGCCTCGGCGGCCGGCTCGCGGGCGCCCAGGTCGGTGACCTCGGCGGTCTCCACGTCGACGGCGTAGAGGCGGCCGGAGACGGTGAACACGGCGGTGCGCACGGCGGCGTCGGTGGCGTAGGCGCCGATCCCGGCGGAGCGGTCACGGGCGCGTTCGCGGCGGGCTCTCTCCCGCTCGGTCATCTCGCGGTCGTCGCCGAGCGCGCGTGCGTCGACGAGACGGCGTTCCTCGCCGGTCGCGGTGTCGAAGGACCAGAGGTGCCCGACCGCGTCGTCGCCGCTGTCCGAGCGCAGGAACAGCACCCGCGAGCCGTCCGGGGCCACCGCCGGCCGGCGGGCGAGGCCGAGAGTGAATCCCTGGGTGCGGGCGACCAGCGCGGGGAACGACGTCGACATGGCTCTACTCTTTCGTACCGGCCGCGATAATGGCGCGATGGACGTCGACCTCGCCCTGATCGGATTCGGTGGCGCGACGTCGCTGCTGCTCAGCGCTCTGGACCGGCACGGCGTGCGCGGGCTGCGGATCGCGGTGGTCGACCCGGGGGAGCGCGGCATGCGGACCTGGGCGTTCTGGACCGGCTCCGAGGACCCGCTGGATGCGGTGCTGGACGCGGCGTGGCCGCGGGTCGATCTCCACGGGCGGGGCGGCCTGCGGCGGCTGGATCTCGCGCCGATGCGTTATGCGATGGTTCGCTCCGATCCGGTCTACGAGCTTGCCGCCGAAGCGGCCCAGCGGTTGGGGGTCCGGTTCCTGGAGGCGTCGGCTCAAGGTCTCTTTGACAACGGTACGGGTGTGAGCGTCCACGATTCAGCGGGAACGGAGATCGTCCGGGCGAGGTGGGCGCTGGACTCCCGGCCGGCCGCTCCGGTGCGCGCGGGACGGACGTTCTGGCTCCAGCACTTCCGGGGCTGGTGGGTGGAGGCGGATCACGACGCCTTCGACCCGGCGTCCGCGATCCTGATGGACTTCCGGACACCCCAACCGGCGCGTGGCGTGTCGTTCGGGTACGTGTTGCCGACCGGCCCGCGCCACGCGCTGATCGAGTACACCGAGTTCTCTCCCGAGCGCCTGTCCGACTCTGGTTATGACAGCGCGCTCTCGGCGTACATCCTGATGTTGGGTTTGAAGGGTTTGCGGGTGACCCGGGTCGAAGATGGCGCCATCCCGATGACCGATGCCCCCTTCCTGCGCAGACCGTCTCCGCGCGTGGTGCGGCTCGGCACAGCGGGCGGCGCGACGAGGCCGTCGACCGGTTACACGTTCTCCGCGATGCGCCGTCAGGCGGACCAGATCGCCGCCGCACTGCTGGCCGGAAGTGATCCCGTGCCGGCGGCGCCGTATCCGCGACGGCACCTGTGGATGGACTCGGTGGCGCTGCGTGCCTGGGACCGCGGGCTGGTGGCCGCGCCGGAGTTCTTCGAGCGGCTCTTCACCCGGAACGACCCGGTTCGGGTGCTGCGGTTCCTGGACGGGCTGACGTCGCCGGCGCAGGAGCTGGCGCTGATGGCGTCGACGCCGCTGCTGCCGATGACGCGCGCGGCGCTCGGCGATCTCGCGGCGCGGACTCAGAGGAACCGGACGGTGAGCGCGGCGATCCGGCCGTCGCGGTAACCGAGGGTCAGCGTTCCCGTGCCACCTCGTGACCACTCGAACGTGACGAGGTCGGTGTCGCTGGCCGACTCGACGCCCACGACGCGCATGGTGTCGCCGGGCGGGTCGGACTCGTAGGCCCGGGTGATCGCGTCGCGTCCGCGGAACGGGCCGACCGGTGGGCCGATGAAGGTCATCACTGCCTCGTCGTGCAGCGGTGCCGTGAAGGCGGACCAGTTTCCGCTGGTCACGGCGGTGTTGAAGCGGGCGATGTGCTCCCGTGCGGCAGTCTCGCTCATGGCAGCACCCTAGCGTGGTGCCAAAGTGATGCCACTTTGGCTTGCGGTGATGCCATGCGTGTGCCACAGTGGTGCCGTGGACCTGACGACGTACGTGAACAACCTCGGCCGCGAGTTCGCGACGCTGGCCGAAGCGGGCGGTGAGGACGCGCGGGCTCTCGTCGAGCGCCTCACCGGGCCCCTCGAGTCAGCGATCCGGATGGCGCTGCTGGAGGCGCTCTCGGGTGCGGCCGACGAGATCACCCGGGACCTGGCGCCGGGTTCGGTGGAGTTGCGCCTGCGGGGCCGGGATCCCGAGTTCGTCGTGTCGGTGCCCGCCGTCAGCGCTCCGGCGGCCGAGGAGCCCGTCACCGTGCCGGACGCCGACATGCAGATCGGTGAGGACGGGCCGGTCGCGCGGATCAACGTTCGTCTGCCCGAGCAGCTGAAGGCCGCTGTCGAGGAGGCCGCGGCCAAGGAGGGGCGCTCGGTGAACGCCTGGCTGGTGCGGGCGGCCTCGGCGGCGGTGCAGCGGCCGCCGGTTCGGGACCGCGACGCGCACGCCTCCACTCGGGTGCAGCAGGGCTACACCGGCTGGGTCCGCTAAAAAAGGCTTCAAGGCGATTTAAGGGGATAACTATGTCCAAATTCGAAACCCCAGAGCCGATTTCCGTGACTGTCGAGCTCAACGTCGGCAACGTGCGGGTCACCGCCGGCCCCCGGGCCGACACGGTCGTCGAGGTCCGGCCGACGGACGAGTCGAACGAGTCGGACGTCCAGGCGGTGCAGCAGATCCGCGTCGAGTACGACAACGGCGTCCTGCGGGTCACCGGCCCGAAGCGGATCTTCGACTTCTCCCGGAAGACCCGGTCCGTCGACGTGTCCATCGCCCTGCCCGCCGGTTCCCGGCTGGCCGCCGTCCTGGAGGTCGGCTCGGTGACCACGATCGGGCGGCTCGGCGAGTGCCGGCTCAAGAGCGCCGCCGGCAACTTCACCGTCGAACAGGCCGGGCCGCTGCGGGTGCACACCGCGGCGGGCCACGTCACCGTCGACACCGTCTCCGGCCGGGCCGAGATCTCGACCGGCTCCGGCAGGATCCAGATCGGTGACGTCGACGGCGCGGCCGAGGTCAAGAACTCCAACGGCGACACCGTGATCGACGCGGTCACCGGCGACCTGCGGGCACGCTCGGCCAACGGCGACATCACGGTCGAGCACGCCGGCGCCGACGTCGACGCGAAGAGCTCCAACGGCGCCATCCGCCTCGGCGAGGTGGTCCGCGGCTCGGTGCTGCTCGGCGCCTCCATGGGCGAGCTGGAGATCGGCATCGCCGAGGGGACCGCCGCCTGGCTCGACGTGAACACCTCGTTCGGGCAGGTGCGCAACCTGATGGAGAACGCCGTCGGGCCCGAGGACGCTCAGCACACCGTCGAGGTACGCGGCAACACCTCGTTCGGGGACATCACCGTCCGCCGCGCCCATCTCCCCTAGGAGGCCTCACCATGATCACTGTCAGCGGACTCCGCAAGTCGTTCGGCTCCCAGGTCGTGCTCGACGGCATCGACCTCGACGTGCCGGCCGGGACCGTGTTCTCGCTGCTCGGCGCGAACGGCGCGGGCAAGACCACGACCGTGAAGATCCTGTCCACACTGCTCGGTGCGGACGGCGGCGAGGCGCGTGTCGCCGGGCACGACCTGACCCGTGAACCGGACGCGGTGCGCGCCGCGATCGGCGTCACCGGGCAGTTCTCCGCCGTCGACACGCTGCTCACCGGCGAGGAGAACCTGCTGATGATGGCCGATCTGCACCACCTCGGCCGGCGGGTGCGGCGGCGGCGCGCCGCCGAGCTGCTCGACCAGTTCGACCTGGCCGAGGCGGGCCGCAAGGCGGTACAGACGTACTCCGGTGGCATGCAGCGCCGTCTCGACCTGGCGATGACCCTGGTCGGCAGCCCGCAGGTCATCTTCCTGGACGAGCCGACGACCGGCCTCGACCCGCGCAGCCGCCGCAACATGTGGCAGATCATCCGGGAGCTGGTGGCCGGCGGGGTCACCATCTTCCTGACCACGCAGTACCTGGAGGAGGCCGACGAACTGGCCGACCGGATCGCGGTCATCGACGGTGGCCGGGTGGTCGCCGAGGGGACCGCGGAGGAGCTCAAGCGCCGCATCCCGGGCGGGCACGTCCTCCTGAAGTTCGCCGACGCGGGCGGTCTCGAGACCGCGCTGGGAGTCCTCGGCCAGGCCACCCGCGACAGCGACGCGCTCGCTCTGCGGGTGCCCAGCGACGGCAGCCTGCGGTCGCTGAAGGACCTGATCGGCCGGCTCGACGAGCGGGCCGTCGAAGTCGACGAACTCTCCGTGCACACCCCCGACCTCGACGACGTCTTCCTGGCACTCACCGACACGAAAGCGAGTGTGCGATGACCACCCTGACCTTCCATCCCGTACGCGACTCGGCGACGATGCTGCGCCGCAACCTCAAACGGATGCTGCGATATCCCGCGATGACCCTGCTGCTGGTCGGCATGCCGGTCGTCTTCCTGCTGCTGTTCGTCTACGTCTTCGGCGGCACGATGGGCGCGGGGCTCGGCCCGGACGGCGGCCGGGCCGAGTACGTGAACTATGTGACCCCCGCGATCCTCCTGATGACGGTGACGTCGGTCGTCCAGGGAACGGCGATCTCGGTCGCGATGGACCTGACCGAGGGGATCATCGCGCGTTTCCGGACCATGCACATCGCCCGCGTCTCGGTGCTGACCGGGCATGTGGTGGGCAGCGTGATCCAGGCGCTGTTCGCGCTGTCGATCGTGAGCGGCGTGGCGCTGCTGGTCGGGTTCCGGCCGACCGCCGACGCTCTTCAGTGGCTGGCCGCTGCCGGTTTCATGGCGGTCGTCACGTTCGCGCTGGTGTGGTTGTCGGTGGCGCTCGGCCAGGTGAGCAAGACGGTCGAGGCGGCCAGCAACATCCCGATGCCGCTGATGTTCCTGCCGTTCCTGAGCAGCGGCTTCGTCCCCACCGAGTCGATGCCGGCCGGCATGCGGTGGTTCGCCGAGCACCAGCCCTTCACCCCGATCATCGAGACCCTGCGGGGCCTGCTGCTGGGCACGCCGATCGGCAACGACTGGTGGATCGCGCTGTCCTGGTGCGGCGTGATCGCCCTGACGGGTTACCTCTGGTCCAAGAAGCTGTTCAACCGCGAAGCCTGAGTCCCACCCCGCTCCTCCCGCTCGCGACGGGCGCTCTCTCCCTCGCTTGAGCCTCTTCCGAAATCCCGTTTCCATGGCGGTGTTGCTTCGCCATGCCCGAGATCAGCACGATCCGGGGCCGGAGGCGAACCCGCCTCCGGCCCCGCTGTGCCGGTTGTGGTTACGGGGAGGTGCAGGTCAGGGTCGGTGAGCCGACCGTGCCGGAGGCGATGAACCCGAAGGTCGTCGAGCCGTCGGCCGGCAGGTTGCCGTTCCAGGACACGTTGCGCACGCTGACGGTCGCGCCCGACGTGGTCAGGGTGCCGTTCCAGACCTGGTTGATCGTCTGGCCGGAGCCCAGCGTCCAGCTGACCGTCCAGCCGTTGGGCGTGCCGTTGCCGGCCTGAACCCTGACCTCACCCTGGTAGCCGCCCTGCCAGGTGCTCACCGCGCGCAGCGTCGCACCGCAGGCGCCGGCCGGGAACGACGGCGACGACGAGGGCGAGGACGACGGTGACGAGGACGGGGAGGACGACGGGGACGAGGAGGGTGAGGAGGACGGTGAGGACGGCGGGGACGACGGCGGGTTGGGTGCCGTGCTCGCCAGGCTGTAGGCGAGGTCGGGCTGGAACGAACCGGCCGCGTACCGGCAGCCGTCCGCCTCGCCCGGCGGCTTGACCCACAGGTACCCGTCGATGTTGGCGTCGCCGGTGTTGACCGTCGGGTACTGCCCGATCCGCCGGTCGGTGTTGTCGTCACCGCACCAGTCACCGCTCGCGCCGCCGTTGCGGCTCGTGTCGATGACCTGCCGCTTGCCGCTGGCGCCCTGACCGTTCAGGGCGCTGATGACGGCCCGGCCGAAGTTGGCCTCCGAGCTGGTCGAGTTGTAGTTGGACACGTTGGAGTAGAAGCCGTCGGCACTCGCCACGCCTGCCGCTACGAGACGATTCGCCTGTTCGGACGCGCTGTTCCATGCGGAGTGCCCGGCGTCCAGGTACACCTTGGCGTTCGGGTTGCCCGCCTTCAGGGTCTGGGTGGCCGTCCGCAGCGCCTGGTTGCGCGCCGCGAGCTCACTGCTGCTGAGGCAGGTGAGCAGGGCGATCGAGTCCGGCTCCAGCAGGATGATCACCGTCCGGTTGCCCAGTGACCGGGAGATGTTGCCGATCCAGGTCTGGTACTGGTTCAGGTCCGGCGCGCCACCCGAGCTGGCACCACCGCAGTCGCGGTTCGTGATGCCGTAGACGGTCAGTGCCGGGATCTGCCCGGCGGAGTTGGCCGCGTTGATGTAGGTGGACACCTCGCTGCCGACTGTGGAGATGTTGAAGTTCGACAGCCACCGCGAGGCCGGCTGGCTGGCGATCTTGTCGCGGATCACCGTTGCCCGCGAGTCGTTCGGATTGGACTGCAGCCAGCGGGCCACAGCGGTGTTCGGGTCACGGTAGAGGGTTCCGGAGATCGTTCCTGCCGAGGCGGTGCCGTTGGCGAGCCACACTCCGGCGGCGGCCACGGTGGCGCAGGCCGCCGTGGCCGCCATTATCTTGAGGGGGGAACGGGACATGGGCTTCTCCTGGGGACGGGGTAAGCCGAACGAAGCGCTGGGAGCGCTCCCAGAAGAAGTTAACGCCATCGATCTCCCGAAGCAATATTTCCGAAAGTTACGGCCGCCGCGCCTGCCGCCAGAGCGCCGCGGCAACCCAGATCAGCCAGGCGAACAGCAGCAGGCCGTAGACGGCGTAGGCCCAGCCGAGCACCGGGCGCAACAGCTCCGAAACCATGCCGATCGCGCCCGTCACCACACCGAGCCGGCCGAGGCCCCGGTGCGCCATCAGCAAAGAGATCAGCAGAATGCCGAGCGTCTGCAGCACCCCGATCGCGGCGGGCACGTCATTGAGGGCGATCAGGCTGACAGCAGCAGGCGCTCGCCTTGTGGCCGAAGTCGGCGCTCCTCGTGGTCATCGCTGCCTCCAGGGGCTTTACTCCCAGCGTCGGCCGCGCGCGTGTCACCGGGCGGGGCGCCACGACCCGCCGGTGCGGGCCACGAGGCCCTGGTTGCCGCCGCTGAGCGGGCGCCGGAGCTCCGCGTCAGGTCAGGGGTTCGACCGTGCGAGTGCCCAGGGCGGAGGTGAGCTGCACCGCGACCACCGCCTCCTTGGCGATTGCCATGCAGTCCCGGCCGGCGGCCTCGGGCAGCAGTCCGACGCGGATCCGGAGTCGCACCGCCGTTTCGCTCTCCGCCAACTCCGGCTCGGCGCCGTAGCAGTCGGTGGGTCCGGCTGTCACGGTGACCTCGATGGTCTGATCGTTGACACTGCGCCAATTGCGCCACTGGACAACCTGAGCGTCGATCAGATCACTCCGGACCGGCAGCGCTTCGGGCTTTGTCGGTCCGGTCGGCGCTCGGGTGCCCGACGTGTCGCTGCCGGACTCGGCTGCGGAGCCGCAGGCGCTCAATGCGGCCACCACGGCCAGCAGCCAGGCGGCCAGTGGACGTGGTGACCGCATTCCCATCAGCTCAACCTACCAATCCGCGTTGGCGGCGTTCATCGCGTCGACGACGGCCTGGTCGAAGTACGGCCCCTTGTTCACGCCTTCGCTGTTGACTGTGGACATGACCGAGCGGACCGAGCCGAGTCCGGTGGCGTTGTCGTAGTTCCACGTCCACGGGCCGCCCGAGGAGCCGCCGCCGAAGTTGCACGCGATTTTAGACCTGTTGTCCAGAATGCTGTTGTCGGTGGCGGTGCCCCAGCAGGCCCACATGACGTTGCCGCCGTCACGGTTGCTCGGATATCCGAAGATCGACGTGTCGAACTCGGTGCCACCGTTGTAGACCAGGCCATGCCCGCCGATCGTGTTGACGACGGTGGAATTCCAGTCGCCGCCTGAGTAGGTGGTCACGAAGCCGACGTCCCGGTTGAGGTTGCTGTTGTTGATCCACTCGTTGAAGGTCCGCAGCCAGTACGCCTGGAAGCGCCCGACCGGATCGTGGTCGGAGTTGAACGCGTTGTATCCCGGCACGAAGACGAGATTCTGCAGCCAGGCGCCGCCCTGCCCGCTGTGCACGCAGTGACCGGCGGTGATCAGCACCCGCTTGGACGAGGTGTTGATCGCCGACGCCGAGCACCAGGAGCCGCTCTCGTAACCACCGATGAACAGCTTGCCGTTGGTGATCGAGAAGTTTGTCACCGGCGGCGGGGCGTTGGTCACGCTCTGCGGGATCTGGGCGGTCACCGGCTTCGCCGCGACGGAGGCCACCTTGCCGGCCACGGCTCGCGCCTTGTCCTCGACCCATTCCGCGTCTCCGGGGGCATCCAGTGGCTTGGCTGCCTTCATCCGCTCCGGCGTCCAGTAGGCCAGCACCTCGGGATCTCCGCCGGTGCGCTCGAACGACTGCAGCTGTGCGGGCGTGTAGTCGCGCACCGATTTGTCTCCGGGCAGCCGCACCGGGGCCGGCGAGCTGCTGGTGCTCAGATCGGAACCGCTGGTCCGAACCGGCGCGGGGCTCGCCGCGGCGGCAGCGCCCGCGGGAGCGGTGAGTGCGGTGATTGCTGCGACGGCTGCGGCCGAAACGGCGGCTCCCAGTCGTCTCAGGCTTCTCGATGAACGGATCTTGCTCGACGAATCCATCCGGCTGACTCCCCCTGTTCAGCAACCGTTTCCGGTGCTCTCGAAGCCGTCTTCATGCCGCGCGGCGACAGCTGTCATCGAGGGGAGAAGCTACCGAATGAATTGATCCACATCTATGCGGTTCCCAATTACCGAGAGTGCCTGACGTGTTACCGACAGAGGTCGGACATAAGTGAGCCTTTTTCATCCTGAGTAGGCAGGGTTCTCGACGTGGTGCAGGACGAGGATGGCCTGCACGATCGGGGTTGCCCGGTGCGGGCTGCAGC
>NZ_JBFAYE010000041.1:0-7863 GCF_040681145.1 Actinoplanes sp. NPDC051861
TCATCGATCACATACCTGAGTATGCGAGATCAACGGATCAACGCCGGAAGCAGCCCAAGATTCCAACGTTACTTCACGAAGAGTGCGCCAGAGCCGAGTTTGGGCGCCAGATATCGCGACTTTCGGCACCACTCTGCAGTCGCCAGCGGTGCCGCTGCCGATGAAACTCCTCCGGATTACTCCTTCGCGAGCCATTCCCTCACCTTGTGCGAAATCTTTTCTGGGTACTTTTTCTGAACGAACTCGATGAACTGACGCATTCCTGCCAACTGGTCGTTGCCGTACGAGTCCGTCGTCGGCAGATTCAGCAACCGATCGAGGTCAGCTTGGGTGAGTTCGTCGACTACCAACTCAAGCCGCATCAGCATGATGTTGCTGTAATCGTAGCTACGGGTGAAGTCAGCCTCATCGAGCCACTTGGTCTTGAGTACCTTGCGTACCGCCTTAGACTCAACCTTGGCAGGGAGCCTCAAATTCCTCAGCCACTTGCCATCCTCGAAGTCATGGTAGAAGGAGCTCGCGGTCCGATAGCTCCGGCGCTTGGCGAGAACCAGTTCTTCAATCTCTTTGATCGTGTCTTCGCTGACGTATCGGGTGATCAAGTCATAGGCGAGGCTCGCCAGCGCGATGTAGTGTACGGCGAGGTTGGGCTCTAAAGGTGTTGCTGGTGTGTGGGCCTTTTCATTTCTGAGATGCTGGACGCCCAAGTGGAGATACCCGATGCCTCGGAAGAAATCGGCTTCCGCGTCGCTGCTAGGCCTCGCCTTACCGAACAGGGCTTCATAGTGCGCGATATTCTGCGCGCTATTATTGAAGACATCCGAGGCCTTCTCCTTTCCGGTGATCTCCCGGAGTCTTTCGCGCACCAGCTTGTATGACTCTTCGACTGCATGAAAGTAGTCCCCAGAGGCCAGGTACTGCCCGATGTGGTTGTAAAGTTCCTCGTGGATTTCGACCTGGATCTTGTTCTGCGAAACCGTAGCGCTGGTGGTAAAAATGGCGCGGGTGGAGTCAGCCGCGTCCTCAGTCGACCCAGCCGGCCTTCCGTCCGCGGAAGATGAACCACGAAGCCTCGCCGCGATCTTTCGGATCTTGGCAATTTGGTCGTCGGTTATCTCCCTGTCAGAGAACCCCGAAGAGTGTGGAGCAGCCTGCTTCGCTTCGATGTAGTCCGCGAGGTTGGCGAGCGTCGACGCGACCTCAGAGTCTGATCCAATCTTCCACAAAATCCTTAACCTGTTGGCCTTCGAGCCCCCGTACTCGGCATATTTGTCGTCGTAGATATCGATGCCGAGGTCATCGAAAAGCTGCGCCAACGACGTATTTGTAAAATCGAGGACATAACCACCATCCATCCCCAGCACTGTCTCCAGGAAGGTTTTGTCTGGCAACGACAGCTTGCTCACGACTCGCAGCACCTCCGCTCGGCCGGCCGCCATGGAAGCTACATCCTCTCATCGAGGTCTTCACGCGGTCACAGCCTGCGTGTGAGATGCCATGAGCAGCGTGGGCACGGACGTGACACAGTCAAGCTCGCTCCTGAACGGGCGACCGACCCACTCGGTCAGGACCCATGGTCGTCCGACGGTAGCCTGTTTCGGTGCAGCGTGTCGGCTTGTCACCGCGCCGATGCTGCATGCAAGTGGGCGGCGGATGTTCGGTCCTGTTAGCCCTTCTCCACTGCGCGACGGATTGCCTCGGTGGCGTATGGCGCAGGTAGCCACACGCACTCGCCGGGAGTCCTGTTGAGACCGCTCCGCCTACTTTCCCGGCAAACAGTGTTTGCGCAGGCGGATGCCGTCCGGTGGCCCAGGCCTATGGAGCTTTAGCCCGGTTCTCCGCCTGTTTTGGGACGATTGTGGCGTTCTATCTTCGCGTCCTCCTCTGCTAGATCCAACTGGCGCTGCCTCATCCGCTCAAGCTCTTTGCGAAGAGCTAACATATCTTTCTCGCTCTGTTCAAAATCACGCTCCAAGGAGCCGTAGAAGTTAAAAAACTTGATCTTGTCCGAATCTAGGTCGAGCTTATTTGCGCGCTTCAGCCATCTATCCAGATCCGCCCGCTCATACTTGTACGGAAACTCCAGCTGTTTTAACTCTTCTGGACTGTCAGTCGGGCTCGCGTCGAATGTTTGTGCAAGCTTTATGGCTAAGCTCTCGTCCACATCCGCAAAAACCATGGTGACTATCCATGCGCCTGCGATGACCTTCTCTATGCGTTCGATAAGCTGGTCTTTTAAATGAAAAGCTGCCTGATTCCATGCGACGTCGAAACCTTCCCGGAGCTCATCAGCAATCACCGTAGCCGGCGGTTTGAACGTCGCCATCCGGTCTTCCGGAAAGGCCCCGATAGGCGGCCCCACATACGGATGGCGCGTTGTCGCGTCATAACTTTCGAGCATCGAACAGACCAGCTCGAAGTGCATGTAAGTAAAGACTTGGACTACACTGCGCCGAATATGATCCCGATGATACATTTCGTTTCGGTATTCATGAAGCCGTTTGAGCGCGTCGGCATGCCCGCGGTCCATCTTGTTCCGGGCAACAAGGAAGTTCGCTTTCGCCATGAAATCTCTGTCGAGCTCCCTAAGCTTCTTCGCGGGGATTACTCGCTGTAACGCTTCTTGACGCTTCTCGAAGGCCTCCGCCGAGGGATTTACTTCAACTATCTCGTTCCAGCGGCGGAGGAGCGTTTCATAGAAGTCGTTCTCGATCAACTCAGGGTATATTGAGCGATGCATTATGACCTCGGCAGCATTGTCGAGGAGGATATATGCTATTCGGAGATGTGAGGGTGATTCGCTCAACATGAGCCGTTTAGCTTCGGTGAGTTGGACGGTCAAGACCTCGAAACGGTCGGCAGAGTAGTATTCATCGATGTCAGGATTAGGATCCATGTGATCAGTATTCAACTACTCAATTCCCGTCGCGCGTGCGTGTGTGACTCGCTGCCCGGAAGCACTCAACGCGTCATTTTGCCAATACGCCCAACGCTGAGCAAGATATGCTTTTCGCTCGTCGCTCATCATGACGGAGCGTGTGAGTGCCTCGGATGGGTCGCCAAGAAGTAGACACGCTGGTCCGGACGACGTCGTGGTTCCAAAGACCGGTGAAAAGGCGTATGGCCTTGGGCCATTAGCGGTCAAAGAGACGGTCAGTGTTCTACTGTGATCGAAGCGTGGATGCAGCGAGTCAAACGTCATGAAGGACTCGTTCGTCGCGCGTTGCTGATCACGTTTGAACCGCAGAGTATCGGGATTTACGTGGCCGCCGCCAGTCTCGAACTCTGACTGACGTCCGAAAACTAAAAGATACTGCGGTTCGATGGGACGGTCGTTGTATGAGTCGAAAAATAGGAACCTCTTTCGAAAGAGGGCTACGTTGTCATCCCTCGCGAACCAAGCCCGCCAGTCGTTGAGTTGATCGTGAGCCTCACGGAATTCAGCAGTTGGTCGTCCATCCTGCCGGAACCATCTTTTGCTAGGCTTTTCGATCTCAACGAGAATTGGGGTAATAAGGCTCGATGAGCGCGTCACCCACATGAAGTCTGGTTCGAATGTTGGTCCAGATCCGAGCAGCTTAGGCAGTCGGAACAATGCCCGCAGCTCAGGCCCATGATGACCTCCGGGTCCAACGTCACCGCTTCCTCCTGGCACCATCGCCGGGTGTAACTCTAGGAACTGTTGTACTTCGCGTTCTTCAGGATCATGCGCAAGCAGATTGGGACCACTCAGCCGAAACCTTGTCGGCATAGAATTGCCACTCCAGCGGCTTTGGGCGATTTGGGTCGTTGTCCGGTTTTGTCGTTCTCCAGCCACCTACGGATGAGCTGTTAGCTGTCGACATGGAGAGATTCTAGACGCCATCCCTTGGGCGGCAGTTATTCCGGTTGACGATCGCCGGCGTTAAGGTCTGATGTTTTCGGCAGTGGCAAGTCTGGTGAACTTGCGACGCGGATGTCATTTCTGCGTTTGGACAACAGCCATAGCGGTGTGGCATCCGCGGCTCGATCAACCGAGCTTGGAGCGCTGATCTGTGATGCCGGCGTGGCGATGCCAGGGTGGGACGTTAAGTCGTCACAAGACGTCTATGAAGGCGCAGTCGCTCCGGACCCTAGGCGCTGACAGTCTTCTTGGTAGCCGGTAGCTAGATCGCTCAGCATTGGGACACCGGCTAGTTGAAGCCCGGCCGTGCGCGGAGTCAGAGCCGTGTGCGGCCGGGCGCCTATGCGTTCGCGTCAGATTGTGAAGTCGTGGCTCGTCGTCCAGACGCGCTCGAACGAGTCGACGTAGGTGCTGACCATCCCGTCGGTTGCACGCTGGCAGAGGTGGATGACCGGTGCGTGTCCGCCTGGGTGGCCATAGATGTGGGTGTTGATCAGAACCTGGTCGTCGGCTCGATAGATGGAGTTGTACAGGACCGTGTCGTGGAGTCGCAGGGTAGCGCCGGCGTCGGTGACTGGACGGAAGCCGACTTGGGCGGTGCGGATTCGGGCGCTCATGCCGTTGCCGATGCCTTCGTCGTTGCCGCGGCCAGCGATCTCTACCCCGTTCGGGTCGCCGAGTGCTATCCGTATCCGCACGCCGGTCTTTGCTTTCCGGCGCAGGGTGTCCGTGACGGTGATGTCTTCGGCTAGGAATAGGGCGCTGTAGGCGAGGATGCAGATCTCGTTCTGGGCTTGGGCGAACAGCCGTGACCAGGCATCGGCTGGCACAGCCGAGCGGTGAGGGTAGACGATTCTGATCTTGTCGGTTTGGGAGCTTGGCTCGCTGAGGCGGGGGAGTTCTGGCCAGAGTTCGTGCATTGACCAGCCCGTAAGCTCGGCAAGTGCGATGCGGTGGCGCGGGTAGGGCATGCGGCCGGCCATCCAGCGCTGCACAGTCTTCGGGTCGACGCTGAGGCGAGTGGCGATATCGACCGTAGTGAGGCCGGCGCCGCGCAGGGCTCGGGCTAGGGGACGTTTCACGCAACGACTCCGATCGTCGGCGAAGAGGACATCGTACCTAAGACGTCCCTAGACGTCCCAGTCCTGCGGTTCACAGTCTGTTACCTGGGGTTGAGACTCGGATGGACGGATCTGATCAGTGCGGGTAGGAGGGTGGCGATGGCGGCGGTGGAACGCGCAGGTGAAGAGGTTGCGCAGGAGTCTGCTGATCGTCTGGCGCTCGCGTTTGAGGATGCTGGGTTCGATGTCGGGCAGGACTTTCCGGCGTTGCATGACGCGATCGGTCGGCAAGGCGACGCCGTCGTGCGGATCGGGGACGTGCGGCCGGCTGTCGCGGATCGCCTTGCTGCTGCTCTGAATCGGCAGTCGGGCGTGTATTGGCCGCAGCTCTAGGGAGGGAATGACAGGTAGCGACAGGCACGTCGTCAGGTGGGAGGTTCGTTAATCTGCCCTTGTGGATCAGATCGGACGAGCCCGTGACCTTGCGCGCCTGGTGCTGGCTGAGTCGATCCCGCGGCGTTGGGTGCACAGCCAGGGCGTTGGGCGTAAGGCCGAGTCGATCGCTCACCTGATCGGCGACGATGCGTCGGCGTTGGTGGCTGCGGCCTGGCTTCATGACGTTGGTTATGCGCCGGATCTTGTCGTAACGGGGATGCACCAGCTTGACGGCGCCCGCTATCTGCGGGACGTTGCGGGCCTTGATGATCTCGTCTGCCGCCTCGTGGCCAACCATTCGTGCGCGCACGTTGAGGGCCGCAATCGCGGGCTGGTTGAGCAGCTTGGGAACGAGTTCCCACCGGCCGATGAGGTGCTGTCTGACGCGATCACGTTCGCTGACATGACGACGTCCCCGGACGGTGAGCCGGTTGAGGTCGAGTGGCGACTTGCGGAGATCCTGTCGCGGTATGGCGATGGTGACCTCGTGGCGGAGTCGATTCGCGAGGCGAGTCCGCTGATCATCGGCTCGGTGCGGCGGATCTCTGCGCGGTTGATGGCTAACTAGCCTGGTCAGCGCGAGTCAGAGAGCCCTGTTCATCGCGGCTCCACCGGCGGCCGGCGCTGTCGAGAAACTCGATCTCGACGGGCTCGGGTTCGACATAGGTGCGGAGCCAATCGGCCGGCGCGGGGCGCTGGACGGTACGGCCCGGAGGGACGAGGCCGACGAACTCCGAGCCAGCTTCCTCGTCGCCGCGGGCGGGGAGGGGGAGCTCGACCTCGTAGATAGGCATGTCGCTGGCGTTGTGGACATGGAAGGCGACCTCGCGACCGCCGTCGACCTTGCGGATCAACTCGACCCAGGCGCTGATGCGTTCGGCCTGGGCGCGCTGCTCATCGTCGGCGCGGTTGGCCTCGCGGCGATGTTCGCGGCGTAGCAGGACGAAGCCGACGATGAAGGCGCCGACGGTGCCGATGGCTGCGAAGGCGTCGGCTCCGGCGCCTACCCAGTCGCTATCCAAGGTGAATGCTCTGCGGGCTGGTGAGGTACTGGTCGATGCGCAGGCGCATGGAACGGTCGATCGGTAGCGAGGCGATCTCGGCCGCAGGGATCCAGCGAACCTCGGTTGACTCCGAGCTCGGGGTCGGCGACCCACCCACCGGGCGGGCGGTGAACACGACGGAGAACTCTTGGCGGGCCTCGTTGTTGCTGGTGTAGAGGATGACGTGGCGGGGGTCGGTGTAGATACCGACCAGGCCGGTGACCTCGACGTCGATACCAGTCTCCTCGGCGGTCTCACGGACCGCGCAATCCGGCAGTGACTCGCCGAGGTCCATGGCTCCGCCCGGCAGGGCCCAGTTGTCGTTGTCGGAGCGGCGGATCAGCAGGATCTCGCCGTTGTCGTTGACCACGACGGCGTTGGCGGAGGGCACAACGCTGTTGGCCTTGGGCGCCTCAGGGTCGTTGTAGAAGTCGATGCGTCGTCCCACGGGCGCCTCACTCCATCGGTGTTGCTTCGTCCCATACCCGCTCGAAGCTGTCTAGGTAGGTGGTGACCATGCCGCCGCCGGCCACCCGGCGCAGGTGCAGGACCGGAGCCTGGTAGGCGCCGAAGCTGTAGATGTGGGTGTTGACCATGAGCTGGTCGTCGGCGCGGTAGATCGAGTTGTAGAGCACGGTGCGGTGGGTGCGGAACTCGATGCCGTCGATGTCGCGCAGCGGCCGGTACAGGACCATCGCGTTCTTGATCTTCGCGGGCTGGCTGTCGTAGACGCCTTCGTCGGCGCCGCGCTGGGCGACGTTTTCGCTGTCGGGGTCGCCGAGCAGGATGCGGATGCGGGCTCCGGCGTCGGCCTTCTGGCGGAAGATGCGCTGGATGCCGGCGTCCTCGGCGACGAACAGGCCGCTGTAGACCAGGACGCCGATCTCTACCTCGGCGTTGGCGAAGAAGTTGCGCCACAGCTCGGACGGCACGGTCCAGCGGTGCGGGTAGATGTTGATGATCTCGCTCTCGCTGGCGCTGGCGACCTGATCAGGGCTGAGCGCGTCGGGCCACAGGTACGCCTCGTCGACATTGAGCTTCACCGCGACCGCATACCGGTGACGCCGGTAGGGCGTCCGGCCGCTGATCCAGCGCTCGACGCTTTTCGGGTCCACGTGCAGGGCTTCCGCCATGCTGGCCGGGGTGAAGCCGCGTTCCAACATGGCAGTGCGTAGTCGCTCGTTCGGCATCGTCTTCCCGTCAGGACGTCCCGGCAGCCCGACCACCCTAAGCGAGACGTCTCGGACACGTCCAGCCACGACCTGATCACGTCCCGTGTCCTGATCGCAATCTCAATGGCATCGATGCGGACCACCGCATCAGCCAAACGAGAGGAGATCAGCAACATGGACACCCAGCACTTCACCCACGAACCCCCGACCTGCCCCTGCGGCGCCCAGCTCGCAACCGGGCACCCGAAGCTCTGCCGCAAGTGCACCGC
>NZ_JBFAYE010000042.1:0-5591 GCF_040681145.1 Actinoplanes sp. NPDC051861
GGTCGACTGCTGTCTTACCGGGAGCCTCGTCCTATGTCGACTCCCGGGCTCTGCCCCTGCCGTGACCTGCACCGTCACGATGAAAAAGGCTCAGTAGGAAGGCAGTCAGGTAGATGTGCTCGTACTCGTCGCTCTCGCCAGTGTCCGGACCTTCACGCCAGACCCTTTCGAGGTCGAATATCTCCCGCAGCATCGCGTGGTGGGCACGAGGGGCACCGACGTCCACCATCCGGAGTGCTTCCCGGCGCGAAGCCGGAGTCGACAGGTCCACAGACTTGGGCACGCGTGCACGGTAGTCCAGCGCGGCTCATCCACGCGGCCCGTCAGCAACTCGCCAGAACCGGACCAGGTATTCTTCGCGCACATCGATGGCCTTCAAAGCATCCTCAAGTGCGTCCCATTCACGGCGAGCCGGGTCGAATCTTGCGAAGACCGCAGTGCGGGCCCGCGCAAAAGCTTCGCCGTTCCGGCGTGCCAGCCGCACATGGTAGCGACCGGGCTGGCTGAGTGAGAACCCTGTATCGGCTCCGCCTGCAGAAATTTGATTGAGCCCGATGGTTCCTCCGTTGCCGAAGCAATCCATACTCACGGTGACAACATCGTCTTGCCAAGGTCCGCAGGAATCCTCCGGCTCCGGGCCCGGCTCACCGTCCCATTCCTCCAGCCGAAGTACGGCCTCCTGGTTGTCGAACGGGGTCACGATGAGGATCTCGGAACGCCCAGCCGTCACCCAGGCGCCGTCGCCGTGCCCCACAGGCGCGAGTCCTTCTCCGAAATCTTCATTGACCAAACCAAACATGCGGTGATCGAGCAGGGTCGTAATGGTGACCTCGGACAGCCGTTGACCCACAAGGGCACCCTTTGGTTGAACGGAGCCAGCCTTCGCAAGGCGGCTGACTCTCTGAACCTACGCAGTCCGCACGACGCGTGCCGCCACATCGACGGATGGGCATGCTCTCATCGGCGCGACCGGACGCGGGCTGCCTGGCCCGAGTTCTTTGCCGGTTGCAGCGCCCGATCGGCGGCATGACAGTGCGTACGGGATCTCGTAAAGTCTGCCCGTGGACGAGGCATCCTTCTGGCGAATGGTCGAGGATGCCCGCTCAGAGGCTGGTGCCGACACCGAGCGCGTCGCTCAGGTGTTACTTCGCCGCCTTCGTGTGTTGCGCCCGGATGCTATCTGGCAGTTCCAGGAACTATGGGGACAAGCGCAGGACGAACTTTATCGTTGGCCCATCCTCGACGCCGCGACCCTATTGCTCGGGCCCCTCGCCGACGAACTCGCCGTGCAGGACTGGATCGTGTCGCATGGCAAGCAAACGATGCGAGGCGTCCTGGAAGATCCCGACAGCCTGGTCACCTTGGCGTCCGACAGGCACAACGCTCGAATCGATTGGTTTTGCGGCCTTCCCATGGAAGCGCACATCGCCGCTACCGGGGCTCCGCTCCCGGCCGACGGGCCTCTGGGCCCGGACGAACCGCACGGAAAGCAGACCGACCTTACGAACGAAGTCGAGGTAAGACGACGTTTCCCCAGACTCGCCGCTTACCTGGACGACAATCGATGGATTCCGCGTCCGTGGGAGCGTTCGTCCGGCTGACCACACGTCCCTCACGGCGGCAGATCCGTGTTGTGACTAGCTCGCGGTGGCGGCGGCGATGACCCGCCGGATCCGATGGCTGAATTCAAGCACTCGCACGCCCTCGTCGTGCAGGGCGCGAAGCGCAGGATCAGCGCCAGGGTCCAATGCCACGGCCTCCTGCCACAAGGCATCTTCGACCGCCTGCCAGCCCGGCCGCTCGTCGACGACGACGTCGGCGAACCCCGCCCGGTTCAACCCGGCGTACAGGTCGACGGACCGCAGCCGGTCCGGCACCCGATCGTCGCCCCGGTCGACCGGCTCCCAGCAGGTCAGCACCACCCGCCCAGCCGGGGCCAGGACCCGGCGAATCTCCCGGTAGACCGCGTCCGCCGACTCGACGAACTGGACGGCGTCAATACACATCACGGCATCGACCGACGCGTCGGCCAGCCCGGTCGCCGTCAGCTCACCGACCTGGAACCGCGCTACCCGACCCAGCCGTTCGGCATACTCACGCGCCTGCCGGACCGCCTCAGCGGAGAAGTCGACCCCCACCAGGTCCGCCCCGCTGCGGTGCGCCACCTCAAGCCCATAGCCACCGCGCCCACACGCCAGATCCACCAGCACATGCCCCGCCGACAACCGCAACGCCGCGGCGACCTCGCCGACCGCTTCCCAGGACAGCAGACTCGTGGACAACAGGTGTGCGGGAAGACCGAGATGCCGTCGCACGATCTCGTCCTTCACCGGCGACCCCACCATCGCCGAGTACCACTCATCGAAATACTCCGCCGACAGCAGCCGCCCCGTACCCATGGGACAAGTCTCGCAGCCGACCACGTTCAACGGGGCCCCGCGCGCCGCAGCCAATGACGCTCGATCTTCATCCAGCAGGCACGCCGACCACGCCAGCAAGGCGCTCGCCCCAGGGCCGCAGACCTAACCGCCAACGCAGGTCCGCCGGCCGGACCGCCGCAGCGCTCTGGCGAAACCCGTCTCTCAGTACACGACCGCCATGATCGGATGCACTGACGTCGGCACAAGCGGACATCGGCCGGCGCCAAGCGGCCCATGACACTCAGTGGCGCGCGACTCGCGGCACAAGAGTGCGTTCATCAAGGCGCCGCCGAAGCGGCTGCGATGAACGCTCGCCCTTGACCGGACCATCAACTCTTGATGGGTTGACCAGCCAGTAAGTGGATCGCGCCTACGGCCATCACAACGATGCCTATGACGACCACGAATACGCGCACAAGCCCCACGAGCCTCTGAAATGTACCTGTCCCCTGCTGGACGTTGATGCCGAAGAACTCAAGGTTGCTGATCAGTAGTGCATGCGCAAGCCGCTTGCTCGCTGCAACGATCGTGATGCCGCCAAGCGAAATATGGCGAAGATGGTCTCCCCTGACAAAAGCTTGTCGCCTTTCCTAGCTGAACGGCGTCAGCACTACGCGATGCGGAAGCAATCCGGCGGCGCGCCGGTTCACCACGCGGCGAGCGACAGGTGATAGGGAACCCGGCGGTCGGGCGCCCGTTCTATTTCAGGAATGTACGCCAATCGATCATCAGCGCGTCCATTGTTCCGCCGACCAGCATGATGGCGCCTAGGGCAAAAGCCAATATGCGTGAGCACAAGATGCTAAATCTATACTCACGAGTTCCTTCTCGAATTTCCCGACCAAAGATCTCGCGGTTGGTCGTGATGGAAGCGCGAGCGAACCGCCGATTCAGGAGGACGCCCGAAAGCCCTGCAAGTGCGACAAACGCTGAAATGACTCTGTCCAATCGTCCTCGCTCTCTAAGGGTCAGCCCAGTCATCACCAATCCGACGGCCAGCGCACGTCGCGTGTACAGAGGCCGGGCGGCAGCGGGCACAGCTTCTCAGCCTCGACGTCGACGGTTGCGAGCCCGGTTGCTGTTACGGAGCAAGGCAGGCGCACCGTCAGACTGAACGCCGGCATGGCAAGCCGTTGGCCCAAGGTCGGTCACGACCGAACAGCGGCATGAGAGTCAATTCGGTGAGATGAAAGCGAAACGACCCTCCCGCATACCCGTTGTCGTCCTGGTCTCGCTTCCGAATAATGACCGCAGTGGAAGATCGCTTGGTTCATCCGGCTGAATCCGCCGTCGACGAGGGCAGTGCCTTGCTGCGGGCAGCAACAGCCGCCGGATACGGCACGCGTGTCCGAGAACTCCTCGACCACGGCTGGCCTGACTCTGCCGGTTACGACACCGAACTGATGCTGTGGGCCGCGGACTATGGCGCCTACCAGGTAATCCACAACCGGCTCGACGAGTACACGACGAAACCGATGTTGCACCTTGCCCGCGGCTGGGTCGATGTCGACCCCGTGGCAGAGCTGAAGCGCCGGCTCGACGACGCGCACGCCGTGGTTCAACGTCAGGTCGTCGCGGTCGACGTCCACGAGAATGCGGAATGCATCCGGGCAACATCGGCCGACGGCCGGTGGATCCAGGTACAGACGGCTCATCTCGCTATCGTGACCTACATCGAAGAACTCCTCGGGATCGGCGCCTCACTCGACGAGTTGAAGGCGCGGGCCCTGTTGGACCGCATCCCGAACTCGGTCAACTGGAACCAGTCATGGCACTCGGCAACCAAGCGGTTGGACACCGTGGCGACCACGCGCTGGGCCATGGGCGTCCTGCAGGATCCCGACGCTCGCGCGCGGCTGTTCGCCGCCGAGGTGCTTCACACCCTCGCTGTCGGCCCGGCGCCATGCCGCGACGAGGTTCTCCTCCTGCTGAGGACCCGCCTGACCGCTGAGTCGGACGCCGACGTTCTTACCAGAGTGATCACCGCCTTCGCCGAGTACAACGATCTCGGTCTTCTGCCCGAGATCGTGGCGCATGCCGAACACCACGACCCACGGGTACGCCGACAGGTCGCAGAAGAGCTTTCATCCGCGTTGATGAATCCCGCCTCGATGTCGGCAGGCGCGGACCTCCTAGCCGCTCTGGCCAGTGACCACGACGGGCGCGTACGCGCGAGCGCAATCAGGGTTCTGTGCACCCACGCGTTCGAGCACCCGATGACCGGGCGGGCTATCGCGACCAACCGTGATGACCCCGACCCCTACGTCAGACCGGAGGTGCTATCAGCTATGGCGCGCGCCGGAGACGCCACGGCTTGTACCGAGTTGGCACGCCTCGCTGACGAAGCTGAGCCCGGCAGCCAACTCGCCATGATGGCCTACGACGCGGAGCATTGGGCGCTGAAAATTGCGTCTGCCGACGCCTGAAAATCATCCGATTAATCGGGCCACTCAGCAATTCTTTGCTGATTCTCCAAGAGATTTCTCGGAGAATTTGCCGGCCCCAGAAATACTCACTCTCTTCGGCTGCGAGCGGCGTCGGCCTGCCCTCGGCCACCGTGACGCCTTGTAGCGAGCGGGATCGCGGCAGATGAGTTCGTACGCCTGGCAGAACAATCGACATCAAGAATAGAAACCCGTCCAGTAATGCTCAGAGCTGACCGTGAAGTCCTCTGGCCGGTTCTGGCGTAGCCAGCGGTAGCGCTCGACGAACTCGTTGAGAGCCGGAGGGATGCCACATCCACGACTGCGTCGTATGGCCTGCAAGCCATGGATGATCCGATGCTGGAGGATGTGACTATCGACCTCGGGCCAAGCGTCCACGCGACCATCATGCCAGGGCCGGATCCCACGCCCGATTTGCGGCATGTGAGGGCGTTTGCAGCAGTGCGCGAGAGATCATGCTTTACCGTAAAGTCGTATTCATGGACCATCAAGGATTGCCATGACAGACGAGCCAGCCTGGCCGTTTGAAAAGCTGTCTGCCCTACGGCTCGGCCGACGCCTGGCGGTTGAGGTGCCCGCTTCGGATCCGGGCCGGCGTGCCTTCGTCGACATCACGCCGCACAAGGTCGACCGGGATGAAGAGGCTCGCCGCAAGGAATGGACCCACACAAGCACTGTCCGGTCTTTCAAAGTCGAGCACCGAGAGTACAACGCAGACCTGCTCGAT
>NZ_JBFAYE010000043.1:0-1184 GCF_040681145.1 Actinoplanes sp. NPDC051861
TAGGTTAGTTGAACGGTGTGGGAAAGCCGGCCGTAGAGGGTGAGAGCCCCGTAAGCGAAAATCTATGACCTCTTTGCAGTGTTCCCGAGTAGCAGCGGACTCCTAGAATCTGCTGTGAATCTGCCAGGACCACCTGGTAAGGCTGAATACTTCCTGGTGACCGATAGCGGACTAGTACCGTGAGGGAATGGTGAAAAGTACCCCGGGAGGGGAGTGAAATAGTACCTGAAACCGTTCGCCTACAATCCGTCAGAGCCTTTAGGGGTGATGGCGTGCCTTTTGAAGAATGAGCCTGCGAGTTAGTGGCATGTGGCGAGGTTAACCCGTGTGGGGTAGCCGTAGCGAAAGCGAGTCTGAAGAGGGCGCTCTTTAGTCGCATGTTCTAGACCCGAAGCGGGGTGATCTAGCCATGGGCAGGTTGAAGCGTGGGTAAGACTGCGTGGAGGACCGAACCCACCAACGTTGAAAAGTTGGGGGATGACCTGTGGTTAGGGGTGAAAGGCCAATCAAACTCCGTGATAGCTGGTTCTCCCCGAAATGCATTTAGGTGCAGCGTCGTGTGTTTCTTGCCGGAGGTAGAGCACTGGATGGTCTAGGGGGCCTACAAGCTTACTGAAATCAGCCAAACTCCGAATGCCGGTAAGTGAGAGCGCGGCAGTGAGACTGCGGGGGATAAGCTTCGTAGTCGAGAGGGAAACAGCCCAGATCGCCAGCTAAGGCCCCTAAGCGTGTGCTAAGTGGAAAAGGATGTGGGATCGCATGGACAACCAGGAGGTTGGCTTAGAAGCAGCCACCCTTTAAAGAGTGCGTAATAGCTCACTGGTCAAGTGGTTCCGCGCCGACAATGTAGCGGGGCTCAAGCACACCGCCGAAGCTGTGGCATTCACATATTAACTTCGCTCCACCCCTTGAGGGTGGTGTGCAGGTGTGTGGATGGGTAGGGGAGCGTCGTATGGCGGGGGAAGCGGCGGAGTGATCCAGTCGTGGACGCCATACGAGTGAGAATGCAGGCATGAGTAGCGAATGAAGGGTGAGAACCCCTTCCGCCGGATGACCAAGGGTTCCAGGGCCAGGCTAATCCGCCCTGGGTGAGTCGGGGCCTAAGGCGAGGCCGAGAGGCGTAGTCGATGGATAACGGGTTGATATTCCCGTACCCGCAAAGGAACGCCCAAGACGAACCTCGT
>NZ_JBFAYE010000043.1:1277-2455 GCF_040681145.1 Actinoplanes sp. NPDC051861
CCTTGCGGGTGGAGCGTGGTATGGCCGCAGAGAGCAGGGGGAAGCGACTGTTTACTAAAAACACAGGTCCATGCCAAGTCGTAAGACGATGTATATGGACTGACGCCTGCCCGGTGCTGGAACGTTAAGGGGACCTGTTAGCTCTTAGGGGCGAAGCGGAGAACTTAAGCGCCAGTAAACGGCGGTGGTAACTATAACCATCCTAAGGTAGCGAAATTCCTTGTCGGGTAAGTTCCGACCTGCACGAATGGCGTAACGACTTCCCCACTGTCTCAACCACAGGCCCGGCGAAATTGCAGTACGAGTAAAGATGCTCGTTACGCGCGGCAGGACGGAAAGACCCCGGGACCTTTACTATAGCTTGACATTGGTATCCGAATTAGCTTGTGTAGGATAGGTGGGAGCCGGTGAAGCTTGGACGCCAGTTCAGGTGGAGGCATTGTTGAAATACCACTCTGGTTGGTTTGGGTATCTAACTTGCGGCCCTGATCGGGTCGAGGGACAGTGTCTGGTGGGTAGTTTAACTGGGGCGGTTGCCTCCTAAAGGGTAACGGAGGCGCCCAAAGGTTCCCTCAGCCTGGTTGGCAATCAGGTGTTGAGTGTAAGTGCACAAGGGAGCTTGACTGTGAGACTGACGGGTCGAGCAGGGACGAAAGTCGGGACTAGTGATCCGGCACTTGCGTGTGGAAGCGGTGTCGCTCAACGGATAAAAGGTACCCCGGGGATAACAGGCTGATCTTCCCCAAGAGTCCATATCGACGGGATGGTTTGGCACCTCGATGTCGGCTCGTCGCATCCTGGGGCTGTAGCAGGTCCCAAGGGTTGGGCTGTTCGCCCATTAAAGCGGTACGCGAGCTGGGTTTAGAACGTCGTGAGACAGTTCGGTCCCTATCCGCCGTGCGCGTTGGATACTTGAGAAGGGCTGTCCCTAGTACGAGAGGACCGGGACGGACGAACCTCTGGTGTGCCAGTTGTTCTGCCAAGGGCACGGCTGGTTGGCTACGTTCGGAAGGGATAACCGCTGAAAGCATCTAAGCGGGAAGCTCGCTTCGAGATGAGGTATCCCACCACCTTGAGTGGGTAAGGCTCCCAGCTAGACGACTGGGTTGATAGGCCGGAGATGTAAGCACGGTAACGTGTTGAGTTGACCGGTACTAATAGGCCGAGGGCTTAACCAC
>NZ_JBFAYE010000044.1:0-2149 GCF_040681145.1 Actinoplanes sp. NPDC051861
GGCTCTGGCGCACTCTTCGTGAAGTAACGTTGGAATCTTGGGCTGCTTCCGGCGTTGATCCGTTGATCTCGCATACTCAGGTATGTGATCGATGAGGCAGCTGCCGTTCGGGAGGTTCGGCGATTCGCTGACGCCCTGCGTGAGATTCGGGGACGTCTGTTCAAAGACTTGGCGCCGATCGCGGACGTAGCGGGCCTTCTCTCTGCTGTTCGGTCGGCCCGGGAGTTGCCTCGAGAAGGGGTGACCAGTAGCGGCATCCAGTATGTCGTTCACGGTGCAGGCTGCCGGATGACTGCTGATGACGGGCGGGAAGTCGATGTCGATCTCGTTGACGATCCGGCGACGGGCGAGGAGGTGGAGGCGTTCGACGGTTGGCGGGTTCGATGGTTCATTGACGAAGCGGCGGATGGCGGGCTGCAGACTGCGGACGTGACCGCGGCATGCCGCTATCTGGCCGAGGTCGGTGAGCTTCGGGAAGTGGTCCCTCGGCGGTGGTTCGCGCTCGTGCAGGATTGAGGCACTTGGGCTTTGATCATCGGGGCGCGAGCATGACCCTTTTGCGTAGCAGGTCGAAGCCGGCTCGGCCGTACATCTGTCGTTTGATCATTTTGATCCGGTTGACGTTGCCCTCGACCGGCCCGGAGCTGAAGGGCAGAGCCAGCCCGGCGGTGACCGCGGCGAGGTCGGCGGTCAGGCCGGTGGCGAAGCGGCTGATGCCGGGCAGCGTGGCTTGTTCGGCCGCAGTGATCCATGTGGGAAGCCGTTCGCCGTGCAGGTGGGTCATCATGTCGGCGAAGGAACGCACTAGATCGGCAGCGGAGCGCAGCTCGGGGCACCGGTCGAGAATGCTCTGGAGCTGCTCGGTGTCGCGGCTGACAAGGTTGTCCGGGTGCCGGCAGACCCAACCGGTCACCTGCCGCACTGACGGCGGGCGGGGCGCTCTGGTCAGGTCGGGTTTGCTGCGGTACTGCTCGACGAACTTGCGGACGATCGCATAGCTGCCGGTAAAGCCCTGCGTGGCGATCTCCCGATAGAGGGTGCTGGCTTTGAGAAAGCCTTCACCGATGCGTCGGGCCAGGTAGGGCTTGAACGGGTCGACCAGGCTCGGCCGTGGCTTCTGCCCTACCACCAGTTCCTGCCAGGTAGCGGCGTGGGCGTACTTGGATACTGTTCGGCGCGACCAGCCGAGATGTCGGGCGATTTGCCGGAAGCCGGCACCCTGTGTCAGCAGTTCGTGGACCAGAGCGTGATGGGCGCGGCGCCGATCGGCCATCGTTCCGGTCGGATCGGCGGCCCCGGTCTCGGCGAGCTCCTCGAGCGTCGTTTCGGCGGGCTCGGCAAGGCAGCTCTTATGCCGGGCGACGCACTTCTCCACGGCTGTAGCCAAGTTCTGCCAGAGGTGAAATCGATCCGCGACCTGCACCGCTTCCGGCGCCGCGGTGCGAGCTGCCTCCGCGTATGCCGAAGCCCGGTCCCGGCAGATCACCGCGGGCTTCGTGTGCTCCCGCAGCCACGCCGTCACCGGCTCGGCATCGCGTCCCACCAGTACATCCACGACCTTCCGTGTCTCGCAGTCGATCAGCACGGTGCCGTAGTGGTGGCCCCGCTTGATCGCGAAATCGTCAACTCCGAGCACCGCGATGTCACCGATGGGCGGGTCGGGCAACGCGCGGACCAGCCGAAGGAGGCGATCTCGGCCGGTCGGCATGCCCAACGTCCCGGCGAGCCGGGCGCCTGCTCGGCCAGCGAGCGCTAGTCCGATCGCCGTCAGCATCCGCCGCAGCCCTTCGCTCATGCGTGACCAGCGGCGAGTCAGGCCGTCGACCTGCTCGACGAAGGTCTTGCTCCGGCATCCGGGGTTATCGCAGAAGAACCGTCGCACCTTCAGCATGATCCGTACCAGCCGCCCGGCAATCGGTGCATCGGTCAACGTCCGCCGATACCGCGAATGGATCCGGGACGATGACTTCGAGCAGGCAGGGCATGCCGCCACCTCACCACGCACGGCGGCCGTGAGGAGCACAACGGCGCCGGAGTGCACCTCTTCGATCTCGAGGTCGGCGAGGTGAGGAAGGAGTTGCTCGACAGCGTCACACAGCCGGACAACGACTCATCGTCCGGCATCCATCACACAGTTCGCGCCAGAGCC
>NZ_JBFAYE010000045.1:0-2020 GCF_040681145.1 Actinoplanes sp. NPDC051861
ATGGACACCCAGCACTTCACCCACGAACCCCCGACCTGCCCCTGCGGCGCCCAGCTCGCAACCGGGCACCCGAAGCTCTGCCGCAAGTGCACCGCCCGACAGCGGTGGACCCGCCGGCACCAGCCGCGCGGCCGCCACAGCGGCGCCGACCGAGGCATCCGCACCCGCCGACGCCGTGGCGGTGACGCATGACGATCGCCGTCTCCGCCGTCATCCTGCTCGGCGTCTTCGTCTACCTGCTCTGGCGCTACGCCCGCCTCCCGCTCTGGCAGGCCGCGATCTGCGCCGCCTTCGGCTACTTCCTCGCCTCATCATCGATCGGCCCGGAAATCGGTGACGGACTCCGCGCCCTGGCCCGCTTCATCGCCGGACTGCAACTGTGAGAGCGCGCGACTGGTGGGTGATCGTCGGCATGACCGTCGCAGCGGTCTCCGCCGCGGTTGCGAGCTTCTCCGGCCTGCGCGGCCTCGCGATCGTCGCGGGCTGGCCCGCCCGCCTCGCCTGGCTGCTACCGGTCACCATCGACGCCTACGCAATGACCTCGGCACGGGTCTGGCTCGCCGGAGCGCTGGCCAGCAGCCGAGCGCAGCGCTTCGCCCGCGCCAACGCGACGGGCGCCATCGCCACCAGCATCGTCGGGAACGCCGGCTACCACCTTATCGCGACCGGCCTCGTCGACATCTCCTGGCCGATCGTCGTCCTGGTCGGCGCCGTCCCCGCCGCCGTCCTCGGCCTAACCGCCCACCTGCACGCCCTCACCAGCATCGCGCCCCCAGACATCAAAGAACGAACCGAAGTCCGTACCCGAGTCCGGACCCGCCGACCGAAGCGCCGCACCGACGATGCCCTGCTGGCTGCCGCCCGCGAAGCCGACGCCCGGCACCGCGCCGCACACAACGGACGCCCCATCAGCCGCGACGGACTGCGCGAGTCGCTGCACATCGCCGGGCCCAAAGCCACCGAACTGCGCCGACGCCTGACCACAGAGACCACCGACCGAAAGGAGGCTTCACCCCGCCCATGACCAACCAGCCGAACACCCCGCGCCCGACCGTCGATCAGGAGGCCGTTCTGACCCATCTGCGCGCTGCCCGCCAACGACCCACACCGGTCAACCTCTGGACCGCCCTCGCCGACATCCCCGTCCTGCTCGCCGAGACCGACCGCCTCGCCCGGCTACTGAGCCGCACCCGATGGGACTTCGCCGACCTGCTCGCCGCCGCCCAAGCCGCCCTCGCCGCCGACCGCGACGGCGAACCTCACCCGCTGACCTACCTGCGTGATGCCGTCGCAGAACACCAGGACTGGACGCCGCCTGCCGACGGCGAACTCGCCGCATGAGGGCCTACGGACGCCGCCACCGACGATGGCTCCGCCGCAACCCGCAACCACTGCTGTTCGTCCCCGACGAACCGCTGCTCATCGCCGGCCTCGCCGCCATCGCACATGCACTGTTCCGCTACCGCTCGGAACTCGCACCGATCACGACAGGGATCGTCCTCGCCGTCGCCGGTTCCGTTCTGCACGCCACCCACCCCGACGCCTGGCCGATGATCGCCATCCTCACGATCGCTGCGTCACTAGGAGCCGCACTGCGCGGCATCCCGTGGGGCATCACCCGGACTGCGGAACGGATCTACGCGGCGATGACGACCGCCATCGCGGGAGGCTGGCTCACTGTTGCGACAGCAGCCGGAGTGGGCCGGACTCCGCTGCCGACGATCCTCATCGTGGCCGTCTTTCTGCTCGGCGTGCCGTGGTGGGCGCATCGGCGTCGCCGAGCCCGCGTCCGCGTCGACCGCGTCATCAACGCCTGGCCCAACCTCGCCGAAACCATCGGCCTCGCCGGATCACGCGTCATGTCCGCCGTCGTCGACACCTGGGGCTGGCGCGCCCTGATGAAACTGCGCCCCGGACAAAGCGTCGCCGACGTCATCGCCAAAGTGCCCGCCATCGAATCCGCCCTCGGCACCCGCCCCGGCGCCGTCCGCGTCGAACAAGACCCCGCCCACGCCGGCCG
>NZ_JBFAYE010000046.1:0-1765 GCF_040681145.1 Actinoplanes sp. NPDC051861
CTCGACGCGCAGAACAACAGCTCCGCCAACGGAACCCGCCTGCAGATCTGGGACTGCTTCGCCGGCGCCAACCAGCGCTGGACACTCCCCTGACGAATTGACCGGAGCGCCCCGCCCGTCCTTAACGGGCGGGGCGCTCCGGCGTCCGGGCTACGACTCGATCAGGGAGCGATCTCGGTCCACTGCTGAGGCCCGGTGGTGAGCTGGCAGAACTGCATGATGACCGCCCGGTTCACACCCGTGGTGGACAGGCAGAGGTTCCGGCTCTGATTGGTCCAGGCGCCCTTGTTCTTGTAGGTCTTCGTGCCGTTGCTGTTGGTGAAGATCTGCCACAGCTGGTAGTCGCCGCTGTTGCAGGCCACCCACCAGGCTGACTGCGAGCTGTGGTTGCCGCGGCTGTCGAGGCAGTACCCCCACCCGTTCTGGAACTTCACCTGGGGCTGCCTGTCATAGGTGCCCTTGTCCTCAATCGTGAAGACCTCCATGAGGCTGGTGTTGCGCAGCCACGCCTCGGACGACGAGCCGGGGACCCCCGTGCTCAGGTCGGCGGGGCTGTACTGCTTGTTACGCAGTCCCCGCTCACGGTTGGCGGCGAAGGCCGGCCCCGCCATGGCGACCACGGCCACGATGCCGGTGACGAAGGCGGCGGTCAGGGTGCGGGCTCTCGATGAGCGCAAGGTCTCTCCCCGTAAATCGTATACGATCTGACGGGCGAAAGATTATCGATCAAGTTCACTTCCCGCTGCCCCGCATTCTGTGACCCAGCACACACATGCGGCTCATCCTCCCGGGCAGGTGTACCGGCCGCGTCAATGGCCGCGGAACGCCTCCTCCAGCCACCACGACGGGTGGCCCGCCGCGACCTTCAGGTCGACGACCATCGGCACGTCGCGAGGGCCCGCCACCCACGAAGCGACCGGGGCCAGGTCGGCCTCGGAGCGGACCGTGACTCCGGCGCAGCCGTATCCGCGGGCGATCGACGCCAGGTCGGTGTCCGGGAAGACGACGGTGTCGAGGGGGTGGCCGTGCGGGCCGAAGTGGTGGACCTCGGCGCCGTACGCGTCGTCGTTGTAGACCACGATCAGCATGCCGAGGCCGAGCCGCCGGACGGTCTCCAGCTCGGCGATGCTCATGAGGAACCCACCGTCGCCGCAGGCCGCGACGGGCAGGCGGTCCGGGACGGCCAGGGCGGCTCCGAGGGCGCTGGCGAGCCCGAGGCCCACCGACTGGAAGGCCTGTGTGAAGCAGAACCCGCGGTGGTCCGGCACCGAGAGAAACATCGACGGATATCCCATGAAATTGCCGGAGTCGACGGCTACCACCCGCGACGCGGGCAGCAGGTCATCGAGAGCGATGCTCGCCACCCGCGGGTCGATATGCCGGGAATCTCCCAGATCCTCGAAGGGCACATCCCGCCATCGCCCCAGGGAAGCAAGCCGATCCCGAACAGCGTCACTCCGATAACCACGCGAGGAGACACCGGTAACCGCGCGAGCCGTAGCGGCTACGTCCCCCACCACGGCCAGGTCAACCCGATGATGAGCACCCAGTGCGTCCGGTGAGAGATCGACCTGCACCACGACAGCCTCCGGCGACACCAGCGCACCGTGCCGGCTGGTCCACATGTTCAAGGCGGCACGGCGGTCCAGCTCTACGACTGCAACGGCACCACCGCGCAGACGTGGACGGTCGGCACCGACGGCACGATCCGGGCCCTCGGCAAGTGCCTCGACGTCGCCGCCGCCGGCACCGCGAACGGCTCACT
>NZ_JBFAYE010000047.1:0-1532 GCF_040681145.1 Actinoplanes sp. NPDC051861
CAAGGTCAGGCCGTTGATGACGGCGTCGTAGTCCTGCATCAGCCCGGTGGCGAAGGAATGCAGGTGCGGGAGGTCGTCGGCGCGGACGGCGGTAAGCCAGGCGTCGAGGTGCTGGCCTTGGCGGTGCATGAGCATGGTCGCGAAGGCGGTGACGTGGGTGGCCAGCCGGTCCAGGTGTGGGCACTCGGTTCGGACTTGGGCGAGCATTTCGTGTTCCTCGGCGGTGAGCGCGTCGGGGTGCTGCAGGATCCACGAGACGATCTGCCGGTTCCTGAGCGGTTTCGGGGTACTCGGTGGTGGCGGCTTCTGGTCCTGCCACGGCCGCAGCCGGTCCCGCAGGGTCCGGTATCCGCCGGTGTAGCCCATGGTTCGGATCTCCTGGTGCAGGACCGTGATCGTGGTGCAGCCTTCGGTCCAGCGTCGCCGCAGGTAGTCGAGCCAAGGGTCGATCACCCCGGGCCGGACACCGGTGGCCTTTTGAGTGATCAGGTCGTCGGCTTGAGCGGCGCGCAGGTAGCGGCGGACGGTTCCGCGGGCCAAGCCGAGTTCCCGCACGATCGCCTTGATGCTCGTGCCGGCCGCGTGCAGGTCATGGACCTGCTGATGGCGGTGGCGAATCCGTTCGGCCAGCCGCCCGTCAGGGCGGGTTGCTGGTGCGGCAGGCGCCGGTAGTTCGACCGTGACGCTTGGTGATGTTGGGTTCTTCCTGGCGGTGAGGCAGTGGAAGTGGTTGGCAACGGTCTTCTCGACGTGGCCGGCCAGGTTGTGCAGCAGGTGCCAGCGGTCAGCGACCTGGATCGCGGACGGGGCGTGGGTGCGGGCGGCGTCGGCGTAGGCCCCGGCCCTGTCTCGGCAGACGACCTGGACGCCAGGATGCTGTTGGAGCCAGGCGCCGACGGTGTCGGCGTCACGGGCGGGTAGCAGGTCGATCGGGCGGCGGGTGGCCATGTCGACCAGCACGGTGCCGTAGCGGTGTCCGCGGCGCAGGGCGAAGTCGTCGATGCCCAGGACGGTGACCGGGGTGCTCGGCGGTTCGGGGATGCGCCGGATCAGGCGCAGCATCGTGGTCCGTCCGGCGCGTAGCCCGAGACGGCCGGCGAGTCGGGCGCCGGCGCGTCCGGCCAGGGCCAGCCCGATGTCCTGAAGAGCTTGCGCTGCTTGCTGGCTGCGGCGGGCGTACCGGCTGGTCAGGCCGGGTACCTGCTCGACGAACGTCACCGCTTTGCAGTCCGGCGCTGCGCAGAAGAACCGGCGGACCATCAGCTTCAACACGATCCGGTGACCGCCGACCACGGCATCAGCGACGCGCCGGTGGTATCGGCTGTGGATACGGGCGCTGCGCTGCCCGCAAGCCGGACATCCGGCGTCGCCGGCTCGGGCGTGCGCCTCGAACAGCACGGATGCCTGCTGGACCTGGACTCGGTCGATGGTCACGTTCGCCAGATGCGGGAAGACCAGTCCAAGATCATGTTCAATGCACCGGCGAGACTGTACACATCGGACGATCATGGTTGACACGGCGACCGGCCGTC
>NZ_JBFAYE010000048.1:0-1519 GCF_040681145.1 Actinoplanes sp. NPDC051861
CTAGCGGTAGTTTGTCGCCTTTATGGGGGTAGATAGAGGTTGAGGGCGTGGCCGTTTCCGACGGCGTTGAGTAGTTGCTGGAGTTCGCGGGGTGGTGGTTTGTCGGTCCAGGCTGTCCAGCAGCGGTGCAGGACCAGCCATGGGGTGAGCCAGGCGCGGACGGCGCGTAGCGCTTTCGGCCAGCTGGGCTGCTCAGCGGTCGAGTCGGGTTCGGGGCCCCCTCTCTCCGGAGTCGTCGGGGACGGATTCCGGGACAGTGGCGGTGTTGTCGCTGGTGGATGGTGGGTCGAACCAGGTGTCCCAGCAGAACGAGAACGCGCAGTTCACCAGGGTTTGGTGGCGTCGGATCGCGGTCGCGGAGCGGACTTGGAAGTCGGCCCAGCCCAGTTCGTCCTTGACCTGCTTGTAGCTTTGCTCGATCCAGTGCCGGATCCCGTAGAGCCGCACGAGCTCGGTCAGGTCCGCTGGCTCGTGGGCCGCGTCAGCAATGTCGTGGGGGCCGCCGGGGCGGGGCAGGTTGGTGGCCAGGTACCAGGTGGCCTTGTCCGGCAGGGTTTGCGGGTCGGTGGTGGCGATCACGAGGCGGGTGTGTCCGTCGGGTCCCCACCAGCCGAGCCGGGCGTCGGTGGCCCACCAGGTCTCGGTGTGCCCGTCGCGGAAGGTGCGCGTGACCGGGTGCCAACCGCCGGGATCGTCCGGGCCGGCCCAGGGCACCGTGCGGGCGGCGTCTCTGGGTGTGTAGGCCTCGGCACCGTGCTGCCAGGTGCCCCTCGACGGCTTGAGCGCCATGACGAACCCCAACCCGCTGTGCCGCAGCACGCCACGCAGGTCGTCGTGCTCGCCGTAGAAGCTGTCCGCCACCACCGCCCGGCAGACCACGCCCGCCGCGAGCGCTTTGGCGATCAGATCGGCGGCGATCTGCAACTTGGTCCGGAACCCGGGATCGGCCTGCTTCTTCTCGTAATGTGATGCCGGGGTGTAGGGCTGCGCGTGCAGCGGATAGTAGACACGCTCGTCGGCCCACACCGTGCTCACGGTGACGATGCCGTTGTCGGTCTTGCCGTACCGGCCCAGCCACTGCCGGCCCACATGCGCCGTCGCGGCACCGTCCTTACGGTCGCCGGAATCATCGATCGCGATCACCCCACGGGAGTGCGGCGCGGTCGCCGGATCGTTCACCAGTAGCTCGAGGCGCCGCCGGTTGATCTCATCGGGGTCCCATGTCGACTGCGACAGGAAGTACTGCAACCGCTGCACCGCCGCATGCTGCGCCCCCGCGACCGGCTCCGCCCCTGCCAAGCCCGTCAAGGTCTTGTTCCGATCGCGGGGTGCGAGCAGGCCGGTCAGATACTCACGGAACCCGCGCCGCTGGGCCAGCCGGGAGAACAACTCGTCGAAACACGCCGCGTAGTCCTCCAACGGACCCGCGGCCGGCGGACACACCGCACGAACCACCCGGCACTCCAACGCTCGACAGAACACTTGCCGAACGCAACGCCACACACCACAGAAAGGTTAC
>NZ_JBFAYE010000049.1:0-1366 GCF_040681145.1 Actinoplanes sp. NPDC051861
CCCAATGCCGCGTAGCTTAAGTTGATCTTGCGGGTTGTGGGAAGGCGTGCAGGCGGATCATGGCTGGTGTCTGGTGGCGGATGCTGGCGGGTTCGTGGGGTTTCTTGACGCGGTATTTGGTGCGGCTGCGTTTGAGGGCGCGGGGACAGGTGCGTTCGCGGCGTGGTGGGATCAAGTGTTCGGCGATGCGTCGCAGGTGTTCGGGTTTCTGTTCAGTCCAGTCCTGAGGGGGAAATGGCGGCGGTGCCGGTGGCGGTGCGGCGGATCAGTCTCAGGGTTTGGGTGAAGGAGATCCGGTCGGGGTCCAGGTCGGCGGCGGCGGAGGCTTGGGCGATCAGGGCACTGATGGCATGGTGGACGATCAGGTAGGCCCAGATTTCCTGGTGGACGAGGTCGGGCAGGCGGGAACGCAGCAGCCGGCCGGGGCCGCGGAGGTGGGTTTTCAGCTGGTCGTGGCTGGTTTCTTGTTCCCAACGCTGGTGATAGGCGGCGGCGAGTTCGTCGGCGCGGGCGTGGCTGGGGTCGTGGATGGTGGTGAGCAGGGCGATCAGTTCGCCGGTGCCGTCACCGGCGCGGTTGGTGATGTCGTACTCGATGACGCGGACCAGGTGGGCCACGGGCAGGCCGTGCTTGGTGAAAGCGGTCGGGGTTTCGTTGATGTCGGCCAGGTTCTGCCCGGCGCGGGCGGCAGCCAGAATCTTCTGCCGACGTGATTCCAGCTGGACGTTGGGTTTGATGATCACGCTGAGGTAGGTGCCGTCGGCCAGGATTTTCACCACCGGTAGCCGCATCTGCGTCGGCGCCCGCCACAGCAACGCCGCCCCGGTGGCCTGCGCCTCGGTCCAGCTGTCCCAGGAGTAGAAACCACGATCAGCGGTGAGTAGATCATCGGCGCGTAGCCGGGACCACAACGCGGCGGCCAAAGTCCTTTCGTGGGTGGCATACGAGCCGATCCTGGCGGCGATGAATGCGTGGGTGCCGCATTCGGCCATCGCCACGACCCGGGCCTTCGGGAACGGTGACCTGTTCTCGGCACGGGCGTTGGCATAGCCGAATTCAGCGACATTCGCCGGGCTGTCGGGCACGTCCACCTCGAACCCGTCGATCGCGAGCAGCCGCCACGACCGCAGGAACGATCCCCGCGTGGTCCCCAACGCCATCGCCGCCGACGTCGGGCCGGTCCGCCCGGCGACCGGGCCGCACGCGTTGGTGAACAGTTCGGCGAACAACCGCCGTCCGAGTCGTTTACGGGCCTGGGTGATCGCCGACGAGGTCGGCACCGTCCACTGCGCATTCCAGCAGCCGAACCGATCCAGCGAGCCGGTTACCTTCGCGGCAACCTCGGCATAGTCATCGTCCGGAAACA
>NZ_JBFAYE010000050.1:0-1168 GCF_040681145.1 Actinoplanes sp. NPDC051861
TTGCCTGAGGGCGTGGACGGGATGACCCGGTTCCACGAGCTCGTTGCCAGGTTTCTGCCCGACGACGCGAAACCGTCGGACGTCCTCGTCTGCATCGAGACCGACCGCGGGCCGTGGGTACGAGCGCTGGTCGCGGCCGGGTACCAGGTCTACGGGGTGAACCCGAAACAGGCCTCCCGGCATCGTGAGCTGCTGTCACTGTCGGGTGCCAAGAGCGACAAGGCCGACGCGCACACCCTGGCCGACATGGTGCGGACCCGCCGCCACCAGTTGCGGCAGGTCGCCGCGGACTCCGACATCGCCGAGGCGGTCAAGGTCGTGGCCCGGGCGCATCAGACGCTGATCTGGGAACGCACCCGCCATACGCTGCGGCTGCGAACAGCGCTGCGTGACTACTTCCCGGCCGCGTTGCAGGCCTACCAGGCGTTGACGCTCACCGGTGCAGACACCCTCGAACTGCTGGCCAAGGCCCCGACCCCGGCCGCGGCGGCGAGGCTGACCATCGGCCAGATCAGCGCCGTGCTGAAGAAGGCCCGCCGCCGTGACGTCCCGGCCAAGGCCACCGCGATCCAGCAGGCCCTGCGCACCGAACACCTGGGCCAGGCCGACATCGTCGCCGGCGCCTACGCGGCCACCGTCCGCGCCACCGTCGCGGTCCTGACAACCCTGAACACCGAGATCCGCACCCTCGAAGGGCAGGTCGAGGCCCATTTTGGCCAGCACCCGGACGCTGAGGTCTACCTCAGCCAGCCCGGCATCGGCGTGATCCTCGGCGCCCGGGTGCTCGCAGAGTTCGGCGACGCGGCAGGCCGCTACGCCGACGCCAAAGCCCGCAAGAACTACGCCGGCACCGCACCGATCACCCGCCAGTCCGGCAAGTCCAAGACCGTCCACGCCCGGTTCATCCACAACGACCGCCTCATTGACGCCCTGCACATGCAGGCCGGCGCCGCGATCCTGCACGACCCCGGCAGCCGCGCATACTACGACGAGCTTCGCGGCCGCGAGATCGGCCACAACGCCGCCCTGCGACAGGTCGGCAACCGCCTCGTCGGCATCCTCCATGGCTGTCTAAAGACAACCAGTACCTATGACCAGACAACCGCCTGGTCACACCGCACAACAACCGTCGCGGCTTGACACCTCAGCTCCTGGGGTGTCTGACCCC
>NZ_JBFAYE010000051.1:0-1118 GCF_040681145.1 Actinoplanes sp. NPDC051861
TCGTAACCGACGTAACCGGGAGGGGCACCCACCAGACGCGACACCGTGTACCGGTCGTGGAACTCCGACATGTCCAGCTGGATCAGCGCGTCCTCGGAACCGAACAGGAACTCCGCCAAAGCCTTGGACAGCTCGGTCTTACCCACCCCGGACGGACCGGCGAAGATGAACGAACCGGACGGCCGCTTCGGGTCCTTCAACCCCGCACGCGTGCGCCGGATCGCCTTGGACACCGCCTGCACGGCGTCCTCCTGCCCGATCACCCGCTTGTGCAGCTCGTCTTCCATCCGCAGCAGCCGAGACGTTTCCTCCTCGGTCAGCTTGTACACCGGAATACCGGTCCAGTTCCCCAGCACCTCGGCGATCTGCTCGTCGTCGACCTCCGAGACCACATCGAGGTCGCCGGCCTTCCACTCCTTCTCCCGCTGCGCCTTCTGACCCAGCAGCTGCTTCTCCTTGTCGCGCAGCTGCGCGGCCCGCTCAAAGTCCTGCGCGTCGATCGCGGACTCCTTGTCCCGGCGCACCTGAGCGATCCGCTCATCGAAATCACGCAGGTCCGGCGGCGCGGTCATCCGGCGGATCCGCATCCGCGCCCCCGCCTCGTCGATCAGGTCGATCGCCTTGTCCGGCAGGAACCGATCCGAAATGTACCGGTCCGCCAACGTCGCGGCCGCGACCAGCGCGGCATCGGTGATGCTGATCCGGTGGTGCGCCTCATACCGGTCCCGCAGACCCTTGAGGATCTCGATCGTGTGCGCCAGCGACGGCTCACCGACCTGAATCGGCTGGAACCGCCGCTCCAACGCGGCGTCCTTCTCCAGATGCTTACGGTACTCATCCAGCGTCGTCGCGCCGATGGTCTGCAGCTCACCCCGCGCCAACATCGGCTTCAAAATCGAAGCCGCATCGATCGCGCCCTCGGCGGCACCCGCACCCACCAGGGTGTGGATCTCGTCGATGAACAGGATGATGTCACCACGCGTGCGGATCTCCTTGAGCACCTTCTTCAAGCGCTCCTCGAAATCACCGCGATACCGCGAACCGGCCACCAGAGCACCCAGGTCCAGGGTGTAGAGCTGCTTGTCCTTGAGCGTCTCGGGCACCTCACCCTTGACGAT
>NZ_JBFAYE010000052.1:0-1084 GCF_040681145.1 Actinoplanes sp. NPDC051861
TGTACTGACCACGGAGGTTGTTGACGTTCGGCGTGGTGCCTTGATCAGAGAGGAGACCTCCGGAAGGAGTGGCGGTGCTTGACGTCGCCGTTCTAATCCGGAGGTCTCGGTGGGACACGCTAACGCCCGTACGACGGTTTATGCCCGTAGGTTGCTCGTTGAGCGTGTCTTGGCCGGGCATCGCCCGGGTGAGGTGGCTAAGCAACTGGGGGTCAGCCGGCAGACCGTGTACAAGTGGGTACGCCGGTTCCGCGCCGAGGGTGAGCAAGGTTTGGTGGATCGCTGTTCGCGGCCACACCGGCTTGCCCGGCTGACGTCGCCGGAGCTGACCGCGCGGATCGTCGCGGCCCGGGTTGCCGAGCATGCCGGTCCGGTGCGCCTGGCCGGCATGCTGGGCCTGCCGGCCTCGACCATCGGTGCGGTGATCCACCGGGCCGGATTGCCGCGGCTGGCCGATGTCGACCGGCTCACCGGCGAGTTGCTGCGCGGGCGCAGGCACAGCGAGCGCCGCTACGAACGTGAGCATCCGGGTGAATTGCTGCACGTGGACGTTAAGAAACTCGGCCGGGTGCCGGACGGCGGCGGCTGGCGCTTGCACGGGCGCAGCGAGCAGGTCCGCGGGCGGGGTATCGGTTTCGACTTCGTACACGTCGCCGTCGACGACCACTCCCGGCTGGCCTACGCCGAAGTCCTCGACGACGAGAGGACCGGCACCTGTGCCGGTTTCCTGACCCGCGCCGCGGCCTGGTTCGCAGAACGAGGCGTACTCGTGCAGCGGGTGCTGACCGACAACGCCAAGAGCTACCGCATCGGCCAGGCCTGGATCACCGCATGCCAGCAATTGGACATCGCTCGCCGATTCATCCAGCCCGGCCGGCCCTGGACCAACGGCAAAGCCGAACGGTTCAACCGCACCCTGCAGACAGAGTGGGCCTACGCCCGGGCCTGGAACAGCAACCAGCACCGCACCCAGGCCCTGGACACCTGGCTCGACTACTACAACACTGCACGCAGCCACTCAGCCCTCGGAGGACACCCACCGATCACTCGACTGGCCGTGTGAACAACGTCTTCGGTCACAACA
>NZ_JBFAYE010000053.1:0-1060 GCF_040681145.1 Actinoplanes sp. NPDC051861
CCCACAAAGATCTCCATGTCGCCGCGGTGATCGACGCGTCCGAGACTGTGCTGGGCACCCACAGCTTCTCCACCACCCGAGCCGGCTATCGGGCCATGCTGGCCTGGATCAGCGGGTTCGGTGAGTTGGTCCGCATCGGCGTCGAGGGCACCGGCTCCTACGGCGCCGGCCTGACCCGTCACCTCGCCGCGGCCGGCATCACCATCCTCGAGGTCGACCGGCCCGACCGCTCCGACCGCCGCCGCAAGGGCAAGGACGACGACCTCGACGCGATCAGCGCCGCCCGAGCCGCCCTGCACCAGCGACGCACCGTCACCCCGAAGTCGAAAGACGGCGCCGTCGAAGCGCTACGAGTCCTTCGGGTCGCCCGGGCCCACGCCGTCCGCGAGCGCCGCAGCACCCTGCAGCTGTTGCGCATGACGATCGTGTCGTGTCCCGAGGAGACACGCGACCAGGTCCGCAACCTCACCCGCATGCAGCTGATCCGCACCCTGGCCGCCTGGCGCCCGGACGTGTCCAACGCAACCGACCCGGTCACCGCCTACCGCGTCGCGCTCAAGTCGCTGGCCCGCCGTTATCTCGAGCTTTCCGACGAGATCGCCGACCTCGACGAACTGATCAACCCCATCGTCGAAGCCCTGGCACCCGACCTGCTGGCCCGGGTCGGGATCGGCATCGAGGTCGCCGGACAGATGCTGGTCACCGCCGGCGACAACGCAGACCGGATGAAAAGCGAAGCCGCGTTCGCGATGCTCTGCGGCGTCGCACCCTTGCCTGCGTCCTCCGGCATGACCAAACGCCACCGACTCAACCGTGGCGGCGACCGGCAAGCAAACCGGGCCCTGCACCTGGCCGTCGTCAGCCGCCTACGCATGGACCCGAAAACTCAGGCCTACGTCGCGAAGAAGACCGCCGAAGGGCACTCCAAGCTCGAAATCATCCGATGCCTCAAACGTTACCTCGCCCGCGAGATCTACTACCTGCTCAATCCCGGCCAGCCGACCCCGCCACCCCGCCGGTCAAAACCTCGAACCGCCGCTTGACAAACAGGAGAGCATCC
>NZ_JBFAYE010000054.1:0-1007 GCF_040681145.1 Actinoplanes sp. NPDC051861
AAGAAGGTGCTCAAGGAGATCCGCACGCGTGGTGACATCATCCTGTTCATCGACGAGATCCACACCCTGGTGGGTGCGGGTGCCGCCGAGGGCGCAATCGACGCCGCGAGCATTTTGAAGCCGATGCTGGCGCGGGGTGAGCTGCAGACCATCGGCGCCACGACGCTGGATGAGTACCGTAAGCACCTGGAGAAGGACGCCGCATTGGAGCGGCGGTTCCAGCCGATCCAGGTCGGTGAGCCGTCGCTGGCCCACACGATCGAGATCCTCAAGGGTCTGCGGGACCGGTATGAGGCGCACCACCGGATCAGCATCACCGATGCCGCGCTGGTCGCGGCCGCCACTCTGGCGGACCGGTACATTTCGGATCGGTTCCTGCCGGACAAGGCGATCGACCTGATCGACGAGGCGGGGGCGCGGATGCGGATCCGCCGGATGACCGCGCCGCCGGACCTGCGTGATTTCGATGAGCGGATCGCTCAGGTGCGCCGGGACAAGGAGTCCGCGATCGACGCGCAGGACTTCGAGCGGGCCGCGCAGCTGCGCGACAAGGAGAAGCAGCTGCTGGGTCAGAAGGCGCAGCGGGAGAAGGAGTGGAAGGCCGGCGACCTCGATGTGGTGTCGGAGGTCGACGACGAGCAGATCGCCGAGGTGCTGGGGAACTGGACCGGTATTCCGGTGTACAAGCTGACCGAGGAGGAGACCTCTCGGCTGCTGCGGATGGAAGACGAGCTGCACAAGCGGGTGATCGGGCAGGAGGACGCCGTGCAGGCGGTGTCCAAGGCGATCCGGCGCACCAGGGCCGGGTTGAAGGACCCGAAGCGGCCGTCCGGTTCGTTCATCTTCGCCGGTCCGTCCGGGGTGGGTAAGACCGAGCTGTCCAAGGCCCTGGCGGAGTTCCTGTTCGGCTCGGAGGACGCGCTGATCCAGCTGGACATGTCGGAGTTCCACGACCGGTACACGGTGTCGCGTCTGGTGGGTGCCCCTCCCGGTTACGTCGGTTACGA